>CAYUWG010000038.1:4994-34883 GCA_964448285.1 uncultured Chromatiales bacterium
GAAGCTCATCAATGCCGCACAAGCGCAATCCGATCACGTGCGAACGCGTTGCAGGTATGGCACGCCTGCTTCGTGGTTACGCTCTTTCCGCTATGGAGAATCAAGCGTTATGGCATGAACGTGATATCACCCATTCATCCGTAGAGCGTGTGATTTTGCCCGATGCGACAATCGCTCTCGACTACATGCTCGCGAAGATGCTGGGGATCATCGAAAGGATGGTCGTGTATCCTGAGAACATGATGCGTAATCTCAACGGAACGCATGGGCTGATCTTCTCACAGCAGGTGCTGCTGGCATTAACGAAAAAGGGGATGCTTCGGGAGGACGCCTATCGTATCGTTCAGGGACATGCCATGCGTGTATGGAAGGAGAGAGTTGAACTGAAGGATCTCTTTCTCGAAGATCCTGAAGTGATGGAGCTTCTTTCGGAAGATGAATTGAATCACTGCTTCGATGTGCAGGCGTCTTTGAAGAATGTCGATCTCATTTTCGAACGACTTGAACTGACCGAGTAAATTCGATTGATCATTATCCTGAATTGTGGGATTCGAAATTAGATACGACTTTTGTAACGGATGAAACGCATCTACGGACATAACAAAGCCGCGTCCGCCTCCAGCCGGAGGGCGATCATTCTTTTCCTCCAGTACTCGACCTCGATACCGTACTCCTGTATTCAGCAGCGACTGTCAACCCAGAATGTTGAATCATTTTTCACAGGAGTACACAATGAATTTCTCAACTCTATCTCTTGACCGACGATCAGCCGTCGCGCCGTCGGACGTGCACGATGTGTTGCGCCGACACATGCTCGCCGACGGTTTCGATATCGTTGCCGATCTGCGAAACAGTTCCGGAAGCTTTCTCTATGACCTGAAAACAGGGAAGCGCTTTCTCGATTTCTTTACGTTCTTCGCGTCGTCACCGATCGGATTGAACCATCCCGACATGCTCACCGATGAGTTCAGGGATCGACTGTTTCATGCTGCGGTCAATAAACCTTCGAACTCGGATGTTTATTCCGTAGAGATGGCAGATTTCGTCCAGACGTTTTCACGCGTCGGCATCCCTGACTATCTGCCCCATGCCTTCTTCATCGCAGGAGGTGCACTCGCGGTTGAAAACGCACTGAAGACCGCCTTCGACTGGAAGGTACAAAAGAACTTCGCGAAGGGTTACCGAACAGAGAAGGGGCACAAAGTCATTCACTTTGAAAATGCATTCCACGGCCGCTCCGGTTACACGATGACGATGACGAACTCTGATCCAAGAAAGGTGAAGTACTTCCCGAAGTTCGATGGCTGGCCGAGGATCATCAGTCCGGCGATGCATTTCCCGATCAATGATGAAATGATCGGCATGGTGGAGAAGAAGGAAGCTGATGCGATCGAGCAGATCAAACAGGCGTTCTTAGAAAATAGCGATGACATTGCGGCCATCATCATCGAGCCGATACAAGGGGAAGGTGGCGACAATCACTTTCGCTTCGAATTCATGCAGGCATTGCGAACTCTCGCTGACGAAAATGACGCGCTCCTCATCTTCGACGAAGTGCAAACCGGTGTCGGACTTACCGGACGGTTCTGGGCGCATGAGTACTTCGTCCAGCCGGATATCCTCGCCTTTGGGAAGAAGATGCAAGTATGCGGCATCCTCGCAGGTACTCGGATCGATGAAGTCCCGGACAATGTCTTTCACGCATCGAGCAGGATAAACTCCACGTGGGGTGGATGTCTTGTCGATATGGTTCGCTCTCAGCGTTACCTCGAAATCATCGAGCGGGAAGCGCTCGTGAGAAATGCTCGAGAGGTCGGCAAGCATCTTCTCGATCGCATCAATGCTCTTTGTGCAGAGTTTCCCGGACTGGTCGATAATCCACGCGGCCGCGGGCTTTTCTGCGCGATGGACATTGCAACGCAGGAACTTCGTAATCACATACGCCAGCAGGCATACGACAAAGGATTGCTGATTCTCGGAACGGGAATACGTGGCCTTCGCTTTCGCCCGGCATTGAACGTGACGCGCAACGAGATCGATGAAGGAATAGAAATCCTGCGCGATGTTTTACTCGAATTGAAATCAACACCAATGACTTTATCACAGGAGAAACGCATATGAATGAAACGATCGTAACAGAGAAGAAAACAGCGAAGGGATTCCTCAAGGCGCTCGGAATCGAAGCGATAAACTCCGGCGCTTCGAGCGGCCAGACGTGGCTCGTTACATCGGCGGGAAAGACGCTGAGCGTCTCATCACCGACTACAGGAGAGCACATCGCCGACGTACAGATGTGTTCAGTCGATGATTACGAATCGGTGATAGACCAGGCGACGGAGGCGTTTACTTTTTGGCGATCTGTCTCGGCTCCGAAGCGCGGTGAGATCGTTCGGCAGTTGGGTTTGAAACTCCGAGCGAAAAAGCATGAGCTTGGAAATCTCGTCTCATTCGAGATGGGGAAATCGCTTCAAGAGGGCATGGGCGAGGTCCAAGAAATGATCGACATCTGTGATTTCGCAGTCGGGCTTTCGCGGCAACTGTATGGCTTCACGATGCATAGTGAACGACCGAATCACCGGATGTACGACCAATACCACCCGCTTGGAATCGTCGGTGTGATCACATCATTCAACTTCCCCGTTGCCGTATGGGCCTGGAACACGATGATCGCAGCCGTTTGCGGCGACGTTGTCATTTGGAAGCCGGCGTCATCCGTTCCGCTGAGCGCCATTGCATGTCAGAAGATTGCGGCAGAAGTGCTGAAAGAGAACAACTTACCCGAAGGCATTTTCTCGCTTGTCATCGGTGGAGGCTCTACGGTCGGCGAGCGGATGCTTAACGACAAACGCATTCCGCTGATCTCGTTCACAGGCTCGACCAGCATCGGGAAACACGTCGCTTCAGTCGTGGCCGAACGTTTCGGGCGAAGCATTCTCGAACTCGGTGGCAACAATGCCATCATCGTTACACCGAATGCTGATTTAGCGTTGACGATTCCGGCTGTTGTTTTCGGCGCCGTCGGTACATGCGGACAGCGCTGCACGACAACACGGCGGCTCATCGTGCACGAAAGCATTTTCGACAAAGTGAAAGAGAGCCTCGTGAAAGCCTATGGATCGTTGCGCATCGGAAATCCGCTCGATGAAAGAAATCACGTCGGACCGCTGATCGATTTGAATGCCGTTCGTGATTTTACCAACGCATTGGAAAAAGTGCGCGAGCAAGGCGGGCGTATCGTCTA
Source organism: uncultured Chromatiales bacterium (assembly GCA_964448285.1). Taxonomy (GTDB): domain Bacteria; phylum Bacteroidota; class Ignavibacteria; order SZUA-365; family SZUA-365; genus CAYUWG01. The sequence goes on from CAYUWG010000038.1 coordinate 8,236, forward strand.
TGGCGGAGAAGTTCTCGCTGGAGAGGGCTACGAATCCGGTTGTTACGTTGTCCCTGCGATCGTCGAAGCCGAGAATCATTACCCGATCGTGCAGGAAGAAACGTTCGCGCCGATCCTGTACCTCATTCGATACAAAGGAGATGTCGCGGAAGCTGTCGCATTACAAAACGCAGTTCCGCAGGGACTTTCCTCATCCATCTTTTCGAACAATGTCCGTGAAGTCGAATACTTCCTGTCGGCAGCCGGATCGGATTGCGGTATAGCCAACGTCAACATCGGCACTTCCGGGGCGGAGATTGGAGGCGCGTTCGGCGGCGAGAAGGAAACGGGAGGAGGACGTGAGTCGGGTTCGGACGCATGGAAGGTTTATATGCGTCGTCAAACGAATACGATCAACTACGGAACAGACCTGCCGCTTGCGCAAGGGATAAAGTTCGAAGTTTAGCTCGGTAACCGATCGCTACGATCGTGTTTTCGGTGAGCGCTGAACAACGAGCAGATGAACTCTCTCTTTGAGTTTCACTATTCGGTGATGATCGTATCCTCGATATCAATCATCGTGCGCCACACGGCAAGCCACGTATCATCGATGAGATTGAATATCCACATATCTCGGCCAGTAGATCGCGCACGATATGAAGGCTGTTCGTAAAGCATATCGAATCGATAGGTTACGATGGCGACACTGCCAATCACCTGGATTAGCTCATCGATTTCCGTGTATTCAAGAACTGTAGCGTTCCGACAGAAGTCCACGAAGCTTTGTACGAAAGGATCGCGTCCGATTATCGTGCCGCTGAATCCAGGCAGAACCATCGTGATGTCAGGATGAACAAGTGTTTCCATCTCATATGGGCGCAGCTCCCGCCACGCACGGTTGATGTCAGCCATTGCCCGATGAACATCGGAGATCATGTTTCGTTCATTCCGCGTACATGGTGGTAAGTATAGTCTCTATGATTAGATATAATGCTTCACTCGATCCCACAACTGATCTAACGGCATGCTCGGTCCCCTGCAGATATAGATTGGAAGGTCGGTTTCATATGGCATTGCGTATGGATTGCTATGCATCTTCGCAATGTTCACGGAGGTAAAAACCTCTTGATGATCCTCCTTCTGTCCACCGATAATGATAACGATATCCGCCGCAGGATTTTGATTGCCCCAGAGCCAATAATTGTTGTGTCCTGAGACTGCGTCAGGCAAACCATAAGCGTCACCAAGAAAGTCGATAGCACCTGCCTCTCCATAATTCTGAGCGTAAATGACCGTCCTTCGCTTTTCCTCGGGTGTAAGAGAGTGATAGACATCGGCGGTAGCTGAAACCATTTCGTTCCATCCGAATCGATCCGCAAAAATTTGCGGCAAGATAGTATAACCGTGTCGCTCCATCTTTGGTGCACTTAATCCAATCGCTCGTTCATAACGGATATATATCTCAATAGGCAGGATAGGAGAGGCAAGTGGAATGAGAGCGATTCCAAAACAAACGACGAGTATAGAATAACCGCGAAGGAGTATTCTCCAACCTCTGTGCTTCATAAGGTGCTCTAAATACACAGCACCGGCTGCAAGCAGAATGGGGTATATCGGTGAGAGGTAGTAGGGTTTTCCTCGTTGTACTACGAAGAGAATGAAAAGAAGGAGAAACGCAATCCCGAAAGCACGATATCGTTTTAATTCGCGTTGGAATAAGAGCGCAAACAACCCGGTCATCCAAATGAAAATCGTGATCGGATTTTGAAGCAAGATCTGCGCTGAGAAAAACTCTATCGGTGACATAGGCGCGTTTTTCCATTGCTGAGCGTTCCGCATGAACTCAAATGTCGCCCAATCATGCATCGCCATCCAGATGACGTTTGGGAGGAAAAACAGGAAAGCGATTATACCTCCGAACCAGAGATATCTGCTATCTAAGGTACTTCTCTTTAGAAGAACGAGGGCGCTGATAAGTGCGAAACCGAAGAATAACATACTGTGCTTGTTCTGAAGTCCGAGTCCGGCAATCGCACCGAAGGCAAGCCATAGCCGGTCGTTTCCCGTATTGAGGATTCTGATAACGATGTACGCCGAACCAATCCAACAAAGCGGTTCGAAGGCATTCATCGAGTAAAAGCTTCCAATGCTGAGATACACTCCGGCAATGAAGACCGTCACGGATGCTATTGTCTGAGCAAACGTTCGCCCGTTGAATTCGCGAACTATAAGGCCGGTAACAAACACGAGTACCGCAGAAGCAACCGCAGGAAGGAAGCGAAGAGCAAAGATCGAGTCTCCCAGTACCGCGCGGTTTAACCAAAGCAAAAGGATGGAAAGCGGTGGATGATCGACATACCCGAATGCAAGTCTGTCGCTGCATGCGAGGTAGTAGAATTCGTCACGAAAGTATCCGTAGCCTCCGCTTAGATTCACAAAAAAGTGAAAGAGAAGCGCAATGGCAGCGATGATTGTTCCTGGTTTATTCGATTCAACTGATCGCTTGATTGTATCCAATAGACGAATACGCGACTGTCTTTTTGCAGGATCACCAACCACGACTTTCCTCTCTTCGCATTTCGAGAATCAATGTACATGTCTGTCATATGGATTAAAAACTAAACGCTATCGTGGTAGGAAGTCACGGTGTATATTGCTCAACATCGCACCGGGAAACACTCAGATGCGGTGAATATCCACGAAAACATGGAGGATGACATGGCAAAAAGGAAGAAAGAAAAGACGAACATCTCGCATCAGATCAAAGTCACAGAATATCATCTGTGTGTACATGCCGGACGGTCTATCCCTCTCAGTTCGCCTGTAAAGGGAACGGAACTCGAATTATTGAAGCTTTACGGTGAACCTAAAGACGATATCTCATGTGAGTTCACACTGCGGTTTTATTCGAATGGTACAAGGCTCCGAGAACCGAAGCGCACTATCCGTAATGGGAAAACGATTATTGAGCTTGAGTACAATCATAATCAACTGGAATATGTTCTTGGGATGCTGAATTCCGATAAACTTTGCAATGCCTCCTATGGGGCAACCTCATCAGATGATAGTCTGCCTGAGAAGGATAAGAATCGATATGCGGCAATCTGTACCATTGTAAAAAGGAGAGAGAATGCTGACTGAACTCTTTACACGGCGCCGGTTTTTCGCTAACGCGTCTTTTCGTATTCTTTTGGTGAATACAGCGAGACGCTGCAAACATTCTTGATTCCGATGCCAGTCAATCCAACTTTATTCAAACGTGTCATGGGGTCTTTCGCCACCGGGATTTGCGTTGTCACAACACGAAACGGTGAGGACTTCACGGGCTTGACCGTAAACACACTGACCTCCGTTTCACTCGATCCGCAGATCGTTCTGATCAGCATTACGCGGGAAAGCATTCCAAGCAGAGCGCTATCCACTGCAGGCCGGTTTGCAGTGAGCATACTCTCTGTAGAGCAGGAAGCGATATCGAATATCTTTGCCACGGCGCCAATGGATGAACGTTTCAGCAAAGTCGAGTTGGAGTTGACCGAATCTGGTTTACCGATCGTAAAGGATTGTATGGCGCATTTGGAAGCAAACATCATCGACACGGTCGATGCGGGCGATCACACGTTGTTTCTCGCGGAGGTCACCGACATGAACATGTATCACGAGGAAGCGAATCCGCTCCTGTACTTTCAAGGGAAGTACGGCTCGCTGAGCAAGACAGAGAGGAGTATCTCTTCCTGACATGCAGGGGATTTCACTTCACGTTTCATCGCATCCGCTTTCCGTTTCGAACCTGACGATTCTCCGCGACGCCGGTACGGATGATGGCGAGTTTCGCACAGTGCTGAATCGGCTTGCAACGATACTCGCTCTTGAGATATCATGTGACTTTCCCACGAAGGAAATTCTTGTCGAAACCCCATTGGAGTTGACAAGCGGCGCTTTGATCGATGCGAAGGTCGTGCTCGTTCCCGTGCTTCGGGCCGGCCTTGGGATGCTGGAAGGATTTCTTTCGCTCTTCCCGAAAGCTTCGGTGGGACATATGGGTTTGTTCAGAAACGATGAAACGCTGGAGCCTGTGGAGTATTATTTCAAACATCCGTCGTTGCTCGAAGACGCAATCGTTATCATCCTCGATCCGATGCTTGCTACCGGCGGCAGCGCTTCCGCGTGCATTAGAAAACTGAAGGATGCACGAGCGAAACACGTCCGGCTTGCCTGTATCGTTGCCGCTCCTGAAGGCGTTGCATTGCTGGAACGCGATCATCCGGACGTTGCGATCTTTACCATTGCGCTTGACCGCAAACTCAATGAGAACGGATATATCCTGCCGGGATTAGGTGACGCAGGCGACAGAATGTTCGGAACGATTTAGCTCTGCTTCCCAACGTCACAATGCGATGTCTGTTCACCTGATTCGTTTTCACAAATACCTGCCCTCACTCGCAGTGATTTTTTCCATCACACTGCTTCTCGCGGCAAGCGCTCGTTCGCAAACCGTAGCCGATTCAGGTTCAACTACGGATAGCGCCGGCTCCACATTCTGGTCACGGAGAAATATTTCTAAGATTAGCACAGGTATCGTTGCCGGTGGTTCGTTCGCTTACGGATGGGTAATCTGGTGGGACAAAGGCTTTCGCACGTTCAAGTTTAGACATGAAGACTGCTACACGAACAACATTTGCATCGATAAGATCGGGCACATGTACACGTCTTACTGGATGTTTCATACTATCAACCACACTTTGGAGTGGGGCGGAATGCCGGAAGACGAGTCGATGTGGTGGGCAGCAGGAGTTGCCGCGTTTCATTCGTTTGCCATAGAAGTCGGCGATGGTTTTTCGTATTGGGGCGCAGACCCGGAGGACCTAGCTTTCAACTGGACCGGCGTGGGATTCGGCATCCTCAGAAAGAAGGTTCCGTTCCTCGCGAACTTCGAGATGAAGTGGAGTTTGTACTATCCGTTGGAAAAGCATCAGTTTCTCATCCATCAACTTCAAGACTATCACATCTACTGGATGTCTGCCCGTGTTGAGAATCTTCTTCCGGAGACGTGGCGTCCGTATTGGCCGGATTTTCTTCAAGTCGCGGTAGGATTCAGCGGCTGGTCAGGCGGTCTCCGTCGCGAATACATCGTGGGGCTGGATTACAACCTCGAGAAACTCATTCCATTCGAAGGCAAGGATATCAATCTCATCAAACGCGTCCTGAACATGTTTCATCTTCCCGCTCCGGGGATAAAGTTCGGGTACGGAAAAAAACCCGAATTCGTTCTGATGTTATTGAATTAGCTCCTCACGTCTCGTTCGGCGAGAGAAATCATCAATCGGTCGAATGCGTCAGCAACACTGCTTGCCGAAAGCTCCGTCATACACACGTTCCCGATGGGACATGCTGTGAGATTGCAGGAAAGACATTCGAGGCCTTCGTTTCTTATCCATGCGCTCCTTGCGCTATAAGGGCCTTGCGAATACGGATTCGTCGGACCGAAAATTCCAAGGACGGGAACACCCGCGACTGCACCGATGTGCATCGGTCCCGAATCGTTGCTGATGAAGTAGTCACACTCGGCAAGTAATGCCGCCAATTGCTTGAGTGTCGTTTTCGGAATGATCTGAGCACCGTGGTGCATCGTTCCTGCAATCGTTCGAACGTCTGCTTCTTCGCCGGGGCCCCAAAGCAGGAGAACGCGCGCACCATATTTCTCAATGAGAATGTCCCCGAGTTGAGCGAAGTGTTCCAGGCCCCATCGCTTCGTCGGCCATGTCCCGCTGGGATTGAGGGCAATCACCGGCGTATTATTCAGTCGAACCTCTGCCATGTACTCTTTTGCCCATTGTATTGCCTCAGGGTCGTGGGGAATAACGATCCGCTCATCGACGATGGGAATTTCCACCGCGCGCAAAGCATCGAGATTGAATTGCGTGTTATGAATCGACTCTGCTCTCGCCTGCACTTTAATCGTGTACGCATAAGCGCGACCGCGAAATGGATATCCGATCCTATACGGTGCCCGTGTCGCAAACGTCATTTGCGCTGAACGCGGATTGCAAAAGAGGTCGAAGACAACGTCATACCGACGGCGGTTCAATTCCCAAAAGAGCTTGAGTGCATTGTCTCTGCCCGGATTGAAGATGAGCACATGGTCGAGAGCAGGGTGACCTTCTACGATATCTCGCGAAGGCAGTTCAGTGAGAAAATCGATACGTGCTTCAGGAAAAAATGCGCGGAGATTATTAAGGACGATGGTGGAGAGAAGTACGTCGCCGATTGCGCGAAGCTTGATGACGAGAATGCGAAGGTTCCGCTTGTCCTTGAGCTTGGTTATCTGCGACATTGCGATCTACGCCGGCTGCGATGCACTCGCGCGTTCGCGTTTTCTTACTATGGCAAGTGTGTCAAGAGCAATGACCAGTTCCTCATTCGTTGGGATGACGGCAGCGAACGGCGTCGCACCGTCCGGTGAAATCATGCGTTCCCCTTTGCCGTCTTCATTCTTCTCCGGCTCGCAATGCACGCCGAGGAACGAAAGGGACTCGCATACCTGTGCGCGAACGTTTATGCTGTTCTCACCGATACCTCCGGTAAAGATGATGCCGTCAATTCCGTTCATCGCTGCTGCGTAAGCGCCGATGTATTTGATGATGCGATAACAGAACATGCTGAAGGCAAGTTTTGCGCGGTCGTTGCCGTTCCTGCGCGCAAGTTCGATTTCCCGCATATCGCTGCTTATTCCGGAGACGCCGATCAAACCGCTGTGCTTGTTTAAAAGCGTTGTCACCTCCGCGAGTGAAAGTTCTTCCTTCGCCATGATGTAGAGTAAAACCTGCGGATCGAGATCACCACAGCGTGTCCCCATCAGAAGTCCTTCAAGCGGTGTGAATCCCATAGTCGTATCGATGGAAATGCCTCCTTCGACAGCCGCCATGCTGCAGCCGTTCCCAAGATGACACGAAACGAGTTTTAGGTTCTCGATCGGTCTTCCGGATAATTCTGCAGCGCGCCGGGTCACGTAGTAGTGCGAGGTTCCATGGAAACCATAACGACGAACGCGGTGCTTTTGATAGAAGACATAAGGCAGACCGTAGAGGTGCGCGCTTGCAGGAATCGTGTGATGGAACGCCGTATCGAAAACGCAGACGTGCGGGACATCCGGGAGGTGTTGCCGCACTGCGAGTATGCCGCGGATGTTGTGGGGATTATGCAGCGGAGCGAGTTCGATATTTTCTCGCAAAGCCTTGAGCACAGTGTCGGATACGAGCACAGACGACGCGAAATCTTCGCCGCCGTGAACGACGCGATGCCCGACGGCGTGTATCTGAGACTTGTTCGAAATGACGCCGTGATTCTTGCTCATCAGCACCGCGATGATGTATTCGATCGCTTGCGCATGGTCGAGGATTTCACCGGCAATTTTCACTGCGTCTTCGTCTCCGCGCACGTTCGAAAGCATTGCCGTGCTCATCCCGATGCGATCGACCGATCCGCGTGCGAGAACCTTTCGTTGCTCTGCTTCGATGAACTGATACTTGATGGAAGAGCTTCCGCAATTGACGACAAGGATGTTCACGTGTGTCTCTCCTCTGCGAGGATACTGCTGATCCGTTTTCCGTTCGCATCGTATCGGAAAAATCCCTCACCGGTTTTCTTGCCGAGTTTCTGCTCGCGAACCTTCCGTCTCAATAGAGGACACGGGCGATATTTCGCTTCACCCAATTCCCGAAATAAGGACTCCATCCACGCAAGGAGTTCTTCAAGTCCCATCGTGTCGGCAAGCTCAAGCGGACCGACTGGAAAATTGTAAGCGAGGCGCATGGCTGTGTCGATATCCTCAGCGGAGGAAATTCCTTCCATGAGCACATACATCGCTTCATTGAGCATGGGAATGATCACGCGCGTGGTTATGAATCCCGGATACTCATAAACTTCGACGGGCGTTTTTCCAATCGACTCAATGAATTCCTTCGTCCGACGGAACGTCTCATCGGATGTCTTGATGCCGCGCACGATTTCACAGAGCGTCGATTTCGGAACCGGATTGCTGAAATGCATTCCGATCACCTTCTCAGGGTGGTCGATCGCGGCTGCGATTTTTGTCAGGCTCAGCGTTGAAGTTCCTGATGCAATGATCGTGCGCGGATCGCAGATCGCATGAATGTCCGAGACGATCTTTTGTTTGAGTTCGAGCTTCTCGTCAACCACTTCGATGACGAGGTCGCTCTGCCTGATCAGATCGAATTGAGACGTGATGGTAATGCGAGCTAAGAGCGCCCGTTTTTCCGATTCCGTTATTGCCCATCGCTGAATTTCTCGGTTCAGGTTTTCCTCGAGTCCAGCTTTGCATGCATCGACACGAGCTTCGTCGCGCTCAACGATGATCACGTTGAGCGCATGAGAGGAAAAGGTCTGTGCAAGTCCGCGACCCATGACTCCGCCGCCGATAATTCCAACAGCATCGATGCGTGTCGAATCTTCCTGTGTGTGAGGAGCTAAGTCCTCGTCCAACGAATCGAATGTGAGTACTTCTTTTGCCATGCTTAAAACTCCGGTTCCTGGCGATGCGCGTATGAATGGAGCATCAGGCCAACGCCGATCATGCTTGTGATATACGACGAACCGCCGTAACTCAGAAACGGTAATGGAATGCCAACGACGGGAAGGAGCCCGGTTGCCATGCCGATGTTGGTGAATACGTGAACGACGATGATCGCAATCAATCCGATCATCATCAAGCTCGAGAAGCGCGACTGCATCGAACGTGCGAGTTGCAAGCCCCGGAATGAAACGACGGAGAACAGCGCTATGATCGCAATGGCGCCGATGAATCCAAACTCCTCTGCTGGAACGCAGAAAATGAAATCCGTCCATTGCTCCGGAACGAATCGCAACTGCGTTTGCGAACCCTGAAGGTATCCTTGACCGGTAATGCCGCCCGATCCGATTGCTACTTTGGATTGAATAATGTTCCAGCCAGCGGATTGAGGCGACCTGCTCGGATCGAGAAAGACAGAGATGCGAGCTTTCTGATATTCGGGCAAGTGCTCGTACATGTACTGAACGGCAAAACCGCAGGCTAAATTCAACGCGAGGAAGAGGAGTGCGACGCCGATATTTCTCTTCATGAGATAAAAGACCGCCGAAACGAGAAACGTGACCGCAAGAAAAATCCACAGATCGAGTATCGAGATGACGGACACGATGATCGGAGAGAGCAGGGTGAGAAGGAGAATGATTTCCGCGCCTGCCCAAATGATCATCGGGATGAAAAGAGCCCAGTACACAAGCCCGGTTCCAAAATCCGGTTGAAGAACGATGAGAAGCCACGGCAGCAAGACAATCGCGATTGCCGTGAGGAGATCACGAAACGAATGCAAGCTGGTCGCGCGGTCGGAGAGGAAACGAGCGAGTGCAAGGACAGTCCCGATCTTGGCAAATTCCGACGGTTGAATGCCATAACTTCCGATGCCGAACCATCCAGCGTTGCCGCCAACGGTTTTCCCAAAGAAGAGAACGAGAATCAGCAGGAGGATTGACAGCGCGTAAACGAAATATGCGGTATAGTGATAGAACCTCGGAGACGCAAGAACGACAGCAAGAGCACTCAGTCCTCCGAGTACGATCCACAGGATCTGTTTTTCGAACTTCACGATCATTGCCGTTCCTTGTGTCGCGCTATAAATCGAGATCAAACCAAATCCCGTCAAGGCAATGACCGGGATGAGAATGAGGAAGTCAATTCTTCGAAGGGTTTGAGCGATTACAAAGCGGCGCATCAGTCGGGAAGCTGAACTTGCGGAGTCGTCTCGACGATTTCGACTTCTGTTTGCGTGGTGTCCTTCACGGATGGCGTCAGGTAATTTCGATAGAGGTAATACCGCATGATCGCGCCTGCAACCGGCGCAGCAGCCTCACCGCCATAGCCGCCGTTTTCAACGATCACGGCAAGCGCAATCGTCGGTTTCTGATAGGGTGCGAAACCGACGAACCAGGCATGGTCTCTGCCGTGAGGATTCTGGGCGGTGCCTGTTTTTCCCGCAGATTGCCCGCCGCTGATTCTTGCAGCGTATCCTGTTCCACTCCCGTTCACAGCGCGATACATCCCGGTTTTTACGACGCGGACAACATCGGATGAAAAGGGAAGGCGCTTGGCGTCGAGCGGGATGGGAATATCTTCCGTGACAGAACGATCGACGATCGCTCTGATTGCATGTGGGCGGTAGTATGTTCCACCGTTGGCGATGGCAGCGACGTAAGCAGCCATTTGGAGCGGAGTCGTGTTGACTTCGCCCTGCCCGATGCCGAGGCTCACAAGGTAGCCTTTGTTCCAACGTTTGCCGTATCGCTTGTTGTAATACTCTTCACTTGGAAGCGTGCCGGGATTTTCGTTCGCGATGTCCATTCCCGTCTTTCTTCCGAACTGAAATAACGAACCGTACTTCGCCCATCGCTCGAAGCCCAACTTGAAAATCAGTTTGTAATAAAAAACGTTGCAGGAGTATTCGAGCGAACGCACGACGCCGATGTCACCATGCGCACCGTGGCACTTGAAGGTGACGCCTGCAAGCGTGTAGTAGCCGGGGCAATGAATCCGGCTGCTCTCGTCAATGATTCCTTCCTGCAAGGCTGCAAGCGCAAGCATCATCTTGAACGTTGAGCCGGGAGGATATGCGGCCATGCTGCAGCGGTTGAAAAGCGGAAGTCCCGGATCGTTGCGAAGTTGGTTCCAACGATCGAACGAAATCTTCCCGCTCATGTCCTTCAGGTCGAAGGATGGGCTGCTCACGAATGCGAGAACCTCTCCGTTGTTCGGATCGAGGGCAACGACAGCGCCGCGACGGTTGCGCATAATGCGCTCGACAAAGGATTGCAATTGGAGATCGATTGTCAACACAACGTCGGAGCCTTCGCGGGCCGCAATGTCCGATTGTCCACGCTCGAAACTCTCGATGACTTTCCCTTTCGCGTTCACCGTAAAGAAGCCATATCCTTTGTTTCCCCGCAGGACGTTTTCATAAAAGGCTTCAAGTCCGGAATGTCCGACCATGTCACCGGGTTGATAGTATGGGCCAAGTTTTCTGAGAAGGGTCGGTGTAATCTCTTTCGTGTATCCGAGCAGGTGAGAGAGCGTGCCGTTGATCTTGTATTCCCGCCGGCTTTCAATGATGTAGTTCACGCCCGGAAGCAGATGACGATGCTCCTCCAGTCGTGCAATCTGTGCAAAGGGTATGTCGCGTTCAATCTTCACCGGTTCGAAAGAATGCACCCCTGCCTGCATGATGCGATAGCGGACAAGATTCGAATCCACACTGAAGAGTTGCGAGAGGTATCCGAGGTTTTCCCATTTGAACTCGAAAGGTGTGACGGTCAAGGTATAAGTGGGATTGTTCGCGACAAGAACGTTGTGATCCTTGTCGAGGATCAAACCACGGAGCGGTTCGCGGGCTATTCTTCGAATGGAATTTCGTTCAGCCTGTGCACGAAAGGCGTCGTACTCGACGAATTGAAGTTCGTATAAGCGCATTACGAGAATGCCCATGAGGATCGCGATCACTGATCCCAGAATGAACATGTGTCGCTGGGTTCCAAATCGTGTTTCGTCCATGAACGAAAATACCTAAACCTTCAAACGCGTGCCAGTTCGAGAGAGAATGAGAAGGGGTATGAGGCTGATGATGACTGTGTAGATCGTTGCGCCGAACACGTGCAGCAGCAAGCCTTCGACGAAATCAATATCGATTCGGACAAAGGTTGTAAACACGAAGACGATATTGTGCAAGAACGAGCTAAGGAGCGTGATCCAGAGAAAGGGCATTCCTCGCAGGAGCAAGTCTGTCTTCTCTTCATCGTGAAAAAATCCCGCAGTGAAGCCGGCGATGGTTTTTGCCAGTGACGACACTCCGATGAGTCCACCGAGTGGAAGATCGATGAGGAGTCCCGAGATGAAGCCGTAGGCAGTTGCGTGAATTTGTCCGCGACGCAGTGCAAAGTACACAAGCCCCGGCAGAACGATATCCGCGCTCACGGTGCCGATAGAGATAAACCGAATGAAAAGCAACTGCACGAGTGTGAGCACGATGAGGAGAGCAAGGTCGGTGAGAATGAATCGATACTGCATCATTCCGCTGGGACTTGCGCGGATCGCGCTTCAAGGGATTGTCGCTCAGGAGACGGCGCAATCCGAACGACGAAGACGCGTTCCAGATTGCTGAAATCCACGAACGGCTCAATATCGACTTTGCTGAAGAGGCCGCTTTCTCCCGGGCCGATATTCGTAATCGTTCCAACCGGAATTTCAGGTGGAAAAATGTTACTTACCTCGGAAGTGACCACCGTATCACCGACGACGATGTCAGCGGTTTTCCAGATGTTTTGAAGAAGCAACGTTGGACCTTGCCGCCATGCGATGATTCCATCGACACGTGAGCGCTGCACTCGAACCGTCGCCCGAAAATCGTAGCTCAATGCAAGCTGAACGAGTGCGTATCCAGAACTGACACCGATTACTTTCCCGACGAGGCCGCGTTCATTGATGACCGGCATATTGATACGGACGCTGTCTCGTTCACCGATGTTGATGGTCAGCGTTGTCTGCCCGGCAAGAAGGGCCTTCCCAACGATCTCTGCCGGAATAAGAGGATACACGGACCGCTCCTTGAATCCGATGAGCTTCCGCAATTCGTTATTCTCGTGACGCAGACGGCGCAACTGCATCACCTCTTCCATCAAAGTCATATTCACGTCGCGTAGCGATTCCATTTCTTCCGATCTGCTGATGAGCGAAGGAAGCCCGGTCGTTGATTGCTGGAATGCGGCGAGTCCTGCTATCGCGAGCGAACGGAAAACCTGCACTTGCGGCGCATCGCTCTGGCTGACAAGAAAGATCGATGCGATACAGAGTATCGTGAAGACAACGTACTCCTTGAAGAAGCGGATAAACGCAAGGAGCTGCAGCATGATGGATCAGAACGGAGGTTTAGTACTTCTTTCCCTTCAGAAGGACGTTAGCGTATTTGTGAAGGTTTTCCATGATGGTGCCCGCGCCACGGACGACTGCGGTCAAAGGATCTTCAGCCACGTGCACGGGGAGGTTCGTTTCCTGACGAATGCGTGTATCGAGGCCTTTGAGCAAAGCCCCGCCGCCGGTCAGCATGATCCCGCGGTCGAGGATGTCGGCTGCAAGCTCGGGAGGCGTTCGTTCCAACGTGGATTTCACCGCTTCAACGATGATGGAAATCGGTTCGGCAAGCGCTTCCCGGATTTCCACTGAAGAGGCCTCGACGGTCGTAGGAAGGCCGCCGATAAGGTCACGTCCCTTAACGCGAACGACCAACTCCTGTTTGAGCGGGACGGCAGAACCGACTTCGCACTTGATGATTTCGGCAGTGCGCTCGCCGATCAGGAGGTTGTGGTTCTTCTTGAAGTGTGTGATGATCGCATTGTTCAATTCATCGCCGGCAATACGAATCGATTCTTCCTGCACGATGCCGTTCAGTGCGATGACGGCGATCTCCGTCGTTCCGCCGCCGATGTCGATGATCATGTCACCAACCGGAGCATCGACCGAAAGTCCGATTCCGATCGCAGCGGCCATCGGTTCAGCGACAAGGTGCACTTCCTTCGCTCCAGCATGTTCGGCGCTGTCCCGCACGGCGCGTTTTTCGACTTCGGTAATGCCACTCGGAACCGAGATTACGATTCGGCGGCTTGGCACCCAGCTATTCATGATCTTCTTGATGAACGCACGCAGCATGCCTTCGGCGATTTCGAAGTCCGCGATGACGCCGTCGCGCATCGGGCGGATGACCTGAAGTTCGCGATGGGTTTTCCCCTGCATCTCACGAGCGTCATTCCCGATGGCGATGATTTTTTTCGTGTTCTTATCGAACGCGACGATGGATGGCTCGCTGAGAACGACGCCCTTACCTTTCACCCAAATCAGCGTGTTGGCAGTTCCGAGGTCGATTGCGATGTCGTTTGCAAAGAGATTGAACAGGCCCATGAAAATGTTTTCCGATTCAGTGTTTGAAATGGCGAATGCCTGTAGTGATCATCGCAATACCATGCTCGTCTGCAGCAGCGACGACTTCGGCATCGCGCACGGAACCGCCGGGCTGGATTACCGCGGTCGCGCCCGCTTTCACGGCTTCGAGCAGCCCATCGGCAAACGGGAAGAATGCATCCGACGCAACGACGGAACCTGTAAGATCATGTCCCGCTTTTTGTGCCTTCAAAACGGCGATTGCACTGGAATCCACGCGGGACATTTGTCCGGCTCCTATTCCGAGTGTTTTAAGGTCGTCTGTATAGACGATGGCGTTTGATTTCACGTGTTTGGCGACTTTCCAGGCGAAGGATAAAGCCCGTTGCTCCTTCTCAGTGGGGGCGCGCTTCGTCACTACTTTCCATGAAGAAACATCCTCCACCACGGTGTCAACGGTCTGGCAAAGATAACCATTTGCAATGCTTTTAATATCAACGGTGCGTCTTCCAGCGATTTTTTCCCGAACTCGGATGAGTCGTCGGTCTTTTTTCTGCCGAAGAATATCGAGGGCTTCGTTATCGAATTCAGGAGCGACGATGACTTCGAGGAAGATTTTATTCAACTCCAATGCAAGGGCGGCATTGACTTCCCGATTGACTGCGACAATACCGCCAAATGCTGAAAGCGGGTCTGTTGAAAGTGCGGCGATATATGCATCATTCAGATTGCCCGCAGTTGCGCATCCGCAAGGGTTCGTGTGCTTGATAATAGCCGTCGCCGGAGCAGTGAATTCGTCGATCAACTCCGCTGCTGCCTGAATATCGACGATGTTATTGAAGGAAAGTGCTTTGCCGTGCACATACTCGAATACGTCGTGGAATCCACCATAGAGCGCTGCTTGCTGATGCGGATTTTCCCCGTATCGTAACGCTTCAGTTTTCGATGCGAGGATAGTGAGCGTATCCGGTAACGACGATTCCTCCTTCGAAGTCAGGACGTTGTAGATCGCTGAGTCATAGCGTGCCGTCGTTTGAAAGACTTTTTCTGCGAGATATTTTCGTGTTTCAGGCGAAGTGTTGCCTTGTTCTTGGATTTCAAAAAGGATGTGCTCGTAGTCATTCGGGTCGCAAATGACCGTCACACTCTGGAAATTCTTCGCCGCAGATCGCAGCATGGACGGCCCTCCAATGTCGATTTGCTCGATACATTCTTCAAAGGGAGCGCCGGATGAAACGGTCACTTCGAAAGGGTAGAGGTTCACCGCAACGAGGTCGATCCTTTCGATTTCGTGTGCAGCAAGAGTTTCGATGTGTTCCGGTTTCGTTCGGAGTGCAAGCAGCCCACCATGAATTTTTGGATGAAGCGTCTTGACCCGCCCGTCGAGTATTTCCGGAAAACCCGTGACTTCATCGACGGGAATGACGGGGATTCCCGCTTCGACAAGCGTGCGATACGTTCCTCCCGTCGAGATCAGACGAACGCCAAGTCTATGAAGCGCGGATGCAAATGAAACGATGCCGGTTTTATCCGAGACGCTGAGAAGTGCTGTTTGTATTTCGGTCATAAACTATGGTGTGATTGTCACAATTCCTGTGGTTGGCTCCACGTGGACTTTTCCCGTGGAGAAGGATTGCAAGGTACGAGGATAGAGGCGATGCTCCACTTCAAGAACGCGACCTGCAAGTGATTCCGGTGTATCATCCGGATGAACGGGAACGCATTCTTGAGCAACGATCGCTCCGTGGTCATACACTTCATCGACAAGATGTATCGTTGCTCCTGAGACCTTTGCGCCTGATGCAAGCACGGCTTCATGGACGCGACGCCCGTACATTCCTTCGCCGCCAAATGCAGGAAGAAGTGCCGGATGAACGTTCGTCAAACGATACCGGAAAACAGAAACGAGTTCGGATGGAATGAGGCGCAGATAGCCGCAGAGGGCGATGAAATCGACGTTATGCCGTGTGAGATACTCTAATAATCTGAGCGCATAGTCAGATTGAAGTTCGCTTTTTTTTGGTTCGACGAAGGTCGGTATTCCGTTGGCTGAAGCATATTCGATGGCCTTCGCTTCAGGCTTGCTGCTTATCACGCACGTAATATTCGCATCAAGCTCTCCAAGAAGTATCGCTGAGTGGATTGCGCGAAAGTTCGAACCGTTACCCGAAACAAAGACAGAGAGATGAAGCATGATGTGATAGGCCGTCGCCGTTTCTCGTACGACGAACAGGGGAAGTTAGGGAAAAACGGGAGAAGGTGGAATTGCATGGGATCAACGGATACATGATCACATGGAACGCCTGCTCATACAAGCATCGCAATGCATTCACCGATACCTTTCAAGTGAAGACCGGTCTGTTGTCTGTAAAGTGAAGTTGCATCAAAACTCTTATCTTCACCCCCGGATGAACGACTTTCGACCAGATGCCGGATATCGCGAAAATAGTTAGCCAGGTCATGAAGGAGCGCACCCTGTACAGGACTGCTTGTTCAGGGACAGGATGCATACTGCCGGATGATTCCGTCGTATCGGACCGGCCAATTGTCGATACGATGCGCCACAACGGTGCAGAGCGAATCAGTGCCGGACCAGGAATCACACAGTACTCATCGTTCGATTCAAGCCTTGCCGGAATGATCGACCACACTCTCTTGAAACCGGAAGCGACGGACGATGATGTCCGAAAGCTCTGTGCTGAGGCTCGTGAATACGGATTCGCCTCTGTGTGCGTCAATCCAAGCTTCGTGGCTCTTTGCTCCCGGGAATTGCAAGGGACTTCCGTAAAGGTCTGCACGGTAATCGGTTTCCCTCTCGGGACTGCTACGACGAACAGCAAAGTCGCTGAAGCGGAGGAGACGCTTGCGAACGGAGCAACGGAATTCGACATGGTGATTCACGTTGGGAAGTTGAAATCCCGCGACTATTCGTATGTCGAGCATGATATCCGCTCCGTCGTTCGTGCGGTGAAGAAGCACAGTATCAAGCATCTCGTCAAGGTCATCATTGAAACCTGTCTTCTGAACGATGAAGACAAGATTGCCGCATGTCTTCTCGCAAAGGAAGCCGGTGCAGACTTCGTCAAGACATCGACAGGCTTCAACAGTTCGGGCGCGACGGTCGGTGACGTTGCGCTGATGCGTCGTGTCGTCGGACGGACCGTTGGCGTGAAGGCAAGCGGCGGCATCAGAACCACCGAAGAAGCACTCGCAATGGCGGAAAGCGGCGCCGACAGAATCGGTGCGAGTGCAAGTGTCAAGATTATCTCACATTGATTGCACAGGAGGCAACATGAAACAGGTTCTTGGAAAACTTCTCGTCATTCTCCCTTTGATCATACTCTTCGGGTGCAGCTCGAGCGAAGAAACGGCTAAGCAGGAGAACAGCGAGACACAGGAAAAGGGCGAGTTCAAAAAAGTCGATACTGATGACGGCGGAGTCGTGCCGGAGGGTGAGATTCAGGACACGCAGCATACGGAGAAGAATGCACCCGTTGTCAAGGAACCGATACCGCCACCAACGGAAGAACCGACTCAGCCGATTACGAAGACCGGCATTATCATGTGGAGCGTACAGCTCGGCGCATTCAAGAATGAAAGCGGCGCCGTTCAACTGGTCAATGAGATTAAAGGGAAATTCAATCAGCCCGTTTACAAGGATTACGATCCGGTATCCGGTTTTTACAAAGTGACTTTAGGCTCATTTCAAACACGGGAGCAAGCATCGTCCTTCAAGGCTGAAGTACTTTCGAAGGGATATCCCGATGCATTCACGGTTGAAGTCCGGCGGTAATGACCACCTATTCACTCATCTTCGCTCGTTCACATAAGACCGCCATCGTACTCCTGAGTTGCGCACTCCTTTGGGGATGTTCTCCAACACAAAAAACTGTGAAGAGAACGAGGATAAAGACTAAGTCGCCGAGCGATACGATTGCGGTCGTCACCGCGCGTAATCAGAGGACTGAACAGACACAAGACGGAATTCCACAGACGAACGATCCATTACCGGAGGAAAAAATTCCGTCAGAAGAGTGGATGGAATCCACTGAAAAAAAGATGGGATATAAAATCCAACTCACCTCGACGACGAGCCTGGACGAGGCGACGAAGCGACGTGATGAGTTCAAGGAATTGCTCGAAGGCGAAACGATCGAACTGACGTTCGACGCGCCGTACTACAAACTTCGCGTCGGAAATTTCACAGAGAAGAAATTAGCCGACGAGTACCGCGATACGCTCCAAACCAAAGGCCTTACGGAAGCTTGGGTCGTTCGAGACCAGATAACGGTTACCGTGCGAAAAAAGAAAGAGGAATGATCATTCCGGTATCGTGATTCGTACACCACTCGTTTCCCAACGAGCTCGAACACGGACTGTATCCGAAGCAATACCAAACCGTTCGGAGGGGAGAAACGGCGCGATGCGACCATGCGAGAATTTCTTATTCCCATCCCTGTCGGAGAATGCTTCGAGGACATAAGTGCCGGGGAGCAGTTTCGTCACTTCGTATTGACCGGACCTCTTTACGGATACTTGACGTGTTGTTTGATTCCTGTCTGAAGGAATGACCGTCACGTTCTTTTTCGAAATACTGTCAACTGCGTCCACAACCGTTCCGGTGATGGACCCATACTCCGTATCAGTTTCCGTTCGGAATTCGAAGCACTGGATGCTGTCGCCAACAGCGAATTTGCGAAGAGAATCCCTTGCAGTACGAAGATCGACACAGAGTCGATATGGTATCCCTTGTTGCAAGGGAACAGCGGGAGTGACCTGCATCTCGTTTCCGGATAACCATCTTGTTCGCGCCGCGACCGAAGCGTTCGTAGAATCTTTGATTTCCACTTCGACCTCCGAACTCATCCTTCGTGAGAAAACGATAGACAGTGATGAATCGACCGGCCAATATTTTTCTCGTGGCTTCGGTGTAATGGAATGAATGCTTGGCTTCGTCGTGTCAGGCGCGTTCGTACCTGCAAATCCGACAGGGTTTGACTGAAGGACATTCCCGAAAGCATCGCGGATATTCGTTGCGGTAAGGCTATACGGCTTTTCTTCGATCGTGTCGCGAAGCTGGAGAGTGTATGTGTTGCGCTTATTCCTGTCTTGTACGAGGAAGTCGATGGGCACGCGCGTTGACGATGTCGAATCGATGATCGTGAAATGATCTTCCGATAGCACTGTATCGGGTTCTTCCGAAAGCACGACTTCGATGCTGCGATGAGTAAGAGCGGTTGCACGTTGGATGAAAGGGGCAGTCGTGTCCTCACGCATCAGGCGAAAGCGTAAGAAATATCGTTCGCGAATGGAATCGTGCACCGCTTCTACATCGCGAGGCGGAATACCGATGTCATCCGTTTGTGGGTCGTAAAGAACGTTGGATTGCTTATCACGCACTGCGAAAACGCGATACAGGCCCGAGGCGAGATAGCGCAGTTCGAACAATCCGTCCTGGGACGTTTGAACGAAGTAATCCGGATTGTGAATGGCAGGATCGATCGTTGCTGTATCACTGTTCTCCAATCGGTAAGCGAAGATGGAAATTCCTGCGGCATTAGCATCGAACACTCGCCCGGAAATGCGATTCATGTCGAGACTATCACCGGTTGAGAACGCGAGGGAAAAGTTTTCCTTCATCGTATTCCCTGCATTCACATCGCGGACTGTCGTCCCAACCGACAATACATACGTTCTATCGGGTAACGGCTCTGACGGTAGTGTGATGGTCACTTCTTTTCCGCTCCAGTCGAAGCCTGTCGTTCCTGCCATGTACGGTGAGAGATGCACGGCCTTCTGAAATGACTGTCTATCCACGTACTCACTGAAAATCAAATTGATCTCCCGACCCTCGAAGCGTGTCGTTCCGGAAGCCGGCTCGGCAGAAACGATAGACGGAGGTTCTTTATCCTCGGGACCTCCGGTAGGCGGTCGTTGTGTCGCACAAGAAAAGAGAAGCAGCGTTGTAAAAAGTGAGAGATAGTATCGAACCTTCTTCACCGTGACCGCCCTTTGCATAAAAAAAGTTTTCATGTCACGCATATCCACTCATGCTGTGATACGAATCTGTCTTCTCGAAGTCGCAGCTTGCAACAATGGCGTTGCAACGATCAGGGAAAGGAGCATAAGGAAAAACGTTTCGATGTTTTGAGATGAATAGAGATGCAGAAGAATGCCGAGTAACAAGAAAGGGACGATCAGAAAGAACTGCGCAAAGCGTTGAACGACGAGAATGCCGCGCTCTTTGCGGCTGAACGGTACGGATGGCTGAAATGCGTGAAAGCACGCGGTTTGAAATCGCGCAAGACTGACAATGAACACGACCTGAAGCGCTGATTCGAAAGAACTCATCGAATACAGAAACAACAGATAGAGCAAGACCGACTGCGGAATGACGAGCCGCAAGAGGATCGATTGATGAATTCCCTGTGAATAACGCCTCAAAACGGATGATGGTTGTGAAAGGAGAATCCACGGTGTTTCCGCACCGATCGAACGCCCGATAACCTGGTCGATATGACGTGTCATGAACAAGAAAAAAACAATCACCGGAACGTGCATCTGTGCGCCTTCGCTCAGTATTGCCCCGCGAAAAGGTGATTCCAGCGTCCGCATCATGAGACCATAGACAGCAACCGCGATCGGCATCATAAAGATCGGAACGATTTGCAATCGTAAGGTTCTTTCGCGTGTGAGAAAGCGTGTGAAGAGATCGAATCCTGCTCTCTTCGCGGGTCGCCGCGGTGCGAAATACTGAGACAGAAAATCAATGAGTGCGAGTCGTTTGCGTCCATTGCCTTGCTGTGCAAGCGGAGTATTGATATCGGGCAAAAGCATCCATCGCGATTGGAAGAAGAGCGCCATAAGGACGAGTGTGGCGGCAGAGATGAGCGTGAGCAGCAACTGGTTTGCGACATGTGGCGTCCCCGACAACCAACCATGCATTGCCGTGAACCAAACTGGTGGTAGTAACGATGCAGCATCATGCATTACCAGAGTGTTCCAATCGATCGAGTTACTTCCCAGCGAAGACAGAGTCTGATAGAAAAACAAAAGGAGGAATACGAGAATGGTTTGCGTAACGGAAAGCAACTGACTCGAATTCGCAAGTTTCGAGATCATCACGTTGTAGATGATGATGAATAAGCCCGTTGTCCAGAATGCGGCAAGAAAGAGAATGATCCCATAGGTAAGAAGAGATGATACGGACTCGACGCCTGCATAATAAAACCATCCTAAGGGAATAGCGAAGGGAAGTACGATGGTGAACACGTAGAGAAAGAGGTTCACGACACGCGCGAGAAGAAGCGTTTTCGATGACACGGGAAATGACGCGAGCGCCCGCGACTCATGCGGATCTAAAAGGATCAACGAGTACGAACTCAATACGGTGAACCCTGCGAGATACATCGTCACTGCAAGTGTCAGGACAAGGTATGGCATCTCGTGAAAGCTTCGACTGAGCGACCAGCCGAGATACGTGGAGGACAACCCGTATGAAAGAAAGATGGAGAGGAATCGCCCATAGCTGCTGCGGCCGCTTTGCCCGCGTGCATTCATCTTCATGAAAAGAACGATCAGCGTCCTGAATTGTCCCCAATGTATGACGGATGAAGTATTCACTGTTGCTGCCGGATTTGATGCTTTCGATACATAGCAACCGCCGCTTGATGCTCAGCACCGGTTCGCGAGAAGCGATGGCCGCCTTTTCCATCGGCGACAAAATAGAGGAAAGAATGGGATTCGGGATGGAGGGATGCTTCGATGGATGCACGCCCGGGATTGTTTACGGGTCCCGGCGGAAGTCCTTTGTATTTGTAGGTGTTGTAGGGCGAGTCGATTTCAAGATCGCGAAAAAGCACACGACGCGGTCCGTCAGGAATGATATACTGGATTGTCGGATCGGCCTGAAGGAGCATGTTCCGCTTCAGTCGATTGTAGTACACGCCAGCAACGCGCGCGCGTTCTCGATCTAATCTCGTTTCACCTTCAACCAATGAGGCCATCGTTAGCGTTTCGTGAACTTTACGTGGAGTGGATTTACGCCTCGGAAATTTTCTTGCAAAGAAACGCTTCATCTCTTCGGCCATCATTCGCAATACGTCCTCTTCATCGTCATCGAGACGAATACGATACGTATCCGGCATGAGGTATCCTTCAAGCGATTGTGTCTCCAATCCGAGCGTCCGAATGAATGATCTATCCGACGAAAGTTCAACGATTCGTTGTGAATCGAGCGCAGCATTACTCCGGAAGAGTGAGGCGATACCCCGGACGGTCGCTCCTTCCGGAATCGTCACCCACAGTTCCACCTGATGACTGCCCTCTGCAAGTATCGTCACCACGTCGCTGATACTGAGTGAAGGAGGGAACGCGTACGCTCCGCTCTGCAACTTCGCGCGATTGCCTGTCAGCGTTGCATGGATCGAAAAGAGAAGACCGCTGCGAATGATTTCTTTTTCTTCCAATGCGTCGCTGATCATTTGCAGAGAAAGCCCACGCTGTATCCGGACTCGTGTCGTTCTGTCGCGAGTTGTCGGGAGATACACTGACAGCAGATAGAAAATAAGCCCGATGACAACGAGCGTTCCAGCTATCAGGGAGAGTCGAAGGCGCTTCATCGAAAAAAGGAACTTGGTAGCCGAGCGAACGCGGAAAAACGATATGAATCGGTGGCCGCATTTCTTTGAAGCTTGAGATACGCGAGCATTGCGATCATCGCGGCATTATCGGTCGAGAATGCGAGACCGGGAATGAATGCTCGCCCACCATGTTTTTCTGCCAGCGTCCGTACGGACTGTTGAAGCTGACGATTTGCTGAAACACCACCGACGACGGCAATATCCCTTATCCCGTATTCTGTCATTGCGCGGTCAAGCTTTGTCGAAAGCACATCGATAACCGCCTGCTGAAAGCTCGCACAGACGTCATTCAATTCTTCTTCAGTCATTTGCATCGATCCCTGCGAATCGAGTGCATGATTCTTCCTGAGGTAATACAGGACTGATGTTTTCAAACCGCTGAAGCTGAAACGATAATCGTTCGAATGCAATTGCGAGCGTGGAAATGCGATTGTCGATGCAGCTCCTAAACTTGCCCGAGTGTCGATTTGCGGACCACCGGGGAAGGGAAGACCGAGCATGTGTGCAACCTTATCGAATGCTTCGCCGGCTGCATCATCGATTGTTGCACCGAGAAGCGTGTATGAATCTAAAGCGTCGATTTTCACGAGGAGCGTGTGCCCGCCGGACACTACCAGGCAAAGGTACGGCAAGACCGGAGCTTCGTCACCTAAAAATGGTGAGAACATGTGTGCTTCGATGTGATTGACCGGAATGCATGGAATTCCCCGTGATATCGCAAAAGCTTTCGCTGTGTTGATACCGACAAGCAACGCTCCGATCAGTCCAGGTCCTTGCGTGACGGCGACATGCGTGATGTCGTAAAGCTCTGTTCCCGACCCTGAAATTGCGGCGTGAATGATCGGAATGATGCTGCGCGTGTGCGCACGTGACGCAAGTTCAGGGACGATCCCGCCGAATTGTTCGTGTACGGTTTGTGATGAGATGATGTTCGACACGAGTTTCCCATCACTGACAACGGCAGCCGCCGTTTCGTCACATGATGTTTCAATGCCGAGTATCGTCACACGCTTCTCTTACGTGTTCTTGAAGTACTGTAAGGGATTGGGAACGAGTTTGCACTCTTCCGCAATGCGTATTCCCGAAGAAATTCTTCCTGATTCCCGCAAGGAGTATAGCACAGGAACGATGCGATCCCGAAACTCGATCGGGGTCAGGGGATTGATGAAGATGTTCGTACCACCTTCAAACCCCGCCGGGACATTGATGCGCAATTTGATGTGGATGTGCCATGGCATTTTGAAAATCGAATCGATCGGGGTGTAGTACCATTCTTCATTCACGGAAACATGGTCACCAACCGCTGCATGACAGGCGCGCACGAGATCGCTCATGCCGCGCACTTCATCAGGCTCCTGTTCGTTAGGCCGCGCATTCGGTGACTTCGAATAGATCTCGATCGTTGGGTAGCGGTGACCTGTCCCTACGTAGGCCAGTGCGTGCTCATTCTCTGCGAAAACGAGGTTGTGATGACCGGCGAAATTCGGTCCACGCGTGTTGAAGACGTTTTTATCGTCGATGATCATCTTTATCTGCCGTTCGATCATCTCACCCCATTCATCGATAGCGACCATTTGGGTATGGAGATGTTCCAGTGTCGCTCCCGCCGGTTTCAGCCAGTTCTTGAACACGCTGATGTACCGGACATATCGGTTGCTCTCGATAATATCCCGCATCCCATCGATGATAAAGTTGAAATACTCGTAATGCTCTTCTTCACTCAAGTCTGCTGTCGCATGTAACTCATTCGCAAGCTTGGCTCCATCGCGGTAGTGTTTCGAAGAAATGATGACTTCATGACCGCCTCCGAAAAAGGCGTCGGCATGAAGAAGCTTCTCTTCCATCGACATTGCATCGATTTCAACTTCCGCTTTGCCCGTTCTTCTGAATCTGTAATCGAGTAAATCCAGAACGTGTTGGATGCCGATCGGATCGGCGAGATATTTTTCCTTCCATGCAGCGTTTCGCTTTGAAAGGCGATAGTTGAAATTCTTCCGCCAATACTCGATGGAGACTATTTCGAAAAGATTGGAAACGCGACGAAAGAGTGGTTCGGAATTCGAGTAGTTCGAAGGGAGAATGCGGTGGTCGATTTCGTGCTTCCCATCCCTGCGGACGATGCGCGCTTTCTCCGGAGCAACTTCGAGCATACGAGAAACACAAAACGCACAGTAGTCTTCGGGGCTGTGCGCTTCAATCGGTAAAGAAGGAATTTCTGAGGTGGTATCGTAAAGAAGCCGTCTCCCTCGTTCCGGAACAGCCCAGACTTCAACCCCCGTGAAGGGATTGACCTGTTTGACCGTTCCGTCGGCCATGATATGATAGAAGAAGTGGTAGTCCACTGATGGTCAACACATTGAATCAGTCGACAGATTTCGGCATCTCTGCCGTTCCCTTCGCGGGCTATTCAATTTCTTCGTTCGTGCGCTTCGCTCTGCGGATCGCTTTCAATTTCTTCATCCGCTTCTTAATGGAAGGCTTCGTGAAGTACGTCCGCTTCTTAAACTCTTTGAGAACTCCCGAGCGCTCGTATTTCTTCTTGAAGCGCTTTATCGCTCTGTCAATAGGTTCGTTTTCCTGAACAATGATTCCGATCAAATGAAACTCCTGTGTTAATGAAACTACCTCGAACCGAAGTCCGGCTTCAAATATACGGCTCATTTTTCAAGTCCTGCAAGCATTGTCGGCCACGTGGGGGAGCTGGCAACGCATATCGCTGGCATTTCCCATATTGAGTCGATGGAAAACGCAGCTACAGAACAACGACCTCGATTTCTTGCACAATCAATCATCCTTGCGATTCTCGCTTTCAGCAGCACATTCGCGACTGCGGTGGTTTTTCCAAATATCGGTTCATTCGTGCGAGATCGATTCATCCTGACCGATACACTCGCATCACTTTTCGCGGTCTTCTATCTCGTGCCACATATCTTTTTCGCATTTATCTGGGGCGCGTTGTCGGATAGATACGGAAAGCGCACAGAGCTCCTCATCGGCGGGTACATCGCAACTGCGGTTTTCCACTTTTTCCTTCCGTACACCGAGAGTTTCACTGTCCTCTTGCTCCTCCGGTTTTGTGAAGGTGCAAGCAGTATTTTAGGATTCAGCATGGTAATGACGAAAGCAATCGATCTTGCACGGCGTACCAACTATGGAATGGTCATGGGCTTGATGGGAGGAGCGGTATCGCTTGGAACGACGTTCGCTTTTCCTGTCGGAGGAGCTCTCGGCGTGAGAAGCATGTTTCTCCTTTGCACTGTCGGTTCGATCGTGCTGCTTTCCTGTGCCTTTGCAGCGTGGCTGTTGTTGAAGAAGGATCACGTAAGGGAAAAGGCGCGCTCGTTTCGCGATGCACTTCTCGTATTGAAGCGTGACAGCCGGCTTCGGATACCCTATATCTTCACCTTCGTGGATCGATTCACCGTTGGATTCTTCGCAGTGACGTTTCCCTTGTTCGTTGCGACAACCTATGGAATCGACGCACGACAATCGGGGATGCTCCTCGCGGGATTTCTCCTGCCGTTTTCCATTCTCACTGCTGCTGTCGGAAGAGCGGTGGATGCGATTGGCGGCTCGATCCTTCTTGTCACGGGATCGATCTGTTATGGGATTGCAGTGCTGTTCGTCGGTTACGTCTCACCCGATCAACTGATCGTCGTGATGATTATCTGTGGAATCTTCGCGGCAATCATGTATGCGCCGAGTTTGTGGATGCTTGCGCGCTTCTCTCCGCCGGAAATGCGGGCATCAGCGGTGGGCGGCTTCAACGCGGTAGGCTCGATCGGATTTGCAATCGGACCAGTCGCAGGTGCTTTGATAAGTGACTCGGCCGGATACAAAGAGGCATTTCTTTTCGCAGGCTTCACCGAGATTCTCTGCGTCGTTATCGCCTTGCCGTTCATCACCCGATCCATCGGCTTTCGAGTGAATCGCAACTCAATGAAACCGAAACTCACGACAGAATTAGACTCGAATCAGTAGCAACATGCCGTTGCGTTATTCCCAAAGAATCCAGTCCACACCGAAGCGGAAGCTCCGCTCGAACATCGGGTAGA
>CAYUWG010000039.1:0-34296 GCA_964448285.1 uncultured Chromatiales bacterium
CAACGCTTCCACTCGAATAGAGAACATCTACTGCATCGGTCGCAATTATGCGAAGCATATCGATGAACTCGGGAATACGGCAGGCGAAAAGCCCGTCGTTTTTCTGAAGCCCACTTCATCGGTCATCAACGATGGCGGCAGCATCCATCTTCCAGAGTACTCGCGCAATGTCCATCACGAAGTTGAAGTGGTTGTGCTCATCGGCAAGTCGGGTAGAAATATCGCAAGAGCGAACGCAGCATCGTACATACGCGCATTCGCCGTCGGGCTTGATCTCACCGCGCGCGACGTTCAGGATGAGTTGAAGTCCAAAGGCATGCCATGGGCAATCGCGAAAGGTTTCGATTGCTCCGCATGTCTGTCATCGTTCCTTCCGAAGGAGCGCTTCCAAAACCTGTCGGACATTCGTTTCTCGCTTTCAGTGAACGAAACCCTCCGGCAGCAGGGCCACACCGCAATGATGCTTTACCCGATCGACGTCATCATCGAGTACCTCAGTTCGATCTTCACCCTGCAGGAAGGCGACCTCATTTTCACAGGCACGCCCGAAGGCGTCGGCGCAATTTCATCCGGAGATCGACTCACGCTGAATATGGATGGTGATCTCACCGCGTCATTTTCCGTCGCATGAAGCTTGACCGGCGAATCCGATTGCCGCTTTTCATTACCGGTCTTGCGATCGCGGGAGGTATCGTCGGTTACGTCCTCCGCAACAGCGGCCAGATGGAAGCGCAAGCCGGGCCTGTCGTGCACACGAAACGCTCGCTCCACGCGGAGACCGATTGGAATGACTACCTCTGGCCGACCGATGCGAGCAACGTGCGCACCTCTTGCTTCGCGGAATTCCGCTCGACGCATTTCCATGCTGGTATCGACATCAGCACGAACATGCGAACCGGCTACGACGTCTTTGCCTCGCGCGACGGTTGGCTTCACTCCATCACGTTCGAACCGTTCGGTTACGGCTGGTATCTCGTCCTTCAACACGACGACGGTTACTTCACCGCGTATGCGCATCTGAAAGGCTTCCCCGACTCGATCACCAGCGCGTATCGCAAGCGCCTTCTGGAACAGGGACGCAGTTTCGGCTCCGCTGAATGGAAGAAAGGCGAGGTGCAATGCAAGAAGAGAAGCGTCATCGCATACACCGGCGCGACGGGAGCCGGGCCGCCGCATCTGCACTTCGAAATACGCGACCGGGATTTCAATCCGGTCAATCCGGGTCTTTCGAAAAACATGCGACCGGTCGATACGATCCCGCCTCTTCCACGGCAAGTTTGCTTCATGCCCTTAGACGCAATGTCCTCCGTGAACGGCAAGCACGAGCCTCTCGTCGCTGACATTATCGGAAATGCGAAAGCATGGACGCTCCGGAGTGAACCCGCATTGACGGGACGCGTCGGCATTCTCCTTCGCGCCAACGACGCAGCGCAGGGCGCGCAGGATTACCCGACTCCGTATTCCATCGAGATGAAGGTGAATGACCGTCCGTTCTTCCGCTCACGATTCGACTGGATACAGGATCATCTCGGATGGCACATTCGCATCGACCGCGACAATGCGTTGATGCTGAAAAGGAAAGGTGAATTCAGAAAGCTTTACGTGGAAGAAGGGAACGAACTCTCCGTCTATGAACCGGACTCGGGCGGGAGCGGCGAGCTATCATCGCGGACGGTCGGCGTAGGGAAAAAGAAGATCACGCTTCGCGCGGCGGACATTTCTGGAAACAGTTCCATCATGACGTTCAACGTCAACGTTCAAGAAGACGGAGTGGATGAGATGGATACATCGGTGAAGGGAGTTCCGGCGAAATTCTCCGTGGCGACCGCCCTGCATTATGACGAAATCGTTCTCACGATCAAGACATCATCGGAACATACCGCGCAGTTTGAGGCAAGGCTTGAACAAAGGGGGAAAAGCGCGCAGGCAAAGATGAAACGGATTTCGAAAACGGAATGGCGGGGAGTCGTCAGGCCATGGGACGGATTTACCGGAACCGCAACGCTACGGGTGACGACAGGAGATGCTGAGAACGAATGGACTTCGGAAATCACCGGATCGTTGATCTCGAGCAGCAGCGGCGGAGTGATTCGATCGGCAGATGAATTGTTTGCGCTGCGTTTCAAGCCGCATGACGTGTATCGGTCCATGTTCGTGACCCTCCATGAAAACGGCAACGAGGCAAACAAACAGTATGTCGTATCGCCGCAGGATGTCCCGCTTGCAGGCTCACCGCGAGTTATGATCAGGCGAAGCGGGAACGACCGAAAAAGTGTGATCTCAGCATTGCATCCGCTGAACGGTGTTCGATTGCGGGCATTTGCACGGCAGAGTGATGAGTTCACCTGTACGACGTCGCGCTATCTCGCAACGTATTCATTGAAGCATGATGAAGAACCTCCGGCGATATCCGTCACGCTTTCGAAGAAGAGCGACCAGCCTGTACGCATCGCTGTGAAGGACAGCCTCTCCGGCGTTGTGAATGAGTCGATAAAAGTGTGGAGCGGGGAGAAGCTTTTACCGGTTGAGTACTCGGAGTCGCTCAAATTATTTACGATTCCGGTCGATGTGTATCGGGCGATGAAGAAGGATACGATCATCGTTTCAGCTTCTGATCATGCCGGCAACGAAGGACGTGGGACATTTCGCGTTAAGTGAATCATACATCAATAGGACAAGCATTCCTGCTTGTCGCAAAATCCCAAAGAAAAAAGGTGCGCCGGAGTGACGTACCTTTTTCAGAATCGAAGTTCGACAAGATCAATTCGACTTCACGCGGAACTCCACGCGGCGATTTTGTGCGCGTCCTTCCTCGGTCTCATTCGTTGCAATCGGTGATTCCATTCCATAACCGACCGCAGTGAGTCGTGAGGAAGGGATGCCCTTTGCAACGAGGTAATTCATGACCGAGCGTGCACGGTCCGTGGAGAGCTTCTTGTTGTAGTCCCGAGAACCGACGTTGTCGGTGTGCCCTGCAAGCTCGACGCGCATATTCGGATTAGCGTTCATCCATTCGACGGCGCGGTCGAGATCAACATACGACTCCGGTTGAAGTACCGATTTGTCGAATTCGAAATAGACGAGCAATCGTACGATGTCTCGCGTCATCGTGATGTCTTTGCGGACCGTGTTGTTCGGGGAGTTCGCCGGTACATCGAATCGATCGGAGTAGAACAGGTAGCCTTCCGCTTCCGCAGTGATGACGTATTTCTTTCCCGGCTGAAGCACGACCACGTAGTTCCCATCGACGTCGTCGCTTCTGAAACTGCTGATGATGCTGTTGCTCGTAATATCCCGCACCGTCAGGGAAGCGCCGACCGGTGTGCGATTCTTGCTATCGCTCACCATACCGACGACGGTCGTAACTGCCGAGGGTGGGAGCGGGTTGGGTACTCCGACAAAAAGATCGAGGTCGCCATTCCCACCGGGACGGTCGGATGCGAAGAACACGTTGTCGGTGCCAAGCTGGAGACTGTAAAAGTAGTCGTCATATGCGGAGTTGATCGGCGTTCCGAGATTGTCCGGCGCGCTCCATGAGTTCTGGCTTCGCGTCGTTTTGTAGATGTCATAGCCGCCCATGCCGGGGTGTCCGTTCGAAGCGAAGTACAGCGTCGAATTATCCGCCGCGATGAACGGCGACATATCGTCTCCTGCTGTATTCACTGTGGGACCGAGATTCATCGGCGGTCCCCATTCGCCTCCATAACTTCGTGTGGTCATCCAGATGTCGGTTCCGCCATAGCCGCCCGGGCGCTCGGACACGAAGTACAACGTCAGTCCATCGACGGAAATCGAAGGCTGTGAGTCCCACTCCATTGCGTTGATCGATGGGCCGAGATTGCGGGCGTTCCTCCACAGACCGCCCGCATATTCGGCGATGTACAGGTCGCAGTCCCCATGACCGTCTTCACGGTCGCATGCGGTAAAGATCATCCAGTGTCCGTCGGGCGTGATGCTGCACCCGCCGTCTTCACCGCCGGTGTTGATGATGTTTCCTACGTTTGTCGGTGTGCCCCAACCGTCCGGCGTCGAAGCGCTCGAATAAAGATTCTGATCGCCCTCACGCGTCGAAGTGAAAAAGATGACGCGGCCGTTTCCGAGTATGAGCGGCGCAAAATCGTGATCGGAGGAATTGACGGTTCCCCCTAAGTTTGAAATGCTGACTTCATAGTTTTTCGGTGTGATGATTTGGCGTCCTTCCACCATTTCCGTTTGCGCAAACACTTCGGGCGCTGAAACATAAATCGCGATGGAAAGCGAAAGCAGGTATGTGAACGTTTTCATGATTTCTGTATCTCCTGTGCGTGTCAATGTTACGAGCCCAACTTCCAGCGCAAGCCCACAGTGAATTGCAGCGTGAGCATGTTGAAGTCTTTGTTGGTAAGGATATCGATTGGTAACAAGGTTGTCCCAATCCGACGGTTGGTGAGAGATCCGATATCGGGTGTGACCGGGAGATTATCGATCATCTTGGAGAGAGGGAACGACACCGTAAACTCCGGCGTCAGGAACAAGTCCTCGGAGATGTTGATCCACGTTCCGATACCGGCCTTCAAATCAAGACGGGAAGATTTCAAGTTCTGGACTTCGACGTCCGAAGAAGCGGTCTTCAATTGGTTCGGTGTGGTGTTCGTCGGCGCTTCCGTATAGTAGATATCACTCGGTTGTGTGATTGTCTGTTTGAGCTTTGCCTTGTTCGATTGAAGTGAGGCAAAGGAAGGACCGATGAGTGCATAGAGACTGTTCTCGATAACCTGAACTCTCAACAGCAAATCGCCGCCAAAATGGTTGAACGACCAATCGACCTCGTCACGGAATACCGTCGTCAAACCGGTCTGTGTATCGACGTGGATGGATCGGGTATCGGTCGATTCATCGAATGACCCCGACCGCGTCGAGTAATGGAGTTTCAACTGGATGCCGATGAAGTCACTGAGAACGAAATCCGCAGTGCCGCCAAGATAAAAGCCGAGGCCATTACCTTCATCGATCGTAGCGAGCAGTGGAAACTGTGGATTGTATGGATTCTGAGTGAAAAAACTCACCTTGCCGTTGCTGAACATCGAATACGTTACCCCGGCATCCGGACCGAGATACCAGACGAATGTTGATGGCTTTGAACGGGAGGGGCGAAGGACGTCACCCCCATCGATTCTCCCATCATTACCCTTCCCCGGTGACTCCGGGTACGCGAGAGCTGGAAGCAACAGAAGGAACCCAAGCAGGAAAATGGTTGTGATTCTCATGGATAGAACACCTCGTTGGTTGAAAATGTGTGCGGCTCAGTTTCGAATGAGAAGAAAGGCATGCATGATCGAACTGCGTGCTAAATATGAGGATTGCTTACCAGAATTCAATAAACGGTGCAATTTTTTCGGCGCATTCCGTTTCGCAATGCACGGCGTTTCGGATTGGATTTAGGGGGGTGTGGTCGTACTTTTATGAACGGTTTTTAACCGTTTTCCTCATGCATGAATACATTGGCGCGATTCACATACATTCGGTGTACTCCGACGGAACGGGAGCAATTCCCGAAATCGCGCGCGCAGCATCCGAGGTCGGTCTGGACTTCATCATGCTGAGTGATCACAACACGCTCAAAGCAAAAAAGGATGGCTGGGAAGGATGGCACGACGGCGTGGCGGTCCTGATCGGGTACGAGATCAACGATAAGAACGACCGCAACCACTACCTCGCTTTCGGTTTGGACTCTACCGTAGGAGTGAGAATCTCAGCGCAAGAATATGTCCGGCGCGTGAAGGAACAAGGCGGTATCGGTTTCATCGCTCACCCCGACGAGGCCCGATGCAGTATGCCCGAACATCCATCCTATCCCTGGAATGCGTGGGATTCAAACGACTTCGACGGTATCGAAATATGGAATCACATGAGCGAGTGGATGGAAGGCTTGACCGAGGAAAACAAATTCCAGCGGTTCATCCATCCGTTGCGTTCTATCAAAGCGCCTCCTCAGATCACTCTCAAGCGCTGGGATGAATTGAACAAAACACGGCGCGTCGTTGGCGTCGGTGGCGTTGATGCCCATGCGCACAAAGCCGATGTGATGGGATTCTTCAACGTCGAAGTCTTTCCCTACAAAGTCATCTTCAAATCCGTACACACGCACGTTCTCCTCGATGCGCCGCTTAAAAAATCAGCGACCCATTCATTCGATGAGGACAAGTGGAATATCTACAATGCGCTTCGCGACGGAAGGGCATTCATCGCAAACGATTATCACGGAGATTCACGCGGGTTCACCTTTCATGCAACACATGGAAGAAAGCGCTACCTCGTCGGTTCTGAGATCACGTTGAACGCGCGCGAAACCGTTCGCTTCACGGTTGAAACACCGCTTGAATCAGACCTGCGTTTGCTGCGCAATGGCGAAATCGTCGAGCAAGCACACGCCGCGTCACTCACTCATCGAACCGGAATCGAAGGCGCGTACCGAGTCGAAGCCTGGATCAGGGACAAAGGATGGATTTTCAGCAACCACATTCGCGTGAAGAAGGAAAAGAAGACGCCGTGATTTCCCGAAAGAAACAACAGGAGGAAATCGATAAGCCGCGTTCCAACTGCGGCGTCGTCGGGATTTTTGGCGCATCCGATGCGGCAACGCTGGCATACTACGGGCTTCACGCTCTTCAACATCGAGGGCAGGAGGCATCGGGTATCGTCACGAGTCAGAGCAATGGAGCGAGCAGGCTTCACATTCACAAAGGCGCCGGGCTTGTCACCGAGGTCTTTTCGAACGAGGAAATCCTCACAAAGCTTCTCGTCGGTGACATCGCCATCGGGCATAATCGTTACTCGACGACAGGCTCGGACAATCTCGTAAACGTTCAGCCGTTCATGGTGAACTACCGCGATGGACAGCTTGCCGTATCGCACAACGGAAATTTCACGAACACGCGTCTCCTTCGCTCGAAGCTCGAAAGCGAAGGAACGATCTTTCAGTCTTCGACCGACACGGAAGTGATTCTCCATCTGACCGCACGAAGCAAGGCCGCGACGCCCGTCGAAAGAATCATGGATGCGCTCAACACCGTCGAGGGTGCGTTCTCTCTCGTTATGATTCACGGCAACACGCTGATTGCCGCTCGCGATGCACAAGGATTTCGTCCGCTCTGTCTTGGCAGGAAAAACGACGCATGGATCGTCACGAGTGAAACATGCGCGCTCGACATCATGCAGGCGGAATACATCCGGGAGATCCTGCCGGGCGAGGTGCTCTTCTTCACGCCTGAGCAAGCTCCGGGGAGCGAGCCGCTTCAGCGATTTCTGAACGCACGGCCTGAACGCTATCATCACTGCATCTTCGAGCACATCTATTTCTCTCGCCCGGACTCGCGCGTTTTCGGTGACAGCGTCGATAAGATCAGGCGCAAGTTAGGCAAAGCGCTCGCCGAGGAAAGCCCCGTTGTCCCGGATGGAGAGAATGATACCGTTATCGTGATGGCAGTTCCGGATTCGAGCAATACCGCTGCAGTCGGTTTTGCTCACACGAGCAAGAAGGCAGGAATAGACGTGCGGTTCGAGTTGGGCTTGATTCGCAATCACTACATCGGAAGGACATTCATCCAACCGGGGCAAGAGAAACGCGAACTCAAAGTCCGGATGAAATTCAACACGGTGAAAGGCATCATCGAAGGGCGGAAAGTTGTCGTCATCGACGATTCCATCGTTCGCGGCACGACGAGCAAACTGCTCATAAAACTCATTCGTGAGGCACATCCACGCGAACTT
Source organism: uncultured Chromatiales bacterium (assembly GCA_964448285.1). Taxonomy (GTDB): domain Bacteria; phylum Bacteroidota; class Ignavibacteria; order SZUA-365; family SZUA-365; genus CAYUWG01. The sequence goes on from CAYUWG010000039.1 coordinate 7,750, forward strand.
CATGTGCGCATCAGCTCGCCGCCGATCACGCATCCTTGTCCGTACGGCATGGACTTTCCCAGTCGTGAAGAATTGATCGCCGTTCAGAACGAGGAAGACATCGAAAGAATTCGAAAGGAAATCGGCGCTGATTCTCTCGCGTATCTCAGCATGGAGAAAATGTTGAGCGTAGTAAATCGCGAAGGAAAAACAGATTACTGCACGGCCTGCTTCACGGGACAGTATCCCATTCAACCTGAACCGATAGGCCCGAAAGATGAGCATGAAAGGTAGGATGCCGGAAAAGATGTCCTCATGGAAACGCTCAGTCTTTTTCGTATTCGCGCTTGTCGGTTTCCTCGCTACGTTCGTACAGCAGCTCGACGCGCAAGAACTCTCCACCAACCGGTTTTTCCTCAAACTGAAAGCGGGATATGAACCGCAACGAGCAGCGCTTGGAAGCGGCATCACTCTCCCTGCATCACTCGAGGCGATTCGCTCGACGAGTAACATCTCCGCAGTATCGCAGCTTCTATCGCAGCACGCTTCCTTTCGCAAAGGCTCATTCGATTTGGAGCGTATCCTTCTTCTTGAGACATCATCACCGGAAAAGATGGATGAAATCCTCTCCGCGTTTTCAAGCGATCCGTCTGTCGAATACGCTCAGCGCGAGATCGTTTACAAACTTGACTTCCTGCCGAACGATTCTGCCTATGCATCGCAATGGGGGATGCATCGCATTGGAATGGAGAAAGCGTGGGATAAGACGCGCGGCTCCGCGGACGTTGCCGTCGGTGTAATCGACACGGGCATCGATTACGAGCATCCCGATCTTCGTTCACAGGTGTGGATCAACAGGGCGGAAGACATCAACGGGAACGGTCTATTCGATCCCTGGCCGTCGAGCGAAATGCGTAATGGAGTTTCCGGTGATCTCGACGGGATCGATAACGACGGAAACGGTTTTGCCGACGACGTCATCGGTTATGATTTCGTCGATCAACCGGGATTTGCGAATGTCGCCGGCGGCGACTACCGCGAACCCGATCCCGACGTGCTCGACGAGATGGGACACGGCACGAGCGTCAGCGGGATCATCGCTGCTGAAACGAACAACGGCATCGGCATCGCAGGCATCGCACCGGACTGTAAAATCATGACGCTCAGAGCGTTTGACGCACGCGGTTATGGAACGGAAAGCGACGTTGCCCGCGCGCTTGCTTATGCCGTCAACAACAGTGCGGCGATCGTAAACATGAGTTTCGGCGACGTACAGTACTCGCGAGTGCTTCGTGACGTCATACGCTACGCCTATGGACGCGGTGTCACGATGGTCGCTTCCGCGGGGAACGCACAGACCGACCGTCTGCACTATCCGAGTGCATACGATGAGACAATCTCCATCGCGGCGACATTATCAAATGATGCCACGGCCGGCTTTTCGAACTTCGGCGCGACGATCGATATCGCCGCACCCGGTCAGGGCATCACGACGACGGGACGCAACGGGACGTATGGTTCGTTCGACGGTACTTCGGCTTCCGCGCCGTTCGTTACCGGAGTTGCCGCACTTATCAAGTCTCTGCATCCGGAATTTTCACCGGAGGAAGTTCGCGGCGTGCTCATAGCTTCTGCAGAAGACCTCGGCACGCAAGGATGGGATTCACGGTATGGCTCAGGCCTGCTCAATGCTGCGCGTGCGGTCGAGTTGGAACATCCCTCTGTCGTGAAGATTCTTTCACCGAAGACGAACACCGGCACGAAGAACGATGAGATCGTCATCGTCGGAACCGCTGCCTCTCCTTTGATGACGGGTTACTCTCTCTCCTATGGATACGGCGTAAATCCGAACCAGTGGACTGAGATCACTTCGTTTGAAATGCGACAGGCCATCGCGGAGACGCTCGCGGTCTGGAACGTCTCGACACTCGCCGACACGACTTACACGATTCGGCTTTCGGCGAAAAGCGATAAAGGAATCACGTTGGAAGATCGTGTCGTCGTTCACGTTGATCGCTCGGCGCCGGTCTTTCGCGGCTTCGGATTCGTCCCGGCAATCGATGGCCGGCACAATGGAGTAGCGGCAGGATTCATCACCGATGAGCCGACGCTCGGGAAAGTGTTCTATCGCGTGAAAGGCAGTGGGAACGACTGGAGTTGGATCTCAGCGGAAGGAACGTCGGAGAACAATCTCTTCATCAACGACGTGCATACGACGTTCCTCGGTGAGAAGCACCTGTTTCCGGGACAGACATATGAGATGTATTTCAGCGCGATCAATGAAGTCGGTCTGGAAAAAACTTTTCGCAATCAAGGCGTGAACTTCGAGCTTGAAGTCGGTCAACCGATATCGGAGTTTGGTTTTCGAAAGAAGGGATATGCATTGCCGAACGGTCGATTGTTCAATCGTCCAACAGACTTCAACGCGAACGGAAGGCCGGAACTCGCTCTCAACGATTATTCCGACAACAGCCGTTTGAAAATCCTCGAGTATGACGGCACTTCTTTCGTGAACATCGGAGGCGATGCCTTAGGCGATAAATTTCCTCGCGGTGTCGGTGATCTGAATCGCAACGGCAAGCAGGAACTTCTCGCATCGTTCGTGCGACGCGGTTACCTCTATGAAGCTGCTGCACCGAACCAGGCTCCTTCCGCACTCATCGCTGCCGATAGTTCCAGCACGTTCTGGCCGATCACCATCGCGGACGTGAATACGGATGGACGCGACGAGTTGCTCGCAGTCATCAGCGATACATCGGTCGGCATTTATCAGCTTTCAGATGCGAACCAGTTGAATCGCATCGCAACGATCGTCAATCCCACGCCGGTCAATCCGCTGACGCGAAGGAATGAGTTCAGCGCGCCGCGTGTCGCCATCGGAGATTTCAAACGAAACGGGCGCACGCATCTTCTCTTCGGAGACTCGGATGGAGATTTCTGGATCGTCGAGCATCAAGGAGGAAATACTTTCCAGACAATCTGGATTGCCGAGAACGACTACATCGATGCAAGCGAGTTTGTCGCAGCGGGAGATTTCAACGGTGATGGGAAAGATGAGTTCGCGATCGGTGTGCGCACCGGACACGACGATGTCATCCCGTTCTGGTTTTTCGGCATCTATAATCTCGACAGACAGAACCGCTCCGTGCAGCATTGGACGCAGCAATTTTACGGCGTCGAAGAGAGCAGCCAGTCCGGCGCATTTACGCGAATCAGCAACAGTCTTACCGCCGGCAACGTGGATGACGATCCAGCGGATGAACTCGTCATCACCGTGTTTCCGGAGCTGTACGTCATCGACTATGATGCCGCAAGCCAGACGTATGCTCCAATGTGGACGTTACCGTTAGTGAACACGAATGCGGTAACGATCGCAGACTTCGATGGGAACGGGATCAACGAGATTGCCCTTGCAACGCCGGACAGCATCGTTTTCTATGAACGAGATTTACCTTACGCCGGTCCGCCTCCGGTTCGTTCTCTTCGAGTCGAATACATCACTCCGGCGAGTGTTCGAATCTCCTGGACGATCGATCGACCTGTCCCGTTGTTCCGTTTGTACAAAGGCTCCAACGCTCAGGATCTCCAGCTTTTCGGAACGTTGCCTGCGAGCGGTGTGACGGACTTCGATATCGAAATCGGAAGAACCTACCTGTACGCTGTCGCTTCCTACGACTCGACGCTTTCGCAAACGGAAAGCCCGCGTATGCTTTCACGCATCCTCCGGCCACACGAACAGCCTGTCATCGATACGATTCTCTATCAGCAACAGGGACAGCTTCTCGTGAAGGTTTCGCAGGACCTCGCAACGACGCTTCCATCGGTGACGGCATTCCTCCTGGATGAAACACGCGTTCCGGAAAGCGTTGCACTCATCGACACACGTTCTCTCCTCCTGTCATTCAAAGAACTCAGCGATGGGCCACACGGTCTTCGGCTCATCGATCTTCGCGATGCGGAAGGAATTCCGTTCGATCCGAATGCCCTTGCATCCGTTGACGTTCAGAACATCGTTGAAAACGATTGTTACGTTGAACGCGTCGAGTACATTCCGCCGCGAAGTTTCTCCATCTATTTCAATACGCCAGTCGAAAAAGCGACCGCAGAGCAGGCGATGCGTTACGTTTTCACGCCGCTTGGAACTGCGGTCACCGCAAAGCGCGATGAACAAAACACGAAGCGCGTCACTGTCGATTTGGCTGCGGGTACTCCCATTGGCGCCATCGGCAAGGAGTACGTGTTGAAAGTGACGGACGTCCTCTGCATGAACGGCGCACGAATCGTATCCGGAGCAGGAAGTACCGCAGGAGTGATAATCAACAAGCAGACGCTCGATGATGTGTTCGTCTTCCCGAATCCCTGGAGCGAGCGTGAAGGACAGGACTTCGTCACGTTTGGCAATCTCACGCAACGCGCGACGATTCGGATTTACACCGTATCCGGTTTGTTCATCAACGAGGTGAAGGAGACCGACGGCAACGGAGGCGTCGAGTGGAATCTGCGTGATGACTCTGGAAAGCTCGTGCCCGGCGGCGTGTATTTCTTCTATGCAACCGGCTTCGACAGCAACGGCAATGAAGTGCTTCCCAAAACAGGTAAGTTTACCATAGCACGATGAAGCAACGGCAACAGCAACAGACCGCAACGAAACGTGAACGCGTGTTCACCATCTCGAATGGTTTGAGTTTCTTTCGCCTGCTTCTCACGATCCCCGCCGTCATACTTCTCCAGCAATCCTACGAATACCGTATGTGGATCTTCGGCGTCGCAGTCATCGCGTATGTATCCGATCTCTTAGACGGATTCATCGCGAGGAAATTCGACGGCGAGTCTTCATTCGGACGCATTCTCGACCCGCTTGCCGATAAGGTCCTCGTTGCCGGCGCCGTGATCGTCATGGTCGATCAGTATCTCCTTCCGCTGTGGTACGTGCTTGTCGTTCTGTGCCGCGATGCCGTTATCCTGATAGCGGGTATCCTTCTGCGCAAGAGAACCGCGATCGTCGTGCAGAGTACGATGATGGGGAAAGTTGCCGTGGCATTCGTTGCTCTCGTATTGCTGATGGCTTTGTTTCAGGATGTCGTTCCCAACACGATTTTCAATTTCATGTTGATCGTGAGTCTTGTACTGCTCGTCATGTCGCTCTATGTCTATGGCGAACGGTTTTTACAGATGATGAAAAGAAAGAACGGATAAGTCGCTTCATGGGTTTTCTCGACAAGTTCAAATTCAACAGGCTCAAAGAAGGTCTCTCGCGCACGAGAGATGACGTGATGCGCAAAGTGCAGCGCGTGATCAAGGCAAAGCGCAAAATCGACGACGCACTTCTCGACGAAATCGAAGAGATTCTGATCCTTGGTGACGTCGGTGTGGAAACGACGACGCGGATCATCGATAACCTTCGTGTGCGCGTCAAGCGAGAGCGCTACGAGGATTCATCGGAACTTGGCAGGTTGTTGCGCGAGGAAGTCGCATCGCTGTTCGTTTCAAACGACATCCAAACCGACGGGATCGCGCTCTCCATTCCCGAAGGCATCAAACCTTACGTCATCATGATCGTCGGTGTGAACGGCGTTGGCAAAACCACTACGATCGGAAAGCTTGCGTACAACTACCGGACGAGCGGTAAGCACGTCGTCATCGGCGCGGCGGATACGTTTCGTGCTGCGGCGAATGAGCAGCTTGAGATTTGGGCGAAACGCGCCGGAGTCGATATCATCCAGCAGCAACACGGCTCGGACCCCGCCGCGGTCGCCTACGATACGTTGCATGCGGCCATCGCGCGCAGTGCAGACGTGGTAATCATCGATACTGCCGGCAGGCTGCATACGAAAACCAACCTCATGGAAGAGCTGAAAAAGATCAAGCGCGTGATGACGAAGCTGATTCCCGATGCGCCGCACGATGTGTTGCTCGCTCTCGATGCGACGACGGGGCAGAACGCGCTTCAGCAGGGAATGCAATTCAGCGCGGCTGTCGGCGTTACGGGTCTGATCGTCACAAAGCTTGACGGGACTGCGAAAGGCGGCGTCGTAATCAGCGTTTCCAGTGAGTTGGGTGTTCCGGTCAAATACATCGGAGTCGGAGAAAAGATCGACGACTTGCAGGTGTTCGATCATGATGCGTTCGTCGATGCGCTGTTCGAATCGTTCCAGACGGAAACGGAGGAGATGGAGCGGTAACGTGTTCATCAGGAAAGCCACATATCGACGGTTCGAATACATGCCCCGGTATTACAATCCGACGACGGACCCGGAAGAACGACGGAAGCGCCGCGTCCGATTTCACTCCAATGTCCGACGCGGCCGCAACCGATCGATGTTGTGGTTGATCGCGATGCTTGCGCTTGCACTGACCCTTTATCTTTTCATTGCGGGATGAGCATGTCGGACGGCGCACAATCCATCATTCAAAAACTCCCCGAGCATCTCGCAAATCAGATTGCGGCGGGTGAAGTCGTCCAGCGTCCGGAATCGGTCGTGAAGGAACTCGTCGAGAATGCCATCGATGCGGGCGCGGATCACGTCACGGTCATCGTTGCGCAGGCAGGCAAGACACTTATCCAGGTTATGGATAATGGGCGCGGCATGTCCGACGAAGATGCGCTGGCCGCATTCGAGCGCCATGCAACGAGCAAGATTCAGAAATACGAGGACCTCGAAAATGTATTGACCTTCGGCTTTCGCGGTGAAGCGCTTCCTTCCATCGCTTCGGTTGCCAAGGTCGAACTCAAAACGAAAACGCGTGACGAAGAACTCGCAACGGTCGTGCGCTTCGAAGGAGGACGCTTAGTCGATCATTCGCGCGATCAGAGTGAACAGGGAACGACGGTCATCGTGCGGAATCTCTTCTACAACACACCGGCGCGCAGACAATTTCTCAAAGCAGATACGACGGAATATCGACACATCGCCGATACGATCGTGCGTTTCATTCTCTCTTATCCGAACGTGCGCATTACGTTCATTTCCGGTGATGAAACGATTTACGACGCTCTGCCTGCGGATCTGCGAGGGCGTATCGCCTACGTTTTCGGCGAGCCGGTAGCCGATTCATTGATCGAAGTCGATGAATCGACCGACGTCATCAGCATCAGCGGCTTTGTTGGCAGGCCGAACTTCGCCAAAAAGACACGCGGCGATCAGTTCCTTTTCGTCAACGGACGGTACATCCTCAGTCGTCTGCTCAATCATGCCGTCGTGAGTTGCTACGAACACATGCTCGATCAGGGCGAATACCCGTTCTACGTTCTCTTCCTCAATATCAATCCACGCGAAGTGGATGTGAACGTTCATCCATCGAAGCTCGAGGTGAAGTTCAGCAACGAGCGCAACGTTTATACGATACTGAATGCTGTCGTCAGGCGGCACCTGTTCCAGCACGATCTCACTCCCTCCATACAGTTTCGCAGTCCCGCCGATGCCGAAGATGCATTCTCAAGAATGAAACTCGTCCCACCGGAAGAGTCAACCGATCCTTCACGCGCGAAGTACGAATCCTTCGAGTCGCTGCGGCGCGGATTCAACGTTGACCGTCCATTGCCCGGCCAGCGCCTCGATCCACAACAAGTCGATGACCTGTTTCGCTCGATGGGTTTGGACTCGACTGCTTCATCCGGAAGCCCGGACGAGACGGTGCTGCTGCCGAGCGAGAAGCCCATCTCCGATACGCAGTTTCTCTGGCAACTTCACAACAAATACATCTTCACGCCGATCAAATCGGGTTTGATGATCATCGACCAGCACATCGCACATGAGCGAATACTCTATGAAAAGGCGCTCGAAGCTCTCGATCATGCAGCACCGTTTTCACAGCAGCTTTTGTTTCCGCACCTCGCGCAGTTGTCCGCGTCGGATTATGCGTTGGTGAAAGAAGTCGCCGATGAACTTCGTAAAGTGGGATTCGTGCTTTCGTTGCAAAACAACAATCGCGTGATGATCGAGGCAGTGCCGCAGGACGTCCGCATCGGCATGGAAGAGACCATCCTCGAAGAACTTGTCGAGCAATACAAGGAGTACTCGCAAGCCGGAACGACGGACGTTCGACATAACATCGCCGCATCGTATGCCTGCCGCGCTTCAATCAAATCGGGGGACAAGCTTAGTCCTCCCGAAATGCAAACGCTCATCGATCGTCTCTTCGCAACGTCGAACCCCTACGTGTGTCCTCATGGCAGACCGGTCGTGATTCGACTCTCGCTCGCTGAACTCGATCACCGTTTTGGAAGGACCAGTTGATCCGATATGAATTTCGAAACCGTCCTCTATGAAAAATCGAATGGCGTTGCCGTCCTGACGTTGAATCGCCCGGATGTTCTCAATGCCTTCAACGAACAACTCTCTTCCGATCTTATCAGCGCTTTCGAAGCTGCGGCATCCGATGCCGATGTGCGTGCGATCGTACTTACCGGCGCGGGGCGCGCGTTCTGCTCCGGACAGGATTTGAAAGACATCTCCGACGATCCAGATCGCTCTCTCGCGGACAGTATTCGCCGTCGGTACAATCCGTTGATTCGGTTGATGCGATCGATCCCCAAGCCGATTATCGCCGCGATAAACGGTGCAGCCGCCGGCGCAGGTTTGAGCCTCGCGCTTGCGTGCGATATGCGTTTTGCATCGGAGAAGGCGAAGTTGATTCAGGTATTCATTCGCATCGGACTCGTGCCGGATAGCGGGTCAACATGGTTCATGCCTCGGTTGGTCGGTTATGCGCGCGCGTTCGAGCTTTGTGCAACGGGAAGAGACGTACTCGCGCAGGAAGCGTTGGAGTTTGGGCTTGTCAACAAAGTCACATCGCCTGAAACGCTGATGGAATACACGCTCATCTTCGCGCAACGAATGGCAACTGCGCCGACGGCATCCATTGGACGGATAAAGGAAATGCTCAATCGCGCTATGTCCTCCGACCTGGAATCGGCGTTGTTATTCGAAGAAGAGATGCAAGAGCAGGCGGGGCAAAGTTATGACTATCAGGAAGGGAAGCAAGCCTTTTTAGAAAAGCGCCAGCCGAGGTTTGAAGGAAGGTGACTTTCCCTCCTTCCGTTAAGACGAGAACCACTTATGGAAACAGACATCTATAGACCGAAGAACAAAATTCGATTCGTTACCGCAGCATCCCTCTTCGATGGGCATGACGTAAGCATCAACATCATGCGACGCATACTGCAAGCGTCAGGAGCGGAGGTTATTCATCTCGGACATAACCGCTCCGTCGCTGAAGTCGTCGATGCTGCAATTCAGGAAGACGTCCAGGGGATCGCGATTTCATCCTATCAGGGCGGGCACGTCGAGTATCTCAAATACATGAAAGATCTCTTGCGGCAACGCGGCGCGCATCACGTGAAGATCTTCGCGGGCGGCGGCGGCGTCATCGTTCCGCATGAAATCGATGAGCTTCATGCGTACGGCATCGATAGGATCTTTTCGCCGCACGATGGACGCGACCTCGGTTTGCAGGGAATGATCAACGTGATGCTCGAAGCGTGTGATTTTCAAACTGGCAAGAATAAAGCGCTTGCGGTTGCCGGTGACAGATTGCTCGTACGGGACACGCCGGTCGAACGAATCAACGGCCAGTTCAAAGCCGATCCACTGCTCCTTTCCGAAGCGATGACGCTCGTCGAGCATCATGAGACTCTTCGTTTCGATGCAAGCGTGATTCCTCACCCGCCCGTTTTGGGAATCACCGGTACTGGAGGAGCAGGCAAGTCTTCGCTCACCGATGAACTCGTGCGGCGTTTCCTCGTGCAGTTCCCGAACCTGACGATCGCGATCCTTTCGGTCGATCCTTCGAAGCGCAGAACGGGAGGCGCGCTGCTCGGTGACCGAATCCGTATGAACGCGATTGCGACGACGGATCCCGAAGGAAACAAGCGTGTGTTCATGCGCTCATTCGCAACGCGCACTGCTAACACGGCGATTTCACCGGCACTCCTGCGTGCAATAGACCTTGCGAAGATCGCCGCTTATGATTTGATCATCATCGAAACTGCCGGCATCGGCCAGTCCGATTCTGCGATCATCGACATCGTGGATGTTTCGATGTATGTCATGACACCGGAGTACGGTGCGCAGACACAGCTTGAAAAGATCGACATGCTCGACCTTGCCGACATCGTCGTGTTGAACAAATTCGAAAAGCGCGGAGCCGAGGATGCGCTGCGCGATATCCGTAAGCAGTACCGGCGTAATCGCGATCTCTTCGATGTTCCCGATGAAGCTCTGCCGGTCTTCCCAACGATCGCAAGCCAGTTCAACGACATTGGGACGAACCATCTCTTCCATCACGTCGTGCGTAAAATCGATGAGCGCTGCGGGACGAAATGGAGTACGGACTTCGGCAAAGGCTACGGGCTTCCGAATAAATCCGCGGTCATTCCTCCAGAACGCACGCGGTATCTCTCGGACATCGCGGACACCGTTTCAACCTATAAACGATGGGGCAAAGAGCAATCCACGTTCGCGCGAAAATGGTATCAGCTCGTCGGTGCGAAAGAGGCGCTCCATGACGCAGCAGGAAGAAAGGAATTGAAGATCACCGGTGAATCGGGCGTCGTCGAGATTGCATCCGAAGGCTTGAACCGTGAACTCATCTCAGCACTCGACCAGCAGATTACACTCTATCGCGAGAAAGTCTCGCCGGAGAATCGTGCACTCCTTGAGAAATGGGAAGACGCGAAGCAAGCGTATCGTCAGGAGCAACTCGTGACGCGCATTCGCGAGAGGGAAATCGTCACCGAACAGTTTTACACTACGCTGTCCGGCACGAAAATCCCGAAGGTCAGCATGCCGATGTTTGAAGACTGGGGCGACATCCTTTCGTGGATCCTTCTCGAAAACGTACCGGGAAGTTTTCCTTACACCGCCGGCGTCTTTCCTTTCAAACGCGAGAACGAAGACCCAACACGCATGTTCGCAGGCGAAGGGACGCCTGAGCGAACGAACCGCCGTTTTCATTTCGTCTCCGAAGGACTTCCGGCGAAGCGCCTTTCAACAGCGTTCGATTCCGTGACGCTCTACGGCGAAGATCCTCACGAACGACCGGACATCTACGGGAAGATTGGAAACTCCGGCGTTGCCATCTGCACGCTCGACGATATGAAGAAACTCTATTGTGGGTTCGACCTCTGTGCGGAGAACACAAGCGTCTCGATGACGATCAACGGACCGGCGCCAATGATACTCGCGATGTTCATGAACACTGCTATCGATCAACAGATCGAAAAATGGCTCGTGCTCAACGATAGGTATGGAGCAGCGAGAAAAGCGATCGAGGCATGGTTCGAAGAGAAAGGCATGAAGCGTCCTGTCTATGCGGGAGTCGATGACATGGAAAAAGTCTGGGATGAGTTAGGGAATCCCTCGCAGTTCGAAGCCGGTGCATCGGTGCATCGTTACTTCGGACTTGGCCTTCTCGGTGTTCACGGAGTTTTTCTCGTTGAGAAAGGGATCATCACACGTGAGATGTATGGAAGCCTGAAAGCGAAGGCGATGTCGGTTACGCGCGGTACCGTGCAAGCGGACATTCTCAAGGAAGACCAGGCGCAGAACACATGCATCTTTTCGACGGAGTTCGCTCTGAAGATGATGGGCGACATCCAGGAAAACTTCATCCGCAATAGAGTGCGCAACTACTACTCGGTCTCCATCAGCGGATACCACATTGCCGAAGCAGGAGCGAATCCGATCACCCAGCTCGCTTTCACGCTTGCCAACGGATTTACCTTCGTCGAATACTACCTCTCACGCGGCATGAAGATCGACGACTTCGCGCCGAATCTTTCCTTCTTTTTCTCAAACGGCATCGACGCGGAGTATGCCGTAATCGGAAGAGTGGCGCGGCGCATTTGGTCCGTTGCCATGAAACAGTTGTACGGCGCAAATGACCGCTCGCAAAAATTGAAGTACCACATTCAAACGAGCGGACGAAGTCTGCACGCGATGGAGATCGACTTCAACGACATCCGCACCACGCTGCAAGCGCTGTACGCGATTTACGACAACTGCAATTCGCTCCACACCAACGCATACGATGAAGCCATCACAACGCCGACCGAGGAAAGTGTCCGGCGCGCTCTTGCGATTCAGATGATCATCAATCGCGAACTCGGCCTCGCGAAAAATGAGAATCCACTGCAAGGCGCCTTCATCATCGAAGAGCTTACAGACTTAGTTGAAGAAGCGGTGCTTATGGAGTTCAGAAGGATCTCCGACCGTGGCGGCGTGCTCGGCGCAATGGAGACCATGTACCAGCGCGGGAAGATTCAGGAAGAGTCGATGCTCTACGAGCAAAAGAAACACAGCGGTGAGCTCCCCATTGTCGGCGTGAACATGTTCCTTCGACCTCCGCATCTCACCGGTCCTGAAGCGCAACCGACCGAGTTGATACGCTCGACCGCGGACGAAAAAAGACAGCAGATCGAAAACCTTCGAGCATTTCAAAAGCGCAATGCCGGGAAAGGAGAAAGTGCGATTGCAGGAATCCAGCATGTCGCACAGTCGCACGGCAATATATTCGACGAACTTCTCGAAGCGGTGAAGTACGCATCTCTCGGACAGATATCGCAGGCATTGTACGAAGTCGGCGGGCAGTATCGGAGAAACATGTGAAAGGGCTTATCGCCTGACATGATTATCAAGACCATCGGCGTCATCGGGTCGGGAACGATGGGCGGCGGTATTGCTATCGCGGCTGCACTTTCGGATCATCGCGTGCTGCTCAATGATGTTTCTAAGGACGTCATCGACGCATCACTCGAACGGATCAAAAAAGTACTTCAGGCTTCCGTTGATAAGGGAAAACTCAGTGCAGTGGCGATGCACTCCGCGGTGAGCGCAATGGAACCTGCCGTGAACTATGAAGCGCTCGGATCTGCAGACCTTGTCATTGAGGCGGCGCCGGAATCCATCGAACTCAAGAAGAACCTCTTCAGTGAGCTTTCACGAATCTGTCATCCAGATGCCATCCTCGCTACGAACACTTCCTCACTGAGCATCACAACGATCTCCACTTCAGCGCACCGACCTGAGTGCGTTGTCGGAATGCATTTCTTCAATCCTGCGCACATCATGAAGCTGGTCGAAGTCGTGATGGGCCGTTTTACCTCTGATGCTGTCGTCGCAACAGTGATGGCGCTCGCAGAAAAGATGGGCAAGACTCCGGTGCGCGTGAAGGACACGCCCGGGTTCATCGTCAATCGCGTCGCGCGTCCGTTTTACAACGAAGCTCTGCGCATTTCCGAAGACGGCGTTGCTGACATCCCGCAGATCGATCGCATCATGAAAGCGCATGGTTTCCGAATGGGACCGTTCGAACTCATGGACCTTATCGGAAACGACGTGAACTACGAGGTGACTCGGTCGCTCTTCGAAGCATTCCACTACGATCCGCGGTACAGGCCTTCGCACATTCAGCGAGCATACGTGGAAGCCGGACAACTCGGGAAAAAGACAGGCCGGGGATTTTACGATTACGGGGACAAGGAATGAACATTCTCTTTGTCGGTCCGACAGAGCTTGTTTCTGAGTGGATTTCTCTAAGTGATGCTCACAGGTGCTTCGTACTTGGAAAAACAGACAAGCTCTCGTCAAAGGCCAAACACGTCGATGATTTGAATGAAATTGATGACCTCGATCTTGTGCTCGATCTTCACGTGGAGTTTTCGAAGAAACGCCGGAAGATGCTGCGTGCAATCCACAAGCGCTATAGAAGTAGCGTGAATGTCCTCACGAACTCTGTAGCGATCACCGCCACTGACGTTTCTGAGGCAACAGGATTATGCGAGCAATTGACCGGCGTTGCCGCACTGCCGGGTTTGCTCGAATCCGGCATCGTCGAGCTTTGCAGACCGTACGACGCGGCACGAGAAATTCCAGAACTTGTGTTGGAATATTTTTCTTCCATCGGCAAGAGATCCGAGCATGTATCCGATGAGGTCGGTATGGTCTTCCCGCGTATCATCTCAATGATCGTGAACGAAGCAGTCGTTGCGCTTCAGCAAGGCGTTGCCGATGAAGATGCGATCGACACCGCGATGAAATTAGGCGTCAACTATCCTTTAGGCCCTTTCGCCTGGGGCAAGCGGTTAGGATTTGCGAACGTGTACACGATCCTCCGCGCACTCCATGCAGAGACGGGTGATGACCGCTACCGGCCTGCGACGCTGATGAAGAAGATGGGGAGAGCGTGACACGCTGCTTGTTGAAAAGAAAGCATAAGCGCGTAGTTCGCTAACACACTATCTGGTCGAGTTCTTGTCTTACGAAGTTCAGTTGGACAGCACCGTGAGTAATACATCTATTCAAGGCGCAGAGGACATTTCGTCGCTCAGTGTTTGTGTTCCTTATCAGGTTGCGGTTCAGCCTCGTGCTCGTGCGCTCCGCCGGCACCTTCTGCCGCCTGATAGAGTCGCTCGACAAAATGGATGAACTCGACATATGCGAAAACGTATTCGCGACCTGCCGTAACGTTATCGGTCTTGAAATTCTTTTTGTGTACAACTGCATGAAAGTGCATTTCGATGCTCTCACGAATTGCATGGTTCAATCGGTCGAGTATTTCCTTCACGGTCCCCTTTTCGATCGCACGCTCGGCAGCGTGGATGCCCGGCTCTATTGCGGTTTCAGAAGACTTGATCCCCGTGTAGGGCACACCCTCACCCTCACGATGAATACGAACGAGCGTTTCGAAGAAATACATATCGGCTAACTCCTTCGCAACGCCGTTGAGCTTCCGCACTTCGAGCGTCTTGTTGAAAGCTTCTTTGATACGCGTCTCATCCGACTTGCGGACCCAGATAAGTGCATGGTTGACGTTGCCGGTTTCAAGAGCCTTCTTCGCAGCGAGAACGACCGGGCCGTTCATCGTATCGCAATGAGCTGATGCCGTGTTCGGCAAGACGAGTGCTAAGAGAACGATAGCAAATACGATTGCTATCTTCAGCGGTATTGTGGTAATCATTGTAACCCTCATTGTTTTGTTGATCGATCAATTCCCAATAACTGGGGTTTATTACTTGCAGATGTTTTCCACGTTAGGAATGCAATGAGAAGCCAAATCCCCGTGCGCAAAATCATTGCCTGGATACTATGCGCAGAGACATTCCCGTTCGAGTGGAACATTGCGGCGACGATTGCAAGCACAACGAAATGTGCAAGCATAATCATTACTGCTAAAGTGCGTGCGGTGCGATGGTTCATCCAAATCGCTACACTCGTGACAACTCCAACCACACCCATAACGACGTTGTAAATCAGCAGCCATTGCAAAACGATGTAATCCGGTTGGACGATGTGAAGCAGAACGCGTGAACCTTCGATAATGGTGAGCAGGCTGAAGCCGAATGCAATGACTGCTGCTCCTCTTTGAAGGATTTTTCGCGAGAGAGGGGATTCTAACATAGATTATCCAAGTTTATTTTTGAATCGTAAAACTGCCAAAGTCAGGATCGCAACGCCGAATACTATCAGTGCAAGCCCTTGATGCCATAATTCCGCAACACCAATTCCTTTGAGAAATATGCCTCGTATGATGACGATGTAATATCGAAGGGGAATTCCGAAGGTCGTGTATTGAATCCACTGCGGCATGTTCTCAATAGGAAAGGCGAAACCCGACAGGTAGAGAAACGGCATGAAGATGAAGAACTGTGCCGTCATCATCGCTTGTTGTTGCGTTTTGGAAATTGTCGATACGAAAAGACCGAGACCGAGTGTTGTCAGGAGAAAAAGACCACTCAAGCCCAGTAGAAGTGGAATGCTGCCGCGCAAGGGTACCTCGAACCACCAACGTGTGACACCTAAAACGAGTATGACGTCAACGATACCAATCACGGCAAAGGGCAGAAGCTTCCCAATGATTAACTGGTAAGGTTTTATCGGTGTGACAAGTAACTGTTCGAGAGTTCCGATTTCCTTCTCTTTCACGATACCGAGAGAAGTCAGAGTCATCGTAATGATCATGAGAACCATGGCAAGCACACCCGGTACCATGAAGTTTCGACTCTTCAATTCCGGATTGTACCATACTCTCGTTTCAGCGCTGACTGTTGCGGGGCGGTTCATGCCTGTGCGTTCAATCGTCTCCGCGATGATTTTCTGTGAATAGGTCGCTGTGATTTGTGATGCGAAGTTGAGACTGATTCCGGCAGAATTCGCATCACTTCCATCAGCAATGAGTTGTACCGTCGTCGGTTTCTTTGCGATGAGGTTATCGGAAAAATCGTATGGAATGACGAGGGCAAGCCAGACCGTACCGTTTTCGATAAGTTGGTCGATTGCGTCGAGGGAGTGCACTTCATGTTCGATTGTGAAATATCCCGATTGAACGAACGACTCGACATATTCACGACTCATCGCCGATTTGTCCTGATTATAAATAACCATAGGGATATCCCGGATATCGGTTGTCGCGGCATATCCAAGAATGACAAGCTGAAGAACCGGTGCAACGAAAGATAACCCCATCATCCGTTTGTCTCTACGAAACTGGATCAGTTCTTTAATAATGATGTGATAGATGGTTTTCATTTCAAGCGGTCTTCCTCAAAAGGCGTACGGAACTGATGCCGAGTGTGATTAACGCGAAGATGGAGAGATAAAGGAGTTGATTCCAGAATACCTCCGGTCCGACTCCTTTAAGCATGATATCACGAAGGGCGATCAGGAAGAACTTCGGCGGCGAAAGATTGGAAATGATTTGCAGCACGATGGGCATGCTTCGAATCGGAAAGATGAAACCCGATAGTATCAACGATGGCAACAGTGTCGTAAAGACGGACATGATAAAAGCAACCTGTTGCGTTTGCGCTATTGTAGAAATGAGCAGACCCTGGCCAAGACCCGCAAAAAGAAAAATAATGATAGCTACATAAAGCCAGATGAAACTCCCACGAACCGTGATATCGAAAACGAGGTAGCCAATGACGAGCACGAAAACAGAAGATACGAGTGCGATGAGCAGGTATGAGAACGTCTTGCCGAGAATGATCTCGACCGTGTGAAGGCGGGAGACCATCATTTGATCCATCGTTCCACGTTCCTTTTCCCGAACGACGGAGAGCGAGGTGGAGACAACTGAGCTAAGCATGAGAATGAAACCGATCAATCCGGGGATGAGAAATTTCGGGCTGAGCAGCTCCGGATTGTACCATACACGTGGCTGGATATTCACCGGGAAATATGCTGTCCTGCCGAAACGCGCGAGGGTCTCAGTAGTGAGTTTGGAGGAATACGTTTGTATAACCGCGTTGATATACCCAAGAGCTGCAGTTGCCGTATTTGAATTAGAGCCGTCGACGAGTATCTGCAGCTTCGTGTTCTTGCCGGCCAAAATGTTCTTTGAGAAATCCGGCGGCAGGATAATCGCAATGAGCGCATTCTCGCGATTCAATAACGTATGGATCTCATCATAACTCTCAACGGTGTGGTTGAAATCGAAGTACTCTGAGTTCGAAAAACTCCTGACGAACTCCCGGCTCGTCGATGATTTATCCTGATCGAATACAGCGACGGAAATATGCTTCACATCGAAGTTCAGGGCGAAGCCGATAAGCAACACGAGAAATGCAGGAAACGCGAGCAGTACGCTGAGTGAGCGAGGGTCACGTCGTATCTGTCGAAATTCTTTTATGACAATTGGACGGATGCGCTCGATGTTCATATCGCAGGCCCTTTATCCCGATCGAGCAGGTGAAGGAAGACGTCCTCTAAAGACGGGACGATGCGCTCGATCCTCTTTACACTGATGCGTTCCTCTGAAAGTATAGAGGGAATCAATGTTCTGCACCTCGCTTCGTCTTGCACACCGACATGCAACTGCGTTCCGAAAAGTGATATCTCAACCACCCATTCCTGTTGACGCAGCATCTCCAATGCCCGCACAACGTCATCGGTATCCACTTCGAGAATCGGATAGGTTATATATCGACTCTTCAACTCCTTCGGGCTTCCCTTCGCGATAAGCCTGCCTGAGTTGATAAGAATGATGTTATTGCAGTATTCGGCTTCATCCAAATAGTGTGTCGTGACGAGAACCGTGATTCCGCGCGCGGAGAGTTGGTTGATCAGATCCCAGAATTTCCTTCGGGATACAGGATCGACGCCGCTCGTCGGTTCATCGAGAAAGACGATTCTCGGTTCGTGCAGTACGGCGCATCCAAGAGCAAGCCGCTGTTTCCAGCCCCCGGAAAGATTTCGGGTAAGACTCTTCTCGCGTCCCAGCAGTCCGGCCATTTCGAGCACCCACGCTTTTCGCTCCTTGACTTTCTCTGTGCTGAGTCCATAGACGCCTCCGAAAAAATGGATATTCTCTTCAACCGTCAGGTCTTCGTACAGAGAAAACTTCTGCGACATATATCCGATGTTTTTCTTCAGGAGGTTTGTCTGCCTTGTAATATCATACCCGCCGACTCTTGCCGAGCCTTTCGTCGGATCGAGCAGGCCGATGAGCATGCGGATCGTTGTCGATTTTCCGGCTCCATTCGCACCGAGAAAACCGAATATCTCACCCCGATTCACCGTGAAGCTGACACTGTTCACTGCCGTGAATGAACCGAATCGTTTTGTCAGGTCCTGTACTTCGATTGCGTATTCAGGCATGGCGCGAATTGGGTGTACGATTATGTATAAGATTCGTCATTATTCGAGACCTAACGCTTTCGAGCGCTTCGCGATAGCAAGTTCGAGATCGACAACGGCAATCGTATAGTTCAACTTCGATTGCAACAAAGCAACTTCGGCATCGAGCAGATCGGTGCTTGTCGCTGTTCCACTCGTGAATTTGTTCTTCGTCAACAGATAATTCAGTTCGGCTTGCTCGACGCCCTTCTCCGCGACACCGATCTTTTCCCGACTCTGAGCCAGGAGAAGTGAAGTATGCTGAAGATCAAGTGCGATGTTATCTCTCGTGTATGCCAGCACCTGCTGTGATTGTCGGTGTTGTGATTCAGCCTGTGCGCTTTGATGCTTCACCAAACCCCAGTTCCAAATATCCCATGAAAGTGTGATACCGATGTCCCATGTTTCTTTGAATTCATCCTTCGTCGGCAGAATGCGCGGATTCGGACGTGAGTAATACACATTACCGAAAAGCGATAGTTGCGGCCACAAACCTCCATTCGCAGCGACGACCGAAGCTTTCATCGCGTTGACGCGCATTTCTGCTGACCGGACATCGGGTCGCTCAGATGCATGAGCAGAATCAGGAAGGACATCGTTATAGCTTTTTCGAGCATGTGATTCGACGGATACTTCCGCATCAAGCGGGAGTCCGATAAGATTGTTCAATGCCATTGTGAGATAGCGAATGTTGTTTCCCGCTTCTATCTGTGCGAGACGAATACTCGAAAGCTGAACCTCGACTTTCAATACTTCGTTTTGCGTGACTAAACCTTGAGCCTTCAAGTTATTTACATCGTTCACGTGTGCATTCATTTGAGCGACATTCTCGTCGAGGACGCGCTTCATTTCAATCGCTTTGTAAAGATTCCAGTAGGTGTTTTTTATTGAAAAGGCAAGTTCGATTCTATCCTTCTCAACTTCAAGCTTCGCGGATTGAGCAATATAATCTGCAGTAATCGCAGAATGAGAGAGCCGCGATCCGGTGAAGAGGGGTTGTTGAATTGAAAGGCGCGAAAAATATGTATCGAGAACTGTCGGAGAGATAACGATCGGTGACGGAGCGAGCGGGACCTGGACGGCGAACGGATCGACATCGCTCAATCGAGTATATCCTGCCTGGAGCTTGACAGAGGGAAAACGCAATGCGCTCATTTCCTTCGTGCGCGCTTCCGCAGCATCCGCTTTTGCATCAGAAATATGCAGGAGCCTGTTATTCTTCAATCCGAGATGTAAGGCTTCGTTTAAAGTGAGACTACGCGGTTGAGCGAAGGTTATAACCGGAAGTAATAGGAGGAGAAATGAGCGTGTCATAGCGTGGTAGTATCCTGTGCGTTCTGTTCATGAGTAATCAATGAAATGAAAATGTTTTCCAGTGAAGGTTGAATAACGCGCCAATCCCGAAGGGTGATATTCGCATCGATCAATCTTTGATGGATAACGGGAAAGTCGTTCGTGCTGCTATCGACGACAACGTTCAGACGGTCACCGAAAACCTGCACGTCCCGAACGGCGGCAGTCGATTGGAGCGCATTTGCAGCGCGCCGAATATCATCGCTCACGATTTCGATCAGTTCGCCCTTCATGAGACGCCTGAGATTCTGCGGCGTATCGACAACCATTGCCTTTCCACTGTTTACGAGTGCCACGCGGCTACACCGCTCGGCTTCGTCGAGGTAAGGAGTGCTCATGACGATCGTGATGTTCTCTTTCAGAAGACTCGAAAGAATCTTCCAGAAATCACGTCGCGATACCGGATCGACGCCGGTTGTCGGTTCATCGAGAAAGATAATCTTCGGATGGTGAATGAGCGTGCACGCGAGTGCAAGTTTCTGCTTCATCCCACCGGAAAGTTGATCAGCGAGCCGATCACGGAACGGGGTAAGGCGCGTAAATTCCAGCAGCTCGTCCCGTCGCTTTTTGTAATCGAACACCTCGTTGATCTCCGCAAAAAATTCGATATTCTCGTCGATAGTCAGATCGCCGTACAGACTGAATCGCTGTGAGAGATAACCGATCTCTTTTTTTATTTTAGCCGACTGGCTGATCAGATCATATCCAAGAATAGTCGCAGAGCCGGAGGTTGGGATCAGAATACCGGTAAGGAGGCGAAACAGCGTTGTCTTCCCGGCGCCGTCAGGACCGACAATGCCGAACATCTCGCCCTTTTCGATGGAAAGCTTCATCCCATCGACGGCTGTGATGGTATCGAACTGCTTCGAGAGCTCCTGTATTTCGATGACGAGCGACATCGTACGTCAGGAATTCTTTTTCGGAGTGATGTGAATTATCGCGTCTGCGGGCATACCCGGCTTGAGAGAGAGATCGGGATTGGGGACTTCGATCTTCACGCCGAATACGAGTTTCGTGCGATCATCCTTCGTCTGAACGTTCTTCGGGGTAAATTCTGCTTTATCGGAAATCCAAATAACTTTTCCATGATAGGCTTTGTCCGGATATGCGTCTATATACACGTTTGCATCCTGGCCCATGGTGACGCTTGCAAGCTCAACCTCCGATACATAAATCATGAGATGCACCTTCTGAAGCTGGGTGATTCGGAAAAGAGCGCCGTTCGGTACAACGATATCGCCGGATTCGATAGCTTTTTGTGTAATAGTTCCGTCCACCGAGGCGGTAACGTATGTATCGGAGACCTTCTTTTCAATCGCTTCGAGTTGTGCGAGCGCAAGATCACGCTTTGCGGCCGCCATGTCGATTTCTTCCTGCGTCGCGCCGCGTTTTATTTTTTCATATGACTGTTGAGCGACGATGAACCGTGTTCGTGCGTCATCGAGTTGCTTCTGAGTGATCGTATTGACTTTGAATAATTCTTCCGCTCTCTTCAGATCTTCACGTGCATTCGTGAACGATGCTTCTGTCTGGAGAATATCTTCTTCACGTGAGCCACGACGGATCAAGCGAAGTTGAGCGTCCATCGCTGCAGCGTTCGCCTGTGCCTGCCGAAGTTGTATCAACACGTCCCGCTGGTCGATGAGCGCAAGTGTGTCGCCCTTTCTAACCGAAGCTCCCTCTTCGACAAAAAGCTTCATGACTTCGCCGCCGATCTTTGCGCTCACAGTGACTTCGGTGGTTTCGACAACGCCGGAAGCGGTTATTTCGTTTTCGTTCGTCCGAGTGCACCCTGCGATGAGCAAGACGAAGACAAGCCAGATTGCGTGGTTCATTGAGTTCCTCTTTTCTGAAAATTTTATAGTAAGATAGGTGTGCGTTGGACGTTTCATGTCTCATCACTCCGGGGTTTGAGGCCGTGATACAGGATGTCGAAAATATGTGCCTTGCGTTTTTCTGCGATGGCCTGTCTGTTCGTTGCCAGGTCAGGGATCATAACGGACAGAAGCGGATAGGCCATGAAGTAATACACGCACGCACCCATGACCGTAACGAATGTCTGTATCGGATCGACCTTGCGGACCTGTCCCTTCTGAACAGCTTCGGCGAGCGACTGGACGAAGACGCGTGGTGCAGGCTTTTCCAGAGAGGTGAGAAACGCTCGGACCTTCTTTGAGAATACCGGCGCACCGCTTGATACTTCACGAAGGATAAAGCGGGGGATTGTCGGATTCGATTCGACGATATCGTAATACCGGTCGATGAATGAACGGAGAAGATGTTCGAATGACGTCTCTGCGGATAGCGCTTCCGACAGTGCCGTGAAATACTTCTGGAGGATGAAATCGAACACCGCTTCGTAGAGCTTTTCTTTCGAACGGAAATAGTAATGCACCAATGCTTTATTTATTCCGGCTCGGTCAGCGATTTCCTGCATTCGTGCTCCCTTGAGACCGTGCTCGCCGAATGCCTCCATCGCTGCGAGGAAAATTTTCTCTTCTGTTTCTGAGTATGTGGATCGTTTTGAATCGGCCATAAGGTTTAACCATACGGTTAAATCGAATGGCCAAACTTACACCAACCGGACGCTAATGTCAAGATTCATCTAAAAAAATCTTTTGAAAGGCCTATTTTGTTACGAAATAGAGGATTTTTCTTTGAACCCTGATGGGGATAAATCGCAGGATTGCCGTCGTGATCGCGTTAAGAGCGAGTCTGTTGGAATAAGAAAGGAGCTTGAAATGCGAGAGATAAGGACCGCGGATGTTTGTCAAATCAGACGACATGAACTGCTGAATTTCATTCCATGTGTGGTTGAACCAGGTTGAAGTCGCGGAAGTGCTCCCACTTAAATCGCTGCCGCCGATGAAGAGTAAAGTCCCGTTCGGAGCAACGAATCGAAAGAGGTACCTGAGGAAGCGGTGCAGTTCGTCCATGTCACGCGTGTTCGCGAGACTCACACCAAGGGCAAAGACCAAATCGAACGAGTCCGGTTCAAAGTCCAAAGCTGTTGCATCCTGCACTTGGAAGTTCACCTTGGGATATTTCTGCTTCGCCTTTGCGATGCCCGATGCGCTGATATCGATCCCGATTGCATCGTACCCGAGATTGTGAAAATGCTGTGTGTAGTATCCGGTGCCGCAACCGATGTCGAGGACTTTTCCTCCGGGTTTCACATGCGAGAATTCACAGAGATTCTCGATAACCTTTCTGCTGATCTTGTCGGGGTAATAGCGAAAGTCATCTTCCGCGTAGAACGCATCATAAT
This sequence comes from uncultured Chromatiales bacterium, assembly GCA_964448285.1. Classification (GTDB taxonomy): domain Bacteria; phylum Bacteroidota; class Ignavibacteria; order SZUA-365; family SZUA-365; genus CAYUWG01. The sequence goes on from CAYUWG010000039.1 coordinate 30,964, forward strand.
AACGAACGACTTCTTCCTGTTGAACTTCCATAACGCCGGCAGAAAGTTATGCTCTACCGATTCATTTCCCAATGAACCGCGCGAGAAACTCTTCGTGCACTCGCTTATCCCGATGTTTGTCCGTGTCAGCCTGTAAATCTTCTTCCGTATAGCCGGAACGAATGGCGAAGACCTCGATCGCGGCCTGTTCTTCATCGACATGGTAATCGATGCGCCACGTCCGATACGCTAACGTGTAATTCGTGCCTTCATCGGAGCTTTTCACGATACGCTTGCGCTTCGTGTTGATGGGATCGTGTTGGAGTTGAACTTCGATGAAGCCTTGCAGATTGATACCGGCGTTGGTTCGAAGCCATTGCACTTGCTCTTCTGCGAACGCAATGAATTGAATACGGTAAGCACTCAGGTCGTGTATTACCCAACCGGTCACTGCATCAGGGAATGAATCCGCGTAGGGGAGATACGGCTTGATGTCGAGTATCGGTGTGTTGTCGAGAAGATCGACCTCGCCAACGTGAAGCTTCAGGCCATCGATTGAAAGTAACGCAAGGCAACTCAGCCCAATGGGATTCGGACGATACGGCGCTCGTGTCGCAAAGACTCCCACTTTCTTTCGGCGGTAGCGCGGGACGTTCACCATCGGTTTCCAGTTCGGGTTTAAGTGAAACGCGTACAGCACCCAGATACGTGAGAAGCCCTCCAACTCGGTCAGCGCTTGTTCGAAATTGCGGCTTGCAAGCAGTTCGATGATTCCGGTTCTGTCCCGCGCAAAGACGCCTTGCCGCGGTGTTTCGTAACGGTACCGCTGCGATGTGTGCATGATACCGATGGGATCGAAAAGAAACGGCTCCATCGTTATTCCATGAGACCACGTTCCCGAAAGACTTCCTGCGCTGAGAGCGTTGCATTCAGAGCGGCGGGGAAGCCGGCATAGAGCGCCATTTGAATGATGACCTCCATGATCTCTTCCTTCGTGCAACCCACGTTGAGTGCAGCATGGATGTGTGTCTTCAATTGCGGCCGAGCGTTGCCCAGCGCTGTCAGTGCGGCCACCGCTGCAATTTCGCGTGACTTGAGATCGAGCGCAGGACGCGAATAGATTTCGCCGAACGCAAACTCCACGATGTACCTTCCGAGGTCCGGTGCGATGTCCTTGAGTTTTTCCAGAACGACGAGGCCGTGATCGCCATCGACCTTCGTCATCATCTCAAGTCCGCGTTGGTATTCTTCCGTCATGGTTCTCCTTTCGTCTGTTGTGATGCGATGCACCGAATCGTGTCCGGCACTCCGCAAAGGTAGCACTCTCTCGGTCAGCGCTTGAATCATTCTTCATACGCGCTCACTTCATGCGCTACGTCGAGCCGCTCGCTTCGATAATCGCACGAAGTTCATCATGTGCGAAGACTCTCTGAACCGTCTCAAAGACATCGCGCTCTTCAAAACGGATGTGCCGTTCGAGAAGAAGGCCGAATCGCTTCAGCGCGTCCGAAGTACGCTGGGATTCATCGCTCACGCAAGCGCGGAGTTGTTCGTGTTCAGACAAAAGGCGATGCGCGAAAGCCTGCTCGCCTTTTCGCTCCAACACCGGCGTTATGAATTCTTCCTCGATTCGGAAATGCGGTTCCAGTTCCATTTCAAACTTCTTCAGCACATTTTCCCATGTGCGCTTCACCTCAGCTTCGTTTCCTCCCGATGCTGCACGCAACGCTTTTCGTGCGAGTACAAGCCCGTGATGATGGTGTTCCGAGAGTTTTCGCAGTTCCGCGATGCGTTTCATGAAATATGAACTCTGTTCGACGCTGTGTCACCAGTTTGATGGACATGTTGGTACATTTACACCCCCACAGCAAGCGCCAATCCCGAACGAAAACTCGGGAACGCGGGATGCCAGCCCAAGTCCGTCTTTATCCGCTGATTGCTGCATCCAAGGGATGGCAGTTCATTATTACTCACTCCCGGATCAGAAGCACCGAATTGTCGGGCGATGAACGAAAAAAGTTCACCGTAGCTCATGGGATGGTCATCCACAACATTGTAGATATTCCCAGCCTTTGCGTTCTCGGCAGCGAGTACAACGGCACGCGACATATCGATTACATGGACAAGGGAGATGAGTGCATTACGATTCCTCGGCACACGCAATTGTCCGGAGCCTGCCTGTATTCGCCAGGAATCTTCCGTTCCCGTTGAAGAGCCGTAGAAGTATCCTCCGCGCAGTACGCACCAATCGAGAGCGCTTGCCCTTACGTGTTGCTCCATATCGAACGCGGATTGAATGTATGGTGATGGCTGTAAGACTGCCGATTCATCAACGATCTCTTGCCCATAGTCGCCATAAAGCATGATGATGCTCTGCTGAATGTATCGACGAGTGCCGCATTCCACAGCGCAGCGCAGGAGATTCTGCGTTCCGTCGCGTCGGATGCGGTCGTTCATTGTCCAATCGCCATGAACGGGATCCTTCGGAATTGCCGTCGCCAAATGGAGTACGCATTCGGCTCCGGTCAAAGCAGGCAGAAGGCTCTCTTCATCGAGAATATCACCGACGAATGTCCGCACGTCCAAGCGCCGTAATCGCGCGGCCTGGTCGTGGGTTCGAACTACGACACTCACTCCATGACCACGCTCGATCAAGCGGGGAATGACCTGCCTGCCGAGAACACCGGTTGCACCAACGATCGATATTTTCATTTTCCTCTCAATGTGAGTCTCTCACTCAGCCATCGCTTCTTACCTCAAAAGCTACGCTCATGCAGCAGTAGTAAAAGAATACTTTTCTCTGTATTGGTGAACAATAGCAGGTCGAGTTCTCTGCGGTATTGAGGGCTTGGTGAAATCATTTTTGTTGTAGAGTAATGATATGCGGATGCAAGTGATAGAGAAAATCCCGACATCGAACTAGTTGACTGTGAACATACTCAGATTCAAACTCGGTAAGTGCCACATAATCTCCTTCTTGTCTGTCCTCGAATAACTGATCGTAAAATTTTCCCCAATTCGAGTCGAGGATCCCTTTCTTGACAAATTCTCTATGGAATGCAGCGCGAACACCGGAGTGTTTCGTGAAAGATATCTGCTTGTCAAGTAAGGCAGCACTGACAGCATAGAAGGCAGAGTAGTAAAGACGATTCATTGCAAAAGCGAACGCTTCTGCTTCAAATTCGCGTTGAGCTGATGTAAGACTTTCTTCAGCCTTCGACCACCAATAGCGAACGACATCGCTGCGAACTTGTTCACGACTCACAGCACAATACCCTCGCGGAGAATCTCCTCCTTAAGGGGAAGGATTGTAAACACTCCGTTTTCCCAGGCATTGCGATCTACGACAAGGGA
>CAYUWG010000040.1:0-33518 GCA_964448285.1 uncultured Chromatiales bacterium
TTCATGAACCGCTGTGTAGTACTTTTCACATAACGTATAGAGTTCGCTTTCCAGCGCTTCCAATAACTCCAGCGCCGCAGTGCGATCCTGACTCTCTTCCTGATTATCACCGTCTGGCGTAGCATGTCGATTGAGTATTTGTGAACGGACCTCCTTCAGTTTGTCGATGCGTTGTTGTATCGGTTCGTACCTTTCGAATCCATGCATCACTGCAAGGCGAAGGTTTTCCTCTGCATCTTCGATCCGACCGAAAAGTGCGAACGTCAAAGAGAGGTTTGCGAACGCAAGTGTTTGCGATGGATCAAGCTCGATTGCAAGCTCGAGGAATTGTTTCGCGCTTCCGAGATCACCACGCTTGAGCGCGATCGATCCGATGTTCACGAGAATCCCGGCGTTCTGTGGCAACAACCGGTATGCGCGCTCGAACGCCGCGTACGCTTCGTCGAGCTTGCCGAGTTTCTGGCAAATGATGCCGAGGTTGTTCCACGCATCCGCATAGGACTCCTGCAGGTTCAATGCTTCCTTCAAACAAAGAAGTGCGTCGGAATACCGGCTGAGTTCATCATAGGTATTGGCAAGAAGCAAAAGCACATACGCACGTTCCTGTGCTTCAAGCTCATGTTCGAGTGCCGAGCGATACCGTTCTATCGCTGTAGTGAAATTTTTTTCTGCGTATGCTCTCTTCCCAGCATGAATGATATCCTGAATTGTCATCGCCATCACCCGTCCGCACGCAATATAGGATTCTTCATACAACGTTCCGTTGACCGGAACTTGTGCAATGATCCTCGGTGGGATTCGAGTTATCGATCAAGTATGACGGGCACGACGACACTTCCTTCACTGGAAAAAAGCTGCACCGTGTAACGCCCTGCCGCCAAATTTCCAGTCGGAAGAGAAATGCGAGATGTGCCTTGTCGTGCAAAGTCATTTGAGCGATATCGCACACGACCAAGCATATCCAATAGCACAATGGAATAATCCGTTACATGGCCGATTGTCACTTGCAGATACAGCTCGTGTGCTGATCGTACGGGATTGGGAAACGCTTCGAGACCGATGCGCGGTGAAGCGGGAAACAGAATTGCCGTTTTCAGATCGACCTGCACGGAGAAGGAGGTTTGTTGCGTTCCCGCTTTGTTGCCGGCTTCTACCGCGATCGTGTGCAGGCCGACTTGATCCTGTGTCGGAGTCCAGGTTACGACTCCTGTCGAGTCATCGATGCTCACGCCGTTCGGTGCGCTCTTGAGAGTAAACCGTGGCGCCGGGAATGCATCGACGGGAACGGCGAACGAAAACACGTCTCCGACTTTTGCCAATTGCGTCGTGATGACACCGAAGCGAGGAATCGTCATGACGGTGAGATGATACCGTTGTGTGTCGGTGCCTGAAGTGTTTGTTGCTACGACGGTGATCGGATGAATTCCCGCATTGCCTCGGTTTGTATTCCAGATCACGATTCCGCGACCGGGATCGACAATCATTCCCGGAGGTGGTGAGAGCAGTGCATATGTCGGAGGCGGCGTTCCGGTTGCTGAGAGCATGTACTGGTAAACCGTCCCAGCGACAATTTCATCCACGGGAGTTGACGTAATCTTTGGAGCGCTCGCAGCCGGCTGAACGTTGATGACGAACTGTTGTTCGTCGGAACCATTGGTGTTCACCGCACGCACGGTTACCTGTTGTGAACCGACGTGCGGTGCATCCGGCGTCCACGAAATTTCACCGGTGACGCTGTCGATCATCATGCCACCTGGCGCTGTTGAAAGAAGATAGGTTGGCGTCGGTGTCCCGTTGGATTGAACGGTATAGAGATAAGGAACTCCAACCTGTGCCAGTGTTACGGGAATGCTCGTTATTCGCGGTGCATTCGATGAGAGACAGCGAATCGGATCCCCCGTTTCCGAACGAACGAGACACGCGAGAGAATCACTCGACGCCGTGTAGAAGAGAAACCAAACCTGTCCGAATGGAATGATTGGGTTTGTCGTGAGATTATTTATGACGAATGCGAGTGAGACTTTCGCGTCTGCATATGTCTGAAAAAATGCGGACGCCCCGCCCTGCATCGAACCACTCATAGCCTGCGGTGAATCGACCCAGGGATCGTACAACGTCTCCGTCGCAACGTTCACGGGAAGCAGTTGCGAAATCGTGTCCGTCGGAATGACGAAGATTTGAACGGGACTGAGCTGCGGTTTTATCGCAAAATAGTATTGGATTGAATCGCGCGACGCAGAGTAGTATCGGTAGAACCAGCCGTTCGCTTTCCCCGACTGCGGTTCCATCGCCAGCGAAAAGCCCATTGCCGACACGTTGATGAATATGGCGTTGGTCAATGCGGCATCAGAAGCGAATTCCAGCTGCGCCTTCGACTGAACGTCCGGCAACGGATCCTTGGCAGTAATCATTTCCAGAACCTGAGCTGACACGCTGAAAGAAAACGAAACGACGAAAGAGAATGTGAGGAAGAGAGAGTTCATAACGACACGTTTGATGATTCAAATACGGCTCCTTGCAAACTACAACTCACCGCGCAGTTTCGAAATCCCGTTCGTTCGAACTATCCATTCATGCGAATCCTCTCAGCAGGTCTATTCACGTTTCATGCAAAAGTGGTCATCTTTTTCAATTGAACTATTGAAAGCCCGCACGATGCATAGTAGATTGAGGCGACTGAATCGCAAAGTCCTCACCACGACCACATAATTCTATGCTTCCAACGGAAATATTAGACTCACTCGAACGAAGCGGGGAGCCGTTTCTCCTTACTGATCTGCAAGGCGTGATCCGCTATGTTTCGCCTGGAATCACGATCATGACCGAGTACGATCCGTCCGAGTTGATCGGGACGAACGTCCGGATCCTGAAATCGAATATTCATGATACGCGATTGTACGACGATATGTGGGAGACCATTCTTTCCAAGCAACATTGGCATGGGACCCTGATAAACAGGAAGAAAAGCGGTGATCTTTTTACGGTTCGGGTATCCATTCGCCCGGTCGTCGATGTAGCCGGAACTGTCACGGGTTTTTTCTCTTCGATGACTCCCATCGAGGATCTCAAGGATATGACTTCCTCATCGGAAGGGACGATGAATCCACAACGCATCGTGGAATTCATGGATCAGATGTCGTCGGAGTTTCGCATGGCGCTCAATTCCGCCTACGGCTTTGCCGAAATTTTACGGGAAGATTTAGGCGAGAGAATCGACGAATCACAAACCGAATATCTGCAGATCATTTCCTCTGGCCTCAAACGCCTGATGCACACGCTGGGCGACGCACGCTTGATCATTCAGATCGATTCCGGAATCATTCAACCGGATCGGCAGGAGATTGCCGTTGCCAAAGAGATCAAAGCGATTCTGACGGACTTCGCGCCCATGTTCGATAATGGTCCCGTCCGCCTCATCAAAGTTATCGAGGACAACGGGGCACTGATTTCGGTTGACCGGCAATATTTCAACGTCATGATTCATAATCTCCTGACTAATGCATACAAGTTTACCGAACAGGGCACCGTCACCGTAGGATTGGAGATCAGAGATGAGCGAGCGGTCGTGACCGTGATCGATACCGGCGTGGGGATCAGCGAAAAATTCAAAGAGAACATTTTCAGTCCATTCAAACAGGAGGAGATCGGCTACAGTTCAGAGTTTGAGGGATCCGGACTCGGCCTGGCTCTGACGAAGCGCCTGACCGAGCTTATGGGCGGTGAGATTACTTTTGAAAGTGTGAAGCACGGCGGTTCGACCTTCATCGTCAAGTTTCCGGTTGTCGGCTGGCAAAGCAGTCTGACATGAAAAAAAAATGCGTAGAGTCATCGAATGGCATTTACTTCTTCTCTCATAATCCCTACCTTTCCCCTGTAACTTCGACCTCCTTCACCAGCTCATTCTGCCGATGAAGATTCGTTCCAGCCTGTTCCTTTTCTTTCTTGCCCTCTCAGCACCCTGCTTTACCCAGCCGACACTTGACTTCAAGCGTATCGACGTTGCATACCCAACGATAAAACTTGTTTTCAAGGTATCGTGTAACGGCGTTTTTCGAAACGACATCGAGCCGCAACGCCTTGAAGTCCGCGAAAATGGAATCCTCGTAAAAACGGCAACGCTCTGGTGCCCACCTTTTCCTGACTGCTGCGTCTCTGCCGCGCTGGTGCTTGATCGCACAGGAAGCATGGCAGAACCGAAAGCTGACCCGAAAATCAATCGTTTGAAAACCGGAGCCAAAGCTTACGTCGCGCAGATGAATCCCGATGGAAGGCCGTGCGATGAGACGGCCTTGGTTACGTTCAGCACGATCGTCTATCGTGATATGCAAATGACAACGAATAAGCCGTTGTTGAATTCATTGATCGACGGCATGGTCGCGACGGGAAGCACACCGCTTTGGGATGCCGTTGCCGTTGGCATAGACGAGATCGTTGCGAATGCAAAAAATCCCTGCAAGGCGGTGATCGTTCTCACCGATGGCGGCGACAACAACAGCCAGGTCTATCGGTCGGTTCAACAGGTCATCACCTATGCGCTGGAAAAACGAGTCAAAGTCTTCACAATCGGTTATGGGGTGTATCCTGGCTCACGACAGGAATCGGACCTTCAGCTTCTCGCGACATATACCGGAGGTTCGTATTACGGCACGGAGAACGGAGCTGATCTCGTTCAGATCTTTGCTTCGATGAAACGCAGCATCAAGGAGTCCTATCAGGAGTGCGTTCTTTCCTATGAAACGAATTGCCCGGACGGGTCAGAGAGGATTGTCGAACTCACGGTCAAGAATTTCTGCAATGGTAGCGACTCGAAAACGAAAACCTACACTGCACCACGCGACCAATCGAAATTCAAAACCGTTTATCTGAGTCTTGGGAATGCCATCGTAACGGCAACGAAGGAAGTCCTCGTTCCCGTGCGCCTTGAGACGCCACTCACGGGAGTTTTCAGCAAGAGCAATTTCACCGTCGTCTATGATCGCTCAGCCGCCACGCTTGTGCGTGTGGAGACCGCAGGCGGGTTGCTTTCAAACGTACCGATCACTTTGCAAGACATCGGCTCGGGGCATACGATCTATCTCCAGTCGCATACGGAATTTTTTGGCGAACAGGGGACGCTTCTCTGGTTAGTCTTCCGTGCAGGTGATGTCGTATCCGAGATGAATCTCAATCTCTGGTTGTACAACTGGCACTTCGACGCATACTGTCTAATCCCCCAGTTACGCAACGGCGCTTTGAAGATCACACCACGAGTGCCCGTTCTGGAATGTCGCGCAGACGCACCTGCGAATCTGGTATGGGATGATTTCCAGAAATCGTACATCCCGAATCCGTTCACGGCATCGGTAGCCGTCACGAACACCGGCACACGCGAAGCTCTGAACGTCCGGGTTCGCATCACGATAACCCAACCCGGTTTGGAGCTCGTGACTCCGATCGTGTTCGATCAGGTTATTCCCGGTGTTATCAATCCGAATGAAACGAAAACCGTCTCGTGGGACGTGCGCGCATTGAAGCAGGAGAACAACTCGACCATGCGCGTGTGCTTCGACGTCGTTGCCGAGAATCATCCGGCGATCCAGTGTTGTCGCGATATAGAAATCGGGGTTGCTCAGGCGCCTGCCCTTGTGTGCGCCATCTCTGCACCTGATACGATCTTTTTCAGAGAGCAGTTTTATGAACCGGAGGAATTCGACATTCACGTTCACGCAATAAATGCTGGAAGCGGGTTGGCTCGCGTCGTAAAGGCACAGCTTCTGCAGGACACGCGTTTCACTATCACCTCTCAATCAGCGTTGACTCTTGCCGATATGCTCGCGCCGAATGACTCGGCATCAGGAACGTTTCGCGTTCGGATGCATCCCCGGCAAACGGACGGCTTCGACACCATCCGCGTGAACATCCAGGGAGAGGATACGAATCCCGCTTGGTGCGAATATCCAATATGGGTTCAACGTGTCCGAGCACCACAATTTCAACTCACGTGTACGACTCCGAATCCCACTCTGATATTCGATGAGCTTTCCGGAGACTATCTTCCGAATCCAATCCCGATAACGACGACTGCGAAGAACGTCGGCGAAACTTACGCGGAAGAATGCCAGCTTCTCTTCGTCGGGCCGCCACGCTTTACGCCAATCGGAACGAACCTGCGTCCACTGGGAACGATGAACGTCAACGACACGCGCTCCGCGTCATGGATGGTTCGCGCACTGCCTCGATCCATTGGCGGTTGGGACACGCTGCATTTTCAGGTTCTTGGAAAAGGCGGATTAGGCCGTCCCATTGTGATCGCCGACTGCTTTCTTCCGATCTACGTTCCGGAAACACGCGCCCCACGGTACGAAGTCACTTGTACAGCACCGGATTCCCTCGTGTACAAGAACAATGCGTATTCACCGAATCCATTTCCTTACACAATCACGATCAGAAACACGGGAACAGCCGTCGGTCGAAACCTCAGTACGGCGATCATCCTTCCAGCCGGCCTCGTACTCGACGCGGGAGAGCCTATCACGCGAGGGATCAACGAGCTTCGACCGGGGGATTCCGCACAGGTCTCATGGCGCGTATCTCCCGTCATTCGCGATAATTCCGCTTCACTCAATCTCTGTGCAAGAATGCTCGACGGAGCTGGCAATTCCGTCGAATGCTGCCGCGAAGTCTTCGTCCCACGCGAAGAACCTCCCGCACTTCATCTCTCATGCACGACAATCGATACGCTTTTCATCGACCCGCAAACCGGACGCTATCTCGGGAATCCGTTTCGCGTAACGCTCCAGATTTCGAATAACGGTCGAGGTACCGCTGAGAACGTTCAGGCTTCGATCAGTTTGCTCGGACCGTACGTGCAGGTTGGCAGTGCTGCGAATCTTACCATTGGAGATATCGGACCGGGGAAAACGGAAACCGTTACGTGGGACGTCCACTCCCTGAATCGTTCCGAAGCGATCGATCTACCGATCAAGATGCGAGTGAAAGCGGACAACCATCCGGAAGTTCTCTGTGAACGAAGTGTGCATCTCCCCGCTTTGAAATGGCCCGTACTTTCTCCAGCCTGTTCATCGATTCCTGAAGACACATTGCATTTCGATTGGGATATCGGCGATTTCGAGCGCAAGGAATTCTCCGTCCGAACGACGATCCGCAATACCGGCGCAGTGCAAGCGACGAACGTGAGCGCATTGCTCATCATTCCTGTAGGCCTCGTTCTCGGGAAGGACGAACTCACACAAAAGTTCACAAGTCCATCGACGATCGAACCGGGCGGTGAAGCATCCGTCGAGTGGCGGTTGAAACCGGTGCGCGAACGAGACGGCGCGCTCCGACAATTCCGTGTCGTCGTTCAATCGGACAATGCGGATGAAGCACGATGTGAAGATGCGCTCTTCATTCAGGGATCACCGAAATCCATGACGTTGAGCCTCCCCGACAATCTCCTGTTTCGCTACGGTCAAAAGGGTTTCGTCCCTGTCCAAATCGATAAGACGGTCGGGAAAGACCTTGCGACATACACGTTCGAACTGGAGTACGATCCATCGGTGATCACGATACACTATGTGACGAACAGCGGAACGCTCACGCACATCGGCTGGGTCGGCGCATCCATGACGCACGTCGCATCGGATCGTGTCCGTATCTCCGATTACACGACGACGTCACCACTCCGAACATCGGAGGGGACGCTCGTGATGTTGTTCGTTGAGGGAGTGTATCGCAGTCCGGCGGACGTCGTCGGCTTCAGTCGCAGCGATCTTCACTTCACGGAGAGTTCCGTCCTTTTCAATCAGGGTGAAATCGCCGTTGAGACAACCGACGGAATGATCTACGTGACGAACGATTGCCTCGAACCGCTTCAAAGCAACGGCACGCAGGTACTCGAACAGAACAGACCGAATCCATTCAATCCATCTACGGTCATTCGATTTTGGATTCCGTCGGACGACCGCACGCGCATCGTCGTCACCGATCCAATGGGTCGCCAGACGTACGAACTGATCGATGAGCAGCGCGGTGCAGGATGGCATGAGGTGACCTTCGACGCTTCGAGTTTGCCAACGGGTTTGTATTTCTACCGGCTCGAAACATCGTTGGGAATCACCATGCGCAAGATGATTCTTACACGGTAGTGTATTGAACAACTTTTACCGGACGATTTCATTCCGTAAGCCAGAGTCGCACTTATGATGACCGTTCATCGACTGCGATTCGTTCCAAACCTGCTCTTCACGGCAATCTTCACTGCGTTGATCGTCTCTCCGGTCGATGCGCAGGTATCCTGCTCGGTCAGCGGGCCTGATTCGATCTTCTTCGATAAAGTCCAATTCAATCGGTACCTGCCGCCAACGTTTTCTATCTCTGTGCTGGTTACCAACGGTGCAAACGGAAATGCTGATTCCGTTGTCGTATTTCCTCGATCCAACACGAGGTTCACCGTCATTCCACCGGGGTCGAAACTTCTGTCATCCTCCATGAAGCCGGGAGATACGATAGCAACGGATTTCGCGTTCATCGTGCAGCCGCGACAGGTAAGCGGGATCGATACGCTTGTCGTGGCTGTGTCTGCGAAAGCGGGTTTGCGAACTGAGTGCCTGATTCCCATTTGGGTGGAAAAGGAATATCGTCCGGTCAATGAAATCATCTGCCCGCCGGCAAGTTCGTTGAACATCGCGTTCATGGATTCGGTGAACGACTATGTTCCGAATCCTATCGTCTTGCCTTTGACGATGATCAATCACGGCGATGCGCCTTCGAAGGAAACGCGGCTCATTTTCGTTGCAACCCCCGGCATCGCTCCCGCGGAAGGACAGTTGCCGATACTCGATCTTGGCGTGCTTCAACCCGGGCAGCAGGTGCAGTCGAACTTTGCGTTGCGGCTCGTCAGGCGTTCGAGTGATACGACCGTCGATGTCCGTTTCAAGCTTCAGGGTAAAGGAGGGTCGGGAGATCGGATTATCGATACGATATGCAGCGTGCTGCTCACGATACCTGCGTCGCGGGAGGTTGAATTCCAGCTTGCTTGTGCAAACGACGTGCAGCTTGTTTTCAATGATGGCCGCTATTCACCGGATCCGTTTCCGTGGAGCGTAACGATACGCAATACCGGTCTCGGTCGAGCGAAGAACGTTCGCGCTGCAGTATCGCTTCCATCGTCCGTTCGCTTCGATCCGACATCGCAGTCAGAGATATTCGTCGGAGATTTAGAGGCAGGCGGCGAGCGACGGCTCACGTGGATGCTTCGACCGAATGTTACCGCCGTCGGCGATACAAGCGAGATTTGTGTTCGCGTGTTCGATGAGTTCAACCGCGGCGCGGAGTGCTGCGACTCGATTCGCATCCCTCCAATACGCAAGCCGGTCGCGCATGCCACGTGCGTGATCACGCCGGATTCCGTTTTCGTCGATAGGACTTCCGGGACGTTCCTTCCATCGGAATTTCTTACGCGTGTCACCGTCTCGAACGGCGGCAGCGAGAGCATCGATTCTCTCTGGGTCGAGATTATTATCACCGACCCCGACATCGCGTTGATGAATCCCCTTCAAACTGTAGTCTCGCTCTCACCATCGTTGCGTCCGCAGGAGCTGGTATCAGCGGAATGGCGATTGGCTCCGCGCCCCAATCCATCTTCCCGGTCGGTGGCGTTGCTGTTTCGAATTCACGGTCGAAACATCCCGGAGTTAGAAACAACCTGCTCGGTGTTCATCGACGCGACGTTGCTTCCGGCACTGAACTGCAGCGTCTCCATCTCGCCGGATGATACCCTGCACTTCGATACGGGTACGCGGGAATATCATCCGTTATCTCTCACGGCGACGGTTCGCAGTATCGGGCAGATAGCGGCACGGAACGTTCAGGCGACGATTCTCCTCCCGTCTTCGATAACATTGGCGACCGGCGAAAATGCCGTGAAGTATTTCAGCGCGGACGCTCTTCCCCCCGATTCGATATGGCAAGTCGTTTGGCAACTCGTTCCTCTCAAAAGACAGGAGGGTATCCTCGATTCAGTACGCGTCGAGTTTCGTACGGGAAGTGTACGAACGCTTTGCGATGACTGGATATTCATCGTTGGGATTCCACCCTTAACCGTACTGAGCATTCCATCCAACGTCGTGCAGCGATATGGTCAAACCGTCCGCATGCCGGTGCTGATCGACAACACCGATGGAAAGGACATCAACCATTTAGACCTCTCGATTTCCTATGATGCGAGCAAGGTGGAATTCCTCGGCTTCGCGCAGGAAAACACGATGCTCTATGGATGGTTTTTCACATCGAACAGTTTTCCGGGAATGATTCGATTCACTGCGAGTCATGAAAGCCTGCGACTTTCCGGCGAAGGGACGTTGGTGTATCTGGACTTCCGCGTCACGTTCGGCCTCGGTGACGATATCCTTCGCATATCCGGGACCGGTCTGGAATTCGATTCACTCGCAAGCTCGATCAATCGGGGTTCGGTTATGACGCGCTATCTCAATGGCGGAATCATGGTGAGCGGCGATTGTCTCTGGCCTCTGCGCGCTTCATCGAACTATGTGATTCTCTCGAGTAAACCGAATCCGTTCAATCCGAGCACGGTACTCACACTGACGTTAACCGAATCATCCCACATATCGATCGAGATCGTCAATGCTCTCGGCATCAGTATCGAGCGGCTCCTCGATAGAGTTCTGCAGAAAGGAACGCATGAGATTCCGTTCAAGGCTTCTGGTCTCCCCTCCGGCAACTATTACGCAGTAATGAAATCAGGCTCCCAAACGACCATACACGGAATGGTGTTGATCCGGTAGTTATTGATCCGCCTTTTCCTTGTGGTTCATCGGTTCGATTCGCATCCCGATTCTGTCAGAAATATCCTTCATTTCGGGATTGACGGAGCGAATGAGTTTTTCCTTCCATTCCTTGCGCCATGCTCTCAATTGCTCGCAACGCTGTTCGGCTAAACTGCGATCGAGATAGGCTTCGAAGTACACGAATCTCGAATTATTGAATCGATTGGGATAACCGCTATCCTTTCCGAGGCTCCTGCGCTCGAGCGCATCACGGATATCCTGTGTTATCCCTACGTAGTATGAAGAGTTGCTGTGTTTTTCCGTAAGAATGAAGATGTAGGAATAAATCATATCCAAAGCACTCAAGTGAAACATTCCCGGGTTGTCCCGGCGTGGTGTTGATTTGTGTTTCACCGCACCATCGGTTTGCTCGACCCGATTGTCAGTGCCTCGATACCTTCCTCCAAATCTCCCTTACTGGTTCAGAACTCGATGATTGATGGCTTCGATTCGGCTGCTACCGAAGCCGTGCTCCAAAATATCATTCCGAAGTAAAAAAGCAACGCATCGAACAATACTTTTTTCTCGGAATGAATGCCTACCGTAAGACCATCATCGTTCGCGTTACGCGTTGCTCGCCAACACGAAGCTGGTAAAAATATCGCCCCGCAGGGATGCGATCTTCCGTGAAAGGAATCAGGTGTTTGCCTTCGGAGAAGACTCCTTTCGCGAGCGTCGTGATCGTTCGTCCGTCCATGCCGATGAGCACGAGCTCCACAGCGGAAGCGGCAGCAAGTGAGAATGTGATGGTCGTTCCGCTCAATGTGCTGAACGGATTCGGATAGTTCTGAAGGAGTTCGAACTCAATCGGACGTGTCGGGACATCCACGTTGACAGAGGAACGCAGAATCGGCAGCGGGATGAACCTTCCACCGAGGAGTTGGGTGACGTCGTCCTTCGGAACGTTGAACCAATGTTCGAGAATCTCGGAATAAATCTGACGGTAGTCGAAGTTGTAAATGAAATCACCGCTCGAATCGGTGAGGTCGAAATCCGGATCGGCGCCGAGAACACCGCTGTTGACCGGCTCGCCGAAAAGGAATTGCGATGATGCAGTGCCATGGTCCGTGCCGAGACTCCCGTTCTCGCGGTTGCGGCGACCGAACTCCGACATCGTCATGCCGACCACGTTTGCAGAGAGACCCTGATTTTGCATGTCGAGAATGAATTGTTCCGACGCATCGGAAAGTGTGCGAAGAAGATTCGTATGAGCACCTGCCTGATTGCTATGCGTGTCGAAGCCGCCGAGATAAACCATGAAGATCTTCGACTTCAACCCGCCGGAAATCAGTCGGGCGACGAGCCGTAACTGCTGCGCGAGTCCAGCATTGGAGTATGTCCCGACGTTTCGCCCGGTATTGAATGCATCGTTGATTCGCTGCGAGTACTGGTCGCTCTGTTCTTTGATTGCACGAACGAACAGGTACTCCTCGCCATAGGGCGTGCCGCCGGGCACCGGTTCGTCCAGGACGTTTCTCCCCAAACGGAAAAACGTATCAGGGTCGGCAAGCGTGATGCCCATGTTTCCTTTATCGCTCTGCAACATCAGCGAAAGCGTCCCGCCTATCTGCACGGCGAATGGATCGGGAGGGAGCTGCAATGGAAAGGACGGATATGCGAACTCGAGGTACCGTCCGAGCCAGCCGGTGTTCAGAACGGCGCTTGCGCCAGACGCTGTCAGCCAGATATCCTCCGAACGAAAGTGCGATCTGTTCGGATTGTCATATCCAACACCCTGGACAGCCACGAGCTTGCCGGAATTGAAGAGGTTCGTCATCCCGGTCATGACCGGATGAAAGCCCATCGTTGGATTCGCAATCTTCAATACTTGATTCGGCGGAATACCGAGAGTTGGTCTGTTCTGATAATACTTCGGGTCGGTATACGGGATGAACGTGTTCAATCCGTCATTGCCGCCGAAGAGTTGTACGACGACAAGAACGTTGTCGTTCTGATTCCACAGTTCAGGACGAATGAACCGATGCGATCCTGCATGAACGGGAATGCCGCCGAAGTACAGCGGCACCGATGCAACACCGGCTGAAGCGTAGAGGGAGTTCTTGAGAAAGTCGCGACGTTTCATGTGAGTGTCCTGTTTTCTTTGAGGAATCCTTTGACCTGTGGAATCAATGCAGTTGGAAATCCGGTGCTTCGACAATCCGCAAGAGCAAATTGCGAAGGTTCGTATCGGCATTCGGCGAGTTGATATTCCATTCATATACCGGTGCGTTGTTAAGCATCGTTTTCAAATAGGAATCCCGTCTCGTGTCGGAAACCTTCTGCGGCAGGAGAAGGAGGAGGATGTTATCGATGAGTTTGTTCGCGTCGGCATAGTCATCGAACGACTTGGCCCAGGCGATGACATCGATCGGAGTTTGCGACGTGCCGCCGGGGATTTGTCCGGTAATGAATCGTCCTGCGAAGCTCTTTCGATACGGATAGGTCGTCGTGCTGATCCATGTTCGATAGCCTTCCCAGCCGGCAACATTCGGCGGATCGAGCAGGTGTTGTTCGAGCGTTTTCATATCGGAGACAAGACGACTGCTCCCGGGATTGGTGGCGAATTGCCGCGCCATGCCGAGCTCGAATACTGACGGGCTTTTTATCATCGCGCCGATGTTGACGTCATCGAAGAAGTGCGCACTCTTCAGCAACGTCGCGAGGACGGGCTTGATCTGATAATCGTTGTCGCGAAAAACTTGCGCAAGCGCATCGACAACGACACCGTCGACGGCTTGCGGGTTGTTGTACACGAATGCGAGATAGAGCTTCCGGCAAATGAACTTCGCAACCGCGGGATCTTCGAAAATGATGTCCACGACTTCATCCCCTTCGAAGCGACCATCGAGCGAAGAACGACCGAGGATCGTTCGCCCCATGAACGTCTTATTGTTCGCATCATGGAACAAGGGATTGAACGTCGAATCATACGTGACGAATTCATCTAAGCGCCAACCGGTGAGGCATCGCGCCGCTTCCTTGATGTCCTGTTCCGTATAGTGCCCTTCTCCCATCGTAAAGAGTTCCATCAACTCCCGTCCGTAATTCTCATTCGGATTCGTTCCGATGTTGATGTCGCCGTTGAGGTAGCGAAGCATCGCTGGATCGTGGTTGACTTCTTTCATGAGGTCGCGAAAACTCCCTGTCGCGAACTGCCGGAAAAGCATGTTCTGTTGGTAGATGTATTGCGGGATATGAATCTCTTTCCCCTCGGCGGTAATATGGCCGTGCCAGAAGAGGATCATTTTCTCGTGGACGTTCATCCCGCTCTGCACCATGAGGTCCGCCCACCAGGAACGAAGGACATCCATCAGAGACTTGTTTCTCGATTCATACTGTGTTCGCTCCTCCTGCGTCGTTGGGCGGTCAAAGATCTCGTTGACCCATGATCCGGGCACAGGCGGATCGCTCACCGGCGCGAGCAACAGTTCGACCAACTCGTCAGGAGTTTTTCCTTCGAGGGATTTCAGTTCAGACCAGGAAGGGAAAAAAGTCGCTCTTCGCAGAAGGTGAGAAATCCTACGTAAATCCCATGGCTGTTGGGGCGAAGGGACATAGGGTTCGATACCGCTTTGTGCGCGGCGCTGCGCACCGTAGAGCATGGGAGGAAGCTTTGGACGGCGGCGTGGGGTTTTTGAAGATGGCATCGTTGAGCAGGAGGATGAATGAATGGTGGTCGAATCTACATCTGTCCCTGTGAGCTTTACAAGTATGGAGACAGTTTATCCCACTCAAGGGTTACACATTGAACAAAACAGATGCTTACATCTTCTTGGCTCGCGGCTCATAGCTGACGGCTGATGGCCTTCGGAGGATTGGAGGAACGATGTGAGGCAGGAAAAGAATGAGTATATGAATGACCGTCTGCTTTGCCTCGACTCGTTGCCCCCTGACTTCAACGCGCGCGTTATTCCTCCTGCGAGCGTTGTGAGGCAGACGAATGCGAAATCAAGAGTCTGCGATCCGTCCGACGACAATCTCGATCATCGTACGACGAGTTTACTTACTGCATGGCTTTCGGGCCGACGCCGGAACGAAAATGCCACTCAATAATCGTGTAAACTTGTTGTGAGCGCTGCCAGTCGTTAAGCTGGCTCCACGCAACAGCATTATCAGACGAGCTTATGTTTCGCCATAGCGCGGTCACACTCGTACGTTTTCCGGCCTTTGAAACGAACGACACGGAAACTTTATCCGGGAAGCGAAGATCCACAACCGCTTTCATTTCACCTGCGGGGTCTTCATAGCAGAGCACCCGCTCCTGAAGTTCGAGTCGCGGCTGCAGGACATAACCGAACGCCCGGATGGCATTGCTCTCGATCCGAACGATTCCTTCATCGCCGTGAATCGTGATCGAAGAAAAGCTCACTTGCGCTTGCGCATTGCCGGATATCGCCACTATCAGCAGCAGCAGTGTTTTCAAGTTCATCATTGTCTCCTTCATGGGTATCGTTTATTCCTTTCTTTCTATGAATCGTACGCTCTTCATTTTGGCGCCGAGGGTTTCAGATGACGTGTGCAAACTCGTGCATTCCTCAACGGGATTCAATACGTGATCACACCTATTTTTATAGGTGTTTCTACTCATTTTTCCCTGGGTGTCTTCTCCTAACCATCGGGTTAGGAGGAGAACATGTGAAAGGAATGGCCGACGAAGAAGGTGAGGTTTGTAAATCGGAGTATGCCCGGCTAACTTCAACGGACATGTCTCGATGAAACGGCATGTCCGAAGTGATCCATGCCAACAGCGGTGAAAAAACAGAATTCCAAAACCCAAACGAACGGGAGGTCGAAAGCTTCCGCACGATCTTTCGTGATTCAGGGAGCGCGAGTCAACAATCTGAAAAATATCTCCCTGACTCTGCAGAAGAACCAGCTCATCGTCATAACGGGAGTGAGCGGTTCTGGAAAATCCAGCCTCGCCTTCGATACGATTTATGCCGAAGGACAGCGCCGCTACGTCGAAAGTCTGAGCGCCTATGCCCGCCAGTTTCTCGAGCGCATGAATAAGCCCGACGTGGATTTCATTCAGGGGATTGCTCCGGCAATCGCCATCGAGCAAAAAACGACGAGCCGCAATCCACGATCGACCGTCGGGACGACAACGGAACTCTACGATTATCTTCGCCTGCTCTTCGCGCGAATCGGAAAGACGTATTGCCTCAACGACGGCAGTCTTGTCCAGCACGACTCCGTTCGCACGGTTATGGATCGCCTTGCATCACTCCAGGACGGAACGAAAGTCTATATCCTTTTCCCGATGCACGACCATCCGGGGCGATCGATGGATGAAGAACTGAGCAACCTTCGGCAACAGGGATTTGCGCGCGTCGTGGTTCGTGGGGATGTCATCGAGCTTGATGAACTCACACTCATCGATGCTGCCAAGAGTGACGTTTTCGTTTTGGTCGATCGCCTGATATGGCGAAAGGATGGAGACACATCGCGCTTCACGGATTCCATCGAAACGGCATTCGCGGAGGGTGAAGGGTACGTTCGAGTTCGTCTTGTCGAGGGCGGTGATGAGTGGAAGTTCAGCGCAGCCTATGAGTGCTCGGTCTGTCATACCAAGTATGCTCAGCCCGAGCCGCATCTCTTCTCGTTCAACAATCCGGCGGGCGCGTGCCCGAACTGCCAGGGCTTCGGAAGAACGACCGGCATCGATCCGAATCTCGTTATCCCGAACGTTCATCTCGCGCTTGAACAAAATGCCGTACAGCCGTGGACGACGCCAAAGCACAGCAAACACCAGATCGATTTGGTGACGGCTGCACGTGAGCGGGGAATTCCGCTGAACGTTCCCTACGCTGAGTTGACATCGGAACAACGGGACTTCGTGTGGAATGGCAGCGGGCGATTCAAAGGTATCCGCGGTTTCTTCAGGATGGTGGAAGAGAACAACTACAAGATGCATTACCGCATTCTGATGGCGCGTTATCGGGGATTCACGACGTGCGAGGAATGCAGCGGTTCAAGGTTGCGGAGTGACGCGCGAGCCGTGCGCGTCGGCGGGAAGAATCTCGGCGAACTGGCGCGAATGCCGCTCGAGCAACTCAGATCGTTCTTCGATCAACTTATCCTTTCTCCTTATGAGCGTGACGTCGCCGGAAGGATTCTCGAAGAAATCCACAAACGACTCGTGATCCTCAACGATATCGGACTTGGCTATCTTGCGCTCGACCGACTTTCCCACACGCTTTCAGGCGGCGAGTCGCAACGCATCAACATTGCAACTTCGCTCGGTTCCGCGCTCGTCGATACGATGTACGTTCTCGATGAACCGACTATCGGTTTGCATCCGAGGGATAACACGCGCCTCATCCGCATCCTCGAATCGCTGCGCAATACCGGCAATACCGTCCTCGTCGTCGAGCATGATCGCGAGATGATGGAAGTCGCCGATACGATCGTCGATCTGGGACCTCGCGCCGGTGAACATGGCGGCGAGATCGTCGCGATCGGGCGAATGGACGATGTCACCAGGGTGAAGGAATCGTTGACGGGACAATTTCTTTCCGGAAGTCTTCGCATTCCCAACCCGAAGCAAAGACGAAAACCGAATGGGGAGATCGTCGTTCTTCAAGCAGGGCAGCATAACCTGAAGAACATCGACGTGCGCATTCCACTCGGCGTGTTGACCTGTGTTACGGGTGTAAGTGGTTCTGGCAAGAGCACGCTCGTTCAGGACGTGCTTCATGCCGGTTTGAAGAAGGAATTGGAAGGTGCGTTCGAAGAAGAAGTCGGGGTGTTCTCCGGCTTCAAAGGCGCATCACGAATCAAGCACGTCGAAATGGTAGATCAATCGCCGATCGGACGAACGCCCCGTTCGAATCCCGTTACGTACATCAAAGCATTCGACGTCATCCGCGAACTCTTCGCTTCCACCGGTGCGGCAAAGCTCCGCGGGTTCGGTCCCGGCGCCTTTTCGTTCAATGTTCCCGGCGGCCGTTGCGACGTTTGCGAAGGCGATGGCGTCATCAAGGTTGAAATGCAATTCATGGCCGACCTCTATCTCGAGTGCGAGTCATGCAAAGGGAAGCGGTTCAAGAAAGACATACTCGACATCCGCTACAACGGAAAGAACGTCGTCGATGTGCTGAACATGACCGTCGATGAAGCGCTTGCGTTCTTCCAAAACACCACACGGTTGACGAACCGCCTGCAAATCCTCAGTGACGTCGGTCTGGGGTACATGAAACTCGGACAACCGGCAACGACGCTTTCCGGCGGCGAAGCACAGCGGCTGAAGCTCGCCGTACACCTCACCTCAAGCGGCAGCGAGCACACGCTCTTCATATTCGATGAACCCACGACGGGCTTGCATTTCTATGACATTCAAAAACTTCTCAACTGCTTCAACGCCTTGATCGATGCGGGTCACAGCGTGTTGATTATCGAGCACAATCTCGACGTGATAAAATGTGCCGATTGGATCATCGACTTAGGGCCGGAAGGCGGTGACCGCGGCGGCTCCATCGTCGCAGAGGGAACGCCGGAAAAAGTGGCCCTCG
The DNA here is from genome assembly GCA_964448285.1 of uncultured Chromatiales bacterium. Taxonomy (GTDB): domain Bacteria; phylum Bacteroidota; class Ignavibacteria; order SZUA-365; family SZUA-365; genus CAYUWG01. Next base: position 18,338 of record CAYUWG010000040.1, read on the forward strand.
TTGAGGAGAGCCACACGGGACGGTATCTGCGGGAAGTGCTGAAGAATCGTGAAGGCCGTTCGAACAAAGCGGCGTAGCGTTTTCCATCTACGGAAAGCAACTTCCTATCAGCCGAGCTTATCGTTTCATGAGGCCCGGGACATTTAGAACCTATGGAGCTTTTCCTTCTCGCACTTGCCGGTTTCTTCGCAGGGCTTGTCGATTCGATGGCGGGCGGTGGCGGACTCATTTCTCTGCCGGCATTGATTGCGACGGGACTTCCTCCTCACGTCGCTCTTGCAACGAACAAAGTGCAAAGCGCCGTCGGGACTACGGTCGCCACGCTGCGGTATTTTCGAAACGGTCACATTCATCTTCCGACAGCGCTCACCGGTTTCGCTGCGGCATTCATCGGTTCCTTCGCTGGCGCATGGACCGTCATGCAAGTGCCCGGCTCGTCCCTCGATGCGATCATCCCGGTGCTTATCGCCGTCGTCGCGGGGATTACGTTCATCAAGAAGAATTTCGGTGCGAACGACCGCTTCACGACAGCCGACGCGAAGACCGCAGCGTTCATCGCGTTGTTCACGTTCAGCCTCGGATTTTATGACGGCTTCTTTGGACCGGGGACGGGTTCATTTCTCGCGTTCGGCTATGTGTTCTTCTTCAGTTTCGGTTTCGTTCGAGCGACGGGAAACGCGAAGATGACGAACCTCGCAAGCAATTATTCCGCTATTATCGCATTCGCGATCGGGATGCATATCGACTGGGCGATTGCGGGCGTGATGGGTATAGCGAACATCGCAGGCGCATACACGGGAGCCGGACTAGCGATGCGCGGCGGGGCGAAGCTCATCAAACCCGTATTCGGTTTGGTGCTCGCAGGATTGCTCGTCAAGATTCTGTTCTTCTGACGATCAACACTTCCTGAATACGTTCTCTCATTCCACGAACTGCCGTGCGTAGTATTTGGCGGTAAGCCTTTCGCCCGTCGCTTTTTCTATCATGTCATTCCAATGCATCGTGTTGCCGGGCTTGAATATGCTCTCCCGGAAAAAATCACCTGCTTCCTTCCTCCCGGCAAAGCTCTGCGAAGGAACGTCCGTTGCGTTCAGGACCTTCTCTCCGATGTGGTAATACATCTGCGAGGCGAACAGCTCACCCATGAGGTAGTTGTGGTAATACGCAGGATAGAGCGCGACGTGAATCTTCGACGCCCAATCGGGTTCATTGCGACCCGCGGGACGTTTGAGCATCTGGTACTTTTCGACAAGATCCCACCATAGCGTGTTCAAGTCCTGCTCGGGATTTTCGTACATCGCTTTTTCGAACCGGTACATCACCTGCGCCCAGCGGCTGAACGTGAGTTGCTCGAGTCGCAGTGTCTTTCGCGCTTCGTCGGCAACGGGATCGACGCGCTCGGCGGGGACGCCTGCGACATCTTTCATCCATTGCGGATGTGACGCGAACCGCCCGAAGATCATTGCAACGGCCTCGGTGACGAAGGTGTGCGCCGGCGTGCGGAGAGTCCACGGCACCGAGCGGTCGTTGAACTTATCATAGACGGCGTGGCCGAATTCGTGAAGTTGCGTGTTCATCCAGTTGTAGTTCGGCTTGATGTTGCATACGACGCGCACGTCTCCCTCGCGGTCGATATCCGTGCAGTATGCGTGCTGGTACTTCCCTTCCTTTTCGTAAAGGTCGCTCTTCGCGAGCAAGTCATCGATCGGCAATCCGATGCCGGCGTAATAGACGCGCGAAAGCTCGACGACGTCCTTGTCCTTGTAGAACTCATCGAGGTCAACGCGATAGATTTTCGGCGCTTCCTGGAAGAAGCGGTTCTGATAGTGCCAAGGCATGAGTTGGTCCTTGGCTATCCCAAAGCGCTTCGAGAGGTGCGCATCGATTTCATCCTTCACCTGTGCGAAGGCATCGCGTGTGAGCGCATCGAGTTCATCGAACAACTGCTCTATTTCATTCGGGTCCTGTTCGCCAAGCGCGAGTTGCATTGCGTGGTAATTCGAAAAGCCCAACGACTTCGCGGCTTCGTTTCTCATGCGGACGAGCTTCAGCACGGAATCCGCAACGACTCGCCCGACGACTTTATGTGCCTTCCAGGCGGCTTCGAGTTGCTTGCCGTCGGTGGACGTTTTTAAAATCTCCTCGATCTCATTGTCCGTGAGTTGTTTCCCATTGACTTCCGCGCGAAAGACGGAGAAGCGCTTCTCGGTGTCGGTCTGCATGCGGATCATTGCTTCGAGTATCGCCTCGTCGATTTGCTTTTCGAGGTACGCGCTGTAGAGCACGTCAAGTTGCCGCATGAGCAGCGGCTCGGTGATCGCGCCGGATTCCTTCCATCGCTTCAGCTTTGCGAAGTCGTCCTTGTTGGCGAAAACCTTGCTTCGCGTTATTTCCAGTTCGGACGACCGCTCATAGTCTTCATCCTTGCCGGAAATGGTCGCGTCGAAATATGCGATGGCCGATTCCTTCGAAAGAGGAATGATAGTGGATTCGAATTGAGAAAGGAATTGCGTGAATTCTTCCGTCATGCGTTGTTTCTCCGATGTGCAGTTGAGCGCCGTCGTTGCGGCGATGATAAGTAGAACAGAACGTGCGTTCTTCATGATACTGTCCGTGATAACGTGTGATGAAAAATCCGTGGGGTGATTCCCCCTTGCGGTGAAATGAAAATACGAATATGGATTCAGTCGTCGCGTCCGAAGGCACGGATGAATGATGATCAATCACGATGGCGTGAAATCGAATCTCGTGTTCAGCCATCCCGCAAGCCGCGATTCGATCTCCGGCCATTCTTCTCTGAGAATGCTGTAGTACACCGTGTCCCGCCTGCGTCCTGATTCGGTGACCATATGTGCGCGAAGTATCCCTTCTTCCTTTGCTCCGAGACGCAGAATCGCATTGCGTGAACGCCAGTTGAGTGCATCGGTTTTGAATTCGACGCGGTTTGCACCAAGTGTCTCGAATGCATGTTTGAGGAGCAGATACTTGCACTCCGTGTTCGCCCGCGTGCGCCAGTACGAAGGATTGAGCCATGTCCAACCGATTTCGAGGCGCTCATGCTCTGCGGCGATATTGCCGTAACGCGTCGAACCGATGGCAGTCCCAGCCGTCTTGTCGATGATGGCAAACGGCAACGATACACCCCGGCTCTGTTCCTCCACGGCTGTCCTGATGTATGTGTCCACGTCGTCGCGTGTTCGGATCCCGTGCGCATTCCATTCCCAGATGCGTTCATCGCATGCCGCCTCGAATAGCTCATCGCAATGGTTCACGGACAGTGGTTCGAGACGAATGTGCGTTCCGTGTAGTGTGACAGGTGTGGGCTTTTTCATGAATGGTGTCATGAAAGGATTCTCTCAAAAACACCAATTGACGCCGATCATCACCGGATTCATATATCCTCCACGAACTTTTTCTTTGAATAATGCGACACGGAGTTGAAGCTTCACTCTGTCGCTGATGATGAATCCGACATGTCCGAATAGTGTTTTGATGAACGGTTCGGTCTCGAACGTGTGATCAAAGACCGTAGCCTTTCCATCCTCGTTATACGGTTTGAAAGAAGTGAGGCCGAAGTAAATACCCGATTCGTCTGAAGTCTTTTGAACGAAAGAAACCTCACCCGTAAAGAAGGTCCAGATAGGGGCGATGATCACGGTGCCGCCTGAAGCAGACACACGGAATGAAGCTCTTTGTCCAATCGGGACGTTGACCTCCGGCCCGATTTGAACGAAAAGAATCGGAACTCCAGCGATCGGCGAAACATGAGCACCGAGTTGCACAGAAACTTCCGTCCCGCCCTTATCCTTTTCAACCAAAGGACCGAGGACGAGGGTCAAACCAAAGAGGAGGAAATAGAGAGTGGCATAGAGGAAGTACATTTCATTGATTCCATACAGATTGATTGCCAGGAAGCACATCACCTATTGATGGGTCTATCGTTGTACAAGATCTATACTGTTTCGCCATGATGGATTACGCTTTTACCAAGTTGGATTCCTTGATGACTCGCTTTATCGACTCCCAATCCGTCCCTTTCGTCATTGCAAACAGACCCCGGCCATAACTTGCTCAACGACCTCTTGAGACGGTTGCCGTAGCGCTTCCAAAAACCCGCTATGCATGATGTCTCGTGGTTCACACGTGTGGTTCAAGATATGTGCTGCGAGTTCTTCGTTCGCAATTTTGTCGAAAATTTCCGCCTGCAATGTCGGCTTCGATTTTTCGATCTCATGCAGTTTGATGAAGTGAAGCATATCGAAGCGAATGATGGTTCTAAGCGCTTGTTATGCGGCTGCGGTTTCAATATCGCCTGGTAATCGGCTGAGAATAAATTTCTTCATCTCAACTTTCTGGCTTGCGTTGTCAATATCGATTCCAACTAACCTGCCATCAGAATCGTAGTCTAACACTACCCCATCGGATATTTCACGGCTCTCGACGCTCGGGCGTTCTGACAAATCGATATAGAGTGAATCAGTATCTGGATGATAGTTCAACTTCATGGTTTGAATCCTCGATCTGGAAATGCATTGTGAATTGTGACCTTGTCTTCAAGTGTTATGACGCGTAGAAATCGTCCTTCGATCTCTGGTATTGCTGCCCAAAATCGATACCTGTTCTTTTCCTGTGGCTCCGACCGTACAGCGTGTTCCAGGACATAAATGCACCAGTCTTTATTCAGATAGGGTCTTTTTCGCATGACCTCTGTCTCAAAATACTCAGTAAACCGGTAATCTGCCATTCGATTTTGCTTCTGTGTTCACGTCAAACAGGTACTTCGTTATTAACTACTTTTTCCATTCTTCGATCTCATTGTCTCCCTTGCGTCGGACACTCAGTATATGCGCTTGCCCACCTTCAGCTATCTGGTCTATTGTACTCCACGGACCGTACAGTTTCGCCATGACCGATTACTCTTATAGCAAGTTGGATTCTTGTGCAGCGACGTCGAATTGCATCGACCGGGCCTCAGATACGCGGCGCGAAGCATCGAGAATTTCCATGCTTACGAGATTGCCCTTAGCATCGTAGTTCCGGGTTTGCTCCATTCAAGTGTGGGCATATCTCATTCCTCACGGCAATCTATCAAATCCGTAGCTGAATCATCAACCTCCTTTGGGTCTCCGCTCCGATGTTTTGCCCGATATCATGTTCAAGCGATTCCTGACAAATCCGATTGTTCGAAGGGTGTGAAATGGATATGTTCAAAAAGGGAGTCAATCAGAATCAATAATCAGAACGAAAGCACTACCATGGACCTATCCGACCTGCATCTCAACGAATTTCTCTCTTTCACCCGCACGCGTCGCACGCGCATGACTGAAGGCCTGCGCTCAATGGTGCGCGAGACCGTCCTCACGCCGAAGGACTTCATCTATCCGATGTTCGTAGCGCCGGGCAAAGGCTTCCGGAAGGAGGTAAAATCCATGCCGGGCATCTTCCAACTCTCCGTCGATGAGGCAGTCAAGGAAGCGCGGGAAGTGTACAAGCTCGGCGTCCCGGCGATCATCCTCTTCGGTATTCCGCACAAGAAGGATGAGATTGGCTCTGAGGCGTGGGATGCGCACGGAGTCGTCCAGAATGCGATTCGCGCCATCAATAAATCGGTGAAGGGCCTGGTCGTCATCACGGACGTGTGCATGTGCGAATACACGTCGCACGGACACTGCGGTATCGTGCACGGCGAGGAGATCGTGAACGACGCCACGCTCGACCTGCTCGTGAAGGAAGCTCTCTCGCACGCGGAAGCCGGTGCGGATATGGTCGCACCGTCGGACATGATGGATGGACGCGTTGCAGCCATCCGGCAGGCGCTCGACGATAACGGCTTTCCGAATCTTCCGATCATGTCCTACGCAGCCAAGTACTCGTCAGGATACTACGGGCCGTTCCGTGACGCGGCGGAATCCACGCCGAAGTTTGGCGACCGGCGCTCGCACCAGATGGATCCGGCAAACAGCGACGAAGCACTCCGCGAAGTCGCCATCGACATCGACGAAGGCGCGGACATCGTGATGGTAAAACCCGCGGGTCCGTACCTCGACATCATCCGACGCGTGAAGGATGAGTTCGGAATGCCGACGGCGGCGTATCAGGTGAGCGGCGAGTTCAGTATGATCAAAGCCGCAGCGAAACTCGGTTGGATCGACCACGACCGAGTGATGATGGAATCGCTCATCGGCATCAAGCGCGCCGGAGCGGATATGATCCTCACGTACTTCGCGAAAGAAGCGGCGAAGCTGCTGAAGTGATCCGACACTTTTTTGCGGAGCACAGGGTTACTTTCATTGAATTATCACTGAAACACCTTAGATTGGATTACAAATAAGGATGCTTACCATTATGTCAAATATTCTCAAGAACGATCATCTGCAATCTTTGCTTTTCGGTGCTTCAACGATCGCGGGGCTGCACAGACAGATTGAAGTGTTTTATCCTGTTCCTGACATATCCCGACACTGGCGCAGTGTCGGATTTTTCTTACGTGGTGCAATGATAAAAGCAGACGAAAGCATTAAAGAGAAACAAACGGAATTTGAGTTTGTCGAAGAATAAATCGTCAAGAAGGAGTCAAACTCAGCCCTCCAAGCAACCAAATACTCAGGTAGCGATCTCAAGGTATCATGAGGAATTCTACCAAGGTGCTCTACCTAAGGCTGATGAATTAGAAAAGTACGCTCTGATTATTCCCAATGGTGCTGAGCGTATTATGCTATGGCCGAGAAGGAGCAGAATCATGTACATAAAGAAGAAGGTCTTGATAGAGCTACGAACCGAGATCTCGCGCGTTCTGGGCAGAAAATTGCAGCAGTATTGACCCTTGCCTGCATCATTTCTGCCGTTTGGTTAATTCTCTTGGGTCATGATACTGCGGGCAATGTTTTTGGAGGAGTAGGGCTACTGCAGATAATTGGGGCTTTCATTTCTAATGTCAAACCCATCTTTTCTAAGAAACCAAAAACGGAGAGAAATGATCTCAATAAAGTGTAACTATTTGGGCATCAAGCGATCACCGTCGCCATCGGAACAGCCCACAGTCTCTCTCCGAGTTGCGCTGTTTGCGTCCCGTTATACACGAGCAAGCCGGCTTTGCATTGCGGTGTTTGATCCAAAAACACTTTCAGAGATGACAGGTCTCTGTCGGTCCACCGCGTCGCAGCTTTGACTTCGAGCGCGAGGCATGTCCTCTTGTACTCGACGATGAAATCGACCTCATGCCTTCCTTGCACATGCCAGTATGAAATGCATGCATCCGGCAGGTGAGCTTCGAGAATGGATGAGACGTTCTGGAGCAGGAACGTCTCGAAAAGCGCTCCGCGCATCGGTTCGTCATTATCGAGGGTTTCGACGCCGGCAAAGTGCGATGCAAGTCCCGAATCCGTGAGATAGAGCTTCGGTGATTTGATCAAACGGCTTGAGCGATTGCGAAGAAACGGCGGCAGCCGTCGGAACAGAAAGGACGTTTCCGCCAAAGTCAGATAGCGCGTCGTCGTTGCGACGGAAAGGCGCGTATCGCGCGAGAGTTGACTGAGGTTGAGGATCTGTCCCGTCCGGAAAGCAGCGAGCCGGACGACGTCACGAAAACCAAGTACGTCATCGATGCGAGCGAGGTCCCGGATGTCGCGTTCCACGTAGGTCTGCTCGAAACCACGGAACCATACCGACGCATCGGCGGCAGGAAGATCACGCACGGAGGGCATTCCACCTCGGTGTATTTCATTCTCATTGATCGCTTTTCTCGTGCCGGAGATCGCGTCGAAGTTTCCCATGATGAGTTGAACGATAACCGGTTTCGTTTCCGTCGAGAAGGTTAGCTCACGCCGTGAGAATGGATGAAGGACAAGGTGAACCGCCCTGCCGGCAAGACTTTCAGAGACACGCTGCATCAAAGCGAAATTCGCAGAACCGGAAAGCACGAACCTCCCTGCTACGCGCTTCCGATCGACCGCCTGTTTTATCACCGTGAGAAGCTCCGGCGCTTTTTGGGCCTCATCGATAGCAATGAAGCCTTCCGATGGAATGATGGATTCGGGCTGTGCGAGTGCCGTTTGCAGCGAGCTGAAATCATCGAGCGTCAGGTAGCGGTGCTTTTTGAAAAGCGGATCGTTTCGTAAAAACGTCGTCTTCCCGGTTTGGCGCATTCCGGTGATGGCAACGACAGGCATCGTGCGTAGCGCGTTTGCGATCGAATGATGAAGTTCGCGTTGTATGTAGTCTGTCATAATCTTACACGATCCTTTGTCATAATGACAAGCGAAGATACAGGATTATGACACAGAAGGCAACGCCGAAACGTGTCGAATGGTAACGCGGTCTCCTCTCTTTCCCTATCTTTGCCTGAGTTCGAATTGCCAAAGGAAGAAACGACATGAACATTCAAACGAGCGGAGCGACGTACTCTGCCATCGTCGGGGTGGCGGAAAGAATCCGGCAGCTTTCGCGGGAGAACGACGCCGAGTACCTCGCGCTGAACCGAGGCGTCCATCAGGTCTGCACCATCGACCTGCAATCCATCTCCGGGTACTTGGACTACAACTCTTTCGAGATGCAGGCATACCCTCCGAATTCGGGTCTCATCGCGTTCAAAGAGGTCGTCAACGAAGAGTACTTCGGCGGGAAGGCGAGCCTTCAGAATATCTTCATCACACCCGGCGGGATGTCGTCCCTTGATCTGATTCTCGCGACGCTCGACGTCGGTCAAGGGAGAGGTCGCATTCACTTCCGCGAATATTTCTGGGGCACCTACAAAAAGATCGCGCAGATTCAATCCAAAGAGGTCGCGACGTATTCCGATCTTCCATCTCTCGCATCCGACAGCGCCCTTACCGCCGATGACGTGGTCATCATCTGCGATCCTAACAATCCCATCGGCGATAAAATCCCGGACGCCGAGTTGTTGTCCATCATCGCGGAGTTCGACCGCAAAGGCGTCGTCGTCATTATGGATTCGCCATATCGTTTTCTCTTCGACCTCGAAATGAAAGACGACTTCTACCTGCAGCTTCTTTCTCTGGAGAACGTCATCATCAGTGAGAGCTTCAGTAAATCCATCGGACTTGCGGGACACCGCGTCGCATTCATGCACTGTCACAACGAGAACTTCAACACCGAGTTCAACATCCGACTCCTGTATCAGGCAAACGGCGTCAACACGATTTCACAACAACTCATCACGAATCTCTTCACACGCGAAGCGGGTCGCGACGCCATTCGTGCATTCCGTCGAACGACAACCGAACACGTGAGGAAGAACATCGCCTATCTCGAAGAGCATGAGCTTCTCTATGAGCCGTTCTACACGCGCACGCCGGTCGGCATGTTCGTCATCGTGAACAAATCCTTCGAGGAGCTTCTCGCGCATCGCATCGGCAGCGTGACGTTGCAATACTTCATGCTGACTAAAAGCGATCTCAACGTCGCGCGCATCTGCCTCTCGGTGGACCACGACAAGTTCCGTGCATACTTCGACCGGATGCTTGCCGCATAATTTCCGAATCGACGTGAACGAATCGAAGACCATCTCGAAACCGAAAGCGTGGCTGCTTGCCATTCGCCCGAAGACCTTGCCCGCGGCGATAGTCCCCGTTGTCGTCGGTTCTGCCGTGGCCGGTGCGGACGGCCTGTTTGTCGCGCTGCCCGCTGCGGTTGCTCTCGCGTGTGCGTTGCTCATTCAAATCGCGACGAACCTTGCGAATGACTACTTCGATTTCATCAAAGGCGCAGACACCGAACATCGCTTAGGACCGACGCGCGTCGTGCAAAGCGGCATCCTCCCACCGAAGCTCGTTCGGAACGTCATGTCCCTGATTCTCGTCGTGACGTTCATTCTCGGTTTGTATCTCGTCTCCATCGGCGGCTGGCCAATCCTCATCATCGGCATCGTATCGCTGATCTGCGCCGTTGCATATACGGCCGGTCCGGTGCCGCTTGCCTATGTCGGCTTGGGCGACGTCTTCGTCTTCGTCTTCTTCGGTGTCGTTGCTGTAACGGGCACGTACTACGTTCAGGCATTAGTGTGGTCACTGAGTGCACTCATCGCATCGATTCCCATCGGTGCGATTTCCACCGCGATCCTCGTGGTGAACAACTACCGCGATATCGAGACCGACCGCAGCGCCGGGAAAAAAACACTCGCCGTGCGCTTCGGACGCAAGCTCAGCCGAACGCAATACATCGGCCTTCTAGCAATCGCATATCTCACGCCGTTCGTTCAGGTCATCGCGCTCGAAGGTGCGCTTACGCTCTTGCTTCCTTTGCTTTCGCTTCCGCTTGCCGTGCAGTTGGTGAAGGTTCTCACGCGAAGTACTGATGGCGAAGTACTGAACCATGCGCTCGCAGGCACCGGCCGTCTTCTCGCACTCTATGGTTTGTTGTATAGCGCAGGATTTCTCCTTCCATGGTAAGAACGATGCGTTTCCGACTTTCCGAAAAAACTTTGCACTTCAAGCGACCATTCGTTTCGTCGCGATGGAGTCTTACCGAACGCCGTGTCATGTATCTCGAAGCCTTTGCAAACGATGAATTAATCGGCAGAGGAGAGTCGGCGCCGCTGGAAGCGTTCGGAACGGAGTTGTATTTGGCAGCGCATGAAGCACTCACGAGCCTGACGGAAAAAGAACTGCCGCTGCCGAAATCCATCGATGACATCCGTACCCTGATGTCCGCTATGGAGGAATTCCGCGATACGCCAACCGCGCGCTTCGCACTGGAGACTGCGCTGCTCGATGTCGTCGCTCGTCGGCAGTCCGTGCCTCTGTTTCGCCTCCTGAATGAAGCGAGCAGCGAAGCACCCATTCCGGTCAATGCCGTGATCGTAAGCGATACGATAGACGTTATGGTTGAAGAAGCTTGCAAGTATGTTCGACAGGGATTCACCTGCTTGAAAGTGAAGGTCGGGAGAATCGATCTTCATCGTGATGTTGAATGCGTCAAACGGATTCGCTCAGCAGTCGGTGATGACATCCTTCTGCGACTCGATGCGAATGGCGCATGGAATTACGAACAAGCCAGCGAAGCGCTTTCATCCTTCGAGCAATATCAGATCGAGTACATAGAGCAGCCAGTCCCGTCCAGCGATTACGACAGCCTCGAACGACTCGCGCGCGAGTCGCCGATACCACTCGCCGCCGATGAAGCGATCAAGAGCGAGGCTGATGCGATGGAGTTGCTTCGACGGCATGCTGCCTCGGTGTTCATTCTCAAACCTTCCGCGATGGGCGGCTTGCTTCCATGCATACAGATCGCGGAAGCTGCTCAATCGAACGGAGTTGATATCGTGATGACATCACTCTTAGAAAGCCGCGTTGCACGCACTGCGATTGCACATCTCGCGCTTGCGCTTCGCCCGATCACTACGCGCCACCACGGTCTTGCAACAGGTGCGCTGTTTACGGAGCCGGATGAAGGCCGGCACATCGGACGCGGTTTTCTCAAAGTGCCGTTGCTGGCGGATCGGATAGTAGCGTGAAATGAGAACATGGCTGCGCATACAACAGGATCTCAATCCGAAGAAGGTAGTGCTTCACGCATCCCGCGTCTGGACGTACGGCGAACTTGCGGCAGAAGCTGAGCGCCGTGCATCAGCGTTGGTTGCGAACGGCATCCGGAAAGGGGACCGCGTTGCTTATCTCCTGGCGAATACCGAAGAGAGCGTCTTTCTCATCCATGCGCTCATGCACGCAGGCGCAGTTGGCGTTCCGTTGAACACGCGCCTCACATCTTCCGAACGGGATCATCATTTGCACTTCATCCAGCCGAGGTTGGTCGTGATCGATGATTTGCGATTCCGTGACGCGAAGCTCGATGCACCTACACTCACGCTGTCCGCTTTGAGTTCGCAGGAGCCATCGCCAGCGATTCCCGCAGTTGAGATTGACGACGATGACGTGCACAGCATTCTCTTCACATCGGGGACAAGCGGACAGCCGAAAGCCGTGCCGCTGACGTATGCGAACTTTGCGGCAAGCGCCCATGCGTCGTCGCGTCATCTCGGTGTTGAAGACGATGATAACTGGTTATGCGTCCTACCGCTCTTTCACGTCGGCGGACTTTCGATCGTCCTTCGCAGCGTGATACAAGGAACAGCACTGACGTTGCACGAATCATTCGACGCAGGATGCGTCACCCGATCGTTGCGTGAAGATGCAGTGACGCTTCTCTCTCTCGTACCGACACAGCTCCGGGAGATCCTTCACGCTGATCTGTCGCTCCGGAAGAATACCGTACCACGTCTTCGAGCAATCCTCCTTGGAGGCGGACCGATTTCGATGGATGTCCTTCACGATGCACAAAAACGAGGACTTCCGGTCCTTCCCACATACGGAATGACCGAAAGCGCCTCACAAATTTCGACGATGCCGCTTTGCGAACACGAAAAGAAAACCGGCTCAGCAGGAAAGCCGCTCGAAGGAATGCAGGTACGCATCATCGATGAAAACGGGCATGACGTTCCGGTCGGTAACTCCGGTGAAATCGCGATTCGCGGGCCGATGGTGTTCAAGAGCTACGCACATAACGAGCAGGAAACCATTCGCCGGTTCACCGACGGCTGGTTCCGCACTAAAGACCGTGGACGCTTGGATGAAGAAGGTTACCTCTTCGTGGAGACGCGCATCGACGACATGATTATCACCGGTGGAGAGAATGTCTCGCCGGAAGAAATCGAAGCTGTCCTCCTCGCTCATCCCACTGTGCGCGAGGCATGCGTTGTCGGACTGTTGGATGAAAGATGGGGCCAGAGGATTGCTGCTGTCATTGTGCCGCAAGACACGCTCGACATTCAGCTTATCGAGCAGCACTGCCGCTCAATGCTTGCGGGTTACAAGATTCCCCGGCAATGGATACTCGCGACGGCGCTCCCCAGAACACCCGCTGGGAAAACTATGCGCGGCGCTTTGCGCGATGCGCTTAATGGAGGCACTTCATAGTTCCAATCGATGGGATAAAATGAAAGAGGATGGAGTTTGTCGCTCCACCCTGCTTTTCATTGCGGCTATCGGGATCTCCCAACGGGTCTCAGTTCGTCAGAGTCGGCTGGCCTTTATGCCAGTTGCACGGGACTAACTTGCCCGTCTGGAATGCATCGAGAACGCGAAGCACCTCCTCGACATTCCTTCCCACGTCGTGGTCGTGAACGCACACCCAACGGATGATTCCGTCGGGATCGACCATGAAGGTCGCGCGGTGGCATACACCGTCGGCGTTGAGGATGCCGAGTCGGCTTGTCAGCTCGCGTTTGATGTCCGCGAGCATGGGGAACGGAATGTTCGCAAGGTCCGGATGGGCATTGCGCCAGGCGAGGTGGACGAATTCGGTGTCGATGCTACCGCCCAACACCTGCGTATTCCTGCCCTGGAATTCCGCATCCGCATCACCGAATGCCGCGACTTCGGTCGGGCAGACAAACGTGAAATCCTTCGGCCAGAAAAAATACACCTGCCACTTGCCTGCGTAGGTCTTGTTCGTGATCGAGGTGAACTCCTTCCCCGGTTCACGGCTGACTGTTGCAGCCAGTGAGAATTCCGGAAATGCATCTCCTACTGTCAGCATCGTTTGCTCCTTTCTTGTGTTTTATTCATTGTTTTGATTCCCCGTGAGTTGCGCACAGCGCACCGGGACATGAAAGAAGAGGGAATTCCGTTTTTTTTCCAAACACAGGACGCGCTTCTCTTCGTATCGAGTCTTCCCTTCGACCTACCATCGACTGCTTTTGATTGAGCGAGATACGATTCGAGGGAGACCTGTAACTCCAGCCAACCTCTCTCTGTTGATTGCGTCGTTTCGTTTCCCTATCCTTGATCATCTCGTTCATCGTCACAATGAGTGTCCTGATGAATGCGATTCGCTCCATCAAAAACAGTCTCACGAAACGGAAGTCACTCATGCAAAAGATCACGCCATTCCTGTGGTTCAACGACAACGCCGAAGAGGCGGTCAACCTTTACGTTTCGCTCTTTAAGGATTCGAGGATCACTGACATCACGCGTTATGATGAGCAAAGCGCCGCGATGACCGGCAAAGAACCGGGTTCCGTTATGACCATCGGATTCGAGCTTGCGGGACAACGATTCGCAGCACTCAATGGCGGCCCGCACTATTCATTCACGCCCGCAATTTCATTCGCTGTGAATTGCGATACACAGGAAGAACTGGATCGGCTCTGGGAACAGCTCTCAGAAGAAGGGCAGGAAGAAATGTGCGGGTGGCTGACGGACCGTTTCGGAGTCTCGTGGCAAATCATCCCGACGGAACTCCCGGCGCTTCTTCAAAACCCCGATCCGGTGAAAGCAAAAAACGTGGCAAGCGCTCTCCTGCGGATGAAGAAGTTGGACATCGCGGAACTTCAGCGCGCCACTCTTTGATGGAGCTTGACTTTCTCAAAGAATTCTGTAGATTCGTTACGCCTGTGCTCTGATTTCGGCCCTCCCTACCGGAAGCAGAATAAACGCCAGGTAAACCGTCCACTCCCCGTGGGCGGTTTTTTTTGTCCTGTCCCATGCTTCCATTCCGAATTGTGATCACGTATTTTATGACACCTATATGTTCCCTTCACTCATAGGTCACATGAAATCCTCTCTCCTTCTCCTTCCCCTTCTTCTCTGTTTCGCTTCTGCATGCTCGAAGCCTGACAGCAGTGAACTCTTTCTCAAAGCGCAACAAGCGATGAAGCAGAATGACACAACGGCTGCGATTCAACATCTTCAGGATATTGCGGACTATCACGCGGATTCACCACAGGCTCCGGAAGCTTTGTACCTCTTGGGTAGCCTCTATCTCAACGAGAAACGGGAAGCCGCACGCGCGGTCCCGGTTTTCGAAAGGTTGTACGAGAAGTACGCGTCAAGTGAGTATGCACATCGGGCGCTCTTCATTTCCGCATTTACTTATGCGAACGAACTCAACGACGCCGACAAAGCGAAATCTCTGTATGAACTGTATTTGAAATCGTACCCTGACAGCGTGATGGCGGAGTCGGCACGGTTTGAACTCGCGCACATCGGACAATCAGCCGAAGAAGTCCTCAAGGGACTTCAGAACCCGGATTCGGCATCCCCTCACGCTTCGAAATAATCGCACGGCTCTCTCCCCGATGAACTCTCTTTCGTACCTCCAACCCGACGTTGTCTCGCGACTTTCCACGATGGAAATGCGCGCGCGATTGGTCGTCGAAGGCTTCATG
>CAYUWG010000041.1:0-33347 GCA_964448285.1 uncultured Chromatiales bacterium
TGTGTGCGAGCATATCGACGAAGTTCACCACGATGGCAGTGAGATGATTCTTTGCGAGCGATGAGATATTTCCGACCATCTGCTTGCCATACTCCGGGTCGATGATCTTGTAGTACTTCAGGTCGGTGCGAAGCTTGATGCGGCGGCGTTCGAGAAGTTTTTCGAGAAGCTCCTTCTCATGCTTGTTCATCGAGTAGTCGTCATCATCGCCTTGCGACCAAAGCTGGGGATAAACTTTCTCAAGGTCGCTCGGGAAGAAGCCGCTGAAGATCGCATTGCGCGAGTAGGGCGTCGCGGTCGGGAGGATTGACAGGTGGAAATCTTTTTGAATGGTGAACAGCGATTGAAGATGCTGTTCCATGACGAGCCACTGGTCATAGCGCATGCAGTCGATCACGAAAAAGAACACCGGGCCTTTGTGCTGGAGATGCGGCACGACGAAACGATCCACGACGTTCGGCGACATCGGGACGTCTTCGTCCTCGATCCAGTCCCGATATTTTCTTTCGACGAACTTGCAGAACTCCTGATTGCTCTCGCGCCGTTGATCGGTGATCGTTTGGTGCAGGCCGAGCTCGGGGTGCTGGTCAAGTTCCAATTCCCACTGAACGAGTTTCCGGTAAATCTCCATCCATTCATCGAGGTCGAGCGGATTGAGCAGTGCGGCAGCCACGCGGTTGAACTCGATGATGTATTCCTGAGAGGTTTTCGTGCCGACGATCTTCCTGCCTTCGATGATCTTCTTGACGACGAGAAGGATCTGGCTCGCGTTGACGGGCTTCGTCAGGTAGTCGCTGATCTTTTCCCCGATCGCTTCTTCCATGAGCGACTCCTCTTCGTTCTTCGTCACCATGACGACGGGTAAGGTCGGTGCGATTTCCTTGATCTTGGAAAGCGTTTCCAATCCGCCTATGCCGGGCATGGATTCATCGAGAAGGACGAGATCGACGGGATTGTGTGAAACCCACTCGATTGCGTCGGCGCCGTTCGTGACGGTCGAAAGTTGAAAGCCGCGTTGTTCGAGATACAGAATGTGCGGGCGGAGGAGATCGACTTCGTCGTCAACCCAGAGGATTTTTCCTTTTGATTCGCTCATGAATGCTTTGTCGTGAATTGTTCGATGATCCGTTGGATTTCATCCTCGCTTATTCCGCTTCCATAGCGAATACCCGAGGACTGTGTGCTAGGACGTTGCACGCCTTTTCCCGTTTGCATCGGCGTGTTCCCCGCTTTGAGCCTGATGCGTTCCTCGATTTCCTCCATCCAACTCCGTTGAGTGCCGGTTGCCTGTCGTGCGGGCTTCGACGGTGAGGAAACACCAACCCAGCGGAGATTCGTGTCTTGCGAGACCGGGCGGCCTTGCTCATCGTTCAACGGGACAGTCTCGAAGGCAACGCGCTTGATGTTGAGGAGATGGCGTGCGGTGACGTTTTCCGAAATGATCGAACCGCCGATCGTGCCCGGGCCGAGTGTCATCGAAGCGTCGAGGTCGTTCGTATAACCGACGGCGCCGAGCGCGCCGACACTGTTCACGATGATGCGCTGCGCGGGCTTTTCGAGAGCGAACTTCATGATCACGTCTTTGTCGTTCGAATGAATGACCATCGTATGTCCGATGCCGCCGAATTCGAGGAGTTCGATGCAGCGGTGACATCCGTCCCGCCAGTCGCTCGCCGCGTAGAAGGAAAGCACGGGGCTTAGCTTCTCGCGCGAGAGCGGTTCATCTCGACCGACGCGATCTAGTTCTGCGATGAGAACTTCTGTGCTCGGCGGGCATGAGATGCCGGCGATGTGTGCGATGGTGGCGGCTGGTTTCCCGACGAGTTCAGCGTTGAGCTTGCCGCCGGGGAATACTGTTCGCCTCAGTTTGTCCTTGTCTTCTCCTTCACAGAAGAAGCCGTTTAACTCCTTAATGAGATGTTTCGCTTCAGCGACGATGGGCGCATCCACGATCACCGACGCCTCGGTCGAGCACAGCGTTCCATTATCGAATTTCTTTCCCGTCATGACGTCCGCAACGGCTTTGCGCACGTTCGCCGTTCGCTCGATAAACGCAGGCACGTTCCCCGATCCCACTCCATACGCAGGCTTCCCAACGGACTGCGCAGCGCGCACCATCGGCGTGCTTCCCGTAGCGAGAATGATTGCCGTGTACTTGTTCTTCATCAATTCATTCGTGCCTTCGATGCTCACGTGCTCCATGCAATGAATCAATCCCTTCGGTGCGCCGGCTTTGATTGCGGCATCGTTCAGGATGCGCAGAGCTTCCGCCGTCGATCGGATCGACCGGGGGTGCGGGCTGCACACGATGGCGTTCCGGCATTTCAACGAGATTATTGCCTTGAACATTGCCGTCGATGTGGGATTCGTGCATGGAATGAGCGCTGCAACGACGCCCATCGGCTCAGCGATTTCAAGGACGGATCCGTTGTTTATGGAATTCACGATGCCGACTGTCTTCAGGTCTTTGATGGATTCCCATGTGTGCTTCGTGCCGAAGACGTTCTTGACTTTCTTGTCCTGCCATTTGCCGAAGCCGGTTTCTTCGTGCGCCATTTTTCCAAGGTGCTCGGACGCTTCGTATCCGGCATATGCGATCGCTTCAACGATAGCATCGACTTCCGCCTGGGTATAGTGCTTGAATTCCTGAGCGGCATCCCATGCGGTCTTTGCGAGGGTCCGTGCTTCCTGAATGGAGAGAAGATCATTGTCGAGAGTCATATGTCAACCCGATGGTTCGTGGGGGGAATCGTCAGTTTCAACGCCGTGGGCAACTTACAAAACACGGCAGTAAGTCGCCAAGGCGTCCTGTCCGGACAAGCGCGGATCGAAGAGTGAATATCATCGCATCAATGTCAGGAATTCCCGCGAATCCTTGCAGGCAATTGTTTCTGCCCTTGTCCCTGCTGATATTTCCGCATGGTTCTGCTCGTCACCGCCTGTCTCGTGATCATCCTTCTTTCCTTCATTGCCTCAAGCATGGAAGCGGCGCTATTCACTGTTACCCCGTTGCAAATAGAAAAAATGTGCACCCAAAACCTGCCGGGTGCGCATCGTTTGAAGACCAACAAGGAAACGATCCACGACTCGATCATCGCTATCGTCATATTGAATAACCTTGCGAACATCGCCGGTTCGATTTTCGTCGGTGCGATAGCAGCCGATACTTTCTCCGACGCATGGTTAGGGGTATTCTCCGGCGCGCTTACCTTTGCGATCATTCTTACCGGTGAAGTAATCCCGAAGATGGTCGGTGAACGATATGCGAACACCTATGCCCGACTCACGGCAACGCCGGTACACGTTCTTCGTTTGGTGTTCCTGCCGTTCGTCGCGCTTCTCAAGGCTTTCGCCAAACCGCTCGGGAAAGCGACCGAATCTCGGCACCGAACCTCTGAAGAAGAGATTACGCTGCTTGCTGGACTGGGGCATGAACACGGAGCGATAGAACCGGAAGAGCATCAACTCATCAAGCAGGTGTTTCAGCTCAATGATATCCTGGCGAAGGACATCATGACTCCGCGGACGGTCGTGTTCGCGCTTCCGGCGGATGAAATTCTCCGGGATGCTGCGCCAAAGCTTTATACCGCCTCCGTCAGCCGCATCCCTTTGTATGGAAACGACCTCGACGACATCCTCGGGATCGTGCACATTCGCGACGTGCTTGCTGCACTCGCGAAAGGACAGGGTGAAAGGTCACTGAAGGATTTTGCGGAGGAAGTCCCGTTTGTCCCGGACACGGCGCGTGCAGACGTCCTCTTACGGACATTCCAGCGCAACCGCGAACATCTCGCAATCGTGATCGATGAGTATGGCGGGATGGCCGGCGTCATCTCGCTTGAGGATATCCTCGAACAGCTCGTCGGTGAAATTGTCGATGAACACGACCGCGACGTGGACATGCGGGCACGCGCGCGAGTGCTACGCGAACGGAAGGAAAGGAAGTAGACGCCCATCCGTGGGACGGGGGGACGGTGGGACGGTGGGACGGAGGAACGGTGGTACGGGGGAACGGGGGGACGGTGGAACGGAGGGACGGTGGGTCGGTGAGCGGCTGAACAGGAATAGCCCCAAAAAAACGGACACGTAGAAAGCTCCATAGAAAGGCGAACGAAGACGATTAGTGATTGATGACGACCGCACGCGGGCACACTGCCGGGGGACGCCGGGAATGCCCTTGAGTGTTGCAGGCTCCGGACATCCCCGACCGTCCGCGTCAGTGTGCCCACTGTGCTTACATCGTAGTGCGATCCTGATGACGGTACGTTCCTGACATACCGAAACTCGGTTATGCGACATTGCGCGCTTCTTCCTGAATCGAATCCCAATAGTGCTGTTCCATTTCTATCGGTGTTCGAAACGCCAAGGTACTATGACGATGATGGTTGTTGTCATCGATCTCGATATACTCGAACAGGTACCGCTCGGCGTCTGCCAGATGGGAAAAGACCTGACCATCCAGAAACTCTTTCCGGCATTGTCCCAGCAATTTCCCTCGGGCTCGCAACTTCTGACGACGCATACTGCGATTGACGCGATGACGCCCGCACGGGATCCCCTGAAGACGGAGTTCCTGGGTGATGCGCACGGAGCCATAGCGTTGTTTTGAACGATCGAAAATCGAACGGACGAGTTGGTCAAACTCTTTGCGGTATCCCTTGGCAGAACGCTGAGAGTTCTTCACCCATGTATAGTATCCGGAACGGGATACACCCAGAGCGGACGCCATCCTTTCAATGGAAAACTCCTGAGAAAATCTCCTCATAAAGACGTAGGGGTGGACTTTGTCTGCGAAAAGATGGCGACGGCTTTTTTAGGATATCGCGCTCTTGACGAGCGATATCCAATTCGCGTCGTAAGGTTCGAATCTGTTCATCGG
Source organism: uncultured Chromatiales bacterium (assembly GCA_964448285.1). Taxonomy (GTDB): domain Bacteria; phylum Bacteroidota; class Ignavibacteria; order SZUA-365; family SZUA-365; genus CAYUWG01. The sequence goes on from CAYUWG010000041.1 coordinate 4,880, forward strand.
AAGGATGCAACTGCCCTGTACCGGGAAACGCACCGTCCGCATGCTTGGCTAACTCCACCCTCCAATGACGTATGGCACCTTGATAGAGACCCAATTCGCGCTCAATGACGGTAGGAGATCGACCTGATGTATCGGCCAGTTCTACCGCTTGACGCTTGAACTCGGCGTCGAAAGTATTTCGTTTTTTCGTGATCATGTGACACACCTCTGGTGTGATGATTGGAAATGTACGTTTGGTTCTTGGTGTCTCCGAATTAGTGGGTATAGTCCATTTTTCAACTGACACAGTTCAGTGGACACTACCATCAGCCATCAGCCATGAGCCATCAGCCATCAGCCACGAGCCATCAGCCATCAGCCATCAGCCATCAGCCATCAGCCACGAGCCATGAGCCATCAGCTGATTTCAGACCTTCCTCTTCCGATTTTAGAATTCTGACTACCAGCAATTAGATTGGGCTACCAATATCCAACGGTGTGCACACATGTATGCAAAGACCTTTCTCGGAATACAATTATGAAGACAGCATCATTCGGTGAACGGAACAACCTTTCCCCATCCTTCACGCTGAGTCTCATGTATCTGATCTTCTCGCTGGTCTGGATCACGCTGACGACGCCTCTCACTGCGAGCGTCGTAAAAGATACACGGCAGTTCGAGTGGATTGAACTGGTGAAAGGAGTGCTCTTCGTGATGGTCACCACGTTTCTCTTCTTCGCGGTGTCGTCGAAGTATGTCAAACGGCTCACCGCTGAGAAACGTCGCTTTGCACGGTTAGTGGAAGCGATCCCGGATATGTTGTTTCTCATCGACCGCGATGGAAAGTTTTTGGACTATGCGTCGAACCATGATGGGGAACTCCTCACCCCACCCAGTCAATTTTTAGGCAAAACTGTCGATGATACTTTGCCGCCGGAAGTCGCGAAGATCGTGCGGGAGAAAGTACAAAGCGCATTGGAAAAGCACGCGACGCAACAGATGACCTACAGTCTTGTGATTCGCGGGAAGAAAAAACACTACGATGCGAGATTAGCGCCTGCAACGGAGAATGAAATCATCGTGGTTGTGCGAGACGTGACCGAGAGTGTCGAACGGGAACAGCGTTTGAAGGATCAGGAAGTGCTGCTCACGGAAATGGGGAGGATTGCGAAAATCGGTGGCTGGAAATTCAATACGAAAACGATGGAAGGGAAGTGGACCGATGAAGTCGCCCACATTCACGACCTCGATCCATCCTTAGAGCCGAGTGTCGCGTTAGGCTTGAGCTTCTTTCAGGGTGAACACCGGGCGAAGATCGAGCAGGCAGTCAAAGCCGCCGTCGAGCAAGGCACGCCGTACGACCTCGAGTTAGAGATGATCTCAGCGAAAGGCGCTCACAAATGGGTTCGCACTATCGCACATCCCATTCGAAAAGGTGATGAGGTCGTGGTAGTCTGGGGGACGTTCCAGGATATCACCGACCGGCATCGAAGCGAACAGGCACTGAGGGAAAGCTATCAATTTACGAAGCGGGTTCTCGAAACGCTGCCGGCGCATATCGCCGTGCTGAGTCCGAACGGCGTCGTACTTTCGGTGAACAAGGCATGGCAGGAGTTTATCGATTCGAAGCAAGTCAGCGTGCTGGAATCCGCGAAGGTCGGGTCGAATTATTTTCAGACCTGCGCACAGGCTGCCGAGCAGGGATATGAGCTTGCATCGACGATCCTCAGCGGACTACGCGCCGTTCAGAGCGGGAAGTTGGAGCGATTCCGTCATGAATACGCGAGCGACGTCGATGGTGCGATTCGGTGGTATGACGTTCAGGCTTTGCCCTTTATCGACAACAGTGGCGTGATCGTGTTTCACTCCGATATCACGGCGCAGAGAGAGGCAGCCGAGCGCGTGGCAAACAGCGAGCGCCGATTCCGCGCGTTGATTGAAAACGCCACGGACATCATCACCGTCATCAGTCCCGATGGGACGATCCTCTATCATAGCCCTTCCGCCGAGCGCGTGCTTGGATACACGGAATCAGAACTCGTCGGGAAGAACGCGTTCGATTTCATTCATGAGCAAGACAGACCCGCCGTACTGAAGCTTATAGAACAATACCTTGCGCAGGAGGGCGTCATCGTCGAAACGGAATACCGCTTTCTTCATAAGGACGGGCGCTGGCGGATGTTGGGCAGCATCGGGAAAAACATGATCGGCGATTCCACGCTGCGCGGCATCGTCGTCAACTCGCGCGACGTAACGGAGAAGAACCTCTACGAACAGGAGCTGATTGCCATGCGGGAACAGGCGCTCCACATGAACAAGCTCAAGGATGAATTCATTGCCAACATCTCGCATGAAATCCGCACTCCGCTCAACGTCATGTTCGGCTATCTCAGTCTCGTATCAGACAAGAACGCACAGCCGGGCGCTGCCGAACTCGACGAGTACTATTCGATCATACGGCGCAGCGGCGAGCGCCTGATGCGAACGGTCGATCATATCCTCAATATCTCACTGCTCAGCTCCGGTGCGTTGGAGGTGCATCGGCAATCGGTCAACGTCCTGACGAAAGTAGAGGAAATAGAAAAGGATTTCAGAATGACGGCATCGGAGAAAAGCCTTACCCTGGATATAGAAATTTTCAGCGAGCGTCCGATGATTTTCGCCGATCCGTACTGTCTCGAGCAAGCGCTCGTGAATCTGATGGAAAATGCTATAAAATATACGGACGCCGGCGGAGTCACGATCAAAGTGTATGAAGAATCCGGTTCCGTGAAAATTTCTATACGCGATACGGGCATCGGGATTTCTGACGAATACATGCCGCGTCTGTATGAAGAATTCTCTCAGGAAGTGACGGGCTACACGCGCCCGTATGAAGGCGTCGGTCTTGGAATGGCTCTCGTGAAGCGCTACGTCCAGCTCAACAACGGACACATCGAGGTGTACTCGAAGAAAGGCGAAGGGACGGAGTTCGTACTTGCGTTCCCGGTAGCGGATGGCTGATAGCTGATGGCTGATAGCTGATGGCTGATGGCAGCCAAGGGATGATCGCCTGAAAAAAGCGCGACTTGTTCCCACGCTCTGCGTGGGAACACACGGCACTGATGCGTTGAACCTTATAGATATTTCTTGCAGCGCATGATAGATACGACTTTCACATGTGACGCAGAGCGTCTGGCACTGCATTCCCACGCGGAGCGTGGGAAAGAGAAACATGCGTCTTGTTCCCACGCTCTGCGTGGGAACACACGGCACTGAGCTCTGAACGTTATAGATATTTCTTGCAGCGCATGATAGATACGACTTTCACATGTGACGCAGAGCGTCTGGCACTGCATTCCCACGCGGAGCGTGGGAAAGAGAAACATGCGTCTTGTTCCCACGCTCTGCGTGGGAACACACGGCACTGAGCTCTGAACGTTATAGATATTTCTTACAGCGCATGATAGATACGACTTTTACTTGTTACGCGGAGTGTCTGACACTGCATTCCCACGCGGAGCGTGGGAACGAGAAACATGCGTCTTGTTCCCATGCTGCGTGGGAACGAGACCGCAAACATATCCCTACAGCAACTACCATTTCAACCAGAAGAACGCGGCGTCGGGGCTGATGCGTACTGCCGGGCCGGGTATTCTGATATAAGAAAGGAAGCGAGCGATCGTTTTCCAGAGTGCGCCTTCGATGGGGATTCCGTGGGGATTGATATCGAAAGCTATATACCATTGCGATGCCGGTGACTTGCCCGCGCGTGACGGCAGCCATGAGACAGCGGGAAGATTCTCGACGCCGTAGCCGATCGCGAAGTTGAGGAAGAAAGGCCGTTCGGTCATTCTCGTGAGATGCACGACATCGATGCTGAGCCAGAAGAATTGGCTTTCGTTATCGTCGAAAATCGTTTTGTACGCTCCAGCGCGGTATGCCTCCGAAGCCTGAATGCCGTATTTGAAAGAGACGCTTTCCAGCGCAGGCCAATACACACGGCCAACGGGCAGCGCCGCTCCGAATGCATTGCCGAACATGTCTCCCGGCGATAGTCCGAATTGCGGCCCTTCATGCAGTCCGTCTTCGATCTCCACGAGGAGTTGCGCCGTGAACGCAAGCCCAGCGCCGAGCCATCGCGCGGTTCGGGTCTTCACACCGGCGAACTCATACCCCTGACTGATGATGTCTGCGGCAACGGCCGTAAACCAGGCATGACCGAGCTTGTCGTTGTGCATCGCGTACGGCGGGTCCGCGCTGATGTGGAAGCGCGCACCGGATTTCTGTTTCCAGAATGCATTGTAGTTCTGAAGGATCGCACCACCGACGACGATCACCGGCGGTATGGAAGCGAGAACGAGAGCGCCCGTTGAAACGGAATCGCGCGGTTCCTGTGCGTACGTGGCGAGGCATACGGACGAAAGAAGTATGAGCGACAATGTTTTCACGAACTCAATGTGCGAAAAGGAAACAAACCGGTAAATGAAGGAAAAGTGTGATTCGCTTGTCACGTGCTTCTGTCTTCAGAAAAAATGGCGGTGGCAGAATTTCCCTGTTGCATTGAAAAACGATCCTTTGTATTATCGCGCCATCATCACTTATGACTTCGGGCAATGAACGGCCGGGGTTGATCAATGAACTGACGAATCGCACATCCAAGGAAACCTACATGTCAAGACAACCCGGATTACTTTCGCTGGTGCTCTCAATCCTCGTTCTCCCTTCCTGCACGGACGAACCGCTTGCGCAGCCGCCTGATGACCCGCCGCCGCACGTGCAGCAGGACACGACCTCCCACGACGTGGAGTGGACCGTTTATACCTGGGGCGAACCGAGAGGCACGAGCGCCTTCTACGACGTGTTCGCTATCAGCGACACCGACGTCTGGGCGGTGGGGGAAGTGTACATGAACACGGGCCTGAAGGACTCGCTGGGACGGGAGATCGACATAGTGAACGTTGCGCGGTGGAACGGGAAAGAGTGGACTCCTACGAATGTGCCAAGCGCTACCTCGGCCCCGTGGAAGCTCGACTACTGGCGACGAATTAACGCGGTCTTCGCATTCGCGTCAAACGACGTTTGGATGGCGACCGAAGCCAGAACGTATATCCATTATGACGGGAAAAATTTCACGTCAGAAAGGATCATTGAGCAAAGAGGTGATCCGAAGCGCATCTGGGGCCGCACACCGGGGGATATCTACATTTGCGGGGATAACGGATCCCTGACGCGTTACTACCGGGGCATCTTTCACCTTATGGAGACCGGCACCGACGTGTACCTCTCCGACATCTACGGCGCGGACAACGGCGACTTCTGGACGGGCGGGTACCAGTATTGGGATTTGGGACGGGCCTTCCTCAAGATCACGGGTGGAAAGGTCATAAATGTGGATCGGAGGTTCCAGTTTCTAGGAGCAAGTAACGTCTGGGTGTACGAAGATACACTGTACGCCGACGTTGGAACCGGTGTTTTCATTCAGTCTGTGCGCGATACGACACACTGGCGTTTCATGCATTGGAAGGAGATTGCCTATCCGCTTGGATTTATCAGAGGTTTCCGGGGGTCGGCGCACAATAATCTCTTTGCGGTCGGCGATTTCGGCACGATCATTCACTACAACGGGAAAACGTGGTATATGTATCCGTTTTTCAGTTTATCGAACCATACGCGATTCTGGTCTGTGACTGTGACAAAACAGAACGTCTGGTGCGTCGGAACCGATCCACAGGATCGAGCCGTCATTTACCACGGCAAGCTCAAGCAATGAAAGGAGGTGAACAGACATGAGCAGAGAATAAACCCCGGTCGTAGGACACCGGACGGACGAACGAGGAATAAATGACAGAGAACAACTCATATCCGAAAACAAGAGGAATCACTCCGATGAAAACACAATGGATGAACAATGCTGCAGCTTTCGCGCTTCTCCTGCTTCCTTCCTGCACGGACGAACCGCCCGCGCAGCCGCCTGATGACCCGCCGCCGCACGTGCAGCAGGACACGACCTCCCACGACGTGGAGTGGACCGTTTATACCTGGGGCGACCCAAACAAAAGTACAAGCGCTTTCTACGATGTGTTCGCGTTGAACGATACATGCGTCTGGGCTGTTGGTGATATTCATGCGGAAGATACGGACAAGTTTGATTCGCTTGGCAGATGGATTACGCCCTATAACATCGCGTATTGGAATGGCAAGACATGGACACTTTCGAGCAGACACACAAAGCGCTCATCGGGTGATGTTTGGTATGAGCAACTGCGTGCCGTATATGCATTTCGATCAGATGACGTTTGGTTTTTTAGTGAGATGGCATATATCCATTGGGATGGGTCAAACTGGCGAACGGAGTATGTGAGAGATCGCCGTGGAAGCATGAAGCGCATCTGGGGCCGCACACCGGGGGATATCTACATCTGCGGGACGAACGGCTCCCTGACGCGTTACTACCGGGGCATCTTTCACCTTATGGAGACCGGTACCGACGTGGACCTCTCCGACATCTATGGAGCGGACAACGGCGACTTCTGGACCGGTGGGTACCAGTATTGGGATCTGAAAAATGTATTTCTCTATGTAACGAATGATAAAGTAAGCCCATTAATGAGATCTGCAAACGGAAAGAGATTCTATGGTGGAAAAACCATCTGGATAAGCAAGGATACTTTATATGCCGATGTGGGGTCCGGGATTTACGTTCAATCCGTTCGTGATACCAACCAATGGAGGTTCATACACTGGCCAGCTATCGCCTCACCGATAGGTTACATGCGAGGTATGCGCGGAAGCGCTGATAACAACATTTTTTGCGTCGGAGATTTTGGCAGCATTGTTCACTACAACGGAAAAAGTTGGTATGTATATCCGTTTTTCAGTTTTTCAAACAACACGACGTTCTATTCTGTTACAGTGACAAAAGAGAACGTCTGGTGTGTCGGCATAGATCCACAGGATCGAGCCGTTATCTACCACGGCAAGCTCAAGCAATGAAAGGAGGTGAACAGACATGAGCAGAGAATAAACCCCGGTGCTGGCACACCGGACGGACGCCAATCGCTTGAGCCCGCCTTGGTGAGCACACTTGTCGTCATTTTCCTTGCACCGCAAGGCACTGTGCCTTATGTTTCTCCACCTTCGTTTGCCAAAACACAAGCCAACCCTCATTCGAAAGGCACAGGAAGTCGAGTAACAGCCCCATGAAAAAAGAACCCACACCGGAAGAAACGATCCGGTCGCTTAGTGATGCTCTCCAACAGAAGCAGGGAGAACTTGAGGAAGCGCTCACCAACCTGAAGAACATCCAGACACAACTTCTCTTCGCGGAAAAGATGGCTTCGCTCGGCGAGTTGACGGCGGGTATCGCGCACGAAATCAAGAATCCGCTCAACTTCGTCAACAACTTCGCCGACATCGTTCGGGAGCTGGTCGCCGACCTGCGGGAGCTTTTCGAAGCGAACAGAAGCAAACGCATCGCCGACGCGCAGGACGCAATCGAGATGATCCTCATGGACTTAGACATGAACGCGAAACGCATCGTCGAGCACGGGAAGCGTGCCGACAGCATCGTGCGCGGTATGATGCGGCACGCGCGCGGAGGCACCGGTGAAAAGATCTCCTGCAACATCAACCAGCTTCTCGATGAAGCCGTGAACCTTGCATATCACGGCATGCGCGCACAACAGACCGGCTTCAACGTCGCGATCGAAAAGGACTTCGATACAGCCGTCCCCGTCATCCAGATCATGCAGCAGGAGGTGAGCCGCGTAGTACTCAATCTTCTGAACAACGCCTTCTATGCCGTGAACGAACGCCGCGAACACAGCGACGCTGCGTACCGGCCTGCAGTCTCCGTCACGTCCCGCTTCGAACCGCCCGCCATCGAAATCCGCGTGAAGGATAACGGCACGGGCATACCCGAAGAGATTCGCAGGAAGATTTTCGAACCGTTCTACACGACGAAGCCCGCAGGGAAGGGAACGGGGCTGGGGCTTTCATTGAGCCATGATATTATCGTGAAGACGCACGGCGGCGAACTCACCGTCAACAGCCGCGAGGGTGAAGGGACGGAGTTCGTCATCCGGCTTCCGGGCGTGTGACCGCGTTCGAGTGATTGTCTCGTGTGGTTTCTTGATAGCCCTGAGCGATTGCACGCGGAACGCGGCACAGAGCTGCGCGGTCAGTCAAGTCCATCTTGATGTTTCTCGTGGATCTGAACAACAATCGCCGAATCATCGCTTCGAACCTCGTAGTATCGCTCAGGCTTGCGATAGACATTAACCATCTGATGGCCGGTTGAGAAGGTGTTTTCTTCAGGGTAATTCGCATTCCCCCAAATCATTTCCTCAACATCGCGCGACGCATATTGGCTGAACGAGCCGCCCGCTCTCACCTGTCCTTCAATCTTGGCAATCTTGTGAAGATGCTCGACGCCCTCTGTTTCATCGTCCGCAGCCTGTGTGAAAAGTCATTACGAGCGTAGCGAAGCAATCTCATCCCCTCGATTTTGAATCGTATTGAGAGATTGCTTCGTCGCTTCGCTCCTCGCAATGACTCAGTAATAACCTTTTCACACAGGCTGCCGGCATGACAATGAACAGATAATCCCTCGCGCGGCTGATGGCCACGTTGAGAATGTTCTGCTTGTTCAGGAACATCCGTGGGTCGGTCGAGATGATTGGCGGTTGATTGAGAACGACGATGATGATGTCGCACTCATCACCTTGGAAGCTATGAATCGTGCCAACTAGAATCTCTACGAAATCAGTCATAGAAAGAAGATCTTCTCGTAGTTGGCGCCTCTCCTTCATCCGAAGAACCTCTCGTAATCGTCATGACTGCCAATCCAGAACCACGTCACGGTGTCTCTCTCCATGATGCCCAAAGCTCGATAGTCGCGCGAGAGCCTCACGGACCAGATGTCTTCTTCCCGATTGATGCACTTGAATCTGAGCGATGGGTGGAAGGGGTCCATCGACCAAAGACGATATGCCTTTTTCGCTTTGGCCTTGATCTCACTTTCAAGCCTACCATACAAGTTCCAAAAGGATGGCAGTGTCGCTGAATTCACAGCCTCTTCGGATCCATAGGGCCGGCCTTACCCTCGCCAATTTCCTTCCGAGCCTGCCGGGCCGCAGCAACAAGTTTGGTCCGAGTTCGGGTAAACGACTCGTTCCACTTTGCTTCATCGCGGATTTCCTCAATGTACTCTCGCATGTGCTCAAGTACCCGCTTCTGAATCCGTTCCGGAAGAGATTCCAGCATCTTCATCATCGTCGTCATAGTTGCCGTTGATTCCATTTCTCCTATCTCCTTGATCATAATGCAGGTTCAATTTTTGTCGAGCTAACGCTTGGCATCAGTAGGCGCGCCGCGTACACTTCGGGCCAAGGCGAAGCCAATCTGTGCGCACCGGTACACGCCGCCGGACGAGCATTTTCCGCTGTCTTTGCTTTCCGGGAGTTGTGTGAGCCGCGTTGTGAAGGTACTCTGTCATACATGGTCAAAATAAACATGCCTCACAGTGAAATCAAGCACTTCCGAGCTCCCGTCGAAGAGCACTACTTTCTTTTGATTGTCGGTCTCATAGCCGTCGAAGAGCGTATGGTCCATGAAAGCACCCCGGCCATTAATGGCACGGGCATACCCGAAGAGATACGCAGGAAGATTTTCGAACCGTTCTACACGACGAAGCCCGCAGGGAAGGGAACGGGGCTGGGGCTTTCATTGAGCCATGATATTATCGTGAAGACGCACGGCGGCGAACTTACCGTCAACAGCCGCGAGGGCGAAGGGACGGAGTTCGTCATCCGGCTTCCGGGCGCGTGACCGCGTTCGAGTGAAGTTACCCTAAGTGCGCTTTGTTGTCTAACGCAAAGCGCAGGAGCGAGTAATTCCCGCTCAGCCCGAGTTTGTGGACCATGTTGTACCGATGATTTTCAACGGTGCGAACGCTGACGTGAAAAGACTCCGCGATTTGTTTGCTCGAAAGCGATTGCGCAATGAGCGAAAGGACCTCCCGTTCCGTCGCAGTGAGCTTATCGATCCCGAGACGCTGTCCGATATTCTGGCTGACTGCCGGATGTGACTTCAATGCGCGTGAAGTGAGCGACGGGCTGATGTAATATTGGCCGAGCGAAACGACTTCGATCCCTTTGAGGATATCCGCAATCGCACTGTCCTTGAGAAGGTATCCTCGCACTCCGAGGTCCAGCGCCTTATCGAAGATCGCTTCCTCCTGGTACATCGTAAGCACGATGCAATAGACGGGAAGCGCGTCGTCATGGATACGTTGGATCACCTCTAGTCCGTTCATCTTCGGCATCTCGATATCGATGACCGCGATGTCCGGATTCAATCTCTTGATTTCTTCGTAGGCGGTTTCGCCGTCACCAGCACTGCCGACGACGTTGAAATGCTCCTCCTTCATGATGACTTCCTCCAATCCCTTTCGGAAAATGGGATGGTCGTCTGCGATGAATATGTTGACCGTGCCGTTCTTCATGATTCGACTGCCTGCCTTTTCGTTACCGGGATCGTGATTTCGATTTTCGTACCGCGTCCCTTTTCCGATTCCAATTTCATAGAGCCTCCTAAAATCTCCGATCTCTCTCTGATGCTTTGGACTCCAAGTCCGTGCTTAGAAGTGTCGCTGTGAAGATCGAAACCCTTGCCGTTATCGCGAACCGTAAGCCGTACATGATCGTTTGCCATCGTGAGTTTCACTTCCACGAGCGATGCCTCAGCATGCCTGATCACGTTGTTGAGCGACTCCTGCACGATGCGGTACAGGTTGATTTGCTCCGCCATCGTGAAAACATCGTCGATATCTTCGATCGACTTCACGAAGCTGAGACCTGAAGAGGATTCGACCTTACTGATCGTATCGTGCAGTGTGCGCGTTATGCCGGCGCGCTCGAGGAGAACGGGACGCAGGTTGTACGACATCTGGCGCACCTCTTCGATTGCCGTTGTTGCAACTTCATTCAACTGGTTGATGCGTTCGACGGTCATGTCGGATAACTGCTCGTATCGGATAAGGTAGTCCAACTGGTTTTTGATGATCATGAGATTCTGTCCGAGGCCGTCGTGAAGGTCCGACGCGACGCGCTTGCGCTCCTGTTCCTGTGATTCGATAAGACCCTTCGTGAAGTACTTCTGGAAGTCCTTCTCCTTTCGAACCACTTCAGCTTCCGCAGCTTTCGCCTGATACTCCGCGGCTTCCGCGCGCAGCGACGCTTCCACGCGCCGTGCCTGCAAACGCTTGATGATGAGAAACGCGAGTGCCATCAATAATACGAACCCGATGATCATCGCGTCTTTCGCGACTTTATCACGCGAGATGATCGAGGCCTGTAGCTCCTTGTCCTTTGCGAGTACTTCCACTTCCTTCGCTTTCTTGTCCTTCTCCGTACGCTGGAGCAGCAGTTCCTTCGTGCGCAGTTCCAACTCGGTCGTGCGATGATCGAGGGCGAGGAGGTTTATTTCGTTCTGCTGCGAGAGGAGGAGGGCGTTCTTTTTGATCCGCTCCGTTTCCAGTTCTCTGACTCGAAGTTGCTCCTTATTCTTCGTCAGTTCGAGTTCGCTGAGCGCTTTGTCCTTCTCGAGCATTGCAATCTGTTGTTCTTTCTTTTCGCTCTCGTACTTGGCGGTCATTTCATTGATGGATTTGATGTTGGTTTCGTTGAGGAGTGAGTCCTTCATGACAACAAATTCTTTGTAGTATCCGAGAGCTTTGGCGAAGTCACCGCGTTTGGTGTAAAGTTCGCTGAGACTTTCAAGGGCATCACGAATCACGTTCGGACTACCGATATTCCTTGCCAGGGTGAGTGAGCGTTCTAAATAATCATGTGCTTGGCTATAATCTCCAGTTCTTAGAAACGCCCCCCCGATATTGTGAAGCGACGCAGTGATGTTGGATTTATCTCCGACTTCTTCAAACAGTTTCAAGCTTTGTTTGTGATAGTCCAGTGCCTGTTCAAGATTGCCTTGGATCCCGAAGATTTCTCCAATGTTGCCAAGCGATGCAGCTATGCCGGGTTTATATCCGAGTTCCTCATTCATTTTCAGGCTTCTCTGGTAATAATCTAGCGCCTGTTCTAATCTGCCTTTGTTATAGTGGACGATAGCAATGTTATTGAGTGAACGTGCAATACCTGATTTATTTTTAAGCTCTTCCTGCAGTTTTAAACTTCGCTCATAGTATTCTAATGCCTGTTCGCTTTTTCCTTGGCTCCTGTAGATTTCTCCTATCTGGTTGAGTCCCTGAGCTATGCCGGATTTATTTCCAAGTTCTTCTCGCAGTTTCAGACTCCGCTGGTAATAGTCTAACGCCTGTTCGTATCTGCCTTGGTAGTATTGTATGATCCCGATATTGACAAGCGACGCAGCGATGCCGGATTTATCTACGAGTTCTTCTTTAAGTTTCAAACTTCGCTGGTAATAATGAAGAGCTTGTTCGTAGCTCCCTTTGCTACTATAGATGTTTCCTATATTGTTGAGCGAAAAAGCGATACCGGATTTATCACCGAGTTCTTCTCTGAGTTTCAGACTTAGCTTTTGATGATCTAACGCCTCTCTATATTTGCCCTGATTCTTTAGGATTATTCCGATGTTGCTATACGATGAAGCGATGTCGGTTTTGTCTCCGAGTTCTAAACGTAGTTTCAAGCTTCGATCGTGATAGTCCAACGCGAGTTCGTATCTACCTTGGTCGGAGTGGATCAATCCAATATTGTTAAGTGATGATGCGATGCCGGATTTATATGCTGACTGCTCCGATAAAAGAAGAGCACGTTGATGATAAGCGAGCGCTTTGTCATAATTCCCTTGCCTTTGTGTAAGCCAACCAAGCCCAAGCAATGCACCAACGATAGTCTTCGCTTCGTTCGTTTTTTCCGCAATCGACAAACCATTCTCAAAGTACTCTTGTGCTAACTTCAAGTCACCTTTGTTTAGCGAGACCCAACCAAGGGATATGTGCGCTCTCGGAATCCCCCGCTGAAACTTGAGATCCTTTGCGAGATCGAGCACTTCATTTCCATACTGCAAAGCTTTCATCGGATTGTTCGATCGATAGGCATCACAGATCGCAACAAGTGTATTCACGCGGTTTGTGTCCTGCTTCTGTTTTGCAAGAACAGCGAGCAGACTGTCGATTTTAGTCTGTTGAGAAAAGAGAAAGGCCGGGGATACGAAAAGGGACATTGCTAGTGTCATGCTAAGTCCGATCAATGGTAGGGACACGGTATGCCGTGTCCCTACAGCAGTATTGCATGTCATTCTCATCCTCATAGAATGGGAAAAGCGGGTACCGAGGAAGATTGCATCAGCGTGCGCGGGACAACCGCATAAGCAAGTGTGGCAAGTGTATTCTGAAAAGGTAATCGATGCATGATTCGCTCCGAATTGAAAGATCGTGCGAAAGTAAGAAGGTTTGCGTGAAAGACAAGTCCTCCCCCTTAATCCCCCTCAAGAGGGGGAGATCGACTGGCATCTCCCCCGCTGGCGGGGGTAGGGGGTGGATATTACTTCAACAGCAACATTCTCTTACTCAGTGTTTGATTCGCAACACTCAACTTGTACTCGTACACACCGCTTTCAAGACCATGCGCATCGAACGTGACCGAGTGCGTTCCTGCGCTTTTCGTTTCATTCACAAGCGTCGCTATTTCCATTCCGAGGACGTTATAGACCTTCAAGACGACGGGGCTATCCTCAGTAAGAGAGTAGGTGATCGTCGTTGACGGATTGAATGGATTGGGGTAGTTCTGCGACAAGCTGAATCCATCTGAAGAGAAAGAATCGCGATCAAGAGATGCTTTTGGTGTGCCTGTCTGCGTGTATTTCAGCAGCATGGCCTGGTTTCCTGTGTTGCCGGCCGTAAAGACGTTCCCGGTATTGTCCAAGCGCACTTCGTCGAACCGATCAGCAACAGCCGACCCGCCGTCATATATCGCTGCCCATTCCTGGACGCCGGCGTTACTGTACTTCAAGACAATGGCATTCACGTTTCCGCCGGAGTTGATCGATCCACTTACGTAGAAGTTGCCAGCTTGGGAAGCACAGATAGAGGATGCATAGTCATCGAGCTTTTCCGGTCCATCGTAGGTCCGTATCCACAACTGCGCGCCGGATGCGCTGTATTTGATCGTTGTGATGTCGTGGCTGGTAGGTCCGTTCTTCCCAGAACCCGATTTCATATAGCTATAACCCGTGATGCAAGGGTTCCCATACCCATCGAGGATGATGGCTGAAGGCTCGTCACGCGTACTCGGCGGCGTATTCCAACCTGAGTTGTACACTACGTCATCGGCATTCCCGTCATACGTTGCTGTCCACTGCAGGACGCCTGCGCTGTTGTATTTCAGCGTCAGCCAGTTGTGGTTCCTGTTGTACCATGATTTTTTCGCCTTCAGATAATCGATCCCTGCGACGTAGACATTGCCGGCTTCGTCCACGGCAATATCTCTCGTCGTCTGCCCATAAACATTCGCAGCGTAGTTCACTGACCAGATCTGGGCACTACTGACTGGATTAAGTTTGTTCACCACGATCACCGGCTCTACCGTTCCAGGAGTACTGCCGAGGTTCATGTTGATACTTCCATGCGTGTAGAGATATCCGTCCCGATAGTATAATCCCGCCATGCCGCCGGAAGCGGTCTGGCTCCAGAGTAACAAACCCGAAGCATCGTATTTCCGGAGTTCCTCGACAACTTGCGAGGAGGAGTTGTAGTAAGAGACCTTGACGTAGATGTTGTTGTACTCATCGGTGACGATGTCGTTTTTGTCAGATCTTCCAGGAAGATTTTGCGACCAGAGAACGGTTCCACTTGCATCGATTTTCATGACGTAGCCGGTTCCAGCAGGCATTGAACCGACTACGATGATATTCCCGATTCCATCGAGAACTATTCCGGAAGCGCCATCATAGGTTGCGTCCTGCACGCTCCAGAGCAGAATCCCCGTCTGCGAATATTTCAGGATAAGTACTGCAGTGACCGACACGAAATCGTTTGTGCTGCACGCGAGATAAGTATTTCCCGCACCGTCCTGTGCCATTGAGGCCATGTATGCATGACCCAAACCGCTGTTGGTCGCAATCCACTGTTGCGTGACTTGGGCATGGCTCGGTCTGGGCATCAACGCGAGTGTTACCATGAGAAAGGTGAAGCATGTGAGGTGTTTCATCGATGGGATCCTTTTTTTGATGTGAGTAAAATTGAAAGTGATTGAATCGAATATCAATGTCCTATCACCCCTTCTCCCAAATCGGGAGAAGGGGTTGGTAGTCAAGGGGTTCATTTCAGCAATACCATCTTCCGGCTCAACGCTCTGCCTGCAACACTCAGAGTGTACGTGTACACTCCGCTTTGGAGCTTTCGCGCGTCGAATGTGACCGAGTGCGTTCCTGCGCTTTTTGCTTCATTCACTAACGTCGCTATTTCCATTCCGAGGACGTTATAGACCTTCAAGACAACGGGGCTATCTTCGGCGAGCGAGTAAGTGATCGTCGTCGAAGGATTGAAGGGATTGGGATAGTTCTGCAACAAACGTATTGCTGCCGGGATGAGGTTCTGTCCGTCGCGTGAATCCTTTGGAGTCCCAGTCTGTGAGTATTTTATCAGAAGGGCTCCCTGACCTGAGTGCCCGGATACCAATACATTCCCTCCATTGTCAAGCCGGATTGATCGACATTCATCGCTTATTGTAGGACCTCCGTCATACGTCGCGCTCCATTGTTGTGTGCCGGATGAATTGTACTTCACTGTTGTCGCATTCCTCGTTCGATGGTCCTGAATTGACTCCCCTGTCTTGCCGGTGATGTACACACTTCCTGATCCGGTTGTGAGTATGGCGAAACCGCAATCATTTTTATGCTCAGGACCATCGAATGTTTTCACCCAGAGTTGTGTCCCAGAGGGATTGTACTTTATCGTTGTCATGTCATGACTCGTAAACGAACCTGTTGTGGTATAGCTCTGTCCGGTGACGCAAGGATTTCCGCTGCCATCCAGAGTTATCGCGGTAGGGATATCACTTCCGGTCGATTGTCCAAGCCCGGTTGGATAGACGACATCGTTCGCGTTTCCGTCGTACTGTTTTGCCCACTGGAGCGGTCCGGTTGCGTTGTACTTCAGAGTGACCCAGTTAACATTATAACTGTAGCTACTGCCCCCTTTCAGCTTTATCGAAATTTGACCGGCGACGTACACGTTCCCTGTTTCATCGACGACGATATCCGCACTGTACTGACCTTCCTTGCTGGCAGAATACGTCGTCGCCCAGATTTGCGCTCCCGTTGAAGCGCTGTATTTCGCTGTGAGTATGATAGGTGTTGCGAAAGGGTGGCCTGAGAACTGCATCGATGTTCCTCCAGTTACATACAGTGAACCGCCTTTGTAAAACATCGCATTGACGCTAGCGTTAGGGTATGCCGTACTCCACTGCTGAACACCGTTCGAATTGTATTTTACGACGGTAAAAGGGCTTCCTGCGATGTACAGATTATTGTTTTCATCAACGGTAATTTTTTTCGGACCGAATCCTGAAACGGTTTGCGTCCAGAGCATTTGTCCATTCCCATCATATTTTATTGTTACTCCGCCGGAGGATTGAGTACCACCCGTCATGATCGCGTCTCCGTTCCCATCCACAACGACGGATCGAGCTTCTTCATACGACGGATTTACCTGACTCCAGAGGAGATTCCCCAAAGGGTCGTATTTGAGCAATAACATTGAACTGGCTGTTCCATCATGATAATAGCCGGCGCAATAGATATTACCGTTGTTATCCAATGCCATGGAGTTAGTCCGTGTTTGGAGTGGTGCGCTGAACGTCTGTACCCACTGCTGTGTCACTTGTGCGTGACTCAGCGTGGAAATACCTGCAAGCGTTACCGCGAGAAGAGCGAGTGCGAAAATGTTTGTGAACTGTTTCATGGAATTGATCCTTTCAGATTGGTTGTGAGAAGTGAGTGAATGTGTTTTTCACTGTGATTGAATTACTGATACGAACTAACGAAAGCATCTCGCGCAATGGAATGAGTAATGGCTCTCAATTCTCTGAGTAATTCCACTCAAATGCACACATTTCAGGTTTCTTCAGAGGGATTTCGCTCTTCGATCAAGCGATGTGAGTCCCTGTACCGGACAACCACTCTTCGTGCAGTCGGGTGCGCCTCCGGTTTTCTCATCCCGTTCAGCGAAACATGACGAAAGTTCTTTTTCTCCGCTGAACTTGTTTGCAGGTTTCTTTGCATGTCTGTGAGAGCACTCATGCATGAATTCAATGACGTTCTTTCCAATCATCTTTCAGGAGTTTTACCCATGTCAGATAAAAAAGCCGACCTCGCCGGTCCCGGTATCAGCACGTATGAAGAAGTGGATCGCATCCTTCCCGGCGACTACCGCTCCATCCTCAATCCCAAGGACACACAAAAGGCCATCTATGCCGTCAAGGATTACATCGAGAAGAACCTCTGCAACGCACTGAATCTCATGATGGTGCAGGTGCCGCTCATCGTCACGCGCGAGAGCGGCGTCAACGACAACCTCGATCGGGACGGTTCGCGCACGCCGGTGGATTTCCCCTGCGGCCTCGGCATCGATCCGAGGTTGAACGCGCAGGTTGTGCAGGCCGCGACGAAGTGGAAGAGGCTCGCGCTCAGACAGTTCGCTTGCAATCACGGCGAAGGGATCAACACCGACATGCGCGCCGTGAGAAAGGACTACTTCCTCGATCACGACCATAGCTCGTATGTGGATCAGTGGGATTGGGAGCGCGTCATGAGTGCGGAGGAACGCTCGCTTGTGTTTCTCAAGGACATTGTGAGAAATATCTGGAGGGTAATCACCGGCGCGGAAGAATACGTGCAGGATCTTTTCCCCGAACTGAAGGACCCGCGATATCCGAGCCTCCCGAAAGAGCTTGAGTTCTTCCATGCTGAAGAAATCCTCGCGATGTATCCCGACCTTCCGCGCAAGCAGCGTGAGACGCAAATCCTCCAGGAGCATCCGGCCATCTTCATCGTCGGCATCGGCTGGGTGCTCGAGGACGGCTATCCGCATGAAATGCGCGCCGCGGACTACGACGACTGGGTTACCGATACTTCAGCGGAGACAGGCAAGGACACGCACGGACTGAACGGTGATATCCTCGTGTGGAATCACGTCACGAAGCGCCGCCATGAACTGACCTCGATGGGTATCCGCGTGACGAAAGAAACGCTCGTAACGCAACTCGAGCTTTCGAACCAGATGGATCATCTCTCGTTGCCGTACCACCAGGCGATTCTCAACGATGAAGTGTCGCTGAGCATCGGAGGCGGCATCGGACAGGCGCGTACGCAAATGCTGCTGCTCCGGAAAGCACACCTTGGTGAAGTAACCGTTACGGTATGGCCTGAGCAATTGAAAGAGATCTGCCGGAAGAAGAACATCTTCGTGCTGGAATAGCGCTAAGACGATTCCCGATAGTCGTCGTTAAGGAGTCTTTCCTTCTCTCGGTCGTCCCGTTGGGACTTCGATGGAAACAGGTGGTGGACGTCTTCTACCATATGGTCATCCCTACGGGATTTCAGTGGCAGACGAACTCAACAACAAGCTGAAGCTGAAGGCAATGAGACGCAGCAAGCGAAATACACTCATACAATCCATACATTCATACATCAAGCACGCCGTCCCACCGACACACCGTCCCACCGTTCCACCGACCCACCCGACGTCCCACCGGGACGCCGTGCAAGCGATAAGCGAAACGCTACGAGCCGTCTGCCAACCGTTGCTTGAGCTTCATGATGCGCTGGAATGATGTCGTTATGCGCTCTGGAGAAATTATTCCGCGATCGACCAAGCGGCGCAGAGTCGTAATAGCTTTATGTGCGATCGTGCCATCGTAGCTGCCGGCATTGTTACCGAACAGGAGGATATCTGCACCGGCTTCGATCGCTTTCGTAATGGCAGTCTCGGACGCATAGTTCTCCGTGATCGCCCTCATCTGCAAATCGTCTGTAATGACGACTCCATCGTAGCCGAGACTATCGCGGAGGATTTCCGTGATCGTGCGCGTCGAAAGTGTAGCAGGCCATACTGAGTCGAGTCGCGCGTTGAAGATATGCGCGGTCATCACGACGTCGCAGAGACCGCTTTCAATGATGTGCTTGAACGGCTCCAGTTCCAACGGCTGCCATGTCAGGGTTACGTCCGTAAAGCCTTCATGCGAGTCACCTGTCGAACTGCCGTGTCCCGGGAAGTGCTTGACAGCAGAGAGGACGTTCGATTCATGCAATCCTTCAATCAGGGCAATCCCGTGCGCCGCAACCGCTTTCCATTCTCGGGAAAAGCTTCTTTCCAATGTGCCGATCACCGGATTGTTCGGATTCACATTGACATCGACCACGGGAGCGAAGTTGAGATTGATGCCAAGCGTCTGGAGAACTTCGCCGGTTCGCTTTCCCGCTTCGAACGTGCGGCTGATGTTATCGATCTTCCCAAGCTCTGCCTGTGAGATGGTTTTCGGAAAACCGAATTTCTCCTTGAGACGATTGACGCGCCCGCCTTCCTGATCAATCGCAACGAAGAGAGGAATATCCGACAGGTCTTGTAGCCTTCGGATCAATCGCTTCAACTGCGCATGCGAAACGATATTCCTTCGAGGGCTTTTTCTCTCCACGTCGTAATCGAAAAGGATGACGCCCCCAATCTTTCCGTCAGCGATTGCCGAGCGAATATCGTCTGCCGAATCGATTTCCGTTCCTCTGAAGCCAACCATCAGCATCTGTCCAAGCTTGATATCGAGAGAATCGTATGCTTGCAGCGCTTTCGTTTGAAATGGATTGAGGAGAAAAAGCCCAGCGGTAAATATGAGGCGGTGAACGAGCATGTGCGATGTTACTTCAGCACCCGCGTTTTGGCAAACGCCCGACGGCCTCGACTCATCGAACGTCTTACACGACACGCCAAAAATTCCCAGAATGTCTGTGCGCATGATTCACACTCGGAGCCAATTATTCACGAGCGACCATGTTGAAGTTGGTTGAAACCAAGTGTTTCGTAAAAGTTTTCGTTGGTCTGATTGTTGCAAAGTTCAAAGCGGCAGGTTGAACTAGTCCCCCGGAGTCCCAAATGGTAGCACAATGTCTTCTTTCCGAAATGAACTCGGTGAACCTTAAGGTCCAGACTGAGCAGGTTGCAAACAAGCACGGTCTGCGAGCGCTGACAAGGGTGATGGAAGCGGTTCAACAGAAGATGCGTGCTCAGCAGACACGGGAATTCGTTCAACATGACCGCACCTGAGAGTCGGCGTTTACTCCAGATTGACGCAGAACCTCATACCTCCTCCTGCAAGAACGCCTCAACCGAGGCGTTCTTGCGTTTCGATTCAAATGGATCGAAATGGAGGTTCAATAGGCATGTAATGCCTGCACGAAAGCTTGTAAGAACTCGTTCGCTTTGAATCCATCGAGGACGCGATGGTCGATAGTCAACGTCACATAAGCCATCGGTTTGATGCGAATGACGTCGGCACCGCCTTCCTCTTCGACGATGGCTCGCTTCTGAATAGCACCGATTCCGAGAATTGCCGATTGGGGTTGGTTGATGATCGGTGTAGCGATGAGACTCCCCGTCATGCCGTGATTCGTGATGGTGAACGTCCCGCCTTGTACTTCCGAAGTTGAAAGCTGACCGCTCCTGCCGCGAATCGTGAGGTCTTGCAGTGAACGCGCGATTTCAAAGAGGTCAAGGTGCTGAGCCTTGTGAATGACCGGTACGATCAACCCATTCTCGAGAGCCGTTGCCACGCCGATGTTGCAGTCTGTGAACACTTCCAATGCATCGTCGTGCCAGCGGCTGTTCGCTTCAGGAACCGCCATCAGTGCTTTTACTGCGGCTTGGACAAAGTAGGCCGTGAACGTCAGCTTCACTCCGCGATTCTCATACTCCGATTTCCGTTCGTTCCTGTGGCGAATGACCGCACTGAGATCGGCTTCGAAGACGTCCGTGACATGAGGAGCAGTTTTCAAAAGACTCTGAACCATGTGTTCGGCAATCCGCCTGCGCATCTGCGAATGCGGAATCATCCTACTTGCGCCTTGCCCCACAGTCGATCCTTCCATTCGGGCTGAAAGGAATCGCTCCACGTCGCCAACGGTGACACGCCCATCACGACCGGAACCTTTTATCAGGCTTCTATCGATTCCGTGCTTTGCAACCATCCTTCGTACGGCAGGGCTGAGCATTTCCCGGCTGTGTCGTTCGGAAATCTCCTGACGTACTTCAGGCGCTTCGGGTTGAGCTTCTTTCGAGGGAAGAACGGCGCCGTTGCCTTTTTGAATGCGCCCGATCAACTCACCGGGTGAAACGGACTCGCCGGGTTGTTTCAGAATTTCAACCAACACTCCGGAATCAGGCGCGGGGATTTCTACAGCAACTTTGTCGGTGTTGATTTCCAACAGCGGCTCGTGTCGATGTACGATGTCTCCGACGTTTTTCATCCATGATTCAATCACGGAAGTCGTCCCTTCCTGTGAATCGACCGGCATGCGTATTTCGATGTACTCGGCCATGCGACTCCGGATCACAGCGTTACAAGTTCCGTCATCGTTTGGGCGATGACACGAATAGAGGGAATGAGTGCATTCATCATCGGCACGTTGTATGGCACCGGGACATCGGGCGTTGCGACTCGCTCGACCGGCGCGTCGAGGTCGAAGAAGCATTCTTTCGATGCCATCGCGGCAACCTCAGCCCCGAAGCCTGCTGTAATGTTGTCCTCATGCACGACAAGACATCGTCGCGTTCTTCTCACGGAAGCAATCACTCCATCCTTATCCCACGGCATGAGCGTTCTTAGATCGAGAATCTCCGCGTGAACGCCGCTTTCATCCGCGGCGAGTTCGCAACGCTCGACCATCGCACCCCAGGTGACGACGGTAAGCGCTTTTCCTTCGCGGACCTTCTTCAGCTTTCCGAACGGAAGCACGAACTCATCACCGGGATAGGGGCGACGTGCCCATACGGCATCGAGAAGGTGTCGATGTTCGAAAAAAATCGTCGGGTTCGGGCTGCGCATGGCCGCTCGAAGGAGTCCGACTGCATCCTCTGCGTTCGAAGGCATCGCAACCTGCCAGCCGTATCCGTGGATCCATTCCACTTCATCGCTGACGCTGTGCCAAGGATCGCCGCATTTGAAAAAACCTCCCGGCATTCGCACGACGATCGGTGCGGCGAAGCGATTGTATGTGCGCCAGCGCATGAACCCGCAGTTGTTCAGTTGCTCGGTTGCAGGGTCCGCGTATTTACGAAACTGGATCTCAGCGACGGGCATCAGACCGGCGACTGCCATGCCGACTGCGCGTCCGATTATGCCTTCTTCGGAGAGGCTCGTGTCGAATACGCGGCCTTCACCGAACTTCTCCTGCAAACCCATTGTCGCCGCATGGACGCCACCCTTCGCCCCAACGTCTTCACCGAAAATCACGAGCTTCGGATTCGCTTGGAGTTCAACCTCCATCGTCCGTCGCAGTGCGGTGACCATGTTGATTCGCGTCGGTTCCGACTGCGGAACGTCCGATGATGTCGGGACTCTGTAGCCTTCCGCGTGAAGTCCGCCGACTTTCTGAACGTCGAGTGAGCCGTCGTCGTGATATTCAGCGAAAATGTACTTGCGGCCTTCCGTCGGGTCGGAGTCAGGGCGACTCATTGCCTTCTGCAATGCATTTCGGACATCGCGCTCAACGGATTGTTCGAGGTCAGTCCATTCCTCATCGCTCATGATTTCCGGCTGGATGTATTGGCGGAGTTTGTCGAGAGGATCGTTCGCCTGTTCTTCGGCAAGAAGCGACGGAGGTTTGTATGCTTGCGTGTCCTGACCGGAGTGCCCGCTCAATCGGGGAACGGTGAGGCGGAGAAGAGCCGGTCCCTCGCCGGCGCGCACATGCGCTATCGCTTCAGCGATCAATGTTGCTGCGGCATCCATCTCCGTTCCGTTGCCATCGAGTATCCTGAGGTTCGTGAACGAGTCGAGATTTCGGGCGATGTTCGCGCCCGGGGTCTGCTTATCGGAGGTGACGGAAATTGCGTAGCCGTTATCTTCTATGACAAAGAGCATCGGAAGCCGTAACGTCGTTGCCATTGTCAACGCAGACCAGAAGCCGTTCGTCGCAACGGAACCCTCGCCGCCAAGCACGACCGCGATGGCGCCTTCATAGATGCTTTCCTTCAGTACGTTCTTTCGATAGAGAAGCGCTTGCGCCCAGCCCGCCGTGGAGGTGTATTGTGAGCCGACGTCACCTCCCATTGGGAGAACGGTTGCACCGAGGATAGGCGGGAGATTGCAGACAACGCCGATGTCCCGTCCGTTGCTGAACCCGCCTGACGCTGCCATATCCGAGGCGAATGCATCTTCGACGCTCAAGCCAAGCGAAAGCAGGAGCGGACGAGCACGATAGTATGCGCCGACTCCGTCTTTCGGATGGGTAAGCAATGAGCCGAGAAGGCTCTGCGTGACTTCATGCCCCCGTGCGGAAAACTGATAGAGGACTTTCTTCTGTGGGTAGAGTTCCCGCTCTTCGATCGCGTCGATATGTCGCGACGTGAGAGCAAGCTCGGCTATTCGTTTCCAATCGTATTTCAGGTGTACTTGTTTTTTTCGGAGTGTTTGAACGGGCATACAGGATGCTTTCTTTCATCTTCCCACGTGATTGTTCGGTTGAAAAGATAGCCCTGTGCCGGAAGGGATACAAACAGGCTTGAGGCGTTCGAAACAATATCTCAGTGCCGCTTCAACCAGTGGAAAAGTCTCAGATCATCCGCATGAATCGCTCTGCGAGGCGAGGCCCGATGCCTTTGTCTTCATGCTTGAAAAAGATGTACGCTGTTTCCCACGATTGCGCTTTCACATTTTTCAACCATTTGTTGAGATCGGTATCGGAGTACTGTTCGCGCCGGAGCCGGAGGTAGCCCCATTCGGTTGTCCCGACGAAAGGGACGTCAAGCTCGTTATCGGCATCGGCGACACAGAACGCTGCGTGATGATCCCGCATGCAATCGAAGACGTCGTTTTCGAACCAGGACTCATGCCTGAATTCGAATGCAGCACGAGCGCTCTCTCCAATCACTCCAAGAAAGCGTTTCAAACGCTCGGTATCTCTCTTCATGTTCGGCGGGAGTTGAAACAGCAACACACCGTTTTTCCTGCCGAGTGATTCGCAGACGTTTACCAGAAACCGCGTCTCTTCGTCCGCGGTGTCCTTCAAGCGCTTGACGTGCGTGATCTTCTGCGAAGCCTTGATTGAAAAGCGAAATCCATCCGGGACCTGCTCAGCCCAGTTACGCAAGAGCGCTTCATTGGGTAAGCGGTAAAACGTGTTGTTGATCTCGACGGTGTTGAGTCGCTCGGCATAATACGAGAGCATCTTTTTATCCGCGAGATCCTCAGGATAAAAAACACCCTTCCACTCCTTATAGCTGAAGCCGCTTGTACCGATGTAGAATTTCATGCCGCACAATATGAAAACGCATCGGAAGAAAACAACAAAAGGGTGGAGGCTTATCGGGGAAACGAGTACCATATCAGCCTTCACGGAGGATTGCAGTTGCCGTTCCTTCCCGTCTTCGTTTTGCGAACTGAAACAGATTTCATGTTCTCGAAGAACGGCATCTCAGGCGGACGAATGGGAGAGGTGAGGAGATTGTCGAATTGGGCTTCAAATTCTGCATGATGCTGACGTTCGAAGTTCATTCGATTCAACTGTGATCAAGATGGAAATCCGCTCATAATCTCACGGATTCCCAAAACTTCCTTGACTGAGAAATGGCCAATCACTATACTTGGCGCGGTATGAATTACGAGACAACGCGAACAACCAATTTTAGGAGATTTCAATCATGATCTGGACCATGGAACTTGCTTCCTGGCTTGATGATGCACCGTGGCCTGCAACGAGGGACGAACTCATCGACTACGCGAATCGCATCGGTGCGCCGTTGCAAGTCATCGAGAATTTGCAGGAGCTTGAAGACCCCGATGAGAACTACGAAGGCGTCGAAGACATCTGGCCCGATTACCCCGTCGATGAGGATTACTTCTACGGAGAAGAAGGAAGCGACTATTGAGCCTCAATCCGGTATGAAAACCGGGATCGGTCTTCCTGGATTGCATCACACAGCCCGGTGGATTTTCACTGGGCTGTTTTACTTTCTTTCGATGGTGCTTTCGAAAACCTCCCCGGCACAAGTGAGCATTCGCCCTTCGCTCGCCGATTCCATCCGTGTCGAGAGCCTGGAAGTGACGGGAAACCGCATGTTCGATACGCGCTCGATTCTCGAGTCCATGGAAACGAAGGAATCACCCGGTTCGATCGCGGTCTTTCTCTGGAAGATCAGCGAGCGATTTCCTTTCTCGGCCGAGCCGACGTTCTTCGACGACGAGCTTTTCCGGAAAGACATCGAAACGATCCGCTCTATGTACCGGAACATCGGATATTTCGACGCGGCAGTTACCGGCTCGTATGAATGGACGAAGGATAGCAGCGGATTCAACGTGGCCCTCACGATCGACGAAGGTTCGCCGGTCTTCGTGGACTCTATCGCGTATGTCAATCTCGATTTGCTTCCCGAAGACGTGCGCGAAAAAGTCTTCACGAACTCGCACCTCTTGCGAACGAAGCGCTATCTCGCAGCCGATCTGCAAGATGAACTCACGCGCATCCGAACGATTCTTGCGAACAACGGGTATCCGCGTTCCTATTTCGATTCCGTGCAGGTGCTGCGAAAAATGTCCAACGGCAACGTGGTGCTTCGCATCCCATTTTTTTTCGGGCGTCGTCTGACCTTCGGTCCGATCGACGAGCAATTGCAGGGCGTCGATGAACTGAACCTTGCCCGAAAGATCATCTACGACCGGCTCGAGTTCGAGACGGGAGATATTTATTCGAGTGAGAAACGGGAGAAAGCGGAAGTCGCACTCAATCGCCTCGGTATTTTTTCCAGCGTACAGCTTGCACCGAACATTCCCGAGATCACGGACACGATCAACACATCCGTCCCGCTGACGCTGTATTTAGAACCGAAGAAGAGACACGAACTCGCTCCCGGCTTGTTGTTGAACAATCAGTTCGGGCGCCTCAATGCCGGCGCCGAAACGACGTATTTGTTTCGAAACGTCTTCGGAGGCGCACAATCGTTTACTGCCCGCATCGATTATGTCGGCAAGCTTCCTCGCATGTTCGATGCGTTTCAGGTGTCGGCACAAGTTCGCTTAGACCAGCCGTATCTTGTCGATAACATGACCTCCGGTTACTGGGCCGTTTCGTACGTCATTGCGCAAGAAGAAGGACTGTACGACGGAAACATCGTGCAGAGCGTCATCGGTGCGGCGCGCGATCTCGAAGATCGTATGCGCCTTTCTGCGGAGTGGACGGTCGAGCAATCGCAATACCGGAGCGTCAGCGGCTCGCTCGTGAACACGCCGTTCGCGTTCTTCGACACGACGGGAATCGATTATCGAAACTCGATCCTCTCGCTGAGCTTCGAACGTGACCACACCAACGATTTTTTCCATCCCATTTCTGGGCAATCCATCCGATTGACGGTGGAGGAGGCGGGCTTGCTGAAAAACTTGTTTGGCAGCGTCTTCACCGGTTTTCAATCGACCGAGTACTACAAAGCGGAAGCTCTCTTTCGGTTCTTTGCGGATGCTTCGCGCAACGCCACCAGCATCGTCGGTTTCAAATTCAAATCCGGCGGCATTTTTCGTTATGGTGAAAGCAAAGACAAAGACATTCCCGTGCCTTTCAACAGGCGGTATTATGCCGGAGGCTCTTCGAGCATTCGCGGGTGGAGCGCCAGAAAGCTTTCCGTTGCCGGTGAGGAGCAGGCGAACTTCGGAAGCAATGCGCTCATCGAATCGAGTGTCGAGTATCGCTGGCAAATGTTTCCCGGCGCGAAAAAATGGCTTGCAGTCGAACCTGACCGGCTCTGGCTGGTGCTTTTTGCCGATGCGGGAAATCTTTGGCGTGAACCGGGAACGATCCGCGTGAACGAAATCGCCGCCGCGTTCGGATTCGGTTTGCGGTACAACCTGTTCTTCGGACCGATCCGCATCGACTACGGGATGCGGGCATACGATCCCGCACTGGCGACCGGTTGGTTTTATGAGAAGAAATTTTTTCCGGAAGTGTTTTCGAAAGGCGTCATTCATCTCGGCATAGGGCACGCATTCTGATATGAACTGGTCATCGGTCATCGGACAGGAGAGAGTGAAGCGCGCGTTACATTCGGCGTATCGGAGCGATCGACTTCCCCATGCGTACCTGTTTCACGGTCCTGCCGGAACGGGAAAGGATGCCGCAGCAATCGCGCTTGCCCGCTCGTTGAACTGCGAACAAAACACGTGGGGCGGATGTGGCACGTGCGACAGTTGCCGGCAGTTCGATACGCTTCGCCACCCTCGTTTCAAATTAGTCTTTGCGCTTCCCTCGAAGCCTGAAGAGAGCACTGCGGTTGACAAGTTTTCCGACGCCGAACTCCGCGAATTGAATGAACAGATCGATGCGAAGGCGGCAAATCCGTACCACGTATTCAACATGTCCAAAGCATCGGGAATCAAGATCAGCAGCATCCGGGATATTCGAAAAGAAGCGGCGTTTCGTGCTGCGGGTCATGGAAGAACCGTCGTGCTGATCAGCGAAGCGCACCGTATGAATGCAAGCGCTTCGAATGCGCTTCTGAAAACACTCGAAGAACCAGGCGGTGATCTTCTGCTCATCCTCACGACGTCGAAACGTGACGCTTTATTGCCGACGATCATTTCGCGATGCCAGCAGGTGCGTTTCGATCCCCTCACCGATGATGAAATCAGTGCCGCCCTCACGCAGGAACTGGACATCGCTGAAGAGACCGCACGGACGGCGGCGCAGTTGGCCGGCGGGAGTTTTACGCATGCGCTTGCAATCGCGCAGGAAGGTTTGCTCATCCCACGCGAAGAAATACGACAATACCTCCGTGCGGTGGTGCGCAACAATCCGGACGAGCTTATGGAGAAGATCCGCGCATACACGGAGTTCGATCCGCGAACGCTGACGACGTTTCTCTGCGGCGTACAGAACTGGTTCCGTGACGTGCTTGCCGTCCATATCGGCGCCACGCATCTTGTCCGTTCCATAGATTTGAAGGATAAGATCGAGAGCTTCAGCGCGCATTACCCCGATGCTCGATGTGACCGGGCAATCGACGCGATCGAGGAAAGCATCGCGTTGATTCCAAGAAATGTGAACCAGCATTTGATGATGGTCGTGCTCTCCAATCGATTGCGGCTGTGTATCGTCGGTGAGAATTGATCGAAGTCGGAAGCCGGAGGTCGGAGGTCGGAAGTCGGAGGTCAGAGGTCGGTGTGTCGTCCTGATCGTAGTCGAAGGATAAATGCGTGCTGTATTTCCTATGGCCATTTGATTTGGATCGAGTGGCCTGATTACTAATGACAAGTTCAATGATTGGGCACT
>CAYUWG010000042.1:0-33169 GCA_964448285.1 uncultured Chromatiales bacterium
GTAGGAGCGCCACACGCCGCCGTCCGCAGCGCCCGCATAGACCGTTGAAGGATTTTTCGGATTGAGTGCAAGAGCGAAGACGCGCCCGCCGATGTTTCGCGGGCCGACATTCTTCCATTCGAGTGACGCTTGCACGCCGTTCTCCTTCGGTGCGTAGCGTGAAAGATTCTGAGCGTTATAGTACGCCTTCACGCGTTCGCCGACCGGGACTTCGCCCACAGCCGGCGCAACACGATCATGAAAGTACTCCATACGCTGCAGCACTTTCGGTTTCGAGGCCGGTTCTTGACCGGGCGAGTACTTCCAACCGCTTTGCGCAAGCGCACTGACAGGGATGATGCATGTGAAAAGAAGAACGAAACAGTGTCTCATGGGAACCTCGGAGTATGGAGCAATGGGAGCATTCGCGTCCAACAAAGGACGCATGAAAGCTACTTCGAACGCGAGGAAATGTCAATGTCGGATTCCGGAAATAGGAACGCCGTTGACTGGTCGGACGGAAAGGACAATGATCGCGTTCTTTGCTTCCGTTATTCAGCGCGAGGTAATTGGGCGAAGCGGCTCGACCGGATGTTTCGTTACGATCCTCTTGTGATAGTACAGGACTCAGTGAGAGCAAGCGGTGATTCTGGTCGAAAGGTTTCAGAGCTTGGATCATCTTTCATTTTTTGTTAGGAGGACAATAGCCAAGGAATTGTGGTAAACTCGTCAGACCTCAAACCGGCGGTTCCTCATTGTATTCGTTCCCACTGTCCTTTCGCCATTGGTGATTTTCTTTG
This sequence comes from uncultured Chromatiales bacterium, assembly GCA_964448285.1. Lineage (GTDB taxonomy): Bacteria > Bacteroidota > Ignavibacteria > SZUA-365 > SZUA-365 > CAYUWG01. The sequence continues at coordinate 780 of CAYUWG010000042.1, forward strand.
AATCTCCACGGCAAGTCGTGTAACTTCATTGCAGTCGGGAGGGTCGTTTACGTGGTTCGATGTACGCGGAAGAGCATTAAGCAAATGAAGACTTTAAAACTACTGACTACTACCAATTGAATTCTTCAATGTACCGGCAATGGCGGGATGTGTTTGTGTTGATTGCGGCCACTGACCATGCGTTCCACCCTAAAAGCGATGCACTTGATGAAGCGAGATGATCACGGAGGAGAGACGATGAGGAAGTGGTTATTTATTCTTTTACTTCTAACTCAGATCGTTCATGACGAATCCTGGTGTCAACTCGTGAACATTTCAGGAGTGATAAACATCTATACTCCGGTTCTATCCATTGATTCACTCTGTACGGCACCTCGTTTGACAGTCGAATCATCGATGGGATTCCAACCTGGGGATCGAGTATTAGTGATACAAATGAAAGGCGTCGTGATAGATCGGATGAATCAACCGTCCTTTGGAAGAATCGATGCTCTTGGTTCGGCGGGAAAGTATGAGTTCGGAGTGGTTCAGTCGATCTCAGGCCAGACGATTACACTTCGAAATCAATTTCTCAACCGGTACGACGTCAATGGAACGGTTCAATTGATCAGGGTGCCGGTATATCGAACTGCCGGAACGACATCGAAACTTCGCGCAAATCCGTGGAATGGGAGGACGGGTGGCGTCTTGGTCCTGGAAGCTGATTCACTGGTTCTGCTTGCCGATATAGACGTCTCCGGCATGGGATTTCGTGGTGGAAGAGTTTCGGTGAATCAACCACACAACACAATTCAGGATTATTATTTCGCCTATTCTTCCAGCGGCGGTGAAAAAGGCGAAGGGTGTTCGGTGTTTCTTTCTGGATTCGAAGCAGGCCGCGGTCCTTACGCGAACGGGGGTGGCGGTGGGAACGCCGTCAATACGGGTGGTGGTGGTGGTGGAAATTTTGGCAGGGGCGGGAAGGGAGGAAAGCAATACATCGGTTCAGGCATCGCGGAAGTGATGGGAATCGGGGGATATTCGCTTCCTTACTCGGCATTGGAAGGAAGAGTCTTTCTCGGCGGCGGCGGTGGCGGTGGTCATCAAAACGATGGGAATGGAACTTCTGGAGGCGCTGGGGGCGGGATCATCATCCTTCGTGCTTCAACCATCGCCGTCGTCGGTCAGGCATTGATCCGCGCAGATGGGGAGGATGTCCTGACAGCAGGAAACGATGGGGCCGGGGGAGGTGGGAGTGGGGGATCGGTGCTGATCTCCGTCGATCGCCTCGTTGGTGTATTGCCCGTTTCCGCGTCGGGTGGGAAAGGCGGAGATGTGACGAACGATTTTACACCGAATCACTGCCACGGACCAGGGGGAGGAGGAGCAGGCGGCATTGTTTGGGTGAACAACCCATCCCATCAATCTCAGTTGAGTGCGCGTGTCAACGAGGGACAAGCGGGATTGATCGTCAACACGAACACATCATGCTATAACACGACTTGGGGTGCGGAACCGGGAGAGCCTGGTGGCGCAAGTTGGGATCTTATTCTGCAGGAAAGCACACTCCAGGGTAGCCCCATACAGGTCCAATCGACGAACCGTATCGTCTGTCCTGACTCTTGTACAACGTTGGCGGTTCAACTCACAGGTGGCGTAGTGCCATATCGAATTCTCTGGTCTCCCTCTACCGGTCTGGCAAATCCCACGGATTCCATTACGAGAGCCTGCCCACCCGTTACGACAAGCTATATCGTGCTCGTGATGGATGCAGCCGGTTGTCAAGCATCAATGTCTGTCACGGTAACGGTCCTTCCCCGTCCTGCGAAACCCATCATTACGCGGAGCGGGGATTCGTTATTGAGTTCTCCCGCTGCCTCCTATCAGTGGTATCTCAATGGCATTCCACTACCTGGAGCAGTTTCTCAACAAATCGGGCTCCGTGGTAAAGGACAATACACAGTCCAGATTACCGATGACAATGGTTGCATTGCTTCATCCGACTTCTTTCCAGTCGATGTTACTTCCTCCTCCACTCTTTCCCTCTCCTGTACTGACAGCGTTCGCTACGATCCGGGAGAGATCGTCCGGATTCCTGTCCTTCTGACGGCTTCGGAGAATCTTCACTTGACGGCGTCGCACGAGTACGATTTGTGGTTGCATTTCGACAAGTACATGATGCAGCCCATAGCCGGCCCGGGGATTGCCTACCGGGACACGGGACGCACGCGCATCGTCCGAATCAGCGGTGAGCGGAACGATCTCCTCACGCAGGGAACTCTCATCGAACTCCCCGCCATCGTCACGCTCGGAGACACGATATGCACGACCGTTCATCTGGACTCTATCGTGTGGAAGGACCCGAACGTCGTAGTGAAAATCGAAGATAGTCTCTGTGTGATCTGCGTGAAAGTCTGCGAGGAAGGAGGGACGCGGCTCTTCTACTCGCGGCCCCGGACGCAAATCCGGCGGACATATCCCAATCCCTTTAACTCCGGAACGGTCATCGAATACGTTCTTGCCAGGGACGCGGACGTGCGACTTTCCGTGTTCGACCTTTACGGGAGAGCCGTCGCGTCGCTCGTGCAGGAACCACAGGCGGTGGGGGAGTATCGTCTTCTCTTCGATGCACAGCGCCTACCGTCGGGAATCTATCTCCTCACGCTTCAGACTGCGGACGGCGTTGATGCACGGCTGCTTTCCCTCATCAAGTGAAGGAGGAGGAAACAGCATGAAACACACGACCGTCGCCACGCTCCTGCTCGTCTGCATCCTCTCAACGCCCGACGCCCGGACGCAGGATTTGTACGACCGCTATGGCGCATATCTCTGGGTGAACCTGAATTCCTACAATGCGGATTTCCGGGCGCTCCCCGGAATCCCGAACTGCTGTCCGCGCTTCACTGAAGGCGGTGGCGAAGGCATCTCCGCGGGCTTGCTCTATGAAACTCATCTGACGCCGGGTGTCCATGCAGGCCTGCGGCTGGGATTCACGTCCTTCGGAGGGAGATTCGAGACGGATGAGCCGGTCACGGTCAGCGTGAACGGGACCGCGACGCCCGGTGTGTTCCGGCACGTTATCGACGCGACGTTGAGCACGGTCGAGTTCATCCCGCATCTTCTGTTCAAGCCATTCAAGAAGTTGTCTCTGTTTGCCGGCCTGAGCGGCGCGCTTCCGCTGGCTGCGTCGTTCGAGCAGAGCGAGTCCATTGTTCAACCGAAGAACGTCGGTGTGTATGAGAACGGGGAAGCGAGCCGCAACATCGCGAGCGGCGACATTCCGAACGCGGCGGGCTTTCTTGCCGCACTGGCGCTCGGCGGGCGATATGAGTTTCCACTGAACAGTACGAAGACCGTCTGGGGCGGGCTGGAGATCGCTTATACCGCCGGATTCACAGACGTCGGACCGGACGTATCATGGAAGATCAACGCGCTCCGCATCGGGATTTCGATCTTAAGACGCACGGGGGACGGTCAGGCCACGGATGCGCCTCTCGATGGAGTGAGTCCTTCGAGAGCGGTGCTGGGCCGACGCTCGCGGCAGACATCATCGACGCCCCTGCACCAGATCGTGCGCGATCGCGTGGCGACACACCAGCTACGCCCGTTGCTTCCATACGTCTTTTTCGAACATGGAGAAGCCAAACTGCTTCCCCGCTATCGGTCGATGCAGCCGGAAGAAGCCGTGCGCTTCACGATCGACGACCTGCACCGGCAGGCGACGCTTCCGATCTATTACCATCTGCTGAACGTCGTCGGGCGAAGGATGACCCAACACCCACGGGCGCGGATCACGCTCGTTGGGTGCAACTCCAACGAGAACGAGGAGAAGGCGAATCTCTCGCTGTCCATGCAGCGGGCGCAGGCCGTACGGAACTACCTTCGGCGCACGTGGAAAATCGATACGTCGCGCATGGAGGTCGCCGCGCGCAACCTGCCATCCGATCCTTCTTACCCAACAGACGCCGACGGTATCGAGGAAAACCGGCGCGTGGAAATCCACTCCGATACCTGGGAGATTCTCGCCCCGATCGAAACGGCCGACACCGCCGTGCAGATGTATCCGGAAATGCTCGAGCTGAAAACCGATTCGGAACGATCCGCGCGGGACTGGCGCATCATCTTCATTCATCGTCGGGACACCGTGACGCTAGCCGCCGGTTCCGGCGTGACGCCGCAGCGCGTTCCAGTGCGGGTGGATGAGTTCGATCCCTCGCGCATTTCCGGGGGAGCGCCCGTATGGTTGACGTTGGTCGAAACTGATGAGGACGGGACGCTGCATCGCCGGGACATCGGGCGTCTCTCCGTCGAGGCGCGGTCACGGGAGTATGGCGAACATGAGATCGTTGCCAATTACATTGTCCAGAGATTTCATCTCATTCTCTTCGAATTCGATTCCCCGAAACTGACCGCGTACCATCGGCGCGTGATCGACATCATCAAGAGCCGCATCCCGGAAGCAGCGCGGGTTGCCATCACCGGCTACACTGACCGCATGGGAGTGGAGGCCAACAACCTTCGCCTTTCCGAAAACCGCGCGCGGTCTGTCGAGGCGTCGATCGCCGGTTATTCGACGCTGGCGCGCGGTATGGGCGAAACGACAATGTTCCCCAACGATCTCCCTGAAGGACGGTTCTACAACCGGACGGTGGAGATCATCGTTGAAACGCCGTTGGAGGAGTGACGCACGCTCGACGGGATTGTCATTCCCGCGGTAGCGTGAATCCACGGTCTCGCCACAACATTCTCGTTCAAACCGTTCCGCGTGTGGTTCGGAGTTCCGTTTCATTGAAATCCCGTAGGGATGGCCTTTTGGTAGAAGGCATTCAGTAGCTGATGCCGTCGAAGTCCCATCGGGACGAACGAGAGAAAGGACCGGGTTACAAATAGGTCTTCCCTACGAGACTATTGCGCTTCCTTGGTTGTGCGGCTGCCAATAGTTCATCCCTACGGGATTCATTGTTGTGCCATTCGACTGCGCTCATCCTTCGACTGCGCTCAGGATGATGTTGGTGTGACTAATCAGACAACCCGCGGGCGCTAACAGCTATCAGCTATGAGCTAAGCGCCTCCGTTCCACCGACCCACCGACCCTCCGTTCCACCGACCCAACGACAAACGAAAGTACGTTGGTTGTATGCACCCGCGTGAGTATCTATTTTGCCGCGAGTCATAATGAAGAGGAGAACATGAAGGCAGAATCGCTTTTTACAGAATCGGATAAAGCCGCACTCGCGGAAGCCGTGAAAACCGCCGAGCAGGCGACCTCCGGTGAAATCGTTCCGTACATCGTCGATACGAGCGACGATTATCCCGAAGCAGGATGGCGTGCAGGAGCGCTCCTCGGTTTCCTCGTGCTGTGTATCGGGGGCGTCCTCGATCTCGGCTCCGACATCTGGCTTCCGTTCGGCATCGCTGAAGTATGCCTCGCAGCGATCGTGATGTTCGGTCTCGGAATGCTTGTCGTTTCCATCGTCCCATCGTTGAAACGTTTCTTCGTGCATCCTTCCGTTTTGCAGATGCGCGTGGATGAACGCGCCGCGCTGGCATTCCTTTCGGAAGAAGTGTTCAAGACGCGAGAACGCACCGGTATCCTCCTCTTCGTCTCGTTGCTCGAACATCGTGTCCGCATCATGGGAGACAGCGGCATCAACGAGAAAGTCGAGCAGCATGAATGGGACACGATCGCAAACGATATCGTGAAAGGCATGAAGACCGGACAGCCTGCGAGCGGACTTCTCCATGCAATCAAGGACAGCGGTGCGTTGCTCGAAAAGCGTGGCGTAGCGATACGCAAGGACGATACCGACGAACTCGACAACACACTGCGCATGAGCGAGCGATGAAGAGAGCATTCATTCCCGCTGCGATCCTTCTCATTCTCACGGTCGCTTACGCGCTCGAAGTCCCGTATCTCTCCGGCCGCATCAACGACCATGCAGGGATGCTCAGCGCCACGACGATTGCAGAGTTGGAGTCGATGCTCGAAGCCTACGAAGATTCGACCGGCAACCAGTTTGCCGTGCTGATCATTCCGTCGCTCGAAGGCGAATCGCTCGAAGAGTATTCCATGCGCGTCGCAGAGACATGGAAGCTCGGGAAGAAAGGCGTCGATAACGGTGCGCTCCTCCTCATCGCAAAGGAGGACCGCAAACTGCGGATAGAAGTCGGCTACGGCCTTGAAGCTTCGCTTACCGATGCGGCGACGGCGTTCATCATCAACAATGAAATCACGCCGCGTTTTAAGAACGGCGACTTCGACGGGGGCGTTCGTTCAGGTGTCATGGCAATGATGCAAGCCGCTGACGGCACACTCGATATCACATCTGCCGGCGTCACGGACTTCGACGGGGATATCTGGCTTTTCCTCCTGATCTGGTTCGGCATCGTCGGCATCTTCACGTTCATCGCACTCATCATCCCCGGAGTCGGATGGTTTCTCTATGCGTTCCTCATCCTGTTCTATGGCGCAGGAAGCTTCGTATTAAGTGAAGCGTTCGGTAGTGCGGTTGCCTGGGGTGTATTCCTTTCATATCTCATCGGCTTCCCACTTCTCAAGATGCTCATCAGCAAATCGGCGTGGGGCAAGAAGATGGCTGAGAACATGAAAATGAAAAAGGGCAGTTGGTCGAGCAGCAGCGGTGGTTGGTCCAGCAGTGGAAGTGGTTGGTCGTCCGGCGGCAGCAGTTTTTCCGGAGGCGGCGGGAGCTTTGGCGGCGGTGGATCGAGCGGCGGATGGTGAGCGTGTTTGGCTTCTCATTCATCCATCACGCGCAGCGTTCGAGACAATACGTTCGGTGCTGTCTAGATGAATGAGTATTGGAGGGGGCGGCTAATCTTCCTTCTTGTCGGTTTTCTTTTTAACCAGTTCCGCGACGAGATACACGATAGCGATGATCACCGCGTCTGCAATGCGTTCCGTTAGCGCCGACTCAAATGCAAGACCAATGTCGCTGTCTTTAGCCATAGCATAAGCGAGCGATAGCAGTACAAGAGTGATGTAAGCAAGAGCGGCGACGACTGGGATCTTGAGAAGGGATTCTTTTTTCGGATGCATGGGCTTTACTCCTGTTTCAAATTGCAGGCTCTTGTGCAACCTATGTGGATTCTCTCAATCCAGCAAAGGAATATCATTCCGGTGCTCTATTTCATAACGACCAATCTTATCATTTTTGCCGTTCTGCCTGCGTTGAGCAGGCAGTAATACAATCCGCTCCGGATTTCGTCGCTGCTCAACGATACCGTATAGATTCCGGCTTGATGATATCCGTTACGTAGGGTAGCTACCTTACGTAGTGATTCATCATAGATGTTCAGTGACACTTCCAAAGCTTCGCTTAAGCGGTAGGATATCATTGTACTTGAACGGTCAGAAACTCCGAAAGGATTGGGGTAGCAATGCAGCGCGACATCAGGGTCCTCATCGGAATTCGACATAGATACCAATAATATATGGCTGTAATCATACTTGCCGTCATAATCAACCTGTTTTAACCGGTAAAATATGTCGCAATCCGCCGGAAGATTTGTATCTGTGAATGTATAAGACGGTTGTAAGACTGTCGATTTATATGCTGGTATGAATCCATTAGCCAATGTGGTGAACGAACTGTCGTACGCACTTCGTCGCTCAATATAAAAGCCATAATTGTTCGTCTCGTGTATCGTTGACCAGCGTAACTCGATATTATCTCTGATGCGAGTCGCTGAGAACATCGTCAGCTCAACAGGGAGCGTTCCGTTCGAAAACAATCGCGAAGCAAAGACATCATGGTTGCCATTTCGTCTGTCTTGCCACGCAATGATGGCTCCACTTGATCCATCACTTACTAAATGCGGGACGGTTTGGTCGTTGGTTGCAGAAGAGATGATGACACCGTTTGTCTGCCACAGTCTTGTGCCATTCGCAGAGACCTTTTGAGCATAGATATCATTATTGTTATACCGTGCATCCATCCAGGTAATAATTGCGCCATTCGATCCATCCGGAGCCAAACGGGCCGAAGTCTGCGCGTTCGTAGCTGTACAAATATCTAAACCACTCGTTGACCACTGAACCACTCCATTTGCATTAACCCGTTGGATATAGATATCCTGATCGATACCGTTCCGTAAATCCTCCCATGATATAATTGCTCCAGCTAACCCATCGCTTGTCAGCTGAGGCGACAGTTTCCCATTCGTGACACTCGACGCAAGCGCAATAGGAACGCCATCGGGTTGCCATTGCACAATTCCAGATTGATTGATCTTTTGCGAATAAATGTCATCAGCGCTGAGACCATTGCGTGCATCCTGCCATGTCACAACCGCACCGCCCGCTCCATCGCCGACGATCTGCGGATAAGCCTGAGAATCCGTCGCGGTACAGAGTGCGATCCCTCCGGTAGTCCATTGTTCGACTCCATTTCCATTGACTCGCTGGATATAGATATCTGAAAACCCTCCGCTGCGATTATCCTCCCATGCGATAATCGCTCCGCCTGTGCCATCGCTCACTATTTGGGGACGATCCTGGACGTAAGGGAAAACAGCGATTGCAAATCCGTTCGTTATCCACTGTGTGACCCCGTTTGCATTGATCCTCTGAGCATACACATCCTTGCTTGTCGTGCCCCTGCTATCCGTCCATGTAATGATTGCGCCGCCCGCTCCATCTGATGCGACGCGAGGTATTTCCTGATAACCTGTCGCAGTACAAATAGGTACTCCATTCGTTGTCCACTGAACTGATCCTGATGAACCAATGCGCTGGGCATAGATATCCGGATTTGAATATCCTGCTCGTCTGTCCTGCCATGTAATGATCGCTCCTCCTGAGCCATCAGCGATAAGATGTGGTGCGGCCTGATCATTAGTAGCAGCACAAATGACGACGCCATTATGCGTCCACTGGACAGTGCCATTTGCATTGATCTTCTGTGCATAGATATCCAAGCCGCCATTTCTCGAATCAGCCCACGCAACGATGGCTCCACCCGCTCCATCTCCGATAATCTGTGGAGAGGTTTGATTGCCCGTCGCTGTACTGATTGGATTATTGACCGATGCATCTCCCGACCACTGAGCGATGAGAGCCCGACCAAATAAGAGTTCGAGACTGATGACAAATAGTATCAATACGTGAAAGGAAGAGGATGAAAATACCTTCAACGAACGCTCCATACATGAGTGAATAAGATGGTTTGATCTAAAAATCTTGGCGAAGATAATTCTTTATCCCGTTCCTGCAATATGAAGCACAAGGCACCGCCGAACTTTTGCTCGAAGCACTCTGACTCACAAATAGAATACACTTATTGATTTGCATAGAGCATGTGGTAGGGCACGACATACATCCCGTCACGGAACGACAGCGCGCGTTCGCCGTCGTACAACACGATACCCGCTTTCATCTTCTTGCCGAGTTGCCGCTTCAGCCGGCGCAATCCTTTGAAGTCGCTGTCCCACACGGTTGCACCGGCTTTTACTTCGATGCCGACTACGCGCGAAGGCCATTCCAGTACGATGTCCACTTCGTAATTGTCCTTGTCGCGGTAGTGAAAGAACTCCGGCGGGTTTCCCGAGCGCGATGCGAGTTTGCGCAGTTCCATGTAAATGAAGGACTCGAGCACGTGCCCGTACAGATTATGATCGACGGCAAGCGAAACAGCATCGAGGTTCAGCAGCGCGCAGATCAATCCGGAGTCGGTCAGATGCGATTTGGGAGTTTTCACCAATCGGCTGTTGCGATTGGTATGCCACGACGGGAGAAACTCAACGAGAAAGATCTGCCGCAGAAGATTCACATAATGTTCGATAGTCGGACGCGTCAGTTTGAACGCATTGGAAAGCGCATTGATGTTGACGAGTTGTGCGCTGTTGTTCGCGAGCATCGTCAGCAGTTTAGGAATGGCGTCGGCTTTGGATATCTGCGACAATTCCGAAATGTCGCGCTCGATCAGCGTCTTGATGTAATCGGTGTACCACCGCTTGCGGCGTTGCGCTGTATCGCGCAAGAGCGGTTCGGGGTAGCCTCCTCCTGCGACACGTTGCGGCAAGTCTTCTCCGAGCTGGCTTCCATGCACTGCCGTAAAGTCTCCTTCGAACGCTCTTTGAAAAAACTCCGGCGTCGTATTCTCGATCTCGCACTGAGCGAGAGGAAAGAGATGGATAATCTCGATGCGACCCGCAAGCGAATCGGAAAGACGCGGCAATAGAAGCACGTTCGACGAGCCGGTCAGGATGAAGCGCCCGGGTTTTCTGTTGCGGTCCACGCTGAGCTTGATTGTCACGAACAGTTCCGGGATGCGCTGTACCTCATCGAGGATGACGCGTTCCGGCAGTCCATTTACAAAGTTGATAGGGTCTCGTTGTGCTGCTTCTAAGACGCGAAAATCATCGAAAGTGATATACTCATACTCATTGCCTGCCATGCGGGCAAGCGTGCTTTTCCCACACTGGCGTGCTCCATGAATCAGAACGACGGGAGTGTCTGAAAGTGCTTCGCGAAGTTGCTCGACTGCAAAACGGGTGAATTTCTTTGAGTTGCTCATTTTCGTTTAGATAGGCTGTTTTTCTTCGGCTGATTGCAAATGTAGGCATCGGCTGATTGAAAGTCAAGGTATCGGCTGATTGAAAGTCGATGTATCGGCTAATTGAAAGTCAAGGCATCGGCTGATTGAAAGTCGATGTATCGGCTGATTGAAAGTCAAGGTATCGGCTGATTGAAGGTCAAGGCATCGGCTAATTGAAAGTCAAAGTATCGGCTGATTGAAAGTCAAAGTATCGGCTGATTGAAAGGAACTGCACAATAAAAAACCCCTTTCCTCAAATGGGAAAGGGGTACGAAGTGTGCACCTCTCCGGTGAGGCCTTTCGTTATTTCAGGATGATGATAAGGAGCGCATTGAGATTATGCGATGGAAGGGAGTTGCTCGCCTTCGATGGCTGAGCTCGCAATTATCACCGGTTCCTTTTTGCTCTTGAAACGCGTGATGATCAACCACAGCAGCGGAACGATACCGCCAACGACAAACAGCGCTCCTCCGATGATACGGAGCCACGTGAGCGTTTGAAAAACATCGCCTTGTATGAAGGTTTGTGAACGGGCATACCAATATCCCTTATCGAGAATCTCGTAGAAGTGATGAACGCCCGCGGGAAAAAGATCGAGAACGACCATGAGCATCAATCCGACGTTGATCGACCAGAACGCCCTTCGGACAAGTTGCCGGTTCCATCGTGGAGAATGAACGAGAAGCCGTGTGCAGAACAACATCCCGGCAAGCGAAAGATTCCCATAGACGCCCATCAGGGCAGCATGCCCGTGATTGACCGTTAGGTAGGATCCATGCTCGAAATAATTGACGATCGGCAGATTGATGATGAAACCGAAAACGCCGGCGCCGAGGAAATTCCAGAAGTTGACTCCGATAAGAAAGAGAAACACTTCGGACAGTCCGAAGGATCTTCCCGAGCCGTCGTCCAAGCCCTGGCTGAGCGCGGTGATGCGGGGCATGTTTCGAAACCGCCACGCTTCGAGGGTCAACAGGATCAACGGGATAACCTGCAGTGTCGAAAAGACGCTTCCGAGCGCCATTGTAATGACCGGCTTTGCGTTCCAGTAAAAGTTATGCGATATGCCGAGCAGTCCCGAACCGAGAAAGAGCAGCATCGCGATATAGGTCACCTTGACGACGGAGCTTCTGTTCACCAAGCCCATTACAACCATGAAGTATCCGACAATGACCGTCGTGAACACTTCGAAGAACGCTTCGACCCACATGTGAATGACACACCAGCGCCAGAAATCGGCGATGACGAAATTCGTTTCCGGTGTAGCAATGAAGCCGGATATGAAAAGCGCGGATATGCTGAAAGTGGTATAGACCAGCCAGTTCGGCAATGCCCATGGCTGTTTGAACGTCAGCACCGGACGCAAACCGCGATAGACGACGTATGTCCAGAATATGAAGATGAAGAACAAGAGCCACTGCCAGAGCCTTCCAAACTCGACGAACTCCCAGCCCTGATGCCCGAGGAAGTTTGACCATGCGCCGAGAAGACCGAGCGGGCCAAGGTAGATTCCTACGAGCGAGCCGCCGACTAAAAGCACGATCAATCCGAACAGAATATTGACGAACGTCGCCTGACCGGGCACTTCGGTTTTTGCGATGAGGGGAAGAACGAAAATTGATGCCCCAATCCAGCATGCGGAAATCCAATAGAGCGCGATTTGCAGATGCCAACTCCTCGTCAACGTAAGTGGAAGGATTTCCGAAACGTCAATACCGAAGAAATTCACGAAGCCGACGAAGTCATGGATCGTGAGGACTCCCGCCAATACCTGAATGAGAAAGAGCACTATTGCCGCAGCGAAAAACTTATACGTCGCCCGCTGGGAAGCAGTCGGTTGGAAAGTCGAAACCCGATCTTGCGTGAAGAGAGGCTGCGACTGTTCAGCATAGGCATTCCCAGTCAGTTCATCGAACTGGCCGTAGATGTAGAGAACGAAGCCCAGAACAAGAATGAACGCGAAGGCCCCTAACACACTCCATAGGATAACCGGCGAAGTGGCGGTGTTTCCGGCGTCGGGATCGTACGGCCAGTTGTGCGTATAGCTGTAGTTCTCACCGGGCCGTTCGACGCCGCAGACCCACGCGCCCCAGAAAAAGAATCCCGCAAGGTCGGTCAGCTCCTGCTCATCCGTTATGTAGTTAGCCGGTTTGAAAGAGGCTTCGTGATCGCTCGCGAGAAACATCTGCTTGTAGTACGCGGTCGTTTTTTTCAACGCAAATTGCTGTGCAGCATTCAGAGAAACAGCGTTCGATGCAGCATCATAGCGGTTGTTCTTAATCTCATTGCGTACGCGCTGAGCAATGGCATCGTCCGTGAGTTCTGCTGCTGATGCGCCCGCTTGCGCGGTATTCTGCCGGTAATACTCTCTCATTGCGAGAGTTGAAACGTGCAGAGCTTCGGCTGTAAAATCCGGGCCGCGCATTCCACCGTCTCCGAACATCGTTCCATATTCCATCAGCGCATAGCGATGGAACACTTCCTGACCGCGAAGGATGTCCTCCTTCGAGAGAAGCGTCTCACCGGACTCCGTCGTAAAATTCGGTAACGGCGGAGCATCGCTGTAGGTCTGAAAACCGATGATCGTCAGGCCGGTCAGACTGACACAGACGATGATGAGAAATGGCAACCACCATTTCTTCTGGTTCATGATGACGTGAACGAACCTGTTGCTCATATACCTACTCCTGTTGTGAAGAGTGTTGTGAAAACCTCTGTCATCGACGGGATACGGTGCGCATCGCGTCGATGAAGAGCATTGGGAAGGCGTTGTAAAGGGACATCATGGAAATACACTGGAAAAGGGATGTGTAAAGCGATAGTTGAGTTTGCTTTTTGATTTCCTGCCATCGTCTCGTCGGCAGCATCCCTTCATCCGGCTCAAAATGTATAACGACGAAGGTCGGGAATCAATCTATCGAGCAAAAAAAAATGCAAAAATGTCTTTCATCCGGACTATCGACTCTGAAATCATCTCTTTTTCCTCATGATCCCGATTCGTGTTTCTACACATTGGATTCAGCGGATGAATTTCTCATTTTCCTTCAGCGAAAGATTCGATAATCACTTATATGACAGCTCCATCATTCAATCCAGTCAAAAGAACGATCGATGAATACTGATGCTCGTGTATTATATACTCTCTGCCTGAGCTTTCTCTTCCTTTCGATAAAACTCGTTGCGCAGCCTGCTCTCCGTCTCGGCGTCAATCTCGATGACGCGGGTGCTTTCGTCAACATCATCAACCACACGAACCGCTACAGCAACGCTGCGGATTACGACAGCCTCGGCTGGCCGATGAGCGATTTCGATCTCGTGCTCATGGACGGGCGTCCCGTCGCGGAGTGGACAGGGACGATCGACGATCCCGAACGCTACCGCGTCAATTACAGCGGGCGCTATGCGTGCAGCTTTGTCGGTTCCGCGACCGTGCGCGCGACGGGTACGAGCGTCACCGTCGAGAATGCTTCCTATGATGCCGGCGCGAACGCGACAACGTTCGAGCTTGTCGTCGGAGGATTCCCGAACGCGAATCATGGTCTCGTCTTTCTGAATTTCACGAACACGCGGCGCACGCAAAACAGTCCGGTCAATTCCGGCGTTACCGATCTCAAAGTGCATCGGCCCGGCTATCCGTTGAACACGACGAAGATTTTCACGGACGAATATCTCTCGCTCTGTCGCACAGCGGATTTCGCGTGCTATCGGTTTTACAATGTGCAGAACATCTGGAACGGCGAACCGGAGTGGCCGCAGAGAACGCGTTGGTCACTGCGAAAGACGCCTCGCGACGCCGCACAGGTTTCTCTCGCAAACACGAACGGGAAGCGCGACGGATGGTGCTGGGAGTACATCGTCGAACTCGCGAACACGCTCAAAAAGGACATCTGGATTTGCCTTCATATTTCCTGTGACTCCAATTACGTCGCGTCGCTTGCGACGATGTTGATGAACGACCTCGATCCTTCCATCAACATCTACGTCGAGAATAGCAACGAGGTGTGGAGCCCGTCGCAGGCTACGCACGGTCCGTACAATCAAGCCGAGGCGCAAGCGCGCGGGATCACTTTCGACCAGAATTATGCACGTAGAGCGGTCGAGCTTTCGCGCTGGTTCGCCGAAGTGTTCGGGTCGCAGGAAATCAACAACCGCATTCGTGTCATCCTCGCGGGGCAGCACGCGTATCACGGAAGAAGCGACAACCATCTCAACTACATCCGGAGTACATTCGGCGCACCGAAAGACTTTATCTATGCGACAAGCACAGCGTTGTACTTCGGTTCGACGAAGGCTTCATCGACAAACCCGGTCGAGATCAACGACGGCATGATGGAGGACATCGCGAACCAGTTGACAAACTCCCAGGCTTCGACGTATCGGCGCAATCATATCGACAAGGCCGCTTCGTGGGGATTGAAAGGCGGGTGCACGTCGTACGAAGGCGGACCGCACATCCCCGCCGGCGGAGGCACTGCGAACCTCGCAAGCCAGATTCTTGCACACAGGACGCCGGAGATGGGCGCCGTGCTCAAGCGTAATTACCTCGAAGGCTGGCGCGACGTCGGCGGGGGACTGGCCATGTTTTTCACTCTCGTCTCCGGCTACAACCGCTACGGCTGTTGGGGCCTTACGGACGACTACACGAACCCGGACAGAAATTATAAGATGCGTGCGATTCGTGAGCTTACCGGCAGTACGAATCCTGCGGACATTCCGATTCCGGCAAGCACACTCCTTACTGCGTTTCCAAATCCGGTTACAGGACAGTTCACCCTTCGTGCAGAGAAACCCACACACGTTCGCATCATCGACGTACTCGGACGCGAGCGCTGGAGCGGGATGGTCGATCGCACAGTTGTTATCGACGCATCAAGATGGATGAGCGGGACTTACCTGATCGTTACGGCGCACTCCGTCTTTCGCATTACCGTTTGTTCGTGAAGCACGACAGCTTGAGGACTTATTCAGAATCGCGTAACCGGCGAAAGCTTTTCGCAACCGCGATGAGCGTGCGCTCGATGTCTTCATCGCTGTGCGCGGCGGATAGAAACGCCGCTTCGAATTGCGAAGGCGGCAACGAGATGCCTTGCTCGAGCATCGACATGAAGTAGGTTCCAAACTTTGCAGTGTCGCACTCCTTCGCATCGTCCCAGTTCCGAACGGGGTGATCCGTGAAGAACAGCGTGAACATCGAGCCAACGCGATTGACGAATCCCGAAATTCCATTTTCGACAAGGAGCGAATCGATGCCGGTTGCGAGCGTCTGTGCTTTCTTCTCCAACGACTCATAGAAAGACGGCTCATCAGCAATGGCGGAAAGTGTTTCGAAGCCGGCCACCATCGCGAGCGGATTTCCGGAGAGCGTTCCCGCCTGATACACCGGCCCCGACGGTGCGACCATCTGCATGACGTCTTTCCTTCCGCCATACGCGCCGACAGGCAGTCCGCCTCCGATGATTTTCCCAAGCGTCGTCAGGTCCGGCGTGATCGAATACAACTCCTGTGCACAACCGCGCGCAACGCGAAAACCCGTCATCACTTCATCGAAGATGAGGAGAATGCCTTCGCGTGTACAGAGCGTGCGCAAGCCTGTGAGAAAGTGCTGGTCCGGCGGCACGCATCCCATGTTCCCAACGACCGGTTCGAGGATGATGCACGCAATTCGTTCAGGGTTCGCCTTGACGAGAGTTTCGACCGACTCGAGATCGTTGTAGCGTGCGACGAGCGTATGGCTTGCGACCGCCTGCGGAACGCCGGGCGAATCGGGCAGGCCGAGCGTTGCTACGCCGGAGCCGGCTTTGATGAGAAAGGAATCCGCGTGTCCGTGATAGCAGCCTTCGAACTTGAGTATCACGTCGCGCTTCGTGAACGCACGCGCAAGGCGGATTGCAGAGAGCGTCGCTTCCGTACCGGAATTGACGAAGCGTACCATTTCGATGGAAGGGACGATGTCGATAATGAGCCGGGCGAGCACGTTTTCCATTTCGCATGGAGCGCCGAAACTCGTTGCGCGATCGAGCTGCGCGTGAATCGCGGCAACGACGCGCGGATGTGAGTGCCCCAGGATCATCGGTCCCCAACTGCCGACGTAGTCGATATACTCGTTGCCATCGACGTCGGTCAGTCGTGCACCTTTCGCTGTGCGAAATACGATCGGCTGCCCGCCGACGGCTTTGAATGCACGAACGGGCGAATTCACTCCGCCGGGTATCAACGTCTGCGCTTCTGCGAACAGTCGTTTGGATTCTGCAATGTTCATCGGGATGGTCCTTGGCGTTGTGGGTCGTTCTCCATGCGTGCAATGAAAAGAAAAAAATTCTTCCGATGAACTGATGTGTATGCTTGATTTTCACGAATGCCCGAAGCTCGACTCCCTTGTCGTCGGTTGAATTGGCCGCGCGGTGATGCTTTGCTACATTGAGCCGGCGTCTGAGGACGCGAAACCACTGAGATGAACACGATATCCACGACAGATTTTTCGGGACTCACTCTCTTTCGAAGAGGGAAGGTTCGTGATGTCTATGACCTTGGCGCACATCTTCTCATCGTGGCGACGGACCGGCTTTCCGCATTCGATGTGATCCTTCCGAATCCGATTCCGATGAAAGGAGCGGTGCTCACGAACGTCTCCGCGTTTTGGTTTGAAAAGACACGCGGCATCTGCGGAAATCATTTCCTAACGATGGACGTGAGTGCATATCCCGATGAATGCGAACCGCATGAGGAAGAACTTGCCGGACGCAGTATGCTCGTGAAAAAGACTGAGCCGTTGCCCATCGAGTGTGTCGTGCGCGGATACCTCGCCGGTTCGGGATGGAAGGAGTACAAGCAATCACAGGCCGTGTGCGGAATTGCGCTTCCGCCGGGATTGGTTGAAAGCGCCGAATTGCCGGAGCCGATTTTCACCCCCGCCACGAAGGAAGAGAGCGGACATGATGTGAACATCTCGTTCGAACGAACCGCAGATATCGTCGGGATCGAAACGGCGTCGCGTGTGCGGGAACTCGCGCTCGAACTGTATTCCTTCGCACGCGAGTATACTCGGCAGCGCGGCATCATCATCGCGGACACGAAGTTCGAATTCGGTTTCGACGGCAGCGAGATCATTCTCATCGACGAAGCGCTCACGCCGGACTCATCGCGGTTCTGGCCTGCGTCCGACTACGAACCCGGGCGCGCGCAGGCAAGCTACGACAAGCAATTCGTCCGTGATTATTTGGAATCGCTCAACTGGGATAAGGCGCCGCCCGCACCTTCGCTTCCTCCGGAGGTCATTTCGAAAACGACGCAGAAGTACCTCGAAGCGTACCGTCTTCTCACCGGTGAATCGCTCGCATCACCGTCGGAGCTCGTTCAGTAGTTCCCCCTTAGCACGTGACAGCTCCGGCAAAACATCCGTTCAACGATTACAAGCATCGACCGACGCGCACCGACATCGACCTGACGCTCGGAATGCTGACGGCCATCGAACTCAAGCGCTTAGAAGAATTGATCGAACTCCATGAATCATCCGTGAGCTGGTCGATGGAGTGGTACGATAACGAGCAGGGCTGGGGCTATCGCGCGTCGTACCGCGAGCGTGTGCTCTGCGTGATTCATTTCTACAACAGCTACTTCACTGTCACGTTCGCCATCCCAGATTCGCGCAAGGAGGACTTCTTTTCCATAAGGGAATTGACCGCGCACGTGCGGCAGAGCATGAAAACCTCGAAGCCGTCATTGAAAGCGCACTGGTACACGATCCGTCTATGGAAGCGGGAAGACGTGGAAGCCGTCTGGTTTTTGCTGAAGATGAAACTTGCGACGCTGAGAGAGACGCGGTAGAGTGTGACGCTTTACCTTACGAGTACAACATCACGGGAAATCAGAAGGGCATGGGCAAGTTGAGCTTTGCTTGAAGCATCCATCTGAATGTCGGAAGCGGGATTTGAATATCCTGCAGGTAATCTTCCCCAAAAAATGTTTGGCGGCTATTGATTTTCACGCCGCACTTCCTTAGTGTTGCCGTGTAAATAACTTCTGCCTCCGCCACACAAACAAAAGGAGAATGCAATGGCTTCATGGATGCAAGACTATCTCAATTTCGAGATAGAAGTGGAACACACGGAAAACGTCACCAGTGATGGGAATTGCACCTTCGTGCAAGAGATCCTTGCGGGAGTGAATCCCGATCACTGCTCGACGGATATCACCGACTCTGCCGGTGCGATCGTCGCGCAACTTACCGGGAATGTGACTAACGTTCTTCCCGTCCCTAATATGGACGAGAACTACACATTCGTCTTCACTTACACAGGAAACCCCTCTTCACCACCTGTGACGAAAAGGTATAACCTCAATAAGGGTCGCATCAGAGTCATCTGGAGAGACAGACCGGGAGGTACAGGCAGGCCGTTGAACGTGAATATCAACTTCAATCTCGGCTGATCCCTGTTTCGTAAATGAAAGCGGCGTCGGTTTTCAGACCGGCGCCGCTTTTTCTATTCCACGAGATTGTTACAGATGTGCACGTGCTGGCTATGTGCCGCTTTTCAATCGAATGATGAATTCCGTGAACTCGCCTTCAACGGAATCGAAGGAAATGCTGCCGCCGTGGAGTTGCACGATGATATCGTAGCTGATCGAAAGACCGAGGCCGGTTCCTGCACCCGTCGGCTTCGTACTGAAGAACGGTTTGAAAATCTGGTCGCGGACTGATTCCGGAATACCTGATCCATTGTCGCGAATGCGAATCGTGTGGGTGCCGTCGTCTGCTGCAGTCGAGATAGTGACCTCCGGAATGAACTGCTCGTTGCGGTTTCTCCGTTTTTCCTGCACGCTGTAAAAAGCATTGTTGACGAGGTTGAGAAATACACGGCTCATTTCTTCCGGCATGATGACGATCGGCGGGAGATTCGGTTGATAGTTCTTCACGATACGAACGTTATAGGTTTTCTCCGCGCTTCGCATCCCGTGATAAGCAAGCGAGACGCTTTGATCTAACAGGCGATGGATGTCTTCGAGACTGCGCTCTCCACGACGTACGCGCGAGTGTTGCAACATGGAATGGATGATCCCAGCGGCACGCTCGCCATGTTCCGTGATGAGGCGGGTGTTCCCGTACAAGGTCTTCAGCGCCGAGAAAACTTGCTCCTTTCTCGATTGCTCGTGTTCGCTCTGCAAATCGGCCTCTATTTCCTTGATCATGCTTTCATTGAGCGAGGCAAAGTTCGTCACGAAGTTCAGCGGATTCTGGATTTCGTGCGCGATGCCGGCAGTAAGGGAACCGAGAGATGCAAGCTTCTCCTGTGTGATGAGTTGCTGTTGCGTGCGGACAATCTGCTCGTTCATTTGCCTGAGTTCGTCGTTGAACTTCTCAAGCTCTTCCTTCTGCCTGCTGATTTCATCGGATTGTAATCGCAACTGCGTTGTCCGTTCGCGCACCTTCTCTTCCAATTCGACCCGATGGCGATGCAGTTGATTGGTTCGCCCTCGCACGATGGCGAAGATGAAGAGCACTGCTGCGAAGAGGTACGACAGATACGCCCACCACGATGCATACCATGGAGAGAGGATTTGAATGGTAAACGTTGCCTCGACTCCCATTGCGCCAAACGCGTCACGGCTGACAACGCGGAACTTGTAAGTCCCTGTAGGGAGGTTGGTGTAGTCCTTTCTCGTTTCCTTCGTCCATGGAGACCAATCGGAATCGAAGCCTTCGAGGGCGAAGCGATACTCGTTTTCCTCCTGTCGTAAGAAGCTCGTGCCGGCAAACTCGAACCGTACGGAGTTGGAGTGAAATGGAATGTCGAACGCAGCGGAGTCCTCGGTATTTCCCCAATAGACAACCGAATCCTTCCCGATCCGCACGGATCGAATGAGCGTCCTGATCGTCGATCTATGGAGGAAGGGCATCGAGCGATCGTACTGAATGATATCCGCCGTTCGGCCGAACCAAACGGAGTATTCGTCATCGCAATAAATGGCATTCACATCGTCATGCGGGATGCATGTGAGCGGCTCTGAAATCACGAAATCCGAAGTGTGTCGTTGCAATGCCGCAATTGCCGGTTGCCTGTGAATCCAACAAAACATGACGAGGTGTTGCTTCCTGTCTTCAACGATCGGCAAGACGTTCAACCGACCGGTATCACCATGAGCACGTTCGAATGTCCGGTCCCGGTAAAAATTGTCCGTCACTTTATCGTATCGGTAGATGCCGTGATACGCCGTCGAGAAGAGGACGCCGCGCGACGTCATACTCACATAGATATCCTCATCCGGAAGATTCTTGTCGTTATGGAATCGCGAAACGATTGGGATATTCCCCGATCCTTCTACTTGAACTCTGATCGGACCGTCATTCGGGGTGCCGATCCAGAGAGCGCCATCGTGATCTTCGGCCAATGTCATGGCATACGTGTTCAACTGTACTTTGAACGCGCTTCGTCTCCAGTGTGACTGCTGTTGTTCGAGTGCGAAGATCCCACGCGCGGTTCCCACGTAACAGATACGAGGATCTCGACGCGACTGAATGATGCATTGGAGATCCTGACTGGTATTCGGGATCATCGACCAGCGTCCGGCGTAGCTCTGAACGATACCACCATCACTCAGCGCCAAGAGATGAGTTCCTGTTGAAAGGAGCTTCCATACGCGCGGACCGATTTCCGGAATTTGTTTCCAGCGATAGGTCGTAAGCGGTGGATGCCTCTGCGCTTCCGTCGTCGTTTGTGTGAGCACGAACAATCCTTCGAGTGTTCCCGCGTAAAGCGTGCCCTGATGTCGTGTGATCGTTGTCACCGATCCATGCAAACCCGTCTGTTCTCCATGAATCGTCGCAGGCGAGAGGAGATCGACGAGTGATACGCCATTGAAAGTCATTACCCATATTCGTTGATCGAGATCGACGTAAAGTTCTGTGACTGCATCGGCGCATAAACCCGACGACCGCGTGATATGTGAGAGCATTCGACCCTGGCGGTCGATATGGAGAATTCCCCAGCGCTCGGTTCCGATGACGATCTCCTGGTTCAATAGCATGACGGCGGACTTCGGTTGTCCCCATTGAAGTACGGTGTTCGCATCATCTTGAAGAAAAACTTCCGAAGCATTTTCGATGAGAGCCCATCGTGAATGTGAGGAAGCGAGCGCTACGTTAGAATGACGGATCGATATCCTGTCTGTATTTTTTCCCGCTTCAGTGTTCTTGACAAGCCGGTCATCTTCAAGGATGTACTCCCCATCAGTCTGATTGGTCGTGAGGGTTGCATTTCGAAAGGAACAATCTGTGATTTGCGTCTGCGGTTTCCAGTATTTCAATCCCGTTTCATCCAAACGAAAGAGCATTTCAGCGCTTACAAAATACACCCTGCTTTCGCGGACGATAATCTTCCAGACATATTTGAAGTTGAGGGCTTCATCCGGGATATTATGCATGAGCGAGCGAAGTTCTAACTGCCCCGCGCTATCCTTTTGCAGAACGAAAAAATCTCCGAACCCTCCAGCATAGATCATCCCGTTCGCATCCACGCCAAGCGAGAAAATCGGGAAATGATTTGGCGACGATATCAATCGCCAGTAGGCGCCGTCGTACTCTAATATCCCATCCGCGTTCCCGATGTACATAACTCCTCTTTTGTCCTGCACAGCGCAGTAGTTTTGTGGCTGCGAACTGTACTCCGTGCGCATGAAGTTCCGGATCATCGGGATGCCGCGTTCTTGAGCCTGCTGGGAGAATCCGTTCTGGGAAAGACATACGACAATCATCACCATGAGGTGGAGCGTCATCGTTTTTCTTCGCACTGCATTCTTCATGGACATTTCACAAGGGAAAAGGCTCTTACTGCAAGGTGTAGTTTCTGTGAATCAATGTGACCGGCCCAGTAGCACCGTTATCGTTGATGGGAAAATGGTGATTTCGTACTCAGAAGCAAAACGATTTTTCCCGGAAACCGGATGTCCCACAAAGACGGGCAATTTGGAGTTAATGATATGGAGATGTGCGACTCGACAAGCTTGGGCACATACTCCGTATCATAAGCTGATCAAGAAAATTCACTGAATGATGGAGCGGTGCACTCGCTGCACATTGAATGAGAAGATTGATCGAGACCTCTGTCTCGTTGCAGAAGCGATAAACAAAGCGCGGAATAGCACGAGCTATCGAGGCTGTTCAAAGCCGTATGACCGACACTCACATGTGTCGCAGATTCGATATCGTAAAACGACAATCCAATATGAGAGCTATTTCAACGGCATCCTTTGAACAGCCTCGTGCTCACTTCGGCTCTAGTTATTATTCAGCACGCACCGGACTGAAAATCCGTGCTGCTTGATAAGCACGTTTCGGTAGGTCGATGCCAAATTTCTGTCGAGCGCTCGGCACCATGCTTTGGCATTGTCATATTCCGTTGCGCACCAGAACGTTGCTCCAAAGTTCAGAGTCCCGAAATCTGCCGTGGTTAGTCCTGACCGCATGCTCGCAGGGAGTGCAGTGAATCCGCTGGAGTTGGTTGCACCGGTATTCGGGATCGCCCACAGGCTCGTTCCGGCTTCCTTCATCTTTCCACCTTCATCCGTTCCGAAATAGGCGTAGCCGTATTGATCAGCCACGGCTGGGGACATTCCCAAAAAGATCGAAAGTGTTTTGTACTCGTCGTCAGTCGCGACATGCCAGCCGCTCGGTGCCAAACCGCGAGGGTCATTGACTGCGTACCAGTTGTAGAGCTTGCCATAGATCTGTCCCATGATGGGATCGTTGTTGTAGTAGCACCACGCGCCTGTAGTGAGGTTGTCCCATACGGTCGGATCGGTTACCTGTGGGATTGGGTCTCCGTTGCGATAAGTCGCTACGTCAAGGTTTGCGCCCATCCAAACCTGCGTGCCGATCGTCACGGGGGAAGACGGCAGGATCGTAAAGTTCACAGCGTTGCTGACCTTACTGCCCATCGTGACAGACACGGTACCGTTATTCGTGGTAGCACCTGACGGGACTAAGACTTTGATCTGCGTTTTGCTCCACAATTGATACACGGTCGCTTGTTTCCCGCACACGGTCACGAAGTAGCCTGAATACTTCTTCGGACCGAAATTGTTTCCATTGACGGTGATGACGTCCCCAATTTCCGCAGCGGTTGGTACGACACTCGTGATGACCGGGTTGGTTGGCGATGCCGCTTTTTGGAGAACTCCGACATCACCGGAATTCGGATCAGCCACCCGATCTTCCGAATTGCATGACATGAGGACGACGGCAATGATCACCAGTCCCTGAAGGTTGAGTAGCGTTTTCATAGTTGCTCCTTTTTTGTGGTTGTTTGTTCTGTTAATGGCTTCGCTGATCAAATAGAAAAATCGAGCGCATGTGCGCGTGCGGCGATAAACCAAGTTCGATACAGCAGCTACCTATTCGTTTGCTCGAAAATTGTCTTCACCATTGTATGCGCTGTGTTCGTTTTGTGCAAGCAACATATTAGAGACGTCAGTTTCTTGCTGAAGGAATCTATCGCCTCCGTTTTCACCCAAAGCTTGCATCTCACCGGAAATTCACTCAAGTTCAATACGGACTATCTTTTCATTCGAGTTGAATCTCGCAGTCCATCGCAACAGCAGAAAAGCCGTTTTCTTTTTTCGAAAGGATACACCGAAACACAAGAGTCTGCTTCTGAACGGTCTTCGATTCGCCTGACCTTCATGGATTGTGAACGCGACGCAAAGGCGCGAGTGCACTCCATTCGTGCCTGTCGATGCTGACCCGAAGACGATTACGCTCTCGATTTCATTCTTCATTCACCCTTATTCCTCATGAAAGGAATCTTCATGAAATCCGCTTTGCATTTCCTCGTTCTGCTCGCGTTTCTCCTTGGCTGTGCATCGAAGCAAAACGTCGAGGTCTCCGTTCCGTTATATCCCGGCCTCGATACATTCCAGCGAACGATCAACACAACGTCGAAAGAAGCGCAGCAATACTTCGACCAGGGATTCACGCTCTACTTCGGTTTCAACCATGAAGCGGCGATTGCGTCGTTTCAACAGGCGGTTGCGTTCGACTCCGCTGCGCCGATGCCGTGGTGGGGACAGGCGTTGTCGTTCGGCCCGAACATCAATAACCCACTGATGGACAGCGCAGCAAGCCGCAATGCATGGGACGCCCTGCAGATGGCGATCGAGCTTGCCGGCAACGGTACGCCCGTAGAACGGGATTTGATCGATGCGCTCAGTGTCCGCTATGCATGGCCGCCGCCTGAGGACCGCAAGCATCTCGACACTGCGTATGCAATGGCAATGCGCAAGGTCTATGCGAAATATCCGAAGGACGTGGACGTTGCTGCCCTTACTGCTGAATCGCTCATGAATCTCCGCCCGTGGGATCTCTGGACGCCGTCCGGTCAGCCGCAGCCGGAGACGATGGAGATCGTCGGAATCATAGAGAAAGGGCTGGCGCAGGTTCCTGATCACCCCGGCATGTGTCACTTCTATATTCACACGGTTGAAGCGTCGCCGGAACCTGGGAAGGCATTGGAGGCAGCGAACCGGTTGCGCAACCGCGTCCCCGGAGGCGGGCATCTCGTGCACATGCCGTCGCACATCGACATTCGTCTCGGGCATTATGAGAACGCGATCGTTGCGAACGAGAAGGGCATCATCGCCGATACGACCTGGGTGAAGGCAGGCGGCTTCTATACGTTCTACCGCATTCACAACTACCATTTCCTCGCGTACGCTTCGATGTTCGACGGGCAGAAAGCGAAAGCGATGAAAGCTGCTCGCGACATGGTGGAGCAAGCGCCGTTAGAATTGGTGCGCGCATATGCGGACTACCTCGAAGCATTCCTCGCCGTGCCCATTCATGTGATGGTGCGCTTCGGGCTGTGGGAAGAAATCCTCGCTGAGCCGAAACCGCCGGAGGATCTCGTGTCAGCGGTTGCGTTCTGGCACTACGGACGAACCGTCGCCTACGCCGCGATGGGAAAAGTCAAAGAAGCATCGGAGGAGTTCAATGCGATGAAGAAAGCATACGACGGGGTACCCGAATCGCGCTTGCTGGCGAACAACCCGGTGCGCACCGTCATCGAGATCGGTCTGCCTTTGGCGGAAGGAGAACTCGAATATCGCAAGGGTAATTACAAGAAAGCCTTCGACCTCATTCGCCTTGCCGTGATGCGTGACGATTCGCTTCGCTACGATGAGCCATGGGGATGGATGATGCCCGTTCGTCACGCGCTTGGCGCACTCCTTCTCGAGCAGAACATGATCGATGAAGCCGAGGCGGTTTACCGAAAGGATTTGGAACTGCATCCGAACAACGGATGGGCGTTGAAGGGCCTTGCGGAATGCCTGCATAAAAAAGAACGACATGCAGAAGCGATGAAGACGGATTCACTCTTTGCCGTCTCATGGAAGCGTTCGGATATCACGCTTATGGCTTCGTGCTTCTGCAGAACCGGCAACCTTGAAGAAAAAACTCACTGATGAAATTCATCGAACACAATTTCCCTGAAAGGAAAGCATAATGGATACAGCCTTGAACAACGCCGCGATAGAAAAACTCATCGACGCAATCAATCGGGGCGATCATGAAGCGCTGAACGGCGTGTTTACCGACGACGTGGTTATCGAATGGCCGCAGTCGGGCGAACGCATAAGAGGCGAACGAAACCGGCGCGAAATCTACTCTCGGTTTCCATCCCTGCCTCATATCACAGCGAGACGAATAACCGTACAGGACGACCTCCGCGTGTTGGAAGCAGACCTCAACTACGACGGCGATGAATACCAGTGCGTGTTCATCTTCCGGTTGCGGGGCGACCAAATCGCTCAGGAGATCGGCTACTGGGTGAAACCATTCCCCGCACAGGAATGGCGCGCGCCGTGGGTTGAGAAGATGTAGAGAGACGACGACCATTCAGAACACCCTCCGCCGGATACTCGAGAACTACTTCAAGATTCTCGGTGGAGTAGATCCGGATAGCATTTGTTCAATGTTCGAGGGCAAGGATAAACTGATCTGCAAGTCCCTGTTCTCATGGGTAAACGCTGGATCTCATCACGCCCTTGACGACCTTTACGTGTCGATTGATGAGGCGACGGTGGATGTCTACTTGCGAGTCTTCATGGAGATCTTCAGGAAGTCCGAGCATTTCGCCCACTACCAGATGATGATGGGAGACGCCTATCAGGAGGAACCTGTCCCGGCGGAGGTGTGAGCCATGGAAGAAAGTCGCCGAACTCGCCAACTATCTGCCGCTCTCCTTTAAAAGCCCGAAGGAGCAGGAATACATCGCCTTCCTGTGGGACGCGTTCAGCATGACGGGTTTGGTTGAGCGCGACAATCCATAATTCACAATCCGTAATCTGTAATCCGTAATCTCGCTTGCTGCGTACCAGCCGCTGAAACCATCCCGCAATGAAACCCTTGCATCAACATAACTGATCAGTTATATTCAATTCGAGAATGACATGGCAGGTCGAATACACGAATGAGTTTGAAGATTGGTGGGAAACCCTCACTGAAGAAGAACAGGACGATATCGATATCACAGTGCATCTCCTTGAAGATTTGGGTCCGCATCTACCGTTTCCTCATTCATCGGGTGTCGAGTCCTCGCGCCATAAGCACATGAGGGAATTGAGGATTCAACACGCGGGTGATCCATATAGGATACTTTACGCGTTCGATCTTCGAAGGACCGCAATTCTCCTTATCGGAGGAAATAAGCGTGGAAACGATCGCTGGTACCAAGAGTTCGTTCCAACTGCTGACCGTCTTTACGATGAACATGTACAAGCATTAACAGATGAAGGATTACTTCCATGAGCAAACCCTACTCGAACCTGCGACGAACAATGTCCCGTGAACGCCAGGAGAAGAACAGAATAAAGGCTAATCTTCTCAAACAGGAACTTGCGTTGCGTGAACTGAGACAAGCGCTCGAGTTGACACAAGAACAACTCGCGAACAACCTGAACATGAACCAGGCTGCGATTTCGAAATTCGAATCCCAATCGGACATCTACATCAGCACGCTTCGCAAAATTCTTGCCGCCATGGGTGCCGAGTTGAAGATCATCGCTCACTTTCCCGAAGGAGATGTGGTGATAAACCAGTTCGACGATATCAGGAAAGAAGCGCTTTAGCCATAAAGCGTTCTTGACTGTTCGTCATGATGAACCAGTCGCTTAACGATTCATCAGAAGTTCGACATGAAGAAGGGCTATCTGCTTGAGGGCACTAGATTGACGAACATGTTCTCAATGCACGAAAATCGATGATCCGCAATCGCCAATCGATTCCAACAGTAGTGCTTGCATTAACTCCTCACATCCAGAGCTCATGCATCAACAATTCCTGTTGAACTCCTCCAGTGTCGTCTGAAGTTGATGCTTCAAAATGTATCTCCACATCTTTGCCGGGATTTCTTTTCCCAATGCTCTGCTCACTTTCGTTATTCTTATCGTTCCGTCATCAGAGATTTTTCTGTACCAGTAATGATCTGTGCTTTTGAACGGCTCCCATCCGGTACGCTCGCAGTATCGTTTCAAATCTCGGAACTTAGGCAAGCTGGAGTGTTTCCTTCAGCTCTGCGTCGTTCGCGCAAAGCAACACCTGTAAAACATAAAGGAAATGGTTTTTCCGGTTCGCGGACCGCAGATAGAGAGAGCGGTTCTCCATGAATTCATCCGCATACACACGTACATCATGCAAAAGCTGGTCGATCGCATTTTGCTTCGTCGCAGCATTCACGACAAGTCCGAATGGCTCAAGCATGATCGTCCATGAGCCGTCGGCTTCCTTTTCCGTTCTTACTTTGAACATGCCGCTCCCGGACAGGGACAATGCTGTGCGAAGAAGACTGGACTTAATGATGAGCACATCATCCTCGCTGTTCTTTCTCTTCCGGATGATCTGGGGGTTGTTCCTCTGAACCGCATCGATAATGGCAGTGAGGTTATTGCGTGCTTCTGTGAATCGGTGTGCTCTCTGTTCCATGTCTGAAGATAGGCTTTATGATCGATTGAGGCAATCTGTACAGATTGGGCAAGGACCAGATACAAGTTCGACGATATCAGGAAAGAAGCGGTTCAGCCATAAAACACTTGCTTGTTAGCGGGAGAGCGAATCAGCAACCATCTTTCGCTTGATTACTCCGGATGAGGGGCAGCGCTGTGAGCTTGCACGACCGCGAGTTGCATTTCCGTTTGCACAGCGTGTATGTTCATCGCGCGATGTGCAGGAAAGCATACCATGAACCCGAATTCGGAAATCTCAACTCGTGACACGCGAAGCCCTGCGAACCGTCCTTGACCGGTTGAACCAAGCGTCTCGCTCCTCCCGCCGGAAAAGCTATCACATCCCCGTCGTTTGGGAACAGCATGGAATCGCATTGCGGACGCAACGAAGCAATCTCTCTCGCTCGTCTTCAAGCGATAGTGAAAGACGGTCGCTCCGCTCCGCCTCCCGTAATGATTCATCAGGTGCTGTTTCGCACAGCCAAACGGAAGGCACCGTTATCGTTAACCCCATCTCGTATTTCTCGGGGATCATTCAGAGCATTCTTCGTGAACCGTTGTCATCAGAATTGGAAGCAGGGAGTGGTGAATGGACACGGCGCGCTGTCGTTTACAACATGTTCGTGCGGCATACGACAGCATGGGATCACGATGCGGATGGCCGGGTGCGCATCGAGGAGTTACACAGCGGTTTTCGGGAGACAGGTACGTTCCTCAAATCGATCGGACTGCTGCCTCTGCTCAGGCAAATGGGTGTCAACACGCTCCACCTGCTTCCGGTGACTGCTGTCGGCAGAGATGGGAATAAGGGAAGTCTCGGTTCGCCGTATGCGATAAGGAATCCGTTCCTGCTCGATCCGTTGCTTGCGGAACCGGTTCTCAAGCTCGACGTGGAAACGGAATATGCGGCGTTCGTTGAGGCGGCCCATCAAATGGGAATGCGCGTCGTCATGGAGTTCGTCTTTCGAACGGCGGCACGTGACTCCGATTGGATCGAGCAGCATCCTGATTGGTTCTACTGGATCGATGCGGAAATACCGGATCGATCGACCACTTCGGAGGGCTTCGGCAATCCGCATTTTTCGCGAGACGAATTAGAGGTGATTCATCAGCGCGTCAAGAGCGGCGACCTCTGGCATTTGCCCGCGCCCGAGAGTTCTTATCAGCATTGCTTTACCGACGTACCGCAAAAAGTCGAACGTATCGGGAATCGCTATATCGGAACGACCGCAAGCGGCAAGCGCTGTCGCATTCCACCGGCCTTCGCCGACTGGCCTCCGGACGATGTACAGCCGCCCTGGGACGACGTGACGTATCTGCGGCTCTATGCACATGAGGCGTTCAACTACATCGCGTATAACACCGTTCGTCATTACGACAACGCTCTTGCTGTACCGGAGAACGAAATCCGTGATCTCTGGCAAACGATCATCGGCATAATCCCGCACTACATCGAACGGTTCGATATCGACGGCGTGATGATCGACATGGGACACGCTCTGCCGGGCTCTCTGAAGCAAGCCATCGTTGAGAAAGCGCGCGAGAGAAAACCGGACTTCGCCTTTTGGGAGGAGAACTTCGCAATCGGGCAGGCATCACGCAATGAAGGCTACAATGCCACGGTAGGATATCTCTGGAGTGACGAACATATCCCCGAGAAACTCCTGCGTTTCGTCTCCCGCTTCTCGATGGAAGACGTACCGGTTCCTTTCTTCGCAACACCGGAAACGCACAATACTCCCCGAGCCTCTTCACGTGACGGAGGAGTGGCGTTCTCTCGCATGTCATTCGGCGTCAACAGCTTCTTGCCCGGCGTTCTCTACGTCCATCAGGGATTCGAGCTTGGCGAAACGACGCCCGTGAATACAGGCTTAGGGTTCACGAAGGAAGAAGCGATGCGCTTTCCTTCGCACAAACTGCCGTTGTTCTCCGAGGGACATTTATGCTGGGATGCGCGCGACAATCTCATCGAATACATCTCGAAAGTCTGTGCGCTCAGGAAGCAATGGGAAGACGTCATTGTCAATCCCTCACATGGGACGCTCCATCTCATTCCATCCCCGGATGAAAGAGTGCTTGCCTTTGCAAGGACAGCGGTCGATCATTCAAAAGCCGTCATCATCATTGCAAACATGGACTGCAAGGGTTCAGTGCAGACTATGATTCCGCTTCCGGTTCACATCACCCCGATTGAAGATGCGATCACAGGAACGACATTCAGCAGGTCACAGAATGGTGTTCATCTGCGTCTCGATCCAGGGCAGGTCATTGTCATTCATTGATGCGATTCGGAAGTCATCCGGTGTATCCGGTAGGGCGCGACAGCGATCTAACAGAATCCTAACGGAACCTTAATCATGCCCTAACATTGCGCTGATACTTTTGCGATGTATGTATCACTATCGCAGAAGTCTTATCACAATGAAAATCTTTACGGTTCTGGTTTTTGTAATTGCGTTCACGGCGCAGTCGCAACAAACAGGAAAACTTGCGGGCGTCGTTCGTGACAGTTCGAACGGTGAAATCCTCATTGGAGCGAACATCGTCCTTCTCGAAACGACCCGAGGCACGGTGACGAATTTCGATGGGAAGTTCGAATTCAACGATCTTCCCGCCGGCATTTACAACCTGCAAGTCTCCTATGTCTCCTATGCGAAGAAGACCATTCTCCGTATCGCCGTCGTTCCGGATAAAACGACCACGTTGGATATTCGCTTGCGACCGGAGGCGTATGAAATGGAAGAAGTCGTCGTAACGGCTGAAGCGATAACCGATTCCGAGGCTTCGATGCTGGCATTGCAGAAGAAAGCCGCCGGCATCAGCGATGCCATCAGCGAAGAGCGCATGAAGAAAGCGGGGGACAGCGATGCGGCTGATGCGATAAAGCGTGTGACCGGCGTCTCGATCGTCGGCGCGAAGTACGCATACGTCCGAGGATTAGGCGAGCGATACAATGCCACGCAGGTCAACGACGTGCCCGTGCCAAGCCCAGAGCCGGAAAAAAAGGTAGTGCCATACGACCTCTTCCCTTCGAACCTGATTCAGAACATGGTGACTGAGAAGACCTTCACACCCGACCAACCGGGAAATTTTTCCGGAGCGATGGTTCGTATCACGACGAGGGAATTTCCCAAAAGCTTTTTCGTGAATACGAGTCTTTCTTCCGGCATGAACTCTATGCTCACATCAGGAATGCCTGCGACTGCACAAAACAGTCTTGATTTCATGGGCTTCGATAACGGTAAGAGAGCGCTTCCAGAGGGAATTCCGATTGCACCTCCTTCGAACCGCCCGACGACAAGCGAAAGCGCTGCATTCGCGTCGCACTTCTCAAACGACTGGACCCCGCGGCAAACATCGCCAATGCCGAATCTCGGGTTCTCTTTGGCGACCGGTAACAAATTCGATTGGGACGGAATGCCGTTTGGGTATCTCGCCTCCTTGACGTACTCGAGTGAACAGTCCTATCGCATCATATCAGAGCGGTACCCCACTCAGGAAATCGACGCGAGTACCGGTCGCCCGATTTTGAAAGATGACTACATCGCAAGGCAGGGAACGTACTCCGTCCTTTGGGGTGCCCTGCTGAACCTTGCGATGAAACCATCGGCAACAGACAAGATCAGCTTGAAGACGATGTTCAATCGTTCGATGGATGACGAAGCGCGGTTGATTGACGGCTACTCCGCTCAAGGCTCTTCATCCGGCTTCTACAAGGCATCCCGCCAGCGATTCGTCGGGCGCTCGATTTTTTCTTCCGTGCTCAGCGGTGATCACGAAATGACGGAGGCTCTCGGTTCGAGACTCGAATGGCGCGGCTCGTTCTCGATCGCAGAGCGCGACGAACCGGACAACCGCGAAACC
>CAYUWG010000043.1:0-33120 GCA_964448285.1 uncultured Chromatiales bacterium
AACGGAGTCGCCGGCGCGCTCGCCGCCTTCGCGCGAGGCTTTGGATCGAGGGAGGTTGAGTTAAGGTCGACACTCAAAACAATTGACTGTGCACAAACTCTTTCAAAGAACATGTCTTTTGTATTCAAAAGACATCCATTCGAAAATGGACTACAAATATAGTCCTCTCTTGGTATGAAGTCAAGCTTCGTTACGAAGTGATTGCTCTTTTTCTATGTCAACACCGAAGGATCGAAGAACTTTTCCCCTCAACGTTGGTGCTCTTTCATCAATAGTAAAGCTGCTCGCAGCGATTTTCCGGAAACGTGATAGGGAATTAGTTCGCGATGAATACAGTCTGCAGAGAATATCTCCTTCTGTGATCTTCTCGCCAACTTTTTTCTCCAAAACGATTCCAGCCGTCGGGTCAATCGTATCTTCTTTTGTTCTCCGTCCAGCGCCTAATTCTACTGATAAGACGCCTAACGTTCTGGCGTTGATTGCTGCGATATATCCATCATTCGGTGCATAAACTTCTGATATGTGTGTTGCAAGAGGATATCGTAAGGTTTCTTCAATGTAGTGGATTTCGCCACCCTGAGTGCTCACGAACTCTTTGAACTTTTCGAAGGCAATTCCGCTCCTGACCATTTCCTTCGCAATCACTACTCCATCGCTGAGGTTTGATGCTTTTTTACCGAGATAGATCATCGCGCCAGCAAGGACATAGGTTACTTCCATAAGATCAGCAGTAGCTCTCCCTCGGAGAAACTCCACAGCTTCTACTACTTCCAACCAATTGCCAATCGCACGACCCAGAGGTTCATCCATAGCTGTGAAAAATCCGATTGTTCTTAATCCGAACTCATCCCCTATTTTTATGAGAAGCTTGATTAGCTCATCTGCTTTCTCTTCATTTTCAATGAACGCTCCTTTCCCTACTTTCACATCCATAACGAGGCCATCAGAACCGACAGCAATCTTTTTACTCATTATGCTGACGGCAATCAACGGAAGAATATCTATGGTGGCTGTGACATCACGAAGTGCGTAAACGTCCTTATCGAGCGGAACGAAACTCTCGGTTTGCCCCATGATGGCCATGCCGGTTCGCGAAAGATTTGATAAGAACTCCGGCTCCGAAAGTCGAGTGCGAAAACCCGGAATGCTCTCAAGCTTATCCAGAGTCCCACCCGTATGACCAAGTCCTCTGCCTGAAACCATAGGAACGGGCACACCGGCGCCTGCAACGATCGGAAGGAGGAGTAAGGACGTTTTATCCCCAACACCACCCGTTGAATGCTTATCGATCTTGACGCCTTGGATGGCTGACAAATCCATTTTTTTTCCCGACTCTATGAATATCCGGGTGAGTGATAGCGTCTCCTTCAAGGTCAGTCCGGAGTAGTAGCACGCCATCAGGAATGCGCTGATCTGATAGTCCCTGACATTGCCGTGGAGAAAGCCGTGAAACAGGTGTCGGTGCTCTTCTGCCGTAAGCTCTTCGCCATTTCTTTTCCTTCTGATTAATTCCTGTGTGAGCATGGTGTTCTCCTCTGTTGGAGTGCATGGTAACAAACGCGGTATGGTTTTCCAACGCGTCGAAAGATTTTCGTTGACATTCTCATAAAGAGTTTTCACATTGCAGTAAGTCTATCGTATGGGTTTCCGCCTTGCCGAAGAACCAGACAAGCGGTTTCACCCAGCAGCGATTCAATGAAAGGATATGCGATGAGTTACAGAAAGAGTACTCAGATAATTGCAGGCATCGACTCCGAGACTATCCATCGGAAGACTGGGAAGAATTGGGAGGATTGGATTTCCATTCTCGACCGGGCGCGTTCGTCGAGAAAATCACACAAGGAAATCGTTGAATGGCTCCAGCATCGGTTTCCGGAGGTCGGGTCCTGGTGGACGCGAATCATTGTAGTGGGGTATGAACAAGCACGAGGGATGAAGGAAAAGCAATCGCACCTCGGAGGTTTCTTCATCACCCTCACGAAGACAATCCATTCCCCGACCGAAAATGTATTTCGCCTCTGGATGAACGATCCATCACGACGAAATATCTTAAAGGACCAGGGGACGATCCAGCAATCCACAGAAGAATCGGAAATTCATATGAACTGGACGGACGGATCGCATGTGTCGGTTCACTTCCACGCAAAGGATGAAGGAAAATGTAAAATCGCTCTACGGCACAGCGGCCTTTTCGAAGTTGCCGACGTGCTGCGCATGAAGGAGTACTGGACGCTCGCGTTGCAAAGATTGAAGGATGCTCTTGAGCAAGGCTCATGAGTCCTCTTCTTTTCCTCGTAAGGTTTACTATTGCGAGTGACCGTTACGTGTAGAAATTTCTGATTCCATCTCAGCCCGAAATCGCTCGATCGTGAATTTTACTGGCCATGCCGCTGCATCGCCGAGGGCGCAAACGGTGTTGCCTTCGATGTTGCTCGCAACGCTGCACAGCAAGTCGAGATCCTTCGATTCCCCTTCACCGGCATCCAGGCGATTCAGAACTTTCAGCATCCAGCCTGTTCCTTCGCGGCAAGGAGTGCACTGGCCGCACGATTCGACGTAGTAGAACTTCGTGATCCTCTGCAGTGCACGAATGATATCCGCATCTTCATCCATCACGATGATACCCGCGGTGCCGATTGCCGAGCCGACTGCTTTCAACGACTCTGCATCCATGCGAACGCCATCCAATCCGTCGCCACGCAACGGCGGCATCGATGAACCGCCGGGAATGACAAGCTTGATTTTCTTATTGCCCGGGACACCACCGGCAACATCGTAGATCAACTCTGTCAAAAGCATCCCGGTCGGCAGTTCATAGACACCCGGTTTGTTCACATGGCCTGAGATTCCATAGAGAATCGGTCCGGGATGCTTCTCCGCGCCGATCTTCGAATACCAGTCTCCACCCATTTCGATGATCTTCGGGACGTTAGTAATCGTCTCGACATTGTTGATGGTTGTCGGGCAACCCCACAACCCATGCTGAGCAGGGAACGGTGGCTTCACTCGTGGGTAAGGACGAAGGCCTTCAATCGAATTCATCATCGAAGATTCTTCGCCGCAGATGTATGCGCCGGCTCCGCGATGAATATAAAGCTCCGTTTTGAACTGCATCCCGAACGTTTCCCTCATGCGGTCTCCCAAGAAGCCCTTTGCATAGACATCGGAGACTGCTTTCTCCATGAGCTGAACCCAATACTCGTATTCACCGCGAATGTAAAGATAGATGACCGATGCTCCGATCGCATACGCAGAGATTATCGCTCCTTCGATAAGCATGTGCGGATTGAATTCGAAAACCTGCCGATCCTTGAAAGAACCCGGCTCGCTTTCATCGCCGTTGACGATCAGGTACTTCGTCTTTTCCGTTTGCTTCGGCATGAATGACCACTTCAATCCCGTCGGGAAAGCAGCACCGCCCCGCCCGCGTAAACCCGATGCTTTGACTTCGGAGATAATCTGGTCGGGGGTCATCGCGAGAGCTTTCCGGAGACGGCCATAACCGCCATGCTCCAGATAGACATTGAGGATGTGATAATCCGGGATACCCGGCAGGAGGAAGGGCGTGTAGTCCATGCTCATCCTTCCACCATCAGTTCATCGATGATCTTGTTCACTTTCTCTCGCGTGAGGCTCTCCTCGTATTTCTTGTTGACCGACATCATCGGTGCGCTGCCGCATGACCCTAAACATTCGACTTCATGGATTCCGAATTTTCCGTCGGCGGTCACCTCGCCGGGTTCGATACCCAAACGCTCTTTCAATGTCGCGAGAACCAAATCCGAGTTGCGAAGCAAGCACGAGATGTTCGTGCAAACCTGGAGATTGTATTTCCCCACCGGATGCTCATGGTACATCTCGTAGAAGGACACGACGCCAAGGACGTTTTCAACAGGGATAACCAGCAGGTCAGCGACCTCCTGCATCCGTTCTACGGAAATGAATCCAAACTTATCCTGCACCATGTGCAAGACACCCATGACGGCTGCAAGCCTTGTCGGGTAGCGCGATTTTATTTCTTCAACCTTCTGAAGTTCTTCAGGAGTAAATAGCGGCATCTGCATTCTCTGGTTAATTGACGGTTACTTATCCGCTTCTCCCATCACCGGATCGATGCTTCCAACGATGGCGACGATATCGGCGAGGAGATGACCGCGGATCATTTGCGGTAACGCCTGAATGTTGCAAAATGAGGGTGAGCGAATCTTCAACCGCCAGGGCTGCCCTTCGCCGCGGCTGACGATGTGAAATCCTAATTCGCCTTTGGACGATTCGATGGCGTGATACACTTCACCGGACGGTGGATTCACACCGAAATTGACGATCATGAAATCGTGAATCAGTTCTTCCATCCGGGTGTAAATGCGCTCTTTCCGCGGAAGCACCTGTTTCGGATTATCCGCGAAGATCGGCCCCGCGGGAAGTTTCTCGATGCACTGCCGAATGATCTTCACGCTCTCACGCATCTCCCTGAGACGGACATAATACCGCGCGAGCGAATCACCTTCCGGCTCGGTAATGACATTGAAATCAAGTTCGTTATAGACGAGATAGGGCTCATCCCGTCGCAGGTCGCGCGGCACATTCGATGCACGGAGGTTCGGACCGGTAAATCCAATCGCAAGCGCATCTTCATTGCTGACGACTCCGAGACCCCGGCAACGGTCGAAGAAAATTCGGTTGCGATTGACAAGCCGTTCCATCTCATCGATCTTCTCCGGAAGCTGCTCGATGAATGCCTTGATGGCCGCGAGCGTCTCGTCGGTTATGTCTTGGGCAAGCCCTCCAATTCGCGTGTAACTTGTCGTGAAGCGGACGCCGGTAAGCAAGTCCCAGATATCGTAAATTTTTTCCCGTTCGCGGAACGACCACAGCAGCATCGTCATAGCGCCAACGTCCATCGCCATAACGCCTGTCGCAAGCAAATGAGAAGAGACACGCGCTAGCTCGGAACTCAGTGTCCTGATGTATTGCGCACGCGGAGGTGCCTCAAGTCCTAAGAGCTTTTCGACGGCAAGCACATACCCCACGTTGTTGTGAACGGGCTGTAAATAATCCAGACGGTCGGTGTGAGGGATGAACTCATGGTACGTTTCATTCTCGGCGATCTTTTCATACCCGCGATGGAGATATCCCAACTCGGGCACGACGTTGATAACCGTCTCGCCATCCAGTCGCAAGAGCAGGCGCAGCACTCCGTGCGTTGCCGGATGCGACGGGCCCATGTTGAGAACCATGTCGTTTTCGATCGGGTCTTCGAATGAAATATTCGGATCGTGCTCGAGAAGCGCCTGCACGATTTGAGAGCGGTCCTCCGGTTTTATCCGCTGAGTTTCTACCGGTCGGTCGAGAACATCGAAATCGTTCGTACTCATATCGCGTTAACGCTTGGGAAGTGGAATGGAACCGGGAATGCCCATCAATGGGAAATCCTTCCTCAATG
This sequence comes from uncultured Chromatiales bacterium, assembly GCA_964448285.1. GTDB lineage: Bacteria > Bacteroidota > Ignavibacteria > SZUA-365 > SZUA-365 > CAYUWG01. Next base: position 5,444 of record CAYUWG010000043.1, read on the forward strand.
GATAATGCTCGTAATTCTCCGGCATGTACATGCGCCGCAGGTCGGGATGGTCGGTGAAGCTGATGCCGAACATATCGTACACTTCACGCTCATACCAATTCGCACTCGGATACACTCCACAAACGGTTGGAACCTGCAAGTCCGCCTCATCGACGTTCACTTTGACGAACAGGCGTTTCCTTTCTTCAACCGCACAGAGATTGTACGTTACTTCGAAACGATCCTTCCTTCGAAACTGATCGATGCCGACGACATCCACACAAAGTGGAAAAGGACATGTCGAATGATCTCGCAAGAAGGTGAGCACTTCGACGATGGAGTTCTTCTCGACGGTGACGGTAACGTCACCGCGAAACTCGCTCACGTCGGAAATCTTTTCGCCGAAAGAATCTTTCAACTCGGCGAGTAGGCGTTCAAATATTGGATTCATTTTCAATGATGTCGGAGATGCACCGGAGAAAACCCGTCCGGCTGCGGGAAGCCCTATTGTCAGGCAGCGATGGGATTCTCGATGTCTTCGTATTCGAGAACGCTGCTGCTCTTGATTTTTTTCTGAAGTTCCATAAGTGCGAAGAGAAGATTATCCGGCCGAGGCGGGCATCCTGCGACGTAGATATCGACGGGAACGAACTGATCGATACCCTGCACGACGGAGTATGAGCGGAACATCCCGCCCGATGAGGCGCACGCGCCCATCGAAATGACCCATCGCGGTTCGGCCATCTGGTCGTAAATCTTTCTTACGACTTTTGCCATCTTGTACGTCACGGTTCCCGCAACGAGGAGAACGTCGGATTGCCTTGGCGAGAAGCGCATGACTTCAGAACCGAAGCGTGAGATGTCGTGTCGCGGATCACCGACCGCCATCAACTCGATGGCACAGCACGAAATGCCCATAGGCATCGGCCAGACGGAGTTTGCTCGTGCCCAGCCAACCAGTGCATCGAGCTTCGTCGTGAGATATCCTTCACCGAGGAGTGATTCTAATCCCATTGTAAACCGCCTTTCATCCATTCATACACAAGTCCGATAGTCAGTATCGCGATGAAAATCAGCATGGCAACGAAACCCCCGACGCCTAACTCTTGAAATCGCACAGCCCATGGATACATGAAGACGACTTCGATGTCGAATATGATGAACGACAATGCAACAAGGTAGTACTTGATGGAAAAGCGTTCGTGTGCCGTTCGCACCGGCTCCATGCCGCTTTCGTAGGTCGTATGCTTTTCGCGATATGGTCGCTGCGGCCCGAGAAGCCACGAGAGATTCGCCGCAACGACGCCGAAAATGACGGCTGTTGCAAGGATGAGAAAGATGGGAATGTACGCTTCGATCATGCTGCTTTCCTCGTCGATCAACTTAGGAAAATCCGCTCAACGGACAAAGGTCATTACGTCTGGTACATCGCTTCGATGAGGTCTTTGTAGCGTTCTTCTACGGCCTTTCGGCGAATCTTCATCGTCGGTGTCAATTCACCGCTCTCGATCGTCAACGGCGCTTCAAGCAACGTGAAGCGTCGGACTTTTTCAAAGTTCGCAAGGTCCTTCTGCGTGCTCTGGATTTTCTGCTCGATCATCATACTGATCTCGTGATTGTTGACCAGTTCACGCTTGTCTTTATACGGGATGCCGTTCTTGTCTGCGTATTCTTTCAGCGCGTCGTAGTCCGGAACGATAAGGGCAGTGAGGTACATCCGCTTGTCGCCGATGAGGATGAACTGATCGATAAAGTCGTTCGCCGCGAAGAGATTTTCGATGGGTTGAGGCGCGATGTTCTTCCCTCCGGAGCTGACAAAGAGGTGTTTCTTGCGATCGGTGATATAGAGATAGCCGTCCTGATCCATCATACCGATGTCCCCGGTATGCAGCCAGCCTTCGCTGTCGATCATTTCTTCCGTTGCCTTCTTGTCGTTGTAATATCCGGCCATGACATGCGGGCCGCGCGTGAGAATTTCACCGTCCTCACTGATCTTCACTTCCACTCCGGGGATCGGTTTCCCAACGGAACCGAACTTGTAACCGTCCAACATATTGACGGAAATAACAGGCGACGTCTCGGTCAAGCCATAACCTTCCATAATCAAGATGCCGACGGCCTCGAAGAATTCGGCCAGGTCTCGCGGCAGCGCTGCGCCGCCGGAAACGAAATAGCGGATGCGACCGCCCGTGCGCTCGCGCAGCTTTGAAAAAACGAGTTTGTCCGCAAGGGCGTATCGAAACGAAAGGAGCGGCGGGTTTTTCTTCCTCCGTCGTGCTGCCATGGAGTCGTGCCCGACTTTTACCGCCCAATAGAAAATTTTCTTTCGCAATGTCGGCTCCTTTTCAATCTTCCTCGCGATGCGCGTGTGAATGCGCTCGAATAAACGCGGGACACTGCATACGAGCGTCGGACGAACTTCGAGAAGATTCTCCGCAACGGTTTCAACACTCTCCGCATAAGCGATCGTTGCTCCGCATCCCATCGCCGTGTAGTAGCCGGCCATACGTTCGAAGGAGTGACAGAGTGGAAGAAAAGAAAGCAAAACGTCTTCCGTCCCAATCGGAAGAAGCTGCGAAGCGGAAGTGATATTCGATACGAAGTTCCTATGCGTGAGCATCACACCCTTCGGATTGCCGGTCGTTCCCGACGTGTAGATGATCGTGCAGAGTTGTTCTCCCGTTGTCCTTCGTGCTGCATCTCGAAGGAATCGTGCTGCATCGTCACCCTTCTTCTTACCGTTTTCAACGACCGATGAAAACGAGATTACGCCATCCTGTTCTTGCGCAGGCTCGTTCATGATGATGACGTGCTTGAGCTTCGGTACTTCACTTCGAATCTTCAGCACTTTGGTGAGTTGAAATGCATTCGAGACAACGATTACTGAAGCAACCGAATCTTTCAGGATGAATTCCACCTGCTTTGCCGTTTGCGAAGGAAAGATCGGAACGTCCGCACAACCAAGCGCAAGAGCAGCCACGTCAGTATAAACCCACTCCGGCCTATTCTCCGAGAGAATGGCAACCTTGTCTCCTGCTGAAATTCCCAGATCGCTCAGACCCAATGCGAATGCGTGAATCGTGTCACGTGCTTCTGAATACGAGATGGGTTGATACGTCTTTCCAATTTTTCTCATCATAAGCGGACGCGATGTATCGGCAAACTTCTCGAACAGGTTGGCAAAAAGTTCGGTGATGTTCTCGAAGGTAACTGAAAGGCCCATGGTGTATTCCTTGAATGTGTGATCGTGATCTCTTCCGCCGAAGTGAAATTATGACCTCAAATCCGGAGATGCAACGATTTCGGCGTCGCTGAAAAGATTTCACGGATGGTTGATTTCACCCGTGCAAAATGAATCTGTTTTCATTCATGAAGTTGTATCTTCACAGAGGAATAACTTTCATCCCCAGCAGGTGCAGCCGTGAACATGTCAACAAATCATCTTCAACTCAAACGAACCATTGACGAGATTTGGATGACTCTGCTGCGACAACATGAAGAACTCGCCGCTGCGTTCAACAATGAGGTCGGCATAGGCGATGCACCCGCGGTCTTGAACATTGAGCGTGAGAGAACGCGGCTTGCCGTTCTCCTCGATCTCATCCGCGAATACGCACTCACGGAACACCCGGTCACTGTCTCGACGACGAAGCGGTCTGCGTGTCTTGAGTTGAATCTCCAGTTCCACCCAAATCCACTCTTTGCGTTGATCGTTAAAAGCATCGGAACGATTACCGAGCGCCAACCGAGTCTTCGGACGATTCAAACGCTTCAGGATCCCGGAGCAGCCTATCTCATCGCCGAGCGGATCGGAAGCCAGAACTTCATCCAGACCGCAATGAGCTTTCATCGCGAAGAAGGAGTGACGTTTCACTCTTACTACTTGCAGCGCCCGGTGAAAAGAAATGGTGGACGCGAGCGTCCACTCGTTCTCGTCATCGAAGACACAAAGCCGATCGGACTTCTCGTTGAAATGTATCTCCGTCAATCCGGATGCAATACACTGCTCGCACACGAGGGACAAACGGGCGTTCAACTTGCGCGGGAACATAAACCAGACCTTATCACGCTCGATGTGATGATGCCGCAGAAGGATGGATGGCAGGTACTTGAAGAATTGAAGACGAGCGACGATACGGCTATGATTCCCGTGGTGATCGTTTCCGTTCTGAAAGACAAGCAAGTCGGCTACCAGTTCGGCGCGTCGGATTACCTTACCAAGCCGGTCGTGCGAGAAGAACTCCTCGAGTGCGTCAATCGGATTACGAGCACAACGACGCTTTCGAACCGCAAGCTTTCGACAAGCAACGGTGAGTACGCTCTGATCGCAAATGCCGAACGGGCTGCAGATCTCTCCAACCGCCTGACGATATTTCCGAGTCACTTAATACAGCCCGGCGACACGGCCTTCCTCGAAAGAATTCTGAACCTCCCGCAACTTCCGGATTACATTGTGGCCGACTTAGCGGAAACGAAGGAAAAGACATTAGGCAGCGTCCACCGCATCCGTCTTTCCAATGCGTTGAACTCGCTTCCGATCGTCGGCGTCATTCAACCGAAACAGGAAAATGAGATTGACCTCCTCACGAACGGTTTGGTCGATGCATTGATACTCGAAGAAACGCTTTCGCCTGAGAAGGTCCGAGAAAAGCTCGCGCTTTCCTGAGTTACTTTTTTCCGCTGCTGCCAGGTTTGACCGCCGGAATCCCGCTTGCGCACAAAGGGCAATCCACCGGTTGGTATGTGACGACATCCAACGTTACAAGTGCATGAACCGGAATACCGAAATGCACTTTCCCTCCGCTTCTATCGACAAGCAGAGCAAGCCCCAAAATCTCCGCGCCGCTCTGTCGGACAATGTCAATCACTTCGAAGATGCTACCACCGGTCGTGACGATGTCTTCGACGAGAAGCACTTTGTGTTCGGGTGATAGTTGAAAACCGCGACGCAACACCATCTTTCCGTCAACGCGTTCGGTGAACATTGCGCGGCAATCGAGAGTCTTGCCTATCTCATGTGCAAGGATGATCCCGCCAGTGGCTGGCCCGAGAACGACATCCGGTTCTTGTGCACGAAACCGGTCTGCGATTTCACTGCAGAGCATGGAGGTATAGCGTGGATGTTCGAGGACACGAAACTTCTCCACGTAGTGCGGGCTGTGTAAGCCGGATGTAAGGATGAAATGCCCTTCGAGAAAGGCGCTTGAGTCTTTGAAGAGTTGTAACGCTTCGTCGCTTGTCATTCGTGCTTTTCAGTTGTTTGATGGAATTCGGTCATTCGCACCGCAAGATAACGATTGACAGGAGACTCGCTCCTGATGTGAAGAGGTAAAGAGGTGAAGAAGTGAAGAGGTAAAGAGTACGTTGTCCAATCTTCAGCGAGGAACATGTACGTTGTACACGCTTCAGCGTGTTACTGATGTGAAGAAGTGAAGAGGTAAAGAGGTGAAGAAGTGAAGAGGTAAAGAGTACGTTGTCCAATCTTTAGCGAGGAACATGTACGTTGTACACGCTTCAACGTGTTACTGATGTGAAGAGGTAAAGAGGTGAAGAAGTGAAGAGGTAAAAGAGTACGTTGTCCAATCTCCAGCGAGGAACATGTACGTTGTCCACGCTTCAGCGTGTCGGATTGTATCCTGGCTCGACGAAGGTCATCCCTCTTTGGCGTTTCCGGAAAAAGAGCCTTCTGTATATTGCCGCTTGTCGGTGAGGACTCACCGCAACAGGAAACGAATCGAACAAGAATACTTGTTGTGAGGTCGATTGAGAACACAACTGACTGGAGAAAAAAGATTATGAATACTATGAAAACTTTTATCCTAATGGCGGCGCTCACCGCCCTGTTGATTGCCATCGGTGCAATACTCGGCGGCAAGGGAGGAATGATCATCGCGCTCGTCATTGCGGTTGCGATGAACTTCGGCTCATATTGGTTCAGCGATAAGATCGTCTTGAAAATGTACCATGCACAGCAATTGACGCGCGAATCGACACCGCAGCTTTTTCGCATCACCGAGGACTTAGCGATGCGTGCAGGACTTCCGATGCCGCAACTCTATCTCATCCCGAATCCGCAGCCCAACGCTTTCGCAACCGGTCGCGACCCGAATCACGCTGTTGTCGCAGTCACGGAGGGATTGCTGCGCCTGCTGCCTGAAAACGAACTGCGGGGAGTCATTGCGCACGAACTTGCGCACGTGCGGAACCGCGATATCCTCGTTGGAACGATCGCCGCGACGCTTGCCGGCGCTGTGAGCATGATTGCAAACATGGCAACGTGGGCGTTGATGTTCGGTGGACGCGGCTCCGACGACAGAGACGGCAGTCCACTCGCCGGCATTCTCATGCTGATCCTTGCACCGATTGCCGCGACGCTCATTCAACTCGCCGTTTCCCGCTCGCGCGAATTCCTTGCGGACGAGACGGCAGCGCAATTCACCGGCGACCCTTCGGGACTCGCGAATGCATTGCGTCGTCTTCATACGAGCGTACAGCGTCTCCCGATGGAAGCAAACCCGGCAACAGCACACATGTTCATCGTCAGCCCGCTCTCAGGCGGCGGCTTTACGAAACTCTTCTCCACTCACCCACCGATGGAAGAGCGCATCGCGCGATTAGAGCAATTGATGTTCGGAAGAGCATCATAGGGACACATCCACAAAATCATACCGTGTAGGGGCGAGGTCACATAGCCCCTACGATGAGCGATAACTGAACATCATAATGATGTTTTATACATCCAATGGCAGTTGCGGATTGAGATCATCAAGCATTCGTTCGATGTGAGGTTTGATCATTGGGAGATTTGCAGTAATGACTTTCCAAACGATTTCATGATCGATTCCAAAATAGAAGTGAACTATGCGGTCCCTTATTGCGGCCATATCCTTCCAATGTATCGAGAGGTATTTCGAACGAACGGAGCTTGGGATGTTCTTCGATGCTTCGCCTATGACGTGAATATTCCATACAACAGCGTTTACCGTGCGCCCATCCTTCTGAAAATCCTCGAAGGTCATTTCTTGGATATAGGATTCGATATTCGTGATTGCATCCATAATATCACGAACGAAATACCACGCCGCACGCTTCATGCGTACACGACCTCATTGAGAATTTGCTCACGGAGTTCTTTGCGGATAACAGGTTTACGCACGAGATCAACCTTACTGCAAAGAATTTCCTCAAGGTAGTCGGCAAGTCCAATGAACACGAACAGATCAGGAATCTCATCGAAATCAACGAGTATGTCGATGTCGCTCCTGCTCCTCTGCTCTCCTCTCGCGAACGAACCGAAGATTCCAATCTCACGCACCCTGTATCGCTCCCGTAACGTGCCCTTATGGTTTCTGAGTATCTGAACATATTGTTCAAGTGTGGGTCTGCTTTCCCCGACGTGCCCTTTCAAAGATTTCACGTGAGAGAATTTACGGTTCAAAGAACGGTCAATGTGTTTCGAACTCATGGCGCAAACAATGTAATGAACCACGCTCAATTATCTTCAGCGAGGTGTAGTGGCGAGGTCACATAGCCCATTCCCATACAAACACACCATGTAATGTCGAGATCAACTCGCTCCGACTGAACATGGGGTTATCGCGCGTTCCTACCTGTGGCCGTGCAAGATGTATTTGCTCACTACCCGCCCGTTCGATTGGAGTTGTGCGATATAAAGACCGCCGGGGTTGTGGACTACACTCCATTGGCGTTCATGATATCCCGGTTCCAATTCATTGTCTTCAAGTGACACGACGAGTCTTCCCCAAATGTCGAAGATCTGAAGGCGAGCTATTCCGCGTTGCGGGAGGAAAAAGCGGAAGGTTGTCGATGAGGAGAAAGGATTCGGGTAGTTCGATTCAAGGAGGAGTTCTTTCGTCGCTATGGAGGGGAACTTAACATCCAGAATGCTGCCGCTGAGTTCGAACACACCGTCATTTTCCGATGCAATATAGAGGGTGTCACCGTTCGGGTGAGCCTTTAGTCCGCATATGCGGGAAGTATTCATCTTCAGGATATTGCGCCACGTTTGCCCGCCGTCTATGCTTCGAAAAAGGGAATCTCGAATCGCCGCAAAAACGATATTGGGATTGCGCTCCACGACAGACATTCCGGTCACGTTCGAGCCCCAAAGCGTCCTTCGCCATGTTGAACCTTTATCAAAACTGACGAAGACGCCTCCAGCATCAATCCAATCGTTCGTTCCGACAATTAAACGGTCTCCATGAACGAAGAAGATCGGGTTGCGGGATGAAGTTTGGATCTGGGCAAACTCTTGCCACGTTCGTCCTTCATCATTGGAAGAATAGAAGTAAAGTTGATTCCAACCGCTTGCGGAAAACAGAGTTGTTGAATGAAGCACGTTCGAGGGACTCGAACGCGGAGCATTGATAGACCCGTCCATCTTAGTCCACTGAAGCCCGCCGTCTCTGCTCACCCAGGGCGAAAAATGAATGCGGTATATCGCTGTATCGCGCTCCGTTGCAACGAAACAAAGCGATGAAGTGCCTATGGTTATCGACAAGTTATCATACTGATAGGACATATCGGTTATGCGAGAACCGAAAAAAAACTCACCTCCACATCCGCTCTGACTACCGGAAGCCTGTGCTATATAAATCCCTTCGACAAACGGTGAAGCAGTAACCGAACTGAACTCGATTTCCGTCGCATGAATTCCCCAACCGTATTGACCGTTTCGTTCAAGGATGCTCCACTTGCCGTCATAGTGAGCGCTGACGTCAGAGTTTGTCACGACATACACGATCCTCGATTTCCCCTGGCGAAATTGGACGTCGAGGCTCCGGATTGATCTCCCATGCGCGGAGTCCGGTCCGATGTAACGCAGTTGCGATTGTGCCGGAAGAACCAAATTCAGCACCAGTAACACGGAAAGCATCAAGTATTTCATCGGCGTATCTCCTCAGGTCGATTGGAGACAACCTACTGAATAGAGACATGAATATCAATCATTTCATCACATGAGAATTCTGACTTTCATCGATCGTGGGATTATTCGAATCGAGATGCCACATCAAAGGATTCAGTTCGATGTATCGCGCGATGAAGAAATGCTCGCGATCCGAAAGGATGATGTGATCGTAATACCGCGATTGCCGGAAGGATCTACCTTGAGACAAACCCGTTTCCCGCACCTGTTTCGTCACCGCTGATTTATACGAACGGATGATGGTTGATAATGAACCTAGTTGTGGCTTCCCAAACGCTTCGTGGTGGGACACGGCATGCCGTGTCCCTACACAGATGTTTTACGCAACTAATTCCCCACGAAACGCCCGCTGCATGAGGCTCTGAAACAGATTCTCCAATTCCTTCTCGCTTTCTCTTTGCTGGGCGCGGAGGGATTCGACTTTCTCGACCAAGGTGGCAAACTTCTGTTGCTCCAACAACGGTGGCAATAGGAGGCTCACTGTTTTCAATCTCTCCTTTGACACATTTGGCATTGACCCAGCTGACCCCCCTGAAAGATTCTGAATCTTCCGCTGGTTAGCTTCTTGGTTAAGGGCTCGCCAGAGATAGTGGCCAGTGACAATTTCTTTCTTGAAAACCAATCTGAAGGTAAGGTCGGAAAGCAGAAGTTTCGATCTTGTTTTCAATACGAGTGCGGTTCTGCCAACTAACTCATACGTGTTCTTCCTAACCAACAGGACATCACCTGAATGAACTTCGTCTTCAGGATCTGGTTTCATGTTCTCTGGCAAGGCTTTGTTCTGAGATTCATTGTATCGTCCTTGAGTGACCGCACTCAGTTTCAAAACACCCCACTCATTATCTGATGCAGTTCGCTCCAAACATACCGGACTCTTTCCACTATCAATTCTTTCAAGAATGTCCACGAGCTTCGCCTCTTTCCAAACCTTCGGATTCGTCACAGGGTCGCCGAACATCTCCAGAAAGACAGACTGCAAGAACTCATCGGTGAGTTTGTTTGCCTGCCTACGCTTCTCCCGCACCGCATCCGTTTTCTCCAATATCGCAGCGATCTTCGTCTGGATGGGGAGAGGTGGAAGTGGGATTTCGAGATCCTCCACCATCGGTTTTGTAACATGTTGAAGCCCAACACCGCCATGCGCTTTATCGATTAGACTATTGAGTTTGTAGTTGATGGACAGCTTTGCCCAAACCGGATCGATTACTCTATCATTCAGATCAACACGGAAAATATGTTGATTAAGTATCGCTTTACCTCTATTCCAAATGTGAGCACCAAACGAAGTTCCTGGTGTTCCTGACCATGCAAGTAGTAAGTTTCCATCATTGATAATCACTTGTTTCTCAAGATTGCCTGCCCAATGATTGAATTCTTTCGCACCATCATTCAGGTTTTGTATACGAACAATTCTAATCCCTTCCTTACTCCAATCGAATGGCTTGAATGCTTTCCCATTAACAAGATTGCAAATTGAACCGAGCTTAACTGACTTAAACATTCTTATGCTGCTATTGCTTTCATAATTTGATCCCTCCTCTTCGCCACCGGCATTTCATCCCATGTCCTTCGGTCCAGTTTGCGACCGGTTTTCTTTTTTCGCGTTCCTCCCCATTGCTTGAAAAAGAAGGGGACGTTTTTCTCGACGCAGGTATCTCGTAATTCTCTCACCCATTCGGGATCCATTGGTCTGCTCCTCGGTCCCGATTCTCCACCGACGATCACCCAATCGATCCCGCGAAGATTGATGGTCGTTATCCGAGAGAGGAGCGGTTCAACCGACAGAAAACGTACAGCCGATGGAACGCGACGCAAATGGTCAGCCCGGTACACATACTCCTGGCTCTCGATGCTCACACCCATCCATACATTCTGCGGCCAATACAATTGTGAAGCCAAAGATGTAAGCCGTTCAGAACGCTTCGTAAGTATCTGGAATGTATGCCAATGAGCTTGTGCCATCATCTCAAAGACCTGTCGGACGAAATCGAATGGGATGTTCTCATGGAAAAGATCGCTCATGGAATTCACGAAAATCGTCCGAGGTTTTTTCCATAAGAGCGGCTGACCGATCACATCTTGATGCAACGTCAATTCGAAACCGTTTCTATAACGATACGCACCCATACTTCGCAAGCGTTTCGCCATTCGATCCGCATAACAGTTCTTGCAACCGGGACTGATCTTCGTACAGCCTGTGACAGGATTCCAGGTTGCATCTGTCCATTCGATGTGAGAGTGATCAGCCATTACGAAAAGTCATTCGTAGGGGTGTGGTCTCCGCATCTGATCCAATCAATATATCCCATTGTAGGGGCGAGGTCACCTCGCCCCTACAATGTATCTCGTGTTTATTCTCCATACTCTTTCCATACCCGATATCCCGATTCATACTCAGCGATGTACCTGACTATGTTGTCGTCCAAACCGTGTTCTTCCTTCAGCGTGCGTTCGAATTCATCCATCGGGATTTCATGAATCGCGGGATTGTTCGAATCCAAATGCCACATCAAAGGATTCAGTTCGATGTAGCGCGCGATGAAGAAATGATCGCGATCTGAACGGATGATGTGATCGAAATAATTGCGTTGAAACACCTTCCGACCCGGCGTCTCTGTTATCTGATTAATCTGTTTCGTTGCCTGATATTTGAAATACGCAACCACAGATCCCAACGATGTTTTCTGTCGGGGTGCGGCCACCCCATCCGATATTCCACCCTCATTTATGATTTGTAGGGGCGAGGTCACCTCGCCCCTACCGGATATGATTTCATTGGGCGTGATTTCATAGGGCGTGGAAACCATGCCCCCACGTGATTCTATCTCATTGGACATGGCCGCATTGGGCGTGGAAACCACGCCCCCACGTGATTCTATCTCATTGGACATGGCTGCATCGGGCGTGGTGACCATGCCCCTACGTGATTCTATCTCATTGGACATGGCCGCATCGGGCGTGGAAACCATGCCCCCACGTGATTCTATCTCATTGGACATGGCTGCATCGGGCGTGGTGACCACACCCCAACGGATTTCTATTATTCCGTGAACGTGGTTCGGCATGATCTGGAATGCATGCGTACGAACATTTCCGAAATGCTGTGGGATGTCATTCCAACATCGCTCAACGATCCTCCCTGCTTCTGATAATTTCATAACACCACCGTCAACGTTTCCGAAAGCATATTGTAGAGGCGCGGTTACCTCGCCCCTACGTCGAGTGCATATCGTGATGAAATACGATCCCGGTTCGGAATAATCGTACACTTTCAGACGAGTTGATTTTCTCCGTGGTGGTATCATCCTTTCAACATTTCCTGAATGTCTTCGATGGCGATTGCAATGTCGCTTTCAAGATCGAGAATCCTCTCCATGATGATCTCCGGTTTCTCGTATTCGATTTCCTGATGTTCGATCTCCTTGTATCGCGAAATGGAGAGGTCGTATTTATTTGCTCTGATTTCTTCCACAGAAACATAGAATTCCTTCCCTTTCCGATCGTGTAGGGGTGCGGTTTCTGCATTCATGTTTCCACGCGAACCGTGTAGGGGTGCGGTCACCGCATCCGATATTCCAACCGAACCGCGTAGGGGTGCGGTCACCGCATCCTTGGGCGTGATTGCATCGGGCGTGGTGACCAAGGGCGTGGTGACCAAGGGCGTGGTGACCAAGGGCGTGGTGACCAAGGGCGTGGTAACCAAGGGCGTGGTAACCAAGCCCCTACGATTCCATTTGGAGATGATGTCAGGGATGTCGTTCTCGGCAATCTTCTGGCGTTTGTCGTCTAAGGAATAGCCGTCAGCCTGCATGTCGTAGAACCAGACGTTGTCCGTGGTGCCGCCTTTCTGGAAGACGAGCACCGCGGTGGAGACTCCGGCGTATGGCTTGAAAACACCCGACGGCATGGAGATGACGCCTTCGAGCTTGCACGTATCCACGAGAATCTTGCGCGCGTCAATATGTGCGTTGCTCGTCCCGAAGAGTACGCCGTCCGGAACGATGACGCTGCAGCGCCCGCCGATGACGAGCAGGTCGTGCATGAGTTCGAGAAAGAGCAGTTCGGTCTTCGTGGTTTTCAGCGAGAAGCGGTCGTTGATGTCGCCTTTGTCGATGGAGCCTTTGAACGGCGGGTTCGCGAGGATGACGTCGTATTGCTGCTTCTCATTGAAGGACTTCGAAAGCGAATCCATATATCGGAAGTTCGGATTATCGATTCCATGCAGCATGAGATTCATCGCACCGATGCGCGTCATCGTCGCGTCGAAGTCGTAGCCGGTGAGCGCTTTGCTCTTCAGGAACGCGATGAGCTTTTTATTCGTGATGCGGTCGCCGATAAGATGATGCGGCTTGCCTTCCTCGTCGTACTCCAGCACGTCGGGGCTGGTGTTGGATTCGAGGATGTGCTCGTAGGCATTGACGAGGAAACCGCCCGTGCCCGCCGCCGGATCGCAGATGCGTTCCCCCACCTTTGGATTCACGAGCTTCACCATCATGCGGATGATATGACGCGGTGTGCGGAACTGACCGTTCTTTCCCGCGGTGGTGAGTTGCATGAGAAGATACTCGTACAGGTCGCCCTGCACGTCGATGTTCTGCTCGGAGATGTGCAGGTCGTCGATGATCTTTACGGCTTCCTGCAGGAGCGACGGTTTTGGAATGATGAACACCGCATCCTGCATGTGCTGTGTGAACGTGCTGGTCTCGCCGCCTAAGTTGCGCAGGAATTCGAACACCACGTCGCGCACGTGCTTGAGCATCTGCTCGCCCGGCAATTGGCTCCAGTACGACCAGCGGCACTTTCGCACTTCATCCTTTTTGAGGTCGTTCACTTTCTGTTCGAACACGGACTTGTATTCCTGCCCTCTTCGTTTCGCTGCATTCGCCCGAGCATTGTCCGTATCCTCCAAGCGCTTGAGAAAGATGAGATACGACATCTGTTCGATAGCCGTAACGGGATTGGCTATACCGCCGGACCAGAAGCGATCCCAGAGCGCGTCGATGTTAGATTTTAGAATTTGATCGGTCAACACAATTATGCCTATTCCACTATCGAGAATTAAATGATGGCAATATAATTTCCAAGATGTTTCTGAACATCATGAATGAATGAATTGCGATCAATTATTTGATGATCAGGGTCGTAAACAACAAAAAGAGTTTTCTTTAAACTATCGCTATACTTCGTAATGTCAGCAGCTATAGCTTCTGTAATTGAATTGATCTGCTTTCTATTTCGAACATATTTAAGCTCAATCCACAAGTTTAGCTCCTTATGTGACCAATCCGGCTTAGTCAGAGAAGAAGCCCACCTCATAAATGGATATTCGCGGATTAGGTCATCATTATTAGCTCGAAGTATACCATCTGAAATCTCTTGAAGGTGCAGTTCATTCTTGGGCTTATGTGTCCGACATGCAGCTGGTAACCCGCTCAAGAGAAGTTCAACTATGCGATCAGCGAATGCTTTCCATGGTGATTCAATGTGCTTGCCACCAACTATCAGTCTTAGCATAGAAGTTGGTTCTATCGAACCAGCAGCTAGTGCTGCTGCATTCCTAGTAATCTCAAGTGTAACAACATCGCTTACGACTTTGCCATGAAGTTTGTGAAGGTCAATTAGTTTCCTTGCAGCCTCATTTCGATCTTGAAATGGAAATATCGCTCTTGAAAGTTCCATGTTGAAGGTTGTTGCAAACTCAGTTTCGCTCATTCTATTCAACTCAAGTGAATGTCTAGCATAGTTAGAGGCCATATTTCTTTCGTAACCTTCTTTCCGTGGGCCTATGAAAACATCAGAGACATAATCGGTTTCTGGATCATAAGCCTCAACTCTGGCGGATAGAACTGCAATCCTCCGATCAATGCATTGGCTACAGGTGCCGCAGTGCCACTGTGTTCTTGATTTGAACCACGAGTGTGCACATGAACAACTGTAGGATATGAGTTCTGAGGCAGATTGTTCGCGAAGAATGGAGACGACTTCCGATTTCGTCTTGAAAAGATATGGGTTATCAACAATCAACTTTCGATCAAGAACTCTTGAAAATAGTTTTGATAAAAGGTCAAGAGAATGTGGGTGTGTGGTTCTGGATGCTCTCGCACGGATAGCTTCATCCGCAATTGGTAGATTCATACTCACAATTCCATTCTCGAAAAATCTGACTCCCTCTGACTTCATTGATTCCGCAACAATCGCACCCAATGACCCAAAAAGAAAAGATCTAGTCCTCTGAGAATACTCGCGGCCTAGCTTGGCGGCTTTGTTTATCCATACGGGTATCCTGATCATTCGGGGACTATACAATACCTTCATACGCTCAAAGAGCTCGCGCTGTCGTTTTTCCATTGTTGCAACCGATCGATGGCTCACTAGAACTAGCTGCCCCCCTTCGGCGGCTGTTTCCACTGCGCCTGCCAAAGAGTCCAACCCGCCTGAGAACATTACGATTCTATTTGTCCCAGTAAACGGCCATTCCTCTAACTCAGCGAACTGAAGATATTCTTGCTTACTTCTGTCAGATGTTAGCTTCGAGAAAACAAACTCGTACGAATCATCAGATAGAAAACTTAGAACTTCGACAAGCATCTCTTTGATATCAGGCTCACTCCAGAATGCCAAGTCCCTGACTGGTATGAAAAAAGTCATTTCCCTTTTCCATGATTCAACGGAACCACCCGAGTCCCAACCAGTTCCCCTTATTGTTGCTGTATCACCAGCGTAAACATATGAAGCGATCTCCAAAAGATCGGTAAGACGGTCTGACAAATGTCTCAGCAAAATCTTTGATACATCTTCAAAACGGATGTTTACATTTGGTGAACTACCCAAGGCATCTAATTTTACCGTCAATTCACCATTATGGCGCTTTAAAATTGAGGGCTTTGGATCAACGCCACTGCAAAAGAAGAGTCGACTCTGACTCATCCTTCAATCCTCTGATATTCGAGTTCAGAACGCAATTTTTTCAGAGCTATTGCTACGAACCGTGCAGTGTTGTCGAGGTCAATACCTTGTTCATATTCAGTCTTCGTGAACCACTGACCGCAAAAATCGCGTATGATCCGCGCGCTCTGATGGCAGTGACCCGCCAAAGCCTTATTGAATAAAGATTGTGCGTTAATCCCACCTGATGGTTGAGCGATGACTCTTGACAAGTAAAAATTTAAATATCTTGTCATGAAAGCGCCGAAGAACCTCTGGCCTAGATCTGCAAACTTGTTTTTAGTCCCGAGCTTTTGAACTGCAATAACAGTCTCACCTTTCCCTTCTGCAAACAAGGAAGCTACTTCATCATTGAGAGTAGCAGAGACAGCCTCACCAAGAGCGCGTTGTGATATCTCTCCAACATCGGTACGACGACCTTTACGATTCATGTAGTTGTCAACTACGTTATGCAGTTGAGAGGTCAAGTCCAAAGGGGTATCATTCTCCGACAGGAGAATTCCTAGCTCCTTGAGATGTGTTTCCCAATCGTTCTTTTTACCAGTGAGGGCAAGTTGCGTGAGAAGGTAGAAGCTGTACACCATCCCAACGTCGGCTACTGCTTCTTGCAACCCTTTTTCAGAAGCGAGTAGCGCTTTGCTAGCAATCTGTGCAATAACATCCGATGACGGACTCGCTGCAGGACCTGTTGATTGATATGAATCGACCAACTCTGCGACAACATCTTTCCATTTGAGTGTCTTAGGGATCCTGCCGAGTCGGGTGTGGCCCATATAATCTCCTTGGTATGCGTTATAAATTGATGTTAGAGCGAAGAGAGGCGGAGGTGAGCATGCGGTTAATATCGATCAGAGTCAAGTATATTTTGGCAGTGACCACAACTGTATTCAAACTCTATCTCGATATCATCACTACCACAATTAGGGCATCGCATGTCGCTCAATTCTTCCGATGTATAACCTATAAGGTCTTCATCACAGTTATTACAAAAACCATTTTCTACTTCCGTTTCACCGCCACAAAGTGCGCACTCACCTTCTTCGGGTTCATCTTCTAATAGATCGTAATCCGTAACGGGTGCTGTGGATTGCTTTTCAACTTGATTAGAATATGCTACCGCTAATCCAGTTAAGGAGGGGTTATCGGTTTTTGTTCTTTTGGCTGAATCTTCTAATGCATTTTTTAACTGTTCTGGTGATTTTATATTCAGAAACACAGGATCCTTTGTTGTCTGATATAAAATGTTCCCAATAGTAGGAGATATCTGATCCCATACAGCTATTTGGGTACTAAATCGTACTTTGATGCTCTCTATTTGGTCTCGTGTTGCGGTTGTTATTTCAAGTTCACTTAACTCCTCTTGTATTAGTCGTTTAATAAGCTCATTCTTTCTTTCTTTAATCCTGCTGTTAGTAATTACTCGTGCATCATACCGTGAGTGACAGTTGGGACATAATTCAATAAGATTATGAGGATGCTGGCAATAATAGGCCAACTCAGACCATTTTCTATCAATGTGTGCAGATTCTGTTTCCATATTATTTCCACAATAACCACACATATCTCTTGCTTCATATTTAAGCTCATCCTCAATGTATATAGGGATTTTCTTTGAGGGCCATTCGCTCCACAGGTATTGATTGAAAGTTACAAGATTAGATTCATCGATCGTACCATCATGGGAGAATAACAATTTCGTACCATCATTTTTCGGGCTATAGCTTCTAAATCTTTTAATGAGAGAAGTACGCATTCTCAATTCTCTAACGGCCTCGAGAAGTGTAAGCTTACTCATAATATTCTTAGATTACTCACCATTTCCATCAACTCCTCAATCTCCCCATCGCGAAAGAGTCTCTCCACAGCATTCTCACCAAAGTTGGTGAGCGGTGGCTCGTAGAGGTCGTCCACTTCGAGTTTGTGGCGCTGGAGAAAGATACTCTGCACTGCGCGAAGGAAGCGGGACTGGTCGGCGTTGTAGTTGTGCTCGAGTATGAACGCGTCGAACGCCCGCCGGACTACGTCCTCCTGCGTCGGCAACGGCGCAACGTCCAACACGTGCTTGAGGAAATCCACCAAGCTCCCTACGCGCACGCCGAACGCACGGAACATGTTCTCGTCGTCGAGCGAGAATTCTTCCGTTCCTAACTCCGCTTCGAGCATCTGTTCGAGCCGTATGAGATCTTCCTCGCTCACGTCTTCAGCTGCACGAAGCTTCCGTATCGTCGGGTGCGAGTCGGCAAGCTGCATAATCTTCGCTTCAATCCGTTTGCGGTACTCCTCCACGTGCATGGGCTGCGCGTCCTCGTGCAGTATCACCCACTTGCGCGACTCCATGATATCGTCGAGACCCAATTCGAACGGCTCGTAATCCTCCGGCCGTTTGTATTTCATCAACGGCGCAAGCTCATCCCGCGCTTCATCGATCATTCGTGGGGACACGGCATGCCGTGTCCCCTCATGCCAGGACAGAACTTGGTTGATCGTATCGATATGCGCTGCAACCTCCGCGATGTTCGTCTGCAATCTTGCCACGTCCTCCTGTATGATTTTCAGTTGTGTTTCGGCGTCCTTGTTCTGCATACGCAGCAGACCATACCGGTCCATTTTCGAGGTGAAGAACGCTTCCGCCGGATTCACGCCGGCGGCAAAGCGCAGCAACGGCCCTACCTGCAACCGGAGAAACTCCAATTTTTTCTTCGTGATCATCTTCCAGAAGTCGTCGTCCCAAGCTTCGCGCACGGCGGCGAGTTGCTGGCGCACCGTAAAGGAGTCCGTCGGAATGCGTGCAATGAGTGAGCGGATGTCGGAGATGGTGCGCTGTCTATCTTCCTCCAACCACTGTAGGGGCGCGGTCCTCCGCGTCCCCAATTCCATCATCAGGGATAATTTTTCCAACCGCGTGTTGAAGATCGTCACGAGCACGGGGATTTGTACCGGGCCTTCATCCGTAGGCTTCTTCATTTCGAAATGCTCGAAGTTCTCCCAGTAGTCCACGATGAGGAAGCGCTCCTTCACTCCATTCGGGAGCCACTCGGTTCGCCTGCACGCATCGTGATTGCGCGTCCCCCTTCCGATCATCTGCCAGAACTTGATAGCGCTGTTCACCGGCTTCATGAACGCGAGGTTCACCACTTCAGGGATATCCACTCCCGTATCGAGCATATCGACGGAGATGGCAATGCGCGGAAGGTCCTGCTTCTTGAACTTCCTGAGGAGTTCATCCGCGCGCTCCATCTTCGACGTGATGACCGACACGAGCTTGCCGCCGTATTCCGGGAACATCTCGTTGAAAGTCTCTTCCAAGCGCAACGCATGCTTGTGTGTCATCGCAAAGATGATGCTCTTCCCCGGTAGTTGTCCCGTCGCGTCGCGCGAACAGACTTCCATGAACTCCTGCCACTGCCTTCGAAGCGTATCCCGGTTCGTCACTTTCTTTTCCAGGTCCGTCCCTTCGAAGTTGATAGCGTCGGGATCGATGCCGCGTTTGCGAAGAGATTCCTTGTCCTCTTCGGAAAGCTCTGCGCCCTTGATGCCCTTGCGTTGGAACTTCGTCTGCGCCGCCCACACGTTGAAGTCCACGAGATGCCCGTCGTTCACCGCTTCGTCATACGGATAGAGAAACGTGGGAACGTTCCCATCGCACTCGAAGAAGCGGAATGTATCGCGGTCGATGAACGACACAGGCGTCGCAGTCAACCCGATCTGTACGCCGTCGAAATACGCGAGCACGTCCGTGAACTTGTTGTAGATGGAGCGATGGCATTCGTCGGTGATGATGAGGTCGAATTCAGCGGGTGAATAATCCTTGAAGCAAAGTTCGAGAGTCTGAAGCGTGGAAACGTAAAGCCGCTTCGTTCTATCCTGCATGTATGAGCGAATGCGTCCTTGCGCCTCATGCGGAAGATGGACCTTGAAGCCGTCCGTCCGTGCTTGTTCGACGAGTGCATCGCGATCCGCAAGGAAGAGCACTTTCTGTGCGGCATGTGCCTGCAGGAAAACATCGATCAACGCCATGATCGTGCGTGTCTTCCCGGTTCCGGTCGCCATCACGAGCAACGCTTTCCGCTTCTTCCGCACTTCGAGGGTCTCGGAAATTCTCCTGATGGCTTCTATCTGATACGAGCGGTTGACGATAGATTCCTTGATCTGCACTTGATTGAGCGGGATGCGATTCTGCCTGAGGAAGAGGAAGCGTTCCAAATCCTCGCGAGTGAAGAACCCTGCAACTCGGCGCTCCGCTGTGGAGTCCGATTCCCAGAAGAAGATATCCTCGCCGTTCGTCATGAACGCGAAAGGCCGGTAATCCTGCTGCTTCTCGATCGAGGTGACGTAATCGAGAACCTGCTGCTTCCCGGCACGCGCGTCCCGATGTGTACGCTTCGCTTCGATCACCGTTAGGATGCTGCCATTGGAATGGTACAGGCAATAGTCGGTGAATCCCCCATCGTCGGCGTCGTCATACCCCGCGACGGGAACCTCGATACGCACCTGCGTTCGGTCGTACACATCCCATCCTGCCCGTCGAAGCTGCGGGTCGATCAGGGAGTAGCGGGTTTCCGTTTCAGAGAGATGCCGGTGCATGAATCCTGTTTCATACTGCGAAAGGTGTTAGTCCTTCACCGTGTCCTGAAATCTGATGGATAGCTCCATCGTTGGCGTTGTAATATATCACCATCGCCGTTTTTTCCATGCATGGCGGAAGTTAATTCGTTTGAGCTAACGTATGGGCGAGGTGACCTCGCCCATACATGTCCGGTATCGAGATCCATTGCATTTAGCTTAATCCCTTCTCCTATTTGTCATCCAGCGGACAAATCACTCGCTTTCTCATTCGTAGGTTGCTCGCATTCATGAATGACATTCAATCACATCTTCGGAGAACCGCTATGAAACATCACTTCTTTCTTCTCGCTTCGGCCTTCCTCATTCTCGGAAGCTTCATGACATCTTGCTCAAAAGATGAAGCCGTGACCAAGACGCAACCCCAGGAATTCGTTGCCACGGACGAGGACTTTGCAAACTTCAGAACCTGGGAGATGATCGGGTCTCCACTCCGTGGCCCTGATCCTGCAGGTATGTTGGGCGATGCGCACGGCGCTATGGACTCAGCGCTCACGCGAACGGTCTATGGAAAACCGACCGGGATCACGCGCACGACTACGGGAGAGTTTCCCGTCGGAACTATACTCGTTAAAGAATTGCGCATGCCTGACGGCACCGTGCCTATGGTTACCGTCATGGCAAAACGTGGCGGTGATTTCAACAAGGACAACAAAGGCTGGGAGTGGTTCATGACCGACAAGGACGGAAAAATCATGGATAGAGGAGCCGGCTTGATGAACAATATGTGCAACGCATGTCACTCGGCTCAGGCTTCCAAAGATTACGTGTTCACGAAATAAACTCCCGCCTGAATACCGTCCCTTTATGCGCATCCCGGAAGTTGAGTGGATTCCGGGATCGCTTTTGTTTATTATGACGCCAGCTCAAAGGAAAGCATGGTTCTCACATATCTCCATATCGCGACGCACCCGGAAATCCCTTCCGGTCCGTTCATGACACTTCGCGTGGCACTGCATCATGGCTGAGCAAACAAAATTATGGTATCT
Source organism: uncultured Chromatiales bacterium (assembly GCA_964448285.1). Taxonomy (GTDB): domain Bacteria; phylum Bacteroidota; class Ignavibacteria; order SZUA-365; family SZUA-365; genus CAYUWG01. The sequence goes on from CAYUWG010000043.1 coordinate 26,927, forward strand.
CAGACACTTCGACTTTTTCGAAGGGATGGACGAAGCCGCAATGGAACATATCAACCGTATCTCTACGATGAGCACGGTGCCGACTCACCAACCGATCCTGTTTCCCGACCAGCCTTCGAAAAACATCTTCCTGCTCAAGAAGGGTCACGTGAAAATCTCACGAATCGATGAGGATGGAAGGGAGATGATCCTCGACATCATCGGGCCGGGGGAATTGTTCGGCGAACTGGCTTTACTTGACGAAAAGGATGACCTCAACGAAATGGCCGTTGCGTTGGAAGACGTGCTCATCTGCGCGATTCGCATCATGGACTTCGAAGCGCTGTTACGCTCCAATCCTGAATTGAACCTGCGTATCATCAAACGTATCGGTTTTCGCTTGAGGAAATTCGAAGAGCGCGTCACGGATTTGATATTCAAGGACACACGAAAACGCATCGCCGGATTTCTCTTGAAAGCATCGAATGATTTTGGCAAGGTCAAACAAGGTCAGATTCACATTCGTATGCACCTGTCACATCATGAGATCGGGCTTCTTACCGGTGCGGCGCGGCAAACGGTTACTACGATGCTCAACGAACTTCGCTCCGTCGGTATCATCGATTTCTCGCGCAAGGAAATCCTGGTGAAAGATCTTCCCCGGTTGACGGCTCTCGCTTCCTGACTATAAATAATTTCTCTCCGGATCGTTCTCCCCACATCCAAACTGTCGCCTGGCAGACAACTCCTTGGGACGGAGGGACGGTGAGACGGTGAGTCACCTCGGCCTTCATTATCCTGAGCGGAGTCGAAAGATGAGTGCTTGTCGCTCATGTCGTCTCATTGCCTTGAGCTTCAGTTCGTGGTCGAGTGCTGTCACCATGAAAATCCCGTAGGGATGGCCTTATGGTAGAAGACGCTTAGCGCCTGATACCCCCCGAAGTCCCATCGGGGCATAGCGTCGTCGAACTTCAACCATAATTGTGCTGGATATATCACATACTCATCGGATAAGAAAAGCCCCGCAGTTCTATCAATTGTCGATCAGCTTCTTTCTGATAATACAACATGGGTCGCATTAAGCAAGCCAATCTCTCGCGCTTATGAATGACATGGCTGTTTTTGCATTTGCTGGGCGCAGGTATTCGCGTACCGGTGTTCAGTAATATTCTAGCAATAGGTGGACGTGTCTTGGGACTCATTCTTATTAACGTTTCCCGACTACTGCTGCACCGCGTTGACCATTTTGTCCAACCGCAATGATCAGATTATCTTTCATGGCCGCCTTATAGTAATTGCCGTATATTCCAGTCAAAGCAGTGTAGCTATGCCATGTTTTTCCGTTGAAATGAACGACCTCTCCATAACTTCCAGCAACCACAACGTCGTTCCATGCATTACCCCGAACACAGTGTGAAAAATATCTTGTCGCTTCACCCGGTTTGTACACGCTCCACGGTTGTGATGAATCCAAAGGTTGTTTCCAATGCACACCGGCACCGACAGTGAAGTATCGTTTATTTGATGAAAACCAGATGCCAGACAATTGACTTGCCAGGCCTCCGCTGTCCAGCGCCGCTACCTGCTTCCCTTCAACTCGCATGAGTCGCTTGCCCGCGTTCGTGTACTTCTCCGAAGCCAGACAAAGTATTTCATCCTTTCCGGTTTTCGGGTTGTATGCCCCCCAGATATCTTGCATCCAGAGCGCTGTGCCACTTTCGATCTTCTCCCATGCACTTCCATTCCAATGCACGATACTGCCACCACCTCCAACGCCATAAAGATCCTTTCTTGAGCGGCCCCACATCCGATCCGCAGAGCCTGGTGACCAGACCCCACCAAGAATATCCCACGATTGTCCATCCCATTTCATTACTGCCGTTCCAACACTCACAAGAACATCTTTTTCCGAAAATGCTATTACGCCTCTTAATTCGTGTACGATCGATGTCGTCCCATCTGGTGGGTATTTCACGGCAACTCTCATTAGATCCCAGTTCTTCCCATTCCACTTCGCAAGATTGTAAGGTGGGAGAATGTATTGACCAGTTGAATCCTTGACATAGATTACTCCTACTGCGTACGCGAGCGTATCGTTGATTATTGCCACATCTTGCAACATAGAAGCTCCATCACCAAGCGTGAAAACCTGGAATTGGAAATCATGGCTTGTGGTCGTCGTGTCCTCAGGCTCCGTATCAGGAGGTTGAACGGGCTTGTCCTCGTTGCAGGCGCTTAGGAGAGTCAAGGAAGCACACATCATTACGATCAAGGAGCAGAGCGATGCGGTTTTCCTCGTTCGAACAATCACATTCATCTTCTGTTTCTCCTGTTTTTAAGTGCTTCCTTTGTCTCCTTGGAAGTACCGGCAGTATGCGTACCACCAAGTTTACGATTCGAAAGCAATCTCAGTTAGCAAGTAAAAAGAAAAAAATGACTTACATCACCCAATCAACTTATTTCAGGGTAAAAAATCACCTCCATGGAAAATCATTAGTCGCTAAAACCCTGACTCTTCTCGAAGAGCGGATTCCAATTCCGCGAGGCTATTCGAAAAAGCTTGTCTATCGTCATCCTGTGCGTAGTCGAAGGATGAATGCTCGGTTCGATTGTATTCGCGGTGGCAAGCCCTGCTTTCCCCGCCGCCGGCCACACTTCGATGTTTTTCCACTGTCTTTACCTCAACGACGTTTGTCTGCATGTGAGATCATGACTTCGTTCACTTAACAGTGTTCGTTCATTCACTGAGGCCTGTTCAGTGACGCTGTTTAGCAATCTTCAATCAGTTCTCTCGCACGTGTTGGATCAATCCTGTTCCGATCGAGAGCTCGCGTGCCTGATTCAATTCTGCATTTTCTCTCCGGATCGTTCTCCCCACATCCTAACTGTCGCCTCGCAGACAACTCCGGCATGGTGTCTTCATTACGTTTGAAGTGAAATGAATTTCAAATCCATTACGATACTTCACAACATGAAACGGGACCACGCGCGCACCCCCGCGCCCAACCTCGTTGACGTGTACGTCACGCCGGAATGCCCGTCGTGCGCGCGTGTGATTGCGCTGCTGCAATCCGCACGCGGACTTCTCGGGTATGAGCTTCGCGTGATAACGCTGACACGGAACGCGGATACTCAAATTCAGCCTGTCGTCAACATTTACCCTGCAACGTTCATCAACGGCAAGCTGGCCTTCTATGGTGACTTCGAGCTCGACGATCTTCGCAGCCATCTCACCGGCCGCTCCATTCACTGAATCCTATTCACTCACTTATTTTCCCCGGAGGTTTCCATGAATACAAAACACATCCAAAGGGCACTCCTTCCCGGTCTGCTTGCCACGGCAGTCATGACCATGGTAATGTTTGCCGGCCCCATGATGGGCTTTCCCGAAATGAACGTTCCTGCTATGCTGGCGGGCTTCATGGGCATACCCATCGCATTCGGTTGGATTGCGCACTTCATGATCGGATCAATCCTTGCTGTCGCGTATGCCGTCAGGTTTTCCCGTATCCTTCCCGGTCAATACTGGATGCGTGGCGCGATCTACTCTCTTCTCCCGTGGTTCACGGCCCAAGTGGCCGTCAATCCGATGATGGGCGCTGGCGTATTTGCAACGAACACTCCCATGCCGCTCATGATTGTGATGGGAAGTTTGATCGGTCATTTGGTTTACGGTCTTGTCTTAGGCGCGTTATATCGACCACACGAGTTTAAAGTCTCGCTCGCTTCAAACATGTGAGCCACGTGAGATACATTCACCGAATACTGGAAAAACGACTTGACACCGAGAGTTCAGACTCCGTATCTTGATTCAGCATTTTAGCATTTGCTAAAGTGTTAAAAAAGGAACGCCGGATGAAGAAAATATCTATTGACGGAAAACTTTGTGTCGGGCCCAATTTCAGCAAGGCGGAGTTCACCCTCATAAAACGGAATCTTGATAAGCAGAAAGGATTGAAGACGCTTGCCGATTCGCTTGGGGTTGCCGGCAATTTGCAGCGCCTCAAGATCTTGTACCTGCTGCATGCTCACAAGGAAATGTGTGTTTGCGATCTCGCTGAGGTTCTTGAGCTGACGGATTCTGCCGTATCGCAGCATTTACGAAAGTTGAAGGACAAGAATATCGTTGACACGCGCCGTGCGGCTCAAACCATCTATTATTTTCTCGTGAGGAATGCCTTCACTTCCAATCTCGAGGATATGTTAGTGATGGACGAGACACGGGAACGCCACGCATTTATCATTGAAGAAAGGAGTGACCGATGAAAAGACAAACCTTAGCATCAACGGGAGGATTCATTGCGGCAGTAATTGCGTCCTTATGTTGTATCGGTCCCGTCCTCATCGCGCTACTCGGCTTTGGAAGCATCGCTGCACTTTCGACATTCGAAGTCTATAGACCGTACTTTATTGCATTCACTGTTGCGCTCCTCGGATTCGCATTCTTCTTGACGTATAAGAAGCGAGAAGTCATCTGCGAAGATGGTACGTGCAAACATAAGAGTGCCTCAAAGTGGTCCAAAGCAAGCTTATGGATCGTAACGGTACTTGCCGGTCTGGCTATCGCCTTCCCACACCTTGGATTTGCGCCTCAAACGCAGATCAACGAGTCTGTCGATTCAACTTCCACTGTCACCCTGAAAATTGAGGGAATGGATTGCGCCGCGTGCGCTTCCGGTGTCGAAGGGTCGCTCGCAGCTATCGAAGGGGTCCGAAAAGCACGAGTTGATTATGAACAGGGTAAGGCGACAGTAGATTACGACAGCAGAATCGTGCTACCAACAGACTTTATCGATCGTATAAATCAAGCTGGCTTAATAGCGACAATTGAGAAGCGGAGGTGATATGAATCCCTGTTGTGTTAATCCCATTGAGGTCATTGCGGCAGATGCGCATAAACCCGATGGTGAGTGTTGTTTGATTACAGAAAAAACGCCTTCCCCGAATCGCGCTGCATGTCCGGTGTCGAGCACAATGTCTCGAAAAATCCAGCGACGCACTCTCGAACATCTCTTGAGGCCTGAGAAGATTCGCGAAATTGAAAATGTACAATACTACTTCTGTGCTGATCGGGATTGCAGGATCGTATATTTCTCACATGAGAGTATGCCATACTTTACAATAGACGATGTCTCTGTAAAGGTTATGGTAAAGGATCCCGGGGACGATGTGAATGTTTGTTACTGCTTCGATTGGACGAGGGATCGCATAAAGGAAGAAATCGCGAGTACTGGAAAGTCAACCGCGTCTCTTCAAATTGCAAGGGAAATCAAAGCCGGAAACTGTACTTGCGATATCAAAAATCCCAAAGGTGAATGTTGCCTCGGCGATGTGAATTCGTTTGTAAAGACACTCCCGGCGTTGTAAGCAATCTCAACAGATTTTTATTAACGATCAACAGTAATAAACGGAAGCATTAGCTTCACATCAGCGAGTGAGTTATCCTCTCGTAATCTTCTATATCGTTGACGTTCGATAACATACCCGGCCTGTACCACGATATGCGTTCATCGAAGCGGACCGTCGCGGTTTCGTGTGACGCAAGAAATTCATGCACCTTTCTCCCGCCGCTTCTGAGGTATTCTTCCAACGAAGCTGTTATCGAAGTATGATACACGCCGCACAGCGGCATCGTTCGTTCGCCTTCCGACGCGATGAGGACCGGCGCATGGGATTCCGTTGAGAGAATGTGCCGTATCACATCCGCGGTGATCAGCGGTGTATCGCACGAGACGATGAAGACACGCGAGGCTGTCGCTCTTTGGAGTGCCGCGTGAACTCCGGCGAGCGGTCCCAAGCGCGGAAAGACGTCTTTCACCACGGGCATGTCAAGAAAGCGATATACTTCCGTGTCGTTCGCGCTGATACACACTTCGGCGAAAACACTTCGCACGACGTTCACAATTCGTTCAATCATCGGAATGCCGTCGAGACGAAGCAGCGCTTTGTTCGTTCCCATGCGGCGGCTTTGTCCTCCGGCAAGAATGCATCCCTCTCCTCCAAGGAAAGGGGCCGGGGGTGAGATCGGTGTGGAACTATCAAATGCCAATTTTCAAACGCCAACTGCCAAAGATCTTTCAATGGCCATATTCAAAACTCCTCCCTCCCGAACCGGGAGAGGGGTTGGGGGTGAGGGTGCTTTCAAAATCACAAAACTCATAACACAAATTCCAAACAAATATCAAATCACAAATTCAAAGGCCAAATTCAAAACT
>CAYUWG010000044.1:0-32523 GCA_964448285.1 uncultured Chromatiales bacterium
GTCCGAATTTCCATGAGATCCATTATGAAATCGGAAGCTCGATCGGCAAGCGAGTCGATCAGTATCGCAGCGTTACTCTCTCCGGCAGTTACACGTATCTCGAAGTAACGGAAATGAAAGTCGGACGCACGATCGACGAGTCCGGGATTGACCGTTTCTTTTCCGTGGGCATCGGAGCGAAGCATGATACACGTGACCTTCGGGAGTATCCGACGGAGGGAGTGTATGGAACGGCGTCCGTCAGCAAGCGTGGGATATTCCTCGGGAAAGTCGATTACGTGCTCACGGCCTTCGACCTGCGACTGTACAAGAAACTCTTCAACGGCCCTTCGTTCGCGATGCGTATGTTTACTCGAATAGCGAGCGGCCCAGCGGTTCCAAATTATGAGCACCAATACTTTGGATTTTCCGAGCGCATTCGCGGGCACTTCGATGAAGAGATGGAGGGTGAAAGCATCCTCGGAACGTCGATGGAATTCCGTGTGCCGTTGATCCGCGAATTCTACATCCGTATGCCGGAAATTCCGGTCGAGCAGTTTTCGACGTGGCGCATGGGTCTTTACGTAGCGGCATTTGCCGATGCAGGCACAACGTGGGATCGACGCGAGCGACCATCGCTGACGAATCTTCCGCGCGGTTTCGGATTGGGGTTGCATTTACTTCTCCCATACAGTTTCGTTTTCCGTGTTGACCGTGCGTGGAATGAAACGGGCATGGGCGAATGGATCTTCGACGTGGGAGCGTCGTTCTGATGGAAGCATTCCTCATCACACCGGGAGACGTGAAACATGACAGCATCGTCGTTCATGGAGATGAATTTCACCACATGATTCACGTGATGAGAAAACATCCCGGAGACGTCGTGCTTCTCACCGATGGAGAAGGGACGATGTTCGATACCGTGTTGAAGAGCGTGCAGGGAGATCATGCACTTTGCTCGATCGTGAAACGCCAATCGGAATATCATGAACCGCGGAGAAAAGTGTGTTTACTGCAAGCCGTGCTCAAGCAACCCGGGCGTATGGATTGGCTCATCGAGAAAGCGACTGAACTTGGCGTTGCGAGAATCATTCCCGTCGTCACCGAAAGAACGATTGCGAAGTCGGGAAAGAAAGAGCGCTGGCTCTCCATCGCGAGAACTGCAGCGAAGCAATCACTGCGGAGTCGTATCCCCTCGATCGATGACGTGCAACCACTCGAACAGGCAATCCCGCGTGTAAGCGGTCACACTCTTTTCGTCTGTCACGAAGGAGACGGGACGAACAGGTTGTCGCATTCCTTCGCTGTTGAAGGATCGCAGATTGCAATCGGGATTGGACCGGAAGGCGGCTTCACACAGGATGAGATAACGACATTCACACGTAACGGTGCGGAGATTGTCTCACTCGGTGAAAGAAGATTACGCAGTGAGACAGCAGCCATCGTTGCATTGACACACCTTTTGGATTGACCCATGTCCTACAACCAGATCTTTCGCCGCATCAACCGGTTATTGAAAACCGCAGTCCATGATGTCATGGATTCGTTCTCGCGTGAAGAACAAGAGCTTCACGATTTCGATGCACAATTGAACGATGAAGGCGAACGAACTTCTCAAGGTGAAGCTTCTTCATCAAGATCATCGCAATCGGAACCACACCGAGAGGGGATGCGCAAGCCCGGCGAGCGCGACGATGCGTATTACTACGCGATTCTTGGATTGACACCTTCGGCTTCCATCGATGAGATCAAGAGAGCCTATCGCAAACTCATGTCGCAGTATCATCCGGACCGTGTTGCAACACTCTCCACGGAATTACAGAAGCAAGCCGCGGAAAAAGCGAAGGCGATCAACGAAGCCTATCACATCATCGAGCGGCGGCGGGACTTCAAATGATCACTCGCCGATGAACAACCCGACGGTCAACACTGCGCGGACGAAAGGAGAAGAGAACTTGAAGTCCGGGACATTTCGCAAAGGGAAGGCTTCATTCAATTCCCAGGATTCTCCACTCACGCCGAAGTAACCTCCGCTCAGTCCGAGGACGATGAACGGACTGATATCGTACTCGATAGTGAGCGCAGGCTGATAAGTGAAAAACGACTGCGTCATTTCATGGCGATAGCCTGCTGCATCGTTTGGCGCAGGAGGGAGAAAAATTTCAGCCCAGTCCTTCGCACCGTCAGATGCCATCGTAAGCGCTAACGTATTTCTACCCATCCCGACGAGGCCGCCAAGAACGATGTGAAAGCGGCCGAACGGAATCACGTAATCGAGAGTCACACCTCCGAACGACGTGGAAAGCTTCGTCGAACGAAAGACGCCATTCGACGTGGAAGTCGTTTCGAGTGTGCCGCCAGCGCCCATTCCACCGATGCGGACATTCGGGATGAAGATGATATAGGCATGCCCATGTCCTCCCATAAAGAAGAGGCCATCTTCGGATAGTGCAGGAAAGGCTCGTAGCGCGAGTTCGGCGTTCAGTTCCTTCGTGTTGAGGAAATACCAGGAGGGAGTGACGCCTCCCCCGATTCCGACGATTCCGCCGCTGGTTTTTCTTTTTCGCACAGGCTGCTCTCCTTCACCCTGAGCACGAAGGCTCGAACAGCTCGTGAGCAGAAGGAGAAGGGTGATGATTGGAATTGCATGTTTCATCAGAGTCGTCCGTTGTTCAGAAAAAGGAGGATGAGTTGCAGGAGAAGATTCGTATAGAGACCGGCGACAACATCGTCCATCATGATTCCGATGCCGCCTTTCATCCCATCGAAGTATTTCGCGGGTTGCGGTTTGATGATATCGAAAAGGCGAAAGAGGACGAACGCAGCTCCCGCGAGCCAGATCGTGTGCGGGAGAAACAGCACCGCTACCCACATTCCAACCACTTCATCCCAAACCATGAGCGAAGGATCGTTTCCTTTCCATCGTTCCATTGCCGAGCCGATGGGAATGCCGAGAAGAAAACCTGCGATAACGACAGGCAGCAGGGTCGTCCACAGTTGTATTTCCGGAATGAACCAATAAAGCAGAAGCGCGAGCAAGGAACCCGCAGTGCCCGGAGCGATAGGCGCATAGCCGCTGAAAAAGCCGCTGCCGATAATGCGGACGATGATTGACGGGGTGTTATTCCGCGACACGTTTTGGAATCCCGATCATGCGTCCGAGGATGCTTCGATTGTCGAAAAGATACTGCACACCTGAAAGCGCCGTGATAACGGTGACCGCGAGCATGATGTAATAGACCATGAACGGATCGAGCAACGTGTTCAAAAGTGGCTCCATTCGATGCTGCAGCGCGGACTTGCCGACCGAAAGGAGCAGGAGGTAATACAGGACTGTCATCTGGATAAATGTCTTCACTTGGGCTGAACGCACGGTCTTGATCGAATACCCCATCGCTTCGGCCGTTGTGCGAAGGAGCGTTACGACGAAATCACGAATCACGATCACCCACACCATCCACCATTCCACGAGATGAATCTGCGCTAACGCGAGGAAGCCCGCCGACGTGAGGAATTTATCTGCAAGCGGATCGAGAAATTTCCCAAGGCGCGTGATTTCGTTTCGCCGCCGCGCAAGCGAGCCGTCGTACCAATCCGTCAGCGCAGCGACGATGAACACTGCGAGAGAAAGAATCTTCCAGGAGTTATCCTCCGAGGTAAAGAGAAAAAAGAAAACCGGCGAGAGAAGAATACGCAGGAGTGTCAGATGATTTGGAAGTGTCACTGTGCGGTCGCGCTGGTCATTTCGTGAAAGAAGTTAACGCAAAGCGCTTCCTCATGAAAAACGATCTCTGCGATCGTGAATCGCGTGAGTCAATGGAGGAAAGTTCGTACAGCATCGAGGACGTGTTGTGGTGTAATATCGGTCATGCATCGGAAATGCTTTCTCGGGCAGGAAGCGCGCCCGATATGCGTGCATGGCCTGCATGGAAGGTCGTTCGTCTCCAGCACGACAGACTTCGCATTGTACGGGAAGAAACCGAATTCACGCACCGTCGAGCCGAAGAGCGCGACGACCGGAACTCGTCGCGCTGTCGCAAGATGCATGAGACCGCTGTCGTTCGTGATTGCGATGCTGCATGCGTCCATTGCTGCTGCGGTTTCGAGCAAGTTCAACTCTCCGCAAAGACTCACGACGTGTTCGTTGGCGCTCGCAAGACCTGACCCAAGCTCACGATCTTCCTTTCCACCGAAGACAAGAATTTGCACCGCATGTTCACGAGCGAGTTGACGACAAAGAACATGGTACTTCTCGAGCGGCCAGCGTTTTGTAAAATGCTTCGCGCCGGGACAAAGCGCGACCGCAGCTTTGCCATGCCAGCCGAGATCACGCATTCTTTTCAGCGATGAAGTCTGAACCGAGTCAGAGAGAAAAATCTCCGGTCCCTCGCTGTCAGGAGTGATACCGAAATCCCTCGCTATCTCCATATAGCGCTCCGGGACCGGCGGCGCGTTTTGCATTCGATTGATCTTCAACCGGACAAGCAGCAGTTTCTCCAACCGCCATTTTCTGACAGACCGCCGTTCAGCGGGATAGCCAACGGTAAGCATTCGCGTCTTTACATTTCTGTGCAGGTCAAATACGAATGAGAATCGTTCACGAAACAGCTTGCGCCGCAAGGCGAGGAGACCTGCAATGCCTTTAGCCGTATCGAGCGTGTGAACGAAATCGACGGACGGGTGATGGATCACGAGATCGGCGAACTCCTTTCGCGTAGCAAAATGGATTTCCGACATCGGATGCGCACGCTTCCACGCGCGGATGAAAGGAGTCGTAAGGATGATGTCCCCAATGGAACTCAATCGAAGAAATAATGTTTTGGTCAATGCTCTTGAAGCGACGTGAAGTGATTTGCAGCATGTGTGCTGCGGTGACAATTTCGCTTTGAAGTTCATGAACGCCAACTAAAGCAAAGAAAGCTCACCCTCCATGCCCCAAAAGAACCTCCAACAGTTCAAGACAATCGGTGATTTGCGAAAAGCGAAATACGAGATTCTCCCGGTCAAGGACGAACTGCGAAAGAATCTGATCCGAAAACTCCAGGCGAAGGAGAGACTCTTCGACGGCATCATCGGATATGACGACACGGTGATTCCCGCGTTGATCAACGCCATTCTCGCACGGCACGACATCATCCTCTTAGGGTTGAGAGGGCAGGCAAAGACGAAGATCGTTCGAAAGCTTCCGGAGTTGCTCGACGAATTCACTCCCATCGTCAAAGGGTCGGAGATGAACGACAATCCGTTCCATCCCATCTCGAAATATGCCGTTGACCTTTGCGCGGAATACGGCGACGATACCGAGATAGAATGGATTCCGCGAGAGCAACGCTATGGTGAGAAGCTCGCGACGCCCGACGTCACCATCGCCGACCTCATCGGTGATATCGACCCGATCAAAGCGGCAACACAACGCCTTCACTACTCTCACGAAGGCACGATTCACTTCGGCCTCATTCCAAGAACGAATCGTGGCATCTTCGCCATCAACGAACTGCCGGATCTTCAACCGCGCATTCAGGTTGGCCTTTTCAACATCATGCAGGAAAAGGATATTCAGATCAGAGGTTTTCTCGTGCGCATTCCGCTCGACGTGATGATGGTGTTCACGGCGAATCCGGAAGACTATACGAACCGTGGAAGCATCATTACACCGCTGAAAGACCGTATCGATTCTCAAATCCTCACGCACTATCCGCGAACCCTCGAACACGCAATGGACATCACGCACCGGGAAGCATGGGTGCAGCGTAATCCGGGAAAGAGTGTCGTCATTCCGCAGTACTTCCGTGAGATCATCGAAGAGATTGCGTTCACAGCGCGGGAAAGCGAGTTCGTCGATCAACGCTCCGGCGTCAGTGCACGCATGACGATCTCGGCCATGGAACAGCTCGTCTCGAACGCTGAGCGACGCGCGATACTCAACGATGAAGCGGTCATTATGCCGCGGCTTTCGGATTTGCCGCGCATCCTTCCTGCGTTGACGGGAAAGGTGGAGCTTGTGTACGAAGGCGAACAGGAGGGCATGGTGAACGTTTCGAAAATGCTCATCGGCAAGGCGGTGCGTGAAGTTTTCGCGCGGTATTTTCCCGATCCTTTGCAAAAGAAAACTGCGAAGCGGTGGGAGCATTCGGAAGAACGCGTGGAGTCGCGCGCTCATGCTGATCCCGTGTATGGTGAGATCGTTTCATGGTTTGAATCAGGGCACAAGCTCCAGCTCTCGGATGACATTCCGTTGAAGACGTACCTCAAAGAACTGGAATGCGTCAAAGGCCTCCGTGCCGTGGTTCAGCGGTATCTGGAAACCGATACTTCGGATGAGTATCAGTTGACGACTGCGATGGAGTTCGTTCTGGAAGGTTTGCATCAGCACTCGAAGATTGCAAAGGCAGAGATTGAAGGCGTGATTTCGTACAGTGATATGCTTGGAACGCTCTTCACGATGAAGCCGGATTACGAAGAGGAGGATTGACATTCTTCGCCTTCTGCACTGAAGGAAGACACGCATGCTGATCGAGTATTCGAAATACATCCCGAAAGAGCAATCGCTTCAGGAAAGAATGGAGCAGTTGATTCGATTCTTCAACTACCTTCTCATGCAGACAGGCGGAGACGTAGAGGAGGCTCTCGATTGGATGAAACACGTCGATGAACGCCATGGAATTTTCAATGAAGAAGTGACCTTCGATGATTTTGTCGAGGAACTGAAGCGCCGAGGATACATTCGAGATGATGGAGAAGGCGGGTTCGAAGTTACATCGAAAGGACAGCAGCGCATCAGGCAGGATGCGTTGAATGAGATCTTCACTTCGTTGAAAAAAAGCCCTGCCGGGCTGCACGATACACCGCACTCGGGGAGCGGCGTCGAGCGTGCAGGCGAAACGAAGAAGTACTCTTTCGGTGACGCCCCTTCGAATATCGATATGACTTCAACGCTAAAGAACAGCTTTATCCGCAACGGCATCGATGATTTCTCATTACAGGAAGACGACGTTGAAGTCTATGAAACCGAGCACCAAAGTTCCGTTGCAACGGTCCTTATGCTCGACGTTTCCCATTCGATGATCCTTTATGGTGAAGACCGCATCACACCCGCAAAGCACGTTGCACTTGCGCTTACCGAACTCGTCCTTACGCGTTATCCGAAGGACCGTTTGCACGTGATCCTATTCGGCGATGACGCGCTGGAGGTGAGCGTGAAAGAAATTCCGTTCGTGAAGGTCGGTCCTTTCCATACGAACACGCGCGAGGGCTTGCGACTTGCGCGCAGCATTCTGAGAAGAGCGGGTAACGTGAATAAGCAAATCTTCATGGTCACGGACGGAAAACCTTCGGCGATTTTCGAGGAGAGCGGACGACTGTATAAAAACTCATTCGGTCTCGATCCGCGCATCGTCAACAAGACGCTGGATGAAGCAGTCGCGTGCAGGAGAGAGAAGATCGTCATCACGACGTTCATGGTTGCGACCGACCCATATCTCGTGAACTTTGTCGAAGACTTGACGAAGGCGAACAACGGGCGAGCGTATTACACCGGCCTCGGGAAGTTAGGCGAGTTCGTCCTCGTCGATTACATCAGGAACAGAAGGAAGACTTTCCGCGCATGATCGACGAAGCGCCGGCGAACGACATCGGGAAAGAAGATGCTGGAACCGATGTTTCGATCTCGATGGGGAAAGCGAACCTCATCGCGATCGGTCTGTTGATTCCCGTTAGTGCGTTGACCATCGTGCCGCACTGGTTATTGCATGGCGCTGCATCGCTCGGAGAGGGCTTTCGCGCCGCAGCATCACCGCTTGTCGGGCTACCGGTGTTCATCTTGAGTATCATCGTTCACGAAGGGCTTCATGGATTCGGATATCGCTATTTCGGGAAGGTCTCAAAGCGCGATGTGAAATTCGGCATCAACTGGAAAGCGCTTTCCCCATACGCGCATTGCAAAGCCGCGATGACCGCGAAGGCGTACCGGATATCCGTCGTGTTGCCGGGACTTTTTATCGGCGTTGTTCCCGTCCTCGCCGGAATCGCTTCCGGAATCGGTTGGCTCACCGTCTGGGGTTTCGTCATGACAGCCGCCGCCGGCGGAGATATCACCATCCTTTGGACGATACGAAACGTCGAATCGACACAACTCGTGCAGGACCATCCGACACGCGCAGGCTGCGTGGTGAAGTAAGTTCTTGCCGGTGTTTGTCAATTTCACTCAACAAGAATTTCGGTTCACGACTTTTTGTTAGAAGACTTGCATATCCGAGTTGACCGACCTATCTTCGTCGCAAGTTTTTAAGACAAGCACGCACACATCACGAGTGTGCTTAAAAGACGAAGAGAATTTCAACTGCCGGTATCACCGGCGAATCAATCACAAATAAAAAGGAGAAACGGAATGGTTTCAGAAAAAAGTCTCGTTGATACCAAAGTCGTCAACAGACACGGCTCAGGATCAATCACATTGAGTGTCGTCATCGGTGACGCTCAGGTAGGCGGCACCAGTGTCAGCAAAGATGGTGTCATCATCAAAGAAGGTGCGATCGAAAACCTGGAAGTCGCCACTGACGAAAGCGTTTCAGTACTCAGTTGCGTGACACGCGTAAAAGATATAAACCCCAAGTCGAACCATACGTCCGTCATGCATATCTTTCGAGAAGATGCCGATGAGCAGACCTTCCCTTACGAAATCACAGTCAGTGAGGAAGGTGGCTATGCACTGTATGTCATAACATTCGTGCTTCTGAGAGGATGATGTGGCAATGACTACACTTCGTTACACACTCTCCGCACTATTCGTTCTCCTAACGTTGAACGAAATAGCACTTTCACAAGACGATGATATCGCCAAGTTCAATACGCTTCGAACACCGACATCACCCGCATTTACAATTCTCGGCGTTGCACCGGCATCCGTCGAGCGACCGAACACACCGCAGGACCTTGCCGTATCACTTCTCAACAAGACAGAAAACTTCAGCACACTCCCAAGCGACTACGCGCTTGAGTTCGCACCGTTCTGGCTATTCTCACATCCAACTTTAACGTGGATGGAAGATGCAAAGAGAGATGTTCTCGAGTCGATTACTCGCACGTCAACAGTATCGATTGCATCTGCTGAGATAGGAACCGATGCATTTCCCGTTACAGGATTTTCGGTTGGTTTCAGAACATCACTTTGGTCAGGAAATGCAACGCGTCGCTCAATTGCAGCATTCGAGACGGCCACCAATGTTCTTGGCTCGGGACCAAGTTCGTTGATCAACATTGCAACACAGTCATTGGATGAACAACTGACCGCGGCTGTAAAAAGAGATTCATTGAAAGCTCACGAACTGGCAACAGAGTTCAATGCGAAAAAAGCGACTCTCGTTCGTTCGATACAAGCTTCCGATGCTTATCAGGAAGCTGTGATGTTAGCCGAGGAAGAGTTATCTGGTTTGATCCCACAAATACAAGAACGTGAAGGATTCTTCCTCGAACTTGCCGGTGCGGCGGCTTGGCGAGTCCCTGGAAAAATCATCGACAGTATGTCATTGAACACGTGGGGGATTTGGCTGACTCCGAGCTACATGATAAATGATCTCAGCTTTGTCGGTGTTGCACGACTTCTACAGGATGGCGAGGATTCCGGAAATCGAAACATCGATTTCGGCGCTCGCATCATTTACACGATCGATAGGTTCGCGCTCTCCGCCGAAGCAGTGTTTCGTTCACAGAAGATCGGAGAGCAGACCGAAAGTCAAACACGGGTCGCTGGTGTGCTTGAGTATCAGGTCATGCCGGATATCTGGTTGCAAGGAACGTTTGGGAAGGACTACCAACCGTCTGCAGAGGGAAGCCTGTTAGCTCAATTGGGACTGAGCTTCAACTTCTCCGGAAAGCGATTTCAACTTCCAACAAAAACCGAGTAACAGGAGTAGTCATGAAACCTGAAATATTAGTCATTCTCATTGCTGGAGTTGGTTTGCTTGGTGGGCTAATCAATTGCTTTGTGACCGGTGAGTTCGTTTTCCCGAGCCGAGATCCCTCAACACGAAATTGGAGACCGGGATGGATTGGGAACCTCGTCGCTGGTGGATTTGCAGCGCTAGCAGTGTGGGCAATGAACTTTGTCGATCAAGCAAATGGCCCGAACGTTGAAGCTGTCATCCGACAACTCGCTAGTTCATTCCTTGTGGGCATGGGCGGTGGAAATATCCTGACACAGTATGCGAGATCACAAACCTCACAGACCACAAAAACATCATTGGAGCAGACGGTAATCCTTGAGAAGAACAAAGGAACCCAGTTGTCGAAAGCATACTGGGATCAATGGCTTCAGGCAGAATTGAAGATGCATCCGGAGAAGTCTGCAGAACTCATTAAGAAGCATCAAGAGGAGACTGGCAAGTTATCAGCCACGTGGTAGATGTCGTCGAATGGCGATCTTTCATCAATGCCGCAGCGATCCTGCGGCATTTTTTTCGTCCTTTGCCTCATACCCATCCTCTCCGTAAGTTCTTCCATCACGCCTTGCGCACGCTGGGTCTGTTTGTATCACAAGTTTGAGTAGCAAGAGGATGGCGAAAGGAAAACAACCTTCAACGAAAAAGAAAAAGGAAGTCTCAGTGCAGTCTTACCAGCATCCGAATGCCAGACTCGATCGCCGATGATGTTCTCCAAACCTGTGAATGCATGAACATGCGGACCAACTATATGCCGTTTGGCGGCTCGCTTGTCATGCTCAACTCTCGCTTTCCATATCAAGGCTTCTGCAAGCAGGCTCAGTGTGGTGATGAAGAAGGTGGAGGTGTAAGAAGTTGAAGCAGGATTCATTTGTCAGCGCGCTTGAAAGAGGTCTCGAGCAACAGCTTCGAGATGACAATCCGTGGTGGAGAGGGGAACGAATATTTGGAATCCCGACGATTCACCGATGGGCATTCGAACAGGTTAAGTTCGGAATTGAAAGAGGACCGGCTCCCATTACAGTTCTCAGGGGACCACGTCAGATTGGGAAGACCACACTTCTCAATCAGGTGATCGATTCACTGTTAGTTTCGGGAGTGCCACCGAAGGACATCTTCAGGCTTCAGTTCGACCTTCTGCCTGATCTGAAAAAACTATCGATGCCGATACTGGATATTGTTCGGTGGTACTCGGAAAACATTCTCAAGAGATCATTGAATCAAGCCGCATGGGAAGGACACACGGTCTATCTCTTTCTCGATGAAGTTCAGAACCTTGCGGATTGGTCTCCGCAGTTGAAGCATCTCGTTGATATGCAGCCTGTACGAATTATCGTTACCGGGAGTTCTGCACTCCGAATCGAAGCGGGACGGGACAGCCTAGCAGGACGCATGTTCACTCTTGAGATGGGGCCATTGCTACTTCGTGAGGTAGCAGAATTTACCGGTACTGGTTCATTGACAGGGCTCCTTCCATCGAATGGATTAGCTCCTTTGAAGGAAAAAAGCTTCTGGCGGGAACTACGGTCGTATGGTGAAGTGAATGGCGATGTGCGCAGACGAGCTTTCGAAATGTTTTCGGAGCGTGGTGGATATCCTTTCGCACAGAATCGCCAGGATCTACCCTGGGAAACCATCGCGGATCAACTCAATGAGACTGTGATTCATCGCGCAATCCAACATGATCTGCGTACAGGTCCACGAGGACAGAAGAGGGATGAACATCTTTTAGAAGAGGTATTTCGACTTGCATGCCGGTATATCGGTCAATCTCCCTCTCAAGCGACGCTACTTGCCGAACTCCAACACACTATGCACGGGAATATCGGATGGCAGCGGGCTCTTGCCTATTTCAAATTCCTCGATGGAACGCTCCTTCTGCGGTTGATTGAACCACTCGAGTTGCGAATGAAAAAGAAAAGAGGTGCTGCGAAACTCTGTTTGTGCGACCATGCATTACGGGCTGCGTGGTTACAGGAATTCATTCCATTGACGATAGAAGGCTTGGAGAAATCACCACATCTATCTGACTTAGCAGGTCATATTGCTGAGAGCATTGCAGGATATTTTTTCAAATCGATCATCAATCTCGACGTTGCTCATTTCCCGGAACGAGCCGTCGAACCCGAAGTCGATTTCATTCTCACAATCGGGGAGCAAAGAATTCCGGTAGAAATAAAGTACCGGAAACGGATTGGCTTCAAAGATACTCTTGGCCTGAGATCATTTATTGAGAAAGCACACTACAATGCACCATTCGGCATCCTGGTAACCTTATTGGACGAGGCAGCCACAGATGATCCTCGAATCGTATCTCTTCCGCTCTCCTCGCTTCTATTTCTGCGATAAGTTAGGAGTGGTATAGAGGTACCTGGTCCCCTCATCAATTCTCCATTCATGAAACCGAGAAACAACTCATAGTTGGTCGAAACGAAGATGAGTTAGGCCGAATGTTAACCCAATAGTCATTTCGCTTTCCCAGGGAGTTTGAAGTTGACAGGAAGAATCACGTCCACCCAGGAGACGGCTTTCCCTTCCTTGTATGCCGGTTTCCAAAGAGCTTTTTCAACCGCAGTCTTCGCTGCTTCAGATAGAGCGGGATGCGGTGATTTCAGGACATGGACTTTCTCAACCCATCCATTGGCTAGGATCGTCACTTGAAGTTGCACTGTTCCTTCGATGCCCGCTCTCAACAAGATTTCTGGATAGACCAGTTCACGATAGAACTTATCCGGATCGACTAAGCGCGGTGGCTCGTCGTACAGACCCGTCGGTGATTTCTTCGCCACGTGGTGCTCGATGCCCGGTTGTGTCATTATGGAATACCGGAAAGGCAGGCGGATCTCACACGCGACGGGAACACCATTCATGAAGGCGGGAGTCCATTTCGTTTCTCGTAAGTCCCGAATCACTGCTTCAAGGTGAGCGTTTCTGGCACCTTGTACAACGTCGATTTTTCCAGTACTCCCCTGTGCATCGATCGCAATGCTCAGGAGAATCGACTCATCGAGCACCGTCCATACTTGATCGAAACTGTGGTACAGGTTTCTCCAGTGGCCTGGCGTGTCGGTTACCACCATCACAGGTGGTCTGTCGAGAGCCGCATCCGATATAGGATTTCCAATGTCCCAGTAGATTCTTTTTTTCGGTCTGTTCGTGTCATCCTCCGAGCAGTTCCAGGAAAGCGGCAAGAGAAGAGCGGCACAGATAACGAGAAGCGCCGCACGTGTTGTTTTCAGTGGTACCATGTCTATTTCCTTTTGGTTGAACAGTGATTGAATGCGTTGCTTCAGGCTGCGCTTCGATTCGAAAAAAAACGTCCCCGAACGATTGATCTCTGCGCGGATGGAGGATCGTTCCAATTGCTGGATGAGCACGCGACCGTATGCGCGCGGGTCGATGTCCGCTGCTTGAATCGCATGGGCGTCGCAGAGGCGTTCGCGGTATCGGTGCAACCGGACGTTCGCTAACCAGAGCATGGGATTCGAAGGATGCAGGATGAGGGCGAGTTCCTGCAGCCACAGGAAGAGTACGTCCCGCCTCCGGACGTGCGCCATTTCGTGAGCGAGGATTGCGTTGAACGCATCCCTATCCCGGAGATGATACGGATGGAAGAGTATGACCGGTTTGAGGAATCCAAGTGTTACCGGCGATGCGATACGTTCATTCAGTAGAAGTGCCGGACGACGCTCCTCTGTGATAAGATCGGGTCCATACCCCTCCGGAAGCGGAAAACTCGACGCGATCAACCGACGCCATTGGACTGTAGAGAGAACGATGCGAACGATCCGTCCGCCGGACAAAGCGACAATCAGCAAAACAAGCACTGCATTAAGGGAAAGAGATACTGGTTCTTCTATCGCCGCAGTTGCCACGACGGAAGGCGCAGAAGAAACGGATTGCAAGGACGGAAGAGTGACAGTGAAAACGACTTCGACCGCGAAAGGCTCCGGTGCCGGAATGAAAGGCGGCACGAATGCCTTAAGTAAGACGAGCATCCAGAGTGAGTAGCGCACCCACATCGGCATGTTCTTGAAAAGGACATCAACCGCGAGTATGAAAAGACCGAGAACAACTATCTGAATTTCGAAGATGACCAGCCATGGGAGGACTGCATCCGCGAGGGTGTTGATCGTTTGAATGATTGTATCCATCAGCCGGTACCTCCTTTCTTTTCCAAAAGCTCTTTCAATTCCGCGATCTCCTTCTGACTCATCGAAGAAGCATTGACGAGAAACGCTGCCATTGCAGATGTGGAGCCTGCGAACATGTGCTGAACCATGCGGTGGAGCGAGCGTTTCACGATGGCTTCCCGCGAGACTACAGAGGCATACCTGTTCATTCCACTGTCTTTGCGACGCCGGAGAATCTTTTTCTCCACGAGTATGTTCATCAGCGTCTGGACGGTCGTGTACGCTTTCTCACCGGACGGGTATGCAGTGTCCACGACTTCACGGATCGTCAGGGGTTCGTTGGCCGCCCAGATCACCTCCATGATTTCCCATTCTGCGGGTGAGAGATCGAGTTTGAGTTTGGACATCAGTGGCTCTCCTACTAATTCTTTAGTAAATGTAACTGTTCCATCGAAGGATTGCAAGAGATCGGAAGGAATTTTTTCCTTGCTCGAGAATTTTCTTTTTCGTTCAAGTGAAAAGAGAAACTGCAACGAAAATCCAAAACTCCCACACTCCGTTATTGCTTGCCATCACGGCTTGATGCAAGTTTCAGTGGTGCTATCAACATGAGGAGATAATCCGTGAAACTCTCTTCGCTTTTCCTTCTTTTTTCAACAACCATCGCTTTCGCTCAAACTGACTGGCGCATCGGGTTCGAGTATAACGAGATCGGTGCCTGGCATCTTCCGAAACATGGCGCCCTTCTGAGCAAGCTCAGGAACGTGACTGGTGGCAGTGCAATCAACGTCAACGGTCTTGGAAGCTGGGCGGTCATGCAGCAGACAGCGACGTCACAGATCGAATTCACGCAGTATGACTCAGCGGTTGAAACATTGCAGCGCCATGGGTTCGAGCTCACTTGGTATCTGCGCTGCGATGCAACGTGGGCATTTCCTTCGAAGACGATCCCACTCTTTCAAACCGCCGCACCGGATCCACAGTTCGAAGATCACTGGAAGAATTACGTCCGTGCCATCGTCGAGCGGTATGACGGGGACGGCAAGAATGACATGCCCGGTCTTGTCAAGCCGATTCGTTTCTACATTCAGATCGGTGAAGTGAAGTTCGGTATCAGTGGAGATGGTGATGAGGAAGTCGGTCCGTTCTGGGCCGATACCATCGAAAATCTTTTACGTCTCCATCGCATCACGTATGAAGCGATTCACGAAGCTGACCCATCCGGTCAAACGAAAGTCGTATCGAGCGGTGCGTTGATGCTGGACCTCTACGCGGACTTTCCGGACTACCCATCGTTCATGCCTGGAGATACGAACAGTGTCATATACAGACGACTGCACGGATCGAACAATCGCAGCAAAACGTTCAACGCCGGATTCGATAGCCTCACGAAGATGTTGTCGAGTTTCGGCAATGACGCTGACGGTGTAGAGTGTGATTACATTGGCTGGCATCCGCACTTCAGTTGGCGCGTGATCGATCAGGAGTTCGCGTTGATCCGCGCACTCGCCAACGGAAAGCCGATCTACGTCGATGATATGTGGTGCAACATCTTCGCGGTCGGTTATGCGCTTGGGATTAACATTCCGGGTATCTGTGTTTTCAATGCGCCGAAGTTCTTTCCGCCGAATACGAATTGGGTCACACGTGTCTATGGCGATTTCCCCAATCCGCTTTTTCCCGGGTTGGATCCGCACGCACAGCTCTTTCAAAAGCTCAACAGCGGCGATAGTGCGGCGTTGGATTGGTATTACGCGAACGGTGCCCGGCAACTCGTGAAGAGCATAGCGTCTGCTTTCGGAGAGGGCGCTGAACGGGCTTCCTTTTCCGGGACGAACGATTTGATTCGCGGTATTCAAATCGGCTGGCTCAATCTTCTCGGAACGAGCGCAGAAGGCTTCGCGGAAAAGCCGCAGTACTACACTCTGAAGATGCTGAACGATAAACTCTATGACTTTACATCGGTTGAAGAACTGTCTATCAGTGCGAATCCACGCACGCGTGCGTATCGCTTTCAGAGGCCGCGAGGTCCGCTCTACATCATGTGGAGCGAAACAGGCGACGTCCCGATCAATCTCGATTATAGCATTGCAACGGGCGAGAGCGCTACGATTCAGGTTGAGAGCGATACACTCTTGCGGACGCATCTCGTCACTGCTCGGAATGCAACCACGCCGGAAACGGAGTGGCTTTTCGCACCGAACGAACAACTCAACGTAACGCTCGGTTACGAACCCATCATCCTTGAACCCTTGATGAATCCGACCTCAGTATCAGATCTTCCTGAACCGACGATCTTTCGCATCGAGGCGGCATACCCGAATCCATTCACTGAAAGCGTTCGCATTCAAATCGCAGTGAATCACGGAGTTGATCGAGTCGTTGTCACGAACATCTTAGGGCGAGCCGTGCGAGTGCTATCCGCTCGACCCGGCAATCGTGAAATCGTTTGGGACGGCAGGGATGATGAGGGCAACGCACTCCCGGCAGGTGTGTACATCGTGCAGGCTTCATCCGCTCTTTCGTCGGTCGTGACATCCGACCGCAAAATGATTCTGAAGAGATGATTCGCGAGCAAGCGCGCGGCGTGAAGCTTCCGTTGACATCGTCTGCACTTTTCCAGTAGATTGCGCACGAGAATTTTCAGGAAGCGCACATGACAAAATCCACACCGGTTCGCATTCATCTCTCGCACATACCATCACCAGTCGGAACGCTGCACGTCGCAAGCATCGATGATGTCGCGTACTACATTGCCTTCGATACGAGAAATCATGAAAGCGAGATGGAATCATACTTCCGGAGAAGCTTCGGAAGCTATGAACTCCTCGCGGGCAACAGCGCCGCAAAGAAAATCCTTTATGAATTGGAGCACTACTTCGAAGGGACGCTTCGCCGGTTCACGGTAAAGACGCATCTCTTCGGAACGGATTTCCAGCTACAGGTCCTTACCGCGCTTCGAACAGTTCCATTCGGCCGGACGACAACCTACAAGACGGTTGCGGAGATGATCGGCAATCCGGCAGCGACGCGGGCAGTCGGAGGCGCCGTTGGAAGCAATCCTATCCCCATCATCGTGCCGTGCCATCGAGTGATTGGCGAGAACGGCAAACTCGTTGGTTTCGGCGGCGGGATTGAGAGAAAGAAAAAACTTCTGCGACTTGAGGGTTCGCTGTTGGTGTGAGTGACGGGAATTGAAAGACTCCCCAACCTATCACCTTATCTCACATGTTCATTGGGACAACGAATGGGTGACCTCCTTCGAGGAAGGCCGCGTGCTTTTTTGCGACTTCATGGATGCGCTCTTCGATGTTTTGGAATCGGATGAACGCTTCGCCGGATTCATCCTCGATGGACAGATGGCTGTCTTGCAACATTATTTAGAACTGATGCCGCATATGAAGGCGCGTATCCGAAGACACGCCGAATCAGGGAGGTTGTCCCTCGGACCCTGGTGGGTGCTTGCAGATGAATTCCTCCCGAGTGGTGAATCGCACGTCCGAAATCTCTTGTACGGAATGCAGGCAGCGCGAGCGTTCGATTCATCGTTGATGGTCGGTTATCTCCCCGATCAATTCGGACACATCGCACAGATGCCGCAGATACTTCGTGGCTTCGGAATTGCGTTCGCCGTGATATACAGAGGCTTCGGTGGCGAGAAAGGACAGGAGTCTTCCGAGTGGGAATGGTGCGCGCCTGATGGTTCATCGGTGTTGACGGTGCATCTTCCTCGCGATGGCTATAGCTTCGGGTACTTCGCAAACGACAATGAGGAAGAGGCGCTCGCGCGTTTCATGCGACTGAAGCAGGAACTCGACGAAAGAGCGACAACATCACAGCGTTTCGTACTCAACGGCGGCGACAGGCATTGGCCGGATCGAACCGTAACGCGCGTTGCAAAGATGCTTTCAGAAAGGACGGGATGTCAGGTTGTGCATTCGACGCTGCCGAGATATTTCGATTCGCTTCAAGCTGAACTGCACGAAATCGAACTCCCTAAGATCAGTGGCGAAACGCGCTTCGGATTGCGTCATGCATTTGCGGTCGTCGGAGGAACGGCGTCGAGTCGTATGGTCATCAAGCAGGAGAATTATCGTTGCCAATCGCTATTGCTGAATGTCGTCGAGCCGCTCAACGCGCTGAACGTGCTCGCGGGAAATAACAGTCGGAAGGACTTGATACGTCATGCGTGGTACCTCCTTCTGTCGAATCAGGAGCACGACGTCATCTGCGGAACGTCGATCGACAGCGTGTACCGCGAGGCGATGGTGCGATTCAAGAAAGTACAAGAGTTAGGAGAAGCGGTAGCGAAGCAGGCATTTGAAGAGTTGATCGATTCGGATGATGTACCATCGTCCAATCACGTTCTTGAAAAGGATGGGGAAACTGTTGAAGGAGAGAAAGACGATGACCGGACATTGGTGTTCTTCAATCCTCTTCCATATGAGAGAACGGAGGTCGTGGAATGTGAGATCAACTTTCATCTCAAGGACGTAGTGATTGGAATCAATCCTGATGCAAAAGGAAGCGAGCGAGTGGAGGCCGTGAAGGGATTTCGTTTGCTCGATGAACAGGGGGAGGAAGTGACGTACCAGATACTCAAACGCGAAGAAGCATTCGGCTTGATTCCTTCGCGGACGGCATATCCACGTCAATTACTTGTCGAGCGATTTACCTGCCTCGTGAGTGTGCATCTTCGGCCGTGTGGTTTTACTTCCATTGCCGTTGAAAGAGCGGACTCGTTCCAGTTCTTCGAGTCACCGATCATCTGTTCGGAGAACTCATTGCGTGATGAAAATCTGCGCGTCGCCGTCGAGCCGGATGGGACATTATCCATGGAACGTGACGGACATGCGTTCACAGGTTTGAACTGCTTTGAAGATGGCGGCGACGTCGGTGATGAGTATTCGTGGTGCTTTCCGGAAAATGACCGGATCATTCGTTCATCGGATTATGCGGCTTCCGTGAAGTTGATTGAGCGTGGTCCGCTTCGCGCCAAACTTCTCGTGACAACTCGTATTGAAATTCCGGTGTCTGCAAGCGACGATCTGAAGTCACGGAGTGATACGACGGACACGATGGAAATTCAAACAGCCATTTCCATCACGGCACATTCACCGAGAGTGGATGTGAGAACGGAATTGCGTAACACGACGCACGACCATCGGCTCCGCGTGCTTTTTCCAACCGGATTGCATACGAACATCTCACACGTCGACGCACAGTTCGCAATCGTCCGTCGCGAACATCGCGCGTTCGATTGGGATGAGTTCGATATCGAGAAGCCGCTGAACCTTGAAGTAATGCAGCGTTTCGTGACCGTGCAGGACGAGCAGAAAGCATTCACGCTGATGTCCCGTGGGTTGCCGGAGTATGAGCTTGCAACGGACGGTTCTGGCCTGCTTGCGCTGACACTCCTTCGCTGCGTCGGTGAGCTTTCGCGTTCGAACCTTGCAACACGACCCGGAGGCGATGCCGGTTGGAAGAACAGCACACCCGAAGCGCAGTGCATCGGACAGCACGTGTTCGAGTACGGCCTCTTGCTTCATTCTGCAACACAAACATTCGAGGAAGTTCTACAGGAAGCGCGGAGCTACCACACACCGGTTACGGTTCTAGCGCGCAAAGCCCGCACGGAGATGAAGTCCTCACGTTTTCAACTCGATGCAGCCCGTGCTGAACTCACGTGTTTGAAAGAGGCTGAAGATGGAAGCGGCGTGATCATACGACTCTGCAATCCGACAGGTTTGGAAGAGATGGTCTCAATGCGATTCTCATCTGACGCCGCCGTCTCTTCAGCTTCCTTCGATGAGCAGATTTCCGAAGCCGTTCTTTCCAAGAAACAGACCAGCGAGATAGTCCTTGAACCTTACAAGATCCGGACATTACACTTTCTGTGACAAACCTTGGAGATCTACCTGTCCCTGAAATAAGTACGGATATCGCTGAATGTGTCCTTGGTAAAAGGACACATTGATGATAGTTTCACGCATGGCACTGCATCCGATACTTCTCGAAAAACGCTTTCGAGAATACCTTGTCGTCGGCGGGTTTCCGGAAGTCCAGGGACTCCAAACGGGACTGAGAGTCGAAATCATTCAGGGGTATGTCGATACCGTTCTCTTTCGTGATATCATGGAGCGATACGGTATTACGCAAGTTGCGACGTTGCGATGGCTCGTTCGGCAGTGTCTTCGAAATCCCGCTTCCTTATTCAGCGTGCCTCGATTTCATCAAGACCTCAAATCGCAAGGACACGGGATTTCAAAAGACACACTTCATTCCATGTTCGGTTATCTGATCGATGCCTTCCTTATCAGTTCGATACCACTGTCAACATCCTCAGAGAGGAAGCGGAATTCCAATCCTCGCAAGATATACCCCAGCGATCCCGGTTTGATCGGCGCTTTCGATATCAATGGACGCACGAACACGGGTCACTCTCTCGAAACCGTCATCGTCGGAGAACTGGAAAGAAGAAAGGCCGAGATCGGCTATATGAAAACAGCATCAGGCTATGAGGTCGATTTCCACGCGCGATATTTCGATGGAACGGAAGAACTCATCCAGGTGTGCGCGGACATTTCTTCCGATGAAACGCGTGAACGTGAAATACGAGCGTTAAGAGATGCTGCGGAAGAGCATCGCCGGGCTGTGAAGCGTCTGCTCATCTTAGATCGTCAACAGGCGCTCAGCTTGCAGCTTCCCGATGTGATCGTGCAGCCGGTGTACGAGTGGTTACTGCTGAACGAAAATGAAGCCGGTAACACGCGCACGAGGAGAAGAATGGACAAGTAGATTCTCAAACCGCGGTTTGATATGTTACCGATAATGAAATTACTCGATGAACACTCATGAGCACGTCTTCATACTTAGATAAACAAAGCGTCATTCGCTATCTCAAGCACTACCGCTTTCTGAAAAATCAATTCATGGAATTTCAAGGCGGATGGGTGCAGACCATTCCTGAGCTTGACATCAAAGAGCAATTCGGCAGGCAGGTCTATACCGATGCCCAGCATTCTGAACTTCTGCGGCAGAGGCTTTCCTATCTCGGGGCGCGAAGCGAGGATCGACAGAGTCCACTCGTAACGAATGTCTTCCTCGAGTTTCTCCAATTCCTGTGGGACAATTGCTCTTCGACTTGCGAGAAGTTGTTTGCGATCGACGTTCTCTTGCGTGAAGACTTACTCGCCCATATGCGCAGGCATATTCTCGCAACTTCCGATCCCGAAGATGAAGCAACGGGTAACATCCTTCGCGTCATGATCGAGGAGGATGCAGCGTGTATCGCATGGACGAAGGAGCGCATTGCCGGACTTGATCCCGCCGGAGCCCTGCTCACGAAGAAAGAAATGGATGAATTGCACGAGCGCTATAGAACTACCGGAGGATTCATCGAGGAAGGTCCCGTGAAAGCGCATTCCGTGCGACGCGCGTTCGGCTACAGTGCGAAGCCCTCCCGCCCGGCGTATTACACCGTCATCGAAAGAGCGGAGGAGTATGACGGCAAGGCGAATTCGTTTGAAACGGAGCAAGGAAAGAAGCGCCTGCTTCATGACCTCGTCGATTGCGAATACATCACGGTCGAGCGCGTGGGTCAGTTGCTTGCAGAGTTTCCTGAGCTGCCGTGGCAGATGCGTTTGCAACTCGCGAAGCAATCATGGGATGAAGCGCGCCATGCCGAAGCGCTTACGCGGCGTCTCGAAGAACTCGGCGGGCGCATGGGCGACTATCCCGTCAACTACTGGGGCTGGCAGGTGGACGTCAACAGGCCCGACCCGTTGGAGCGGCTCGCGCTGTCCAACGCGACATTCGAGCGCGAAGCGTGCAAGCATCTCGATTCATGGATTGAAACGGCGCGCGCAACCGGCGACGAAGAATCCGCGCGCGTTATCGAGTTCATCCTCATGGATGAAGTTACCCACGTACAGATCGGAAAGCATTGGGTCGAAGAGCTGACGAAGAACGACCCGATACGGCGTGCGCGCGTGCTCAACTATCCCCGTTCCATTCTCGAATCACAGCGACCGAAAGGCATCCGGCTCGATGATCTCGCAAAGGTCTGATGTGCGATGCCGCTTGAACTCGGTATCGTTTCGGATGAACTCTCGGATGATTTTCGGGAAGCGGTACGCATCGGCACGTCTTGGGGCATCCGGCTTTATGAACTTCGCAACACGGCAGGCGGTCGAATTCCGCAAATTCCGGATGTGGAGAAGAAAAAAATCTGCCATATCATTGACGGCGAAGGCATCCGGGTCACGGCAGTCTCGCCCGGATTGTTCAAGACATCACTGCGCGATACGACGACAATCCGCAAGCACCTTGACGATGACCTTCGGCGCTCCTTCGACTTTGCACGTGACGTAGGCTGTTCCCTCGTCATCGTGTTCGGCTTTGAACGGGACACACGTCCCACCTTGGATCAGACACAACAAGCGATCGAATACTTGCAGCGTGTGACTGAATTGGCGGAGCTTGAGCAAATGGTTGTTGCGATTGAAAACGAGTACGGCTACGTCTGCGACTCCGGAAGCCGCACAGCGGAGATCGTTCGTGCGGTGAACTCGCCTGTGCTGCGCATCAACTGGGACCCGTGCAACGCATTCGGCTGCGGCGAAGAACCCGTCCCCGATGGCTACGAAGCCGTGAAGCCCTTCATCGCGAACGTCCATGCGAAAGACACCATCGAAGGTTCGCACGTCGCATGTGTACCGATTGGAGAAGGTCGGATTGACTGGGAGAGACAGATGGAAGCGCTTATGCGTGATAGAGTTGTTTCTCACATCACAATCGAGACACACTGCCAACCGCTGGTAGAGAATTCGAGGAGGAATGTGGAATGGGTGAGGGGGAGGGTGGAGATGTTATGAACCGGCTATTTGCAAGCAAGTGCCCGTGAAGAAAACAAAGAAAGCGACCATCGACGTACAGGGAACGAGTATTACGATTCTTTCCATGTTGGACGGAGATTACATTTCGTTGACGGATATGCTCAAGGCAAAAGACGGCGATTTCTTCATATCAGACTGGTTAAGGAATCGGAACACGGTGGAGTTTCTTGGAATATGGGAGCGTGTCCATAACCCCGATTTTAATTATGGCGAATTCGCCATAATTAAAAGTCAGGCTGGTCTTAACAGCTACAAGCTTAGCGTGAAGGAATGGGTGGAAAAAACCCGTGCCATTGGATTGCGGGCGACGGCGGGACGGTACGGTGGCACATACGCGCACGCGGATATCGCATTCGAATTTGGAATGTGGATAAGCCCGGAATTCAAGGTGTATCTGATTAAAGAATTCAAACGTCTAAAGGAAGATGAAAACCGTAGGCTGTCACTCGCGTGGAACCTCAATCGAACATTGTCAAAGCTCAATTATCGGATTCACACAGATGCAATTAAGGCACATTTGATACCGACAGTTATCACCCCAGCGCAGGCATCGGCGACATATGCCACTGAGGCCGATTTGCTGAACGTTGCATTGTTTGGCCAGACAGCAAAACAATGGCGCGATTCAAACCCCACATTGGAGGGGAACATGCGCGAATATGCAACAGTCGAGCAGCTATTGGTATTGGCGAATATGGAAGTGATGAATGCCGAGTTCATACGTATGCGGTTGACGCAGATGGAGCGTGTACAACGTCTCAATGATATGGCCATACACCAGATGCAGGTACTAACGACTTCGGCCAACAGGCGTCTCAAGTGATAATCGAATGATGGACACAGGCAAATTACAATTGACCATCGCGACACACTGCCATCCGCTTGTTGAGAATTCGAAGAAGAATGTCGAGTGGGTGAAGGGGACAATGAAGTCATACATCATAAAGGAGTTCTCCCATGGTTCCAATTCTTTCCCTCTTGCTGCCCATCTTGATATATGCTGTCGCGATTTATGATAGTTTCGTTATTTAAACTGTTCATTCTGTGAGTAATTCGAGCAAGAGTCATCACTCATTGCACAAAAAGATCCGCATCTCCATCCTCTACCCCGGCAATCACGAAACGCGGCGGAACGCAACTTCTGAGAATAACCGCTTCGCAAATCTCTTCCGCGCGTTTGCGGAGCGGCACATCCATGTTGAGCCCGCGGTGTATCACGATGACTTCCGCGATGAGGTGCGCGCCCAGCTCATGCAGTGCGACGCCGTGCTGGTCTGGGTCAATCCCGTGCACGAGGGAAGGGACAGAACGCTGCTCGACGCGATGCTGCGCGACGTTGCGGCATCGGGCGTGTTTGTCAGCACCCATCCTGACATCATCCTGAAGCTTGGTACCAAGGAAGTCCTGTATGACACTCGCACGATCGGCTGGAGCTGCGACACGCATCGGTACATGAGCATGAAACAGATGATCTCCGAACTCCCCGTGCGTCTGGCAGAGGGAAAGGCCCGCGTCCTCAAACAAGTCCGCGGAAACGGCGGTGACGGCGTCTGGAAAGTCCAACTGCCAACAGAGCGCGCCCATGACTATTCCCGCCAGACCGCGACGCTTCCGCACTCGGAAACTATCGTGCGCGTCCGTCATGCGAAGAAGGGATGCATCGAGGAAGAAATCCCGCTCGGTGCTTTCTACGACCGGTGCCAACCGTATTTTCTCAACAACGGCAGGATGATCGATCAGGAATATCAGGAGCGGCTCACTGAAGGCATGGTGCGCTGCTATCTCGTGCATGACACGGTCGCGGGATTCGGCCATCAGGAAGTCAACGCGCTGTATCCACCGCCGCCGGGAGCGCCCCCGAAAGATGCGCCCCAGCCTGGACCGCGCCTGTATCATCCGCCCTCCATGCCGGTGTTTCAACACCTGAAACAGCAGCTGGAAACGGAATGGGTGCCCGCCGCGCAACGGCTTCTGGATATTGAAACCGCGCGTCTGCCAGTGCTCTGGGATTGCGATTTTCTCCTCGGCCCGAAAACCGCAGACGGCGATGACACCTATGTTCTCTGCGAGATCAACGTCAGCAGTGTCGCGCCCTATCCCGAATCCGTCGTCCCGTTCGTTGTCGATGCCACGCTTGCCCGTATAACTGCACATTGACCATGACCTATGGGCGAATGATATATAACACCTGCTCAGCATTCCTCACTCTCTTTGTGATCACGTGTTCCTCTGTTGGAGCGCAAACATTGGAGCCTGTCGAAAGTGACTCAGCTCTCTATGTCGTGCTTTTTCGCACCGGCCCGAAGTGGGATCAAACCAAACCCGCGCACGAGCAGGCGCACTTCAAAGACCACAGCGTGAATCTCCAGCGCCTGCGCAAAACCGGAGCGCTCCTCCTCGGCGCCCGATACTCTGATGTCGGCATGGTCATTCTCTCCGCTCCCTCACAGGAAGAAGCGAACGCGCATATCGAATCCGATCTATCTGTACAAGCGGGGATTTTTTCCTATGAACTGCACGAGTTCAATGTCTTCTACGGCGGGACAGTGGAGAGGAAGAAAAAGTAGAAGTCATGTATTGGAAGTTCTTTGAACATTCTTATTCAGGCTTTTAGTCCAACGAAATCAATTTTCACCTCAACCATCATAAAAGGAGTTTCCCATGGTACCTCTTTCTTCTCTCTTGCTGCCTGTCCTGCTGTCTGCTGTGGCTGTGTTTCTCGCCAGCTCTGTCATTCACATGGTGTTGAAGTATCACAACAAGGATTTTTCGCGTCTCCCGGATGAGAATAAAGTGAGAGACGCATTGCGTCCGCTGAACATTCCTCCGGGTGAGTATGTCATGCCGTATTCCGGTAGCATGGAAGCGATGAAATCGCCGGAGTATCAGGAGAACGCGAAGAGCGGTCCGGTGATGATCATGGCCGTCATGCCGAACGGCGTACCGACAATGGGGAAGGAGCTTGTGCTCTGGTTCGTGTACTGCTTGATCGTCGGGATATTCGCCGCATATATCGGTGGGCGAACGCTCGCACCGGGAACGCATTATCTGGCGGTGTTCCGTGTTGTCGGCACGGTGGCGTTCATCGGTTATGCGCTGGCGCTGTTGCAAAACTCGATCTGGTTCAAGCGAAGTTGGAGCACAACGGCAAAATCCATGTTTGACGGGCTTGTCTATGCGTTGCTCACGGCAGGCGTGTTTGGCTGGCTCTGGCCGCAGGTGTAATACTCCTCTGCTTCAAGCGTCAGAAATTCTTCACCTACCCGCTCGATGATTTGCGAGCCGATGCTGAACGCTTGGGCTTCGTCGCGTTTCTCCATTGACTGTTTCACCAAGCAGCAGTTCGTGTTTCGTAATCACGGTTTGTAAAACGTCATAACAGATGCCGCGTGTCGCAACGGCACTGACAAGAACGTTTGAATCAAGAAAGACTCTCACGAAACATCGCGGAAGATATCTTCATCTGTCAGATATCCACGAGCTTCAGCAAATGGAATCGAGCGTTTACGAATGTGATCCAGTTCGACAAGTGCAAATTGTCGTCGGAGTGCTTCGCGAACAAGCTCACTACGGCTTTGTCCAGTTCGCTTCGCAAGGCGAATGAGTTGTTTTTCCAGGTCTTTATCTAAGCGGATAGTCAGGGCTGTTGTTTTCATGATGTCCAGTGATCTTTTAAATCAGTCGTAGTGACAGCCTCAGTGTAAGCCTCACTTACAAAGCAAGCACGGAATTTTTATCGTTAAGAGCAATGCACGCTGTGTCCTGACCGAATAGAGATAAGAGATATTGTCCTCCCGCAAAAAATACTTCACCTACCGTTCGCTTGATGATCTGCGAGCAGATGCTGAACGCTTGGGCATCGATCTCTCGTTCGATGAAAAGATCGACGCTCTTGGTCATGTTGTCCGAGTTGGGAATCGTACCGTTGGCAACGCGTTCGCAATTCATCCGATGGAGGGCTGCGACGGGACGCTCGACGGAAAGCCGGATGAACTTACGGTGCGTCGATGGCAACGCTTTGCATCAGGGGGCGCAAAATTGATTTGGGGGGAAGCGACGGCGGTGGTACAGGAAGGACGCGCGAACCCGCGACAGCTTCTGATCAATGACGCGAATCTTCCATCTTTCGCTGCTCTTGTTGAAAATACCCGCAGTGTTCATCGGGCAACGTTTGGCAGCGATGATGATCTGTTGTTAGGCCTGCAACTCACGCATTCCGGGAGATACAGCTATCAGCAGCCGATCATTGCATACCATCATCCGCAAGTGGATGCAGTGACGAAATGCGTGGGTTGCACTCTCCCGCATGACTATCCGCTCATTTCGGATGACGAGTTGGAGCGGTTGGAAGATGCCTATGTCTCAGCGGCGCGTTTGGCGATGCAGGCAGGATTCGATTTCATCGATATAAAACAATGCCACTCGTATCTGCTCAACGAACTTCTCGGTGCGCGCACACGCAAGGGTCGTTATGGCGGCAAATTCGAGAACAGAACACGGTTCGTGGGAAACGTTCTCGATAAGATTCGTGCGGAGCTTGGCGACGGAATTCTTCTCGCATCGCGCATCAATGTTTATGACGGAATTCCCTTTGCCCGTGATGAAGCATCTGGCGTCGGTGTCCCATGCGCGTTCGATGTTCCATATCATTATTCCTTCGGTCTCAATTCTGATAATCCGCTGGCGTTCGATCTTTCTGAACCGATGAAACTCGTTTCCATGTTGCGTGATCATGGCGTTTCGCTCATCAACGTCACGATGGGGAGTCCATACTACAATCCGCATATCGGACGGCCGTTCGAACGCACGCCGGAGGGAAGCTACCTTCAACCCGAACATCCACTGGCCGGAGTGAAGCGCCACTTCGATGCGACTGCCGCTATACAAAAATCATTTCCCGATTTGCCGATTATCGGTACCGGCTACAGTTGGCTGCAGAGCTACCTCGTCAATGCAGGCGCAGCGAACGTGCGATCAGGCAATGCATCTTTCGTAGGAGTAGGACGCGGCGCGTTGGCGTATCCGGAGTTTGCTCGTGATGCACTGGAACATGGAAAGCTCGAATCGAAACGCGTCTGTTTGACCGTGAGCTTCTGCACAGACCTCATGCGTTCCAAGCACAATGAACTCGGACAGTACCCGGTCGGATGCATTCCGCGAGACCGGTACTATGCGGAAGTGTATCGTGAAACGATTCAACGTCATGAGCAGGTCGGATGAGCATCGTGCGCGTGGGTCTTGCGGGCGTGAAGGGACACGGAGCGGTACTTCTCGAAGCTGTGACATCGTGCCCGAATCTCTCGTTCGTCGCATGTCACGATGTCGATGCGGAGGCGATGGAACGAACGGCGGAAAGGCATGGATGCGCAATCTTCGAAGACTACAGTTCGATGATCGGTTCAGACGAAGTCGATGCAGTTATTCTTGCAACGCCGAACCATTTGCATTACGACCAGGTCATTGAAGCGCTCGAAATCGGTAAAGACGTCTTCGTGGAGAAACCGCTCTGTGGAAGCGTTGCGGAAGCGTTAGACATCAAGGCAACGGCACTGCGAAACGGCCGCGTTTTGCAGGTTGGCTTCAACGCGCGAAAGTTCGAATCGACAGTACGGCTTCGTCAGATTCTGGCGGAAGAGAGCATAGGCGAACCGGTGGCTTGTGAAGCACATTTTTCTTATGACGCAGGAATGCGAAACGCCATCGCGGATTGGAAGCGCGATCCGCGCAAGTGTCCGCTCTTACCGCTCACGCAGCTCGGCAGCCATCTCGTCGATCTTCTGATGTTGATTCTTGGCGAAGTTGATTTTGTTTTCACCGGTTCGACGAGCTTGAGGATGCAAACTCTTACCGGCTCATCGCTCATCGATTCCACTGCCGTACTCATGAAGTTCGACTCAGGCATTCTTGCAACACTGCACGCGCATTATCTCACACCGGAAGTGTATGAACTAAAACTTTTCGGTACGGAAGGAAGCATCACATGGACGCCAGGCAACGTGACGCTTGAGATAGTACGGCAAGGGGTGAAAAAGAAGATGGATTACCGTTCAATGAATCCGCCTCAGACAAGCTTCCGGAATGAACTTACTGAGTTCGCGAATTGCATTCTAAAAAGGGAGAGGCCAGAGGCCGATGCAAATACTGGATTGAAACAGCTTATCGTACATGAAGCGCTCGTTCGCTCAGCCGATACAGGAAAGCTTGTATCGATAAAAGATATTCTTCGCGTGAATGCTCTTGCGTGAGAGTGCATTATCCTTTCTATGTCGAATTGAGCACTTGATGGCGGTATTCGATTATTGAAAAACAAATGAGCGATTCCAACAACACACCTTCAGTTCTCATCACCGGCGCGAGCCGCGGGATCGGACGCGGCATCGCGATACACGCTGCGAAGAACGGTTGGTCCGTCGGTATCAACTTCCTGAGCAATTCCAACGCGGCTGAAGAAACGCGACGACTCTGCCAAGAAGCCTCGACCGACGAAGCTCAACAGTTTGTACTGTTACAAGCAGACATTGCCTCTCATGAAGATCGAGCGAGGCTCATCGAAACCATGCTTTCAAGCTTTGGCGGTATCGACGCGCTGGTGAACAACGCTGGGATGGCGCCTCGCGAAAGGCGCGATATCGTTGATGCAACTGAGGAAGCTTTCCGCGAAGTGGTGAATGCGAATCTTATCGGGCCGTATTTCCTCACGCAATCCGTTGCTCGACACTGGCTTAGTGGCACTGCTCAGTCTCGAAGTGCAAGCTTTATTGTCGTGAACGTTTCCTCTATCTCAGCGGAAGTCGTTTCGCTCAACCGTGGAGAGTACTGTATTTCGAAAGCCGGGCTTTCTATGGCGACAAAACTCTGGGCAACTCGTCTCGCGCCTCAAGGGATATCAGTGATAGAAATCCGCCCAGGCATCATTGAAAGCGACATGACCGCCGGAGCGAAAGATAAATACGACGAGCTGATTGCTGATGGGCTGATACCAGAAAGACGCTGGGGCACGGCTGATGATGTGGGGAAGGTTGTTGCAGCGGTTATTTGCAGAGAGTTTCCGTATGCAACTGGCTCTGTAATAGACGTGGCTGGTGGGATGCAAGTAGGGAGGTTGTAATTAACCATACAGTAATATCGAGTAAAAAATGCCCAATGCAATTTGGGATTGGATATCCATAAATCCGTAAAAAAGTTACTAATTCAGATGTCAGAAAGACTACCAGTGTTCATATTACATCTAAGCACATTTTATAGGGGCGAGTTAGATATCGATGTAAAAAAGTACATCGATAAAATAGATTCCTTGATCTTTACGACCGATGATTGGCAACGAACAATAGAGAAGGAAATCGAAAAAGAAATAATATCAAAGCATGGGAACAACGTGAAGCTGTATGCAGCGGCAATTCCCGCAGATCCAAACGATGTTCTCTGGTGGCTAAGAAGTAGGCACTTCGATCTTACTTATACAAGGTATTTGAAAGCTAGAGAAATGCGCACAAAGATAGAGCAATCAAGAGTAAAATCAAAAAAAAGAAGAGAGAAGATAAGAACATACATTAGGAATAAACGATATAATATTGCTATGATCTTTATCATAATAGCTCTACTTACCGTTTGTATAATTATATTATTATTGTACGAGAGTATCTCAATCATTGAATGGAAAAAATAGACGAACTCATTCTCCTGTCAGGTGAGAAGATTGAATCGCTTCATCGAAGTTGGTCACACGATCGAGGCGCTCCCGTCTATACCGTCAACGGTCGCTACACCAATCTCGGCTGGACAGCATGGACGCTTGGATTCCATTACGGTTCAGCGCTCATGCAGTACGAATTGACAGGTGAGGAAAAATTTCTCGACATCGGAAGGAAGGGAATTCTCGAAAGCATGCCCGTCTATCTCACGCACACGGGAATACATGACCACGGCTTTCATATCGTCAGCACGTACGGGAATCTCCTTCGTCTCATGAATAACGGATCGATTCCTGAAAACGAGTGGGAGCGACAGTATTATGAGTTGGCGTTGAAAGTCAGCGGCGCTGTGCAGGCCGTGCGATGGACAGAGTTGGGCACGCATGAGGGTTTCATACACTCGTTCAACGGACCGCATTCCCTTTTCGCGGATACGATGCGCTCCTTGCGTTCACTTGCGCTCGCACATTCGCTCGGTCACGAGTTGCTCGGAGAACAAGAGGCGAGAATCAATCTTCTCCACAGACTCCTTCAGCATGTGGAAGCAACATTGAAGTACAATGTCTATTACGGTGAAGGCCGCGATGCATACGACGTTCCCGGGCGGGTTGCCCATGAATCTATCTTCAATGTGAAGTCAGGAACGTATCGCTGTCCGAGTTCTCAACAAGGCTATTCACCTTTTACAACGTGGATGCGCGGACTTGCGTGGGTGCTGCTCGGTAGCGCTGAGCAGTTGGAGTATCTCAGCACATTGAACGAAGAGGAATTCCCGGAATGGATGACGAAGCGGGACACTCTCGAAAAGCTTGAACGAGCCGCGATCGTAACAGCAGAATTCTATCTCCAGAATTCTGCGGCAGATGGTATCGCATATTGGGACTCCGGTGCACCCGGTCTCACGAACCGCGGTGATTACCGCTCTCGCCCCGCTGATCCATTCAACGATTTCGAGCCGGTCGATAGCTCCGCATCGGTAATCGCGGCTCAAGGACTGTTAAGGCTCGGCATGTACATGGGCGAAAGCGGGAGCAGATACTCATCCTCCGGACATGAAATCAGCAATACATTGTTCGCACGGCCATACTTGTCTGAAGATCCACAACATCAGGGATTGATCCTGCATTCGATATATCACAAACCCGGAGCGTGGGATCATATTCCGGATGGGAGGAAAGTACCAAGCGGAGAGTCCTCAATGTGGGGAGATTATCACGGGCGTGAATTACTCCTTATGCTCAAGAGAATGAATACCGGACAGAGACAGTATTCCTTTCTTGAAGCGCTTCGTCAAGCGTAAGGTGCATCGGATATTGCTTTGAATAGCAACGCATTAGATAGAATACTGCAAGAGAAAATCGTAGCAATCATACGTATCCCGAACGCTGTAAATCTGCGAAACACCGTACAAGCCCTTATAGATGGCGGAATTACTTGCATCGAAGTAACGATGACAGTTCATGATGCAATCCAGGGTATAGCAATGCTCCGTAAAGAATTCGGCGATACAATCACATTAGGAGCAGGGACAGTGCTCGACAGTGAGAGTGTGGATTCAATAGCTGCTGTGGGTGGTGAGTTTATTGTTAGCCCAGTGCTATTGTTAGAAGTTGTTCAGAGAACCAAGTATCACGGTCTTCTGGCAATATCAGGTTGCTTCACACCGACGGAAGTTCACTCAGGATGGCGGGCTGGAGCTGATATCGTGAAGGTCTTTCCTGCGAGCGCTATGGGGATGAAATACTTGAAAGACTTAGGCGGCCCATTCCCTGATGTGAAGTTGATGCCGACAGGAGGCGTAACAATAGAAAACGCACGCGATTGGTTGAAGAATGGGGCTAGTGCGGTTGGAATTGGGACGGATTTGGTAAGCAGAAAGTTAGTTGAT
>CAYUWG010000045.1:0-32150 GCA_964448285.1 uncultured Chromatiales bacterium
GGAGTGGCGTTCAGGCGTGAGACGACTCCGGCCGTTGCGAAGAAGGAGAACGTCGGGACGATCACCCCATCGCCCGGTCCGATATCCAATGCTATCAGTGCGAGGAGGAGCGCATCGGTTCCGGATGAGACGCCCAGTGCGTGCTTGACTCCAAGAAACTCCGCCATGCGTTGCTCCAATTCCTTCACCTCCGGACCGAGGATGAAGTACTGACTCTCAGCGACGCGCAACACGGCGGCGTCAAGTTCGGCTTTCAATGTTCGGTATTGCGCTTTAAGGTCGAGAAGGGGGACGTTCATGAATGCTTCGGTGTGGATGTGTGTATTATACAGGAGTCGTTTCGATTCTGCCGTGGAGCTTACTCAGGATTAATCGCTCAACGATCAGGGCGAAGGTGATGTAGTAGAAATCCCTCGATAGACCTGCTCCATCGACCGGTAGAATTCATGAAGGTTCGAGTAGATATCCTCTGCTGCATCTTCACCATATTCATGCGAGGAGACGTTTCTCATCTCCATCATCTGGAGAAATGGTTGCTCATTCTCGATTATCCCAAGTTTATACGCTTCCTGAAATGTCGCATTTGGCGATCGCGTGAAGACACCCAGCGTATGGAGATAGGCTTTGAGAGATTTCCATGTCAGTTCGTACGTAAATTCAAATCGCTGAATGGCTGCATCACGCACGATCTCCGTTTTCTCAAGTTCAATGACCTCTTTCAACTTTCCCAGCGCCTTCTGAAAATCCTCAAGCAGCGATTGCAGGATTTCCCTCGTGTTGCTCATGCCGTCAGCCTTACCGCATCCCTCATCGCAATCCGCCTGAATGCTTCCTTCGTGCGATGAAGGTCGATGATATCGATCTTCTTGAGCGTGTGGAAGCTCTCCGTCGCAGCGCGGATGTGTGCGAGTATCTGTATCGGCACCTTCTCCTTCGCATCGAAGACAAAGTCGAAATCCGACCGCGGGCTGTGCGTTTTGGTCGCGCGCGAGCCGATGAGAAAGACCTCCACGTTTTCGCCAATGTTCTGCCGGATCAACTGCACTGTCTTCTGCATGATCTCTTCATCCGTCAACGCTTGGATTTTCCTAAACACCCATCTTCTCCTTGGATGAGACACGCAGTTCGTGCTTGACTTCGAGAAATTCCGTCGTGCGCTCTTCCAATTATTTCATCTCCGTACCGTACTGGCCCTCAGTGGACAGCACCGATAGAATTCTTGTTAACGCAGCTATAACGAATTCCTGCTATTACTTGGCCAGTATCATCCGCCCAGTCACTTGACCGGAAGGCGTTGAGAGGACGTACAGGTAAAGACCTGACGGATTGGAAGCGCTTGCTGTGAATACGGCTGAATGCACACCTTCGGGTTGCTCCTCATTGACGAGTGATGCCGCTTCGCGACCGAGAAGATCGTACACGCGCAGAGTTACATAACCAGTTTTCGGTAACGTGTACTCGATCACAGTCGAAGGATTGAACGGATTCGGGTAGTTCCTCACAGCCAATGAAGCGCTCACGGGCGTCGTGTCCGTTGCTCCATCATACACGACGTTCTTCGGATACGGCGACTGCGGACGGAAGCGATGATATGCGCGTTTCATCGTGCGGGCAAGACGCATCTCCGATGCAGGGAAGTTCGCAGACTGCATGTGAGCGATGGCGTTATTCATCTTCACCGAATCCCGTTGCGCCATAGCGACGAGTTGCAGTACCGGAAGGATATCCGTCGCGTATGGACTGTTGGAGTATTGATTACGTAGTTGATTGATTCTATAATCCGCGCCATCGATGTCCTCGAGTGCGAACAACGAACGAGCGAGAACGTTGAGAAGCGCCGCTTTCGTCGCTGCTTGATTGGACGCACTGAAGCGATTCAGTAAGAACGCATTCAAACGGCTCCGACTGACGGATAGCGTATCGGGATTGTTCCGAACGTGTTCGTTTTCAAGAAGCATGACGAATGTTGCATACCGTTTTGCCAGTTGGGCAGAAACGTTGTTCGGCATGAGCGTACCGATGAACCGATAGACTTCTGCAAAATTACCGGCCTGTGCATACGCCCTGAGTTGACGCAATGAACTCGCGAATGGTGGAAGAGCGGATGCTTTGCTGAAAGAAGCAACGCCACCTCCCGGATTTTGAAACCACTCCGGGCATTCCGTCGAGCAATTCGGAAGAATCTCGTTACAGTGCGCAGGGTCGTAGTGCACCGTGACGTTATTGAAAAGCTGTGATGCCTGTGTAGGTGTTAAATAGCATAAGCCGGTCTGTGGATCATAAATACCTGGGACCACGCCAAACCAGTTCTTCTGAAGCCATGCCGTACCTGTACCATCGCCTTGAACGACCCAGGCAGAAGACATTGAACTGATGTTGTTATCATGCCCTCGGTACGAGCTTCCACCGGCGGGATCCCAACCGCCGTATAGAACGGAATTGTTGTTCACGTCCAATTGCTGGTTTGCATTGTTCACGATTCGGTTTCCGCCTGCTGTGTTCTGCGATGTGAAGGATAATTCCGAAGCGTTGATATCGACGCCCTCGAAGACATGCCCTTCGATACAGCTTCTCTTCAGGTCAAGTATAGTGGAGACACTCAGCCCTATGCCGACAAGATTGTTAAAAATCCTGCTGTCAAAGATGCGGGGATAGCTACCCACGCTTGTAAAACCCGTGTACCAATCCTGATTGATTTCCGAGCACTCCAGTTTCACATACGAGAACTTATTCCCCGGTTGGAGGAAGATACCGTCGCCATTTTTATTTTGGCCACCCGTGTTTCTAAGAATGCGGCTGTTCTTGATTCTGCTGATGTACTGCACGCCTGATTGATAGAAGTGGATACCCGAGCCACTGGAGCCGGGATTGACGAACACATCCTGTACCGTGCAGTAATCCAAGTCGATCCATGAGTTCACATCGCCTACGAGGATTCCTTCCCATTCGTCAGGAGGTATGCCGCTCCATGTACTTCCACCGAACGTCGTTCGTGTAGCAGTCAGTGAGGTGTAATCATCCAACCCAGCTCCGTATCGGAACAACCACTGACATGGACCTTGCTGAGTGCCATTGCTTTGCATCACTGCATTGTCCCACGATATCACAGTTGGCAGATGTTGAAGCGTCGTGCCGGCTTGAGTGATGAATGTGCCATTGTCATAGTTACGGATTTCGTCAAGGCAATCACCAAACACATACGGGTTGGAACTGCCCTGAAACGTGATATTGCCGTTATTGATAATGTACTGCGGGCGGTTTGCTTGCGCGCAATCGAACGAGAAGATACCACCATTTTGGAAAACAAGAGTCTGCCCATCACGAACGTCGAAACCATGCACCCAGGTGATATTTGCACTTATTATTGCGCCACTTCCCCGCAAACCTCTTGATCCTTCAAACACTAAATTCCCAGTACCTTCATTGAGGATTGTACCTCCATCAAGGGTCAGTGTACCGCCTGATTCGAATACAAGCGTTGACCCTGATTCGAGAACTAACGTCGAACCGCTTGCAAGTTTGATGTCAAGACCAGAAGGAATGGTCATATTACATCCGCTTTGCATACGAAAGGTAATTCCGGCTTGCACTTCGATATTGCCGTGCACATACCAAGTGCCGGAATGAAGAGTAGCATTTTTTGTGACCCGATACTCATTTACGTATAGGTCAACAGTCGTTGTAGAACCATTCCTTACGAGATTCTTTACAGCAAAACCGGAAGTGATGCTCTGTGCGTAATTTAAAGATGAACTTGAGTGGTAATAATTACTGTTTGGGTTCGTGTAGAACGCAAACTCCTGATCTTTACCTGGTAGGAAAAAGCATCCGTTGCTTCCATTATCTGGCGATGTGTCATACGAACCTCTGACTTCTAGGCTATCAAGACCGGTTAGTGCATTAGGTACAAATGTATTTGTGGTTCCACTCCAAATCCATTTTCCGCTTGCTTGTTCAAGATCGACAGGCGTTTTTCTTCGATCAGCGTACAGGTAAGCATCGTATCGTTCCGGTACATCTTTTTGTGTATGCCATAGGAGCATTCCACCTCCTTCATTATCAATAGGAAAGTTCCGTTCCCAATTGTTCCTTTTTCGATGATAACTGCAATACCAACTCTGGCTAGATGCTGTATTCGAAGGTGGATTATTGGGGATGCGTCTGAAAAGATCACCTGTCTCATTGAAATCCCTAATAGTCTGATTCACCCTGTCAGAACTAAGGTATGTCGGTGAAATCCAGCCAACAGATTCCCGGAACCAGGGATTATAGAGGGATGCGACATCTTGGAAACCACCGGTTGACATAACATCGAAGTCGCCAAGTGAATAGTGGTTGAAGTATGTGAGATACTGATGATCCATATCGGGGAAATCGAAAAGATGGCCGTACTCGTGGATGGGGATGGCAAGATTATGATCTGGATTACGGAATCGCTGGATAGTCGATGGTGAATCTCGAACCATTATGTACCCGCCATTATATGCAGGATCAGCACTTGTCCATATACCCCCCGCAAGCCAGTCTACAGTACCTCTTGACGGGATGTTGCCCGGATAGTTAATGACGTTGAAGAAGATCATATCGACGTAACCATCATCATCGCCGGAATTTGGAATTCCATCAGGCCCGTCATTGTCGTATTGGCCATAGTCATAAACAGCATCCACTTGCCCAAGAATATCAATGACAAATGCCCTGCTTACAACCAGATCAGTTGGGTGGTTTACGTTGTATGCTGATACGAAACACGTTGACGGATCTTGTGATATGATATCAACAGATAGAATGTGTTGCCCGAAAGACGCAGTATAAAGGAATGTACTCATTTGTTGGATTGATGTAACCCAAACTGGTAATGTTGCGTCGTATGTGTTTTGGGGAGTGGCATAAATAGCCATTGCGTTTACGGTACCGATTTTTGGAATAAGGTTCGTTGCCATCATCGCATATTGTTGCCCCGAACTAGAGGAATCGGTTGCAAGACACTCATAATTGCTTTGAGCTTGCAAGTATGGGGAAAGGATTACTGTGAGCAGAAAAGCTCGAAAAACATTTTTCATGATACCCTCATGTTAGTGAATATGAATTAGTTTAGCCGTTATGGCATTGTGTTGCGTACTTATTCGACAGAAATACATTCCAGCGGGCGCCATCTGCCCTTTGCTGTCACGTCCATCCCAATGGATTTCGTGCATGCCGCTTTCTTTTGAACCTTCGTGTAATATAATTATTTCCCTTCCATAGAGATCGTATATGACCGCCCGTAAATTTTTACGTTGCCTCAACTCATAGGTGATTACAGTCGATATAGAAAATGGGCTTGGATGCGAGCTGAGGAACATGAGATTCGGTTCAAGTGAGGGTTGAACTCTCCCAATACCGGTGCTGACAGAATCCCCGTTCCTGTCCACTATCAATCGTGATATGTACAGCTTTTCGTCTGTTTCAAATAGTGAGTAGTTACGCCTCGAAGAAAAAATTAGTGTCTTGCCATCAGGCGAGATTGTGGGATAATACTCCCATCCAGTAACATCCCGGCCGCGATCGATGGAATCCGGTTCCGCATATGAATTGACGTTCAAACGTTTTGCCTTACTCCAA
Organism: uncultured Chromatiales bacterium; assembly: GCA_964448285.1. Taxonomy (GTDB): domain Bacteria; phylum Bacteroidota; class Ignavibacteria; order SZUA-365; family SZUA-365; genus CAYUWG01. The sequence continues at coordinate 5,605 of CAYUWG010000045.1, forward strand.
CTTTCATTTTGCCAGTATGAAACGAACAATTCAAAGTTATACGGTGATCCGATATACTTGGCAAAATAGAGTGCGGAGTTATCCCCAGTTACAGACGCTCCGTCATCTGCCCAAAACGGCGGCCCACAATAGTTTGGGTAGTTGATGTTCTTACCAAGGTTTTTCTTCTCCTTCCATAAACCGGTCAATGAGTCCCGTTCAGATTCGTACAGGTCATTATTCCCGTACCAATCCATTCTTGCTTCGTTGGTGGCAAAGTACATCTTCTTCCCATCACGTGAGATGAACACTGTCCATTCATCCGCTCTTGAGTTGATTGTCGTATCGAGTCTGGCAGGCTCGTTCCAATCGTTCAAGCTGTCCGACCATGTCGCCATCCAGATATCCCAGCGCCATCCTCCAGTTGTGTAGGCTATGAAATACAATTCTTTCCCATCTGGCGATAATGCGGGCGATTGCACCAGACCTCTATTTATTCGGTCGCTCAAACGCTCGCCTTGTGACCATCCTGTGTCAGATAGGTGTGATTTGTAAATCGTATTGCCGAGACAGAAGTAGAGTGTCTTCGCGTCCGCGGAAAGCCAAGGGAATGTTACACTTCTGTATTGTTGGTTGATGCTTTCTGGCAAAAGGACAGGATCACTCCACCTCTCAACGGCAAGAGTCGTGTCACAACTCGGGTTTTGTGCAATTCCGATTTGTAGTAGAACGAGGATTAGACCACACGTGACACACGTTGATGCAAAATTGAACGTACCACTCGAAGAGGTCAATGAAAATATTGCATGGCTGTGCGGATCGGTTTCCACGCTCTTTCGTACTTTTTCAGTAAACCGTTTTACGGTATTATTGCAGGTACAGAACACAAGGACACCTTTTGAAATTCGCTACGTCTCTCATATTACTAACACCATCATACTTGCGATGAAAAGCAAACTTAAATACAAAGTCAATGATATTTATCATAGTTATATGTCAATCAAATAACTTTAATAGAGTATTTTGAAAACATGCTGTGATCATTTCAGCCTCACCGCATCCCTCATCGCAATCCGCCTGAATGCTTCCTTCGTGCGATGAAGGTCGATGATATCGATCTTCTTGAGCGTGTGGAAGCTCTCCGTCGCAGCGCGGATGTGTGCGAGTATCTGTATCGGCACCTTCTCCTTCGCATCGAAGACAAAGTCGAAATCCGACCGCGGGCTGTGCGTTTTGGTCGCGCGCGAGCCGATGAGAAAGACCTCCACGTCTTCGCCAATGTTTTGCCGGATCAACTGCACTGTCTTCTGCATGATCTCTTCGTCGGTCAAAGCCTGAATTTTCCTAAACACCCATCGTCTCCAAATCCGCATCCACCATCAGTGTGACGAGGTCTTTGAACCGCGTCCGGGCGGACCAGCCCAACTCTTCCTTCGCCATAGCGGGATTGCCCAACAGGATATCCACCTCGGCGGGGCGGTAGTAAAGCGTGTCGGTCTTCACGTAGTCCTCCCAGTTCAATCCGACGTGCGTGAAGGCAACCTCCACGAACTCCCGCACGCTGTGCGTCTCACCCGTGGCAATGACGTAGTCCTTCGGTTCCTCCTGCTGCAGGATGCGCCACATCGCTTCGACGTATTCTTTCGCGTATCCCCAGTCGCGCTTGGCGTCTAAGTTGCCGAGCCGCAGTTCGTTCGCGGAACCTTTCCTGATACGTGCAACCGTCGCGCTGATCTTTCTCGTGACGAACTCATATCCGCGGCGTGGCGATTCGTGATTGTACAGGATGCCGCTCGCCGCCTTCAGTCCGTAGGCCTCGCGATAATTTCTCGTCAGGTCGAAGCCCGCGACTTTCGTGATGCCGTACGCCGAACGGGGATGGAAGCGCGTGTTTTCGTCCTGCGGCACTTCCGCCACCTTACCGAACATCTCGCTCGACCCGGCGAAGTAGAAGCGGCACTCCGGCGCGACCTGTTTGATGGAGGAGAGGATGTAGTGCGTTCCGTTGATGTTCGTATTGAACGTCGAGAACTCATCCTCGAAGGAGTAGCTCACGAAACTCTGCGCCGCGAGATGGTAGCACTCGTCGGGCTTCACGTCGCGGACGACGTTGAAGATGCTCGGATAGCTTTCGAGCGAAGCGGGATGCAGGCGCACGTCCTTTTGCAAGTGCTTGATGCGTCCCAATCGGTGTTCGGGATCTTCCATCGCGACGCGGCGAACGATGCCGTGCACTTCGTACCCTTTCTCCAGCAGCAACTCCGCCAGGTAGCTTCCATCCTGTCCGGTGATGCCGGTGATGAGGGCTTTCTTCATGCGGCGCTCACCAGCGGTTTGATACCGAGGTCGGCGATCGGGACTTCGACGGAAAGAATCTGCTGGATCGCTTCGACGTGGATCGCGACGCGTGTATTGCCCCGGAACTCGACGAGGTGTCCGACCATGCCTTTCATCGGGCCGAATCTGACGCGCACCTTCTGGCCGAGCCTGAGTGTCGTCTCTTCCAATCGCACGTTCTCCGGTCTCGTCATTGCGAGTTTGATACTTTGGATCACCTCTTCACTCACTTCAGCGATTTTGCCGCCGAACATGATGTACTTCATCGCGCCGTCGGCCTGGAGCGCCTGGATGCGTTCACGCTCGGAAACGAACACGAAGATATATCCCGAGAAGAGCGGCAACTCGATTTCCTTTTTCCTGTCGCTCCACTGCTTGGTTTCGGTTCGCAGCGGGAGATAGCATTGGACGTTCCATTCCACGAGCTGCGCATGAACTTTCTTTTCGTAGCGCGGGCGCGTGTAAAGGACTAACCATCGGAATCGATGTGCAGACATTTTCGGTGTAAGGATGGCTCCGCCAATTCACTCCCATCGGGAGCGATATCGTCCTGCGCGGTTTGCAGGGTATTGGCAACAGAGGTTATGTGGTTTGACCGGCTTTCGCCGGCTGTTTCGACCAACCGATTTACAAGCGGGTCAGCGCTCTTTGCGCTCGTTTATTCCGGCTCTCTGCATGGCACGGGTTGTTCAGTTCGGTCCGTTTCCGTGCAGTGTGTCGGTTGGTCAAATGCAATGTACTCCCTACGCCGTTTCGCGTGAAATTCAAGTTTTTCCGTCCTTCGAAATCCTTACAATTCGAGAGCGATTCCTCAAGCGGGTATCCCTTATCATCAAAGCTTGGCATGGCGTGCCCTTCGAAACTTGAAGTTGTCAAAGAGCGCTTTCTTCGGCAGGACGTATCGCTCCGAAAAAGAAAAATGTCAACCGCCGTGTTGTGCTTTCCGTATGGCATCGCGTAAACGAGCAGCCTCTTCATAATCTTCCCGGGCAATCGCTTCCTGAAGTTTTGCCTGCAATGAGGTAAGCTGTGTTTCCTTCGTCTGAAATGCAGAGTCGGCGGTTTCGGATTGATCGGCTTCTTCTTCTCCCTCCGGAATGAAGCCTGCTTCGACGAGCACTTCCTCTGCGACGAAGATGGGAATTCCATAGCGCACGGCGATTGCAATCGCATCACTGGGGCGCGAATCGATCGAGTCGTTCACCGTTGTATCCAGCGATATCCGTGCATAGAAGGTCCCTTCTCGCAATTCCGTGATCGTGACATCGGAAACGGTGTATCCGAGCGTATCGATCACGTTCTTGATCAAATCATGCGTCATCGGGCGCGGCGGTTTGATTCCTTCAATCTCCAAAGCGATAGCCTGTGCTTCAAACGCCCCGATGATGATCGGAAGTCGCCTCGGCCCGCCTGATTCCTTGAGAATCAACGCATAGGCTCCACCGCTGGCCGAACTGGTCGAAAGTCCGATAATATCTACTTGAACGCGCTGCATACCACTGACGAATCACTTTCCAAAAAAAGTTTTCAACTCCTGAGTCAATGCCGGTAAAATTTCGAAAGCATCACCGATGATTCCATAATCGGCAACCTGAAAAATCGGTGCGTCCTTGTCTTTGTTTATCGCGACGATCACTTTCGAAGTGGACATACCGGCTAAATGCTGAACAGCTCCGGAAATGCCGCAGGCCACATACAAGGACGGCGAAACCGTTTTCCCCGTTTGTCCGACCTGCTCCGGATGCGGCCTCCATCCTGCATCGACGACGGCGCGCGACGCTCCAGTCGCTCCGCCGAGCACGGATGCCAGCTCTTCGATAAGATGCCAGTGTTCCGGCGCCTGCAAACCACGACCTCCGGAAACGATGACGCTTGCTTCCGCCACGTCGAGTTTTTCCGATGAGATTTTCGTCCCCGTGGCTTTCACGGAAAAGTCAGCGTCCGTCAGTTCAACGCTCACAACATCGACGGGACACACGCTGCCGTTTGGAATGCCCGCCGTGAAAACATTCGGACGCAAGGAATAAATCTGATGCTGCGTGTTCACGGAAACAGATGTCAGCGCTTTCCCTGCGAAAACGGGACGAGTGGCAACGACGACGCCGTCCACGACTTTCAGGGCCGTAACGTCGGCAACGACGGCACCGTCGAGTTTGACGCCAAGCCGCGGCGCAAGGTCTTTCCCCATCGCGGTTGCAGACATGAAAACGATTCGTGCCTGTTCTTTCTCCGCGATGTCCTTGAGGCATTTCGCGTATGCCGTCGTCGAGTAACCGTTCAATCGTTCATCGTTCACGTGCAGCACTTTAGCCGCGCCATATCCCCCGATCTGTTCCAACGAACCGGCATTTCCACAAACAACCGCCGTAACGGTCGTTGCCAGTTCGTGCGCAACGGTTGATGCTGCACGCACTGCTTCGAGTGATGCCTTCTTTATCACTCCGTCACGTTGCTCAAGAAAAACTAAAATCATGCGACGTCCTTGAAATCTCTTCTAACGATTAAATCACTTTTGCTTCTTCGTGAAGCCGGCGAACCAACTCCGGGACGTCACCGACACTCGTCCCGACGAAGCGACCCGCCTGTTTTGCTGGTGGTTTCACCATCTCTAAAACCACGACTCTGTCATCATAGGCTGAAGGCACATGTTCCTCGATAGGCTTCTTCTTCGCGGCCATGATGCCCTGCAATTTCGGATAACGCGGGTTGTTCAATCCCTTCTGCGTGGAAATGACCGCAGGCAGAAGGGCGGCAACCGTTTCTTTTCCACCCTCGATATCTCTTTCCGCGGTAATTGCGCCGTCAGGATCGATGGTGAGCGATGAGACGACGGTGACGGATGGCCAACCGAGCATTTCACCTAACAGCCCTGCCATCTGCCATCCATCATAGTCGATGGATTGCCTTCCGAGAAAAACGACTTCGGGATTGCGGCTTGCGATGGCTTCATGAATTGCCATGGCCGTGCCGTGTGAATCGCGTGGCCGATCGAGCTTGATGTGAAGACCTCTATCGACGCCCATCGCAAGGGCTTTTCGGATGGTTTCCTTCACATCATCCGATCCTGCGCAGACCGCGGTAACTTCGCCGCCGCGCGCTTCTTTCAATTGCAGTGCCTCCTCGATTGCGAACTCGTCATAGGGATTGAGAATGAACGTTACCCCTGTGGTATCGATCTGCTTTCCATCGCTGCCGACCTGAATTTTCGTCGTCGTATCCGGTACGTGGCTGATGCAAACAAAAATGTTCATAACGAATAGTTCAAAAGGATTTTAACTCCAAAGTATCGCTCGTAACACGAGCGTGTCAGTCGAATCAAGATAGAGAATCACGGTTGACATTCCAAGGCAATCGACGGTGTTTGACGCCGCATGAAACTGCTTCTCGCCACATGTGAAAGAACCGCGTCTTGACTCGCGTCCGATTCTTTCGTGATTTTTGTTGTTTCGATTACGGATACTCGAAATCAATGACATCTCATACTACCCGCTTTCAACCCCAGTGCATTCTTATAACAGGTGGAGCGGGGTTCATTGGAAGTAACTTCGTGCGCTTCCTCGCTGATACTGCATCCGGCATTTCTCTCGTCGTACTCGATGCACTTACCTATGCAGGCAACAAGGAAAACCTCGCGGATATCGAAGACCGATTCGCTTTCGTGCACGGAGATATCTGTGATGAACGACTGGTTCACGGCCTCTTCGACGAGTACCACTTCGACACGATCGTGAACTTTGCGGCGGAGACGCACGTCGATCGAAGTATTCTCGGTCCGATGGTCTTCACGCAGACGAACGTCCTCGGGACACACACGCTTCTCGATGCGGCAGTGCGAAACGGCGTCGGGCGCTTCATCCAGATCTCGACAGACGAGGTTTACGGTTCACTCGGCGCCGAAGGATATTTCACCGAAGGTTCACCCATCGCACCGACAAGTCCATACGCTGCGAGCAAGGCGGCAGCAGACCTTATCGTTCAGTCCTATTTCAAGACGTTCGGAATCCCGGCGATCATCACGCGCTGTTCGAATAACTACGGCCCGTATCAGTTTCCGGAGAAGTTGATTCCACTCATGATTACGAATGCTCTCCGCGATATCAAACTGCCGGTGTATGGCGATGGGATGAACGTTCGTGATTGGATCCATACGCTCGATCATGCACGCGCCGTCTATGCCATCTTGCTGTCGGGCGAACCGGGTAGCGTTTACAACATCGGCAGCTCGAACGAGTGGGCGAATATCGACATCGTGCGGTCGATCCTTAAGATGCTCGGGAAACCGGAGTCGCTGATCGAGTATGTCAAAGACCGCCCGGCACATGACAGGCGCTATGCAATCGACGCAGGAAAAATCCGCACCGAGCTTCAATGGTCGCCATCGATCTCATTCGAGGATGGCCTTGCTCAGACGATTCAGTGGTACATTGACCATGAGAGCTGGTGGAAACGCGTCATGAGCGGCGAGTACCAGGAGTATTATCAGAAACAGTATGTCCATCGTTGACGGGGGTCTATTGAACATCGCAGAACGAATCACCACGAAGCAGGCAACGATCGGCGTCGTCGGACTTGGATATGTGGGGCTTCCACTTGCCGTCGAGTTTGCCTCAGCAGGATTCCGAACGACAGGCATCGACGTGGACAAAAAGAAAGTTGCCTCGATCAATAAAGGCGTGAACTACATCGACGACGTCGATAGTGATGCGTTGAAGAGTGTTGTCCGGAAAAAACTCCTCCACGCTGAGAATGACTTTGCAAGCGTCGCGTCACTGGACGTCATTTTCATCTGTGTCCCGACGCCTTTTACGGCAATGAAAGACCCGGACATCAGCTATATCGTATCCGCGACGGAGGGAATCGCCGCAGGCTTGCGTAAGGATCAGATCGTCATTCTCAAGAGCACGACCTTTCCCAACACGACGGAAGGTTACGTGCAACCGATACTGGAGCGCACAGGCCTGAAAGTCGGAAAGGATTTCCATCTCGCGTTTTCGCCGGAGCGCATCGATCCCGGAAATAAAGTCTTCACAACGGCAAACACCCCCGTCGTCGTTGGTGGTGTCACGCGCAGGTGCACCGAGCTTGCGACGCTTGTCAGCGCACAGATCATCCCGCATGTCATTCCGGTTTCATCACCGAAAGTGGCGGAGATGGAGAAGCTGCTGGAGAATATCTTTCGAAGCGTCAACATCGCATTGGTGAACGAGATGGCACGTCTCTGCGACCGCATGGGCGGTATCAATATCTGGGAAGTCGTTGACGCGGCGAAGACAAAGCCGTTCGGGTTCATGCCGTTCTATCCCGGTCCCGGTATCGGCGGCCATTGCATTCTCATCGATCCTTACTATCTCTCATGGCTCGCCCGGAAGTATGACTTCCAGACGAACTTCATCACGCTCGCAGCCGAGACGAACGAGGACATGCCGTACTATGTGAAGAACATGATCTTTCGTGAAGTCAGTCTCATGCCCATCTCCATTCGGAACGCGAAGATTCTGATGTTGGGTGTTGCGTTCAAGCGCGACGTCGATGACATGCGCCATTCACCGGCGCTTCGCGTGATGGAGCTGTTGTTGGAGGATAAAGTGAAGCACCTCTATTACAACGATCCGTTCGTTCCGGAAATTGAAGTTGACGGACTGCACATGAAGTCACGGGCGCTCACGCCTGCCTTACTTCAAAGCATGGATTGCGTCGTCATCACCACCGATCATTCGCAATACGATTATCGTATGATCGTAAAGAACAGCAAGTGCGTCATCGATACGCGAAACGCTACCAAGAACGTGCGGGGCGCAAAGAAAAATGTTGTCGTATTAGGCGACGGACGCGGTTGATGCGCACGTTTCTCTCTGTCGTCGGTGCGCGGCCGAACTTCATGAAAATCGCACCGATTCATCGCGCGCTTCGATCGTATTCCGAGAGCATTCGCCACGTCATCCTGCATACGGGACAGCACTACGATGAGAAGATGTCGCGAATCTTCTTTCACGATCTCGGGTTGCCGCAGCCGGACATGTACCTCGGCGTCGGGTCAGGCTCTCATGCCGAACAAACCGCCCGCATCATGATCGAGTTCGAGAAAGTGCTTCTCGAACTCAAACCGAACCTCGTCATCGTCGTCGGCGACGTCAACTCAACCCTTGCATGCAGCGTCACTGCGTCGAAACTCAATATCCCCGTTGCACACGTCGAGGCCGGGCTTCGCAGTTTCGATCGCGAGATGCCCGAAGAGATCAACCGCATCGTGACGGACGTGCTTTCCGACTATCTCTTCGTCACTGAACAGGCCGGCATCGATAACCTCCGGCGTGAAGGAATTTCCTCGGAGAAGATGCACTTCGTCGGCCACGTGATGATCGACTCGCTTGTCCATCATCTTCCCCTTGCGCGAAATTCAGGTGCGCTCGGTCGTTTTCAGATCGAGCCGAAGTCCTACACGCTTGTAACCCTTCACCGCCCGTCGAACGTGGATGTACAGGCAAACCTCGAAAGAATCCTCTCGATCTTCGAGCAGCTTCAGGAGCGCACGCGATTCCTGTTTCCGGTGCATCCGAGAACGCGGACCCGCATTGCGGAGTTCGATCTCGCGAAGCGCTTCAACGATATTCCTTCACTCACGCTGTGCGAACCGATCGGCTATCTCGATTTCCTGTGTCTCATGGAGCAGGCTGCGTTAGTGCTCACGGATTCCGGTGGCATTCAGGAGGAAACGACGTATCTCCAGGTTCCCTGCCTGACCCTCCGCGAGAACACGGAGCGACCCGCAACTATCGAGTTGGGAACGAATGAACTCGTCGGGCTTGACGTGCCGCTCATCGTACAAAAAAGCCTTCATGCATTGAACCGCATGGCGAAAAGAGGTAACATACCTCCGCTTTGGGACGGTCACGCTGCCGAGCGTATCGTGGCGATCCTTGCAGAAAAAATCCTCACTTCAAATACATGATCACGTTATACTTCAACGGCTGTTATTGCGAATGAACATTGAACATATCCATACCGGGAGCCGCGTCCCTGTCGCTCTCTTTCTTCTACTGTTTCCTCTGGTCTTATCGGCGCAATCACTCGATAAACTTCGCGGAAGCGACAAGACAACGGATAAATCGCTGATTCAGGATTACATGCAATCGAAGGATGCTTCCTCGCGACTGACAACACCGCCGATGGAGGGCGCAATCGATCCCGACCAATACATCGTCGGGCCATCGGATTTGTTTACCGTCGGCGTCTGGGGGCCGGTGAATTTCTCGCTGCCCATCGCGGTGACGCCGGAAGGGTCGTTGATCATTCCGACTGTCGGAGAACTTCCTGCAGCAGGGAAAACACTGAGTGCACTCAAGAAGGAAGCAGATCGCATGATCCGCAAGAGATACACTATCGGCGAGATCAACTTCACGCTTACGACGCCGCGATCCTTCATCGTCAATCTTCAAGGTGCAGTTTTGAAACCGGGAAAAGTGACCGCGTCGGCAGTTGAGCGTGCTGACCGTGTGATTCTCGATGGCATTACGATAGAGCTGCCAAAGACGAGCCTGTCATTTCCCGTGATGCAAGAGGGAGAACCGTTCACTGACCGCGCATTCGCACTGCCAAAGGTGAACTTTGCGAACCAACTCTACGAGCATGCTTCGACTCGGAACATCCAGCTTTTCCGGCGAAACGGCGATCGCCATCGAATCGATTTAGACCTCTACAATGCAACCGGGGATAGCCGGTATAATCCCTTCCTCCTCGATGGCGACAGGATCTTTGTCCCGCGCAAGGAGGAAGGAAATTTCCTATCGATTCTTGGTGCGGTGAATTCGCCGGGGCGATATGAATTCGTTGAAGGCGACCGGCTCAGTGACCTTATTCGGATTGCACATGATATGGACGTCCAGGCAAAGTCCGACGCCATTCGCCTCTCTCGATTGGACGAGGCCGGCAATGAATCCGAGGCGCGAGTGTTTCAATGGAACGGAGCGACTATTCTTCCTGAGGACCCATTGCTTCGGCGGGGGGACAGAGTCTTCATCCCCGCCGCCACGGACTCACGCGGAGATTATCAAGTAGTGATTGAAGGCGAAGTGAAATTTCCGGGGACCTATCCCATTTCACGAAGCAAAACAACCCTCTCCGATCTTGTATCAACCGCCGGTGGTTTCAACGATCTTGCGCTGCTCAATGGGTCGTTAGTCTTCCGTAAATCCCCGACTGCTCCGTCAATAGCACCGCTCCACGAACTTCTCCGGCACGCCCGCGCAGCGCAATTCAACATGTTAGACAGCTCCTACTTCTTCAATTTGATGAAGGTTGGGCTTGAGCCGGTCCATGTCGATTTCAAAAAGCTTTTCCAGCATAACGATAAATCCAGCGACGTTGTCCTTCGTGATGGGGATATCGTCGTCATTGCTACCGATCAGCAATCCGTTCTCGTTCAAGGGCAGGTTTCCCGACCGGGGTATCAGCCGTTCAAAGCCGGCGCGCCGTTGTCGTATTACATTGAAAGCGCAGAAGGATTTACCGAGTTAGCATTGGATGATGACACACGCATCATCAAGCGCGGCACACTCGATTGGAAGGAACCATCGGATACGGAAATCGAATCGGGCGATATCATCTTCGTTCCGAAGAAAATTCCGAAGGATCTCACGTACTACTTAGCGATCTTTCGCGACGCCGGCACGCTTCTCGCCGCAATCGCCACGACGGCCTTATTGATTTACCAAGTCACACGCAACCCATAGATAAAACACAGAATGGATAATCATCCTGAGAACAGTACGGAACGCATGAATAGTATCGTTCAGATTCTCGCTCGCAAGAAACGGTTTATTCTCGTGAACGTTTTTATAATCACACTTCTGGCGGTGATCGTCAGCCTGCTGCTGCCAAAGCTCTACCGCTCTTCGGCGACAATCCTGCCACCGAAGAATGTTAACCTTTTCAGTGCTATCGGGCTATCCTCATCAAGTTTGATGCGGCAATTCAGTCCACTTCGTTCACTGAGCGGCGGACTTTCACCTGATCTTTACAGCTACGTTGCGATTCTTAAAAGCCGCGCGCTGCTTTCCCGCGTCGTCGAGGAGTTCGATTTGAAGACGCAATATCGCTCAGAGTTGATGATGGATGCGATCGAAGAACTGCGTTCAAACATGGACTACGTTGTGAACGAGGAAGGAACGATCACGGTTCGCGTTTCCGACCGTGACGCAAAGATGGCACATCGCCTCACGGTCTTTTTCATACACGTCCTCGATTCGCTGAACCGTGATCTTGCGCTCAAGGAGGCGTCGAGTAACAGGCGTTTCATTGAAGCACGCGTGAACCAAAACATAGAGGAGATGAAGCAGACTGAAGAAGCGTTGAAGGCCTTTCAAGAGAGCAGCGGTTTTATCGCTCCAACCCCGGAGATGAGCACTTCCGCATCATCTTTCTCAGAAATCTATGTCCAGAAGTCACTGAAGGAATTGGAAGTCAATTATCTCCGACGCGTCCTCGGTAGTGAAAATCCACAGTTGGAAGCAGCCGAGATGCAACTATCTGAACTGACCAAACAGCTCTCGTCCATTCCTGATCTGGGAATTCAGCTCTACCGCCTGTACCGTGACTTTACCATACAGCAGAAATTATTTGAAACGTTATTGCCGTTGCTCGAACAGGCGAAGATCGAAGAGAATAAAAACACTCCGACACTTCTCGTACTCGATTCACCAACTATTGCCGAACGTCCTTACGCTCCGCAAAAAAAGATCATCGTCCTTGTCGCATTTCTGTTCTCTCTCTTCTCCACGATTTCTATCGCAGTCTTTACGGAACGTCTCAAAGGATATCTCGCGCAACAACCAGAAACCGGTGCTGCTCTGCGCCACTTGTTTTCACTGCGACGCAAGCACTCATCTTCATAAGCTGTTCTCACATGAAATTGGAAACTCTCTTTTAGGGATTCGATGGATTCGATACCTCAGGTAAGCGTCATCATCCCACTGTACAACAGAGAGCGCTTCATTCAGGCGGCTCTGCAAAGTGTTCGCGATCAGACGTATTCATCATACGAGGTGCTTGTCGTTGACGACGGAAGCACCGATGAAGGCCCCGCACTCGTGCAGTCCCTTTCGAACGATTGGCCGTCCCTCCGTCTTCTTCGGCATCCCGACGAAAAGAATCATGGCATTGCCGAAACGCGCAACCGTGCGATTCGCGAAGCTCGCGGAACGTGGATCGCCTTTCTCGACTCTGACGATCTTTGGCTGCCGAAAAAACTTGCGCAGCAGATGACGGAGCTTACGGCACACCCGGTTGCTTCGTTGTGCTATTCTATGACGGACTTCATCGATGACGACGGCAAACGGACTTCCCTGGATACTTTCACAACACTGGGGAAAGGTGAACACGGGGTTCACAATATCTTTGAGCAACTCGTCGGTGAAAACCTTCTCCCAACTCCCACGGTTGTCATTGCGAAAAGCGCATTACTTGAAGCGGGTTCTTTTTCATCAGGGCCACGGTTTCAATACGAAGATTGGCTGCTCTGGACAAAGATCGCCCGAAAGCATAAGAGCCTCTTTCTTCCTGAAGTTCTTGCAAGTTGCCGTTTGCATGACCAAAACATCACGAAAGAGCGACAGGGTACAGCGCAACATTTCGATGCAGAGCTGCATTTCGTGTTGGAGCTTTATACTCATCTGATTCGAACAGAAGGACTGACTCACGAAATTCGAAATCTCCTCATGCGTAGTTGCCGCCGGGTGCTTCTTCGGGCAAGGACCTGGCGCGCGTCACGCGAAGAATTGGAACGGCAGGTGCGAATTCTTGAAGCGACGTTCCCGTTTCTTACAGGGAAATTCGATCGGTTCATCGCGATGCTCTCGCTGATACCCGCAACATCTGCTCAGAAGCTGCGCCGACTGCGACGAAAAGTGGTACGTCTCTGATGGGCTCGCTTTTACGTCAAACGCTCCTCGTTTCATTAAGCCGTTATGTCATCATTGGCGTGAGTGTCATTCGTAATGTCGTCATCGCACGGCTTCTTGGCCCTGACCAGTATCATTACTGGGTTCTTTTTTTAGTGGCTTTGGTTTATGCCGACCAAGTGCACTTCGGCTTGCGCCATGCAGGTGACAGGGAGTTTCCATTAGAGCGTGGAAAAGGAAATCACGATGAAGCTTTTCGACTCGCACAATCGACTTTCGCAGCTATTATGACGCTCACGACGGTTATTGCCATTCTATCCCTCATAATCGGTTCGTTCCTTTTCGGATCATCAACATCCGTAGCCGGCTATGATGCGACGATATTGCTTAACGGACTTTGGGGTTTAGTCGTGATTATGTTATGCGATCAGGCGGGGCGTTTCTTCTTGCTGTACCTGCGAACGACAAAGCGCTTCATGCTATCGAGTTCGACAGAAGCAGTTACGGAGATCATTCGAACAATCGGAGTGATTATGCTTGGTTCCGTATATGGCCTTACAGGCATGTTCGTCGGATACATCGCCTCATCTTTTCTTTTTGCCACGGTCCTGATGTTTGCGAACAAACCTCTCGTGCGCTTTGCAATTGATCGAGCGCGTGTGAAACGTATGTTCAGAGCGGGCTTTCCAATGTTCATTACAGTTGCTGCTTCGGTCCTTATCATGAACATCGATCGCGTTGCGGGGACAGTTCTCCTCTCACCCACAGAAATGAGCTATTACGGTTTTGCAGCGATGGTATCCCTGATGCCGATATCTGCCTCACAGGCTTGGCGGGAAGTGTTCGCTCCGACAATCGCAGAGCGACTTGGTGAATCCGGTCAAACTGAATCACTTTTACAAAGTCTTCTCAAGGCACAGTCCATTGCGGGGATTCTCGCTGCTGCATTGCTTCTCTTGGTTGTTATTGGTGCTGAGGGGATGATCCATCTGGTATTACCCTCTTTTCTGGAAGCGATCCCGTTGATACAACGGTTGAGCGTCGGAGTAGCATTCTTCGTCCTTGCCTCGCTTCCCACTGCTGTTCTTATCATCGCTGGAAGGATGCGGCAATATCTCATGCTTGAAATCGCAGTGATCGCTATCGTATGCGTCTTGTATATCACAGTACCGATTCTTATGGCATCGAAGATCATGGCTTTCGCAATAAGTACAGCGATATTGTTCGTACTCTATAGCATCGCTTCCATGGAACGAGCGCTCGCAGCCTGTGGTGCACCAAGGATTGAGCGCTGGCGATCCGTTTTTTCCGTCTGTTTTCCTTCAATCTATGTTGCTATCATGCTTGAAGTGCTTCATCGCGTGTACCTGGTTTCAGGTGTCGGAGTACCGGCGGTGGCAGGTCATATTGCCGGAAAGCTTGGCCTTTCTTTGCTCGTATGCGCTCCGATGATGATGATTATGTATCGTAGATTCGGTCTCACCGGATCATTGTCGTTATTGATTCCCGGCCGCGACTGATTTCAATGAATCTCGCCTTTCCAAAACAAATATTCCCCGAAGATATCATCAAGGTAGTCCCGATCCTTGCAGCGGTACTTTGCTTGTCGGGGATGTTCGTTTTCGATCCCCTTGCGATAGGGATAGCAGCGACCGTGTTAATTTTCGTCGGTTTTTGTTTCCCGTTGCGTAACAGACTGATCATGCTGTTTGCTTTGCTTCCGTTTTCGCGCGCAGGATTAGGATGGGAGTTGGGGACAGGCTTCGGGCCATTCGATCTTTATGCTATTTGGTTCGGCTTGCTTTTTCTCTGGCGCATTATCGTCGTCGATGTATTTCAATTACGCAACTCACCAATTCTCACTGCCGGATGGTTGATGCTTCTTTCTTTCATACCCTCGGCTATAAATACGGAAGAATTTGTTTGGTATTTCCGTGGACTTGGTCAAGTATTTACCGGTCTCGTGTTGGCAACTGCTGTTTTCGTCAGCCTTACCCGGGACTTCACGATTCGCTTTGCCGTCAACCTCCTTCGATTGCTGACGATCGTATCGTTATTTTTCAGTCTGTACGGAGCATATCAAGCCTATCAATTTCGCAGCCTCCTGAATCTCGTAGGTGGCCGTACTTTTAGTTTCATTTTCGGAGATCCCAACTACTACGCTACGTTTTTACTCATGGCTCTTTGTCTGGCTATTGCTTTCGCATATAACGAACAACGTCGTATTTGGCGTCTCGGGTACATCGGAATTGCAGCGACGTTCGTGGTTTCTATCATAATGACCGTATCGCGTTCGAGCTATGTGGTCTTGCTTATCGTTCTTATTTGTTATAGCGTGTTTTTCTATCGCTACGCCGGTATACGCCGTATGCTTGGTGTCATCGCCACCGTGCTTGTGACATCAATTACCGTCGCTTTGTTCACAACGAATGTTTCATCTCGGTTATTGGATATTTTTATTCTTTCAGAACGAATCTCGACGGTTGCGGAAGGATCCGATCAGTCCGTCAATCAGCGGAAGAACATTTTCATTGTTGGAACACGAATTCTGCAGGAACAGCCTGTCTTCGGCGTTGGATTCGGAAATTTCGAAGTGGTTTTCGACCGCTACAGGGAAGGAGAACTTTCTACCGGTAATGCACGTGCAGCTCACAACACGTTTCTGAAAATTTTTGCCGAGACTGGCATTTTCGGTTTTGTTTTTGCGATGCTATTCTACGGCTGGCTGTTATGGGATATTTTTAAAACCGCGATGCGGACAAATGATCTCCGTTGGCGAATGCTCCTCTTTTCCGTTTTCATGGCTATCCTCTCATTCTTTCTCATGAGTGTTACACTCGACCAGATTTATGAAGCTCACTTCTGGGTTTTTGCAGGAATCGGCCCCGCACTCGCACAAATGGTTCGCAAAATGACTCCAGCGTCAATCGAGGAGGCCTTTTGATAGACCTGAGTATTGTCCTTATTACATACCGCATGCGGGAGATGCTTCACGATCTTCTCCGCTCCATTTACCAATGGACAGATGGAATAACATTTGAAATCATACTCATAGATAATTCCTCTCACGATGGCACGGTGGAGATGGCAAAGGAATCGTTTCCTGATGTTCACCTTATTGAGAACCGAACGAACCGAGGCGTGGCCGCTGCCCGCAATCAGGGTTTTCATAGCGCGAAAGGGCGCTATGTCCTTACCTTGGATGCGGACATGCTGTTGCGAGATAATGCTCTGCGCGTCATGGTAGATTTCATGGACGAACATCCGGATGCGGGAATCTGTGGGTGCAAGCTTATCAGCCTTGACGGTGAAATACAGCTCAATTCGAGAAGATTTCCTACGGTTCGAGCATTATTTTTCCGGCGGCTGGATTTTCTGCCGTTCATTCAAAGAAGCCAGATCCTGAGGCACCACGAGATGGCAGATTGGGACCGTTCAGATACGCGTCAAGTCGATTATCTTATCGGTGCATGTCAGATGATCCGCGCCGAGGTGCAAAGTGACATCGGATTGCTCGATGAGAACATTTTTTACGGCCCCGAGGATCTTGACTATTGTCTTCGCGCATGGCGCGCCGGCTGGAAAGTGTACTATGTAGCAACGACAAGTATTGTCCATTATGAGCAACGGATCACAAGGAAGAAAGCCTTCAGCAAGCTCACATTGCTGCATCTCAAGGGCATTTTTTATCTGTTGAGAAAGTATAAGTGGCGTGTTTCTCCAAATAAGGCTTCATAGACACCTTGATTTCATCATGAAGTGGGACACTCTGTGTATTCCTGTCCGAGACGAAATCGCAACGCACGATGACACGATTATAGCGAATGGCGCACACCGGTGAAGAATGCTTTCTCCATCGATCTTGAGGATTGGTTTTGCGTTTACAATCTGCGTCATCGCATCAGAAGGGATGAATGGGATTCATGTGAACTACGTGTTGTCGGAAATACGGAGCGTTTATTGACGCTATTTCGAAAGCATCAAACACATGCAACCTTTTTCGTCCTAGGATGGATTGCTGAGCGTGTACCAGACCTTATCCATGAAATCGAGGCAGCGGGTCATGAGATCGCTATTCATGGCTACGACCATCGCTTACTCACAAACCTTACGCCTGATGAGTTTCAACGCGATCTCAGCCAAGCGCTTATCGCACTAAACCGCTGCGGATTGAAAGAGGATTTTTACGGTTTTAGAGCGCCATCGTTTACGATCGTGGATAAGACCCTCTGGGCACTCCGTATCCTTGAGGAGTATCGGTTCAGGTATGATTCATCTGTTTTTCCTGTTGGATTTCATCCGGATTACGGAATTGCTGATGCACCACTCGCACCGTATATGATTACACCTTCACTGCAGGAATTTCCGATGAGTTGTGCCGAATGGATGGGCAGAAGAATTCCCTGTTGCGGTGGGGCCTATTTTCGCCTTCTCCCCTACTTCATTACTCGCTGGGGGATCAGACAGTGTAACGCAGAAAACCGCCCGGTGGTATTCTATATTCACCCATGGGAAATCGACCCGCAACAGCCGCGTGTGAGGCTTCCGCGAAGCAAGGCGTTACGGCATTATTACAACCTCGATAAGACTGAAGAGCGACTCGATAGACTTCTATCTGATTTTCAATTTACCACTATTCGCGAGGTTCTGGCATTATGAAGGATACACTTACGCAGCAGAGTGCATACTGGAATCGCACTGCCGATTCGTTTCATGCCATCTATACACATAATAAATCATCATTCGCGAACATGATGGATGCACTTTTTCGAAAGGACATGTACGAGCGATTTCTTTTCACTCTCGAGCATTGCGAACCGATAGTCAATCGAACATTTCTCGACGTCGGCTGTGGGAGTGGGGAGTATATGGTGGAACTGGCAAGACGCGGCGCATCACGGGTTGCAGGTCTTGACATTGCTGAAAATATGTTGATGCTTTCGAAGCAAGCAGCAGAGACATACGGAGTTCTCGAGCGATGCGAGTTTATCCACTCAGATCTTCTCAGGTATGAAGGGCATGATACTTATGATATATCCTATGGAATCGGTCTGTTCGACTATATTCGGGAACCGTTACCGGTTCTTCGGGCAATGAGATCGAGGACAACCGACAAAGCCATCGTTGCATTTCCCCGGCTGTGGACTTGGAGGGCGCCAATTCGAAAAGTGCGCTTGGCTTTGAAGGGATGTGATGTATTTTTTTACACGAAGTCCAAGGTGCTTGCTCTCATGAAGGACGCTGGATTCGAGCAAATAAAAATCGTCACTATCGGTAAGCTCTTTTGCGTTGTCGGTGTTGTTGGGGGAAAGCGCGGATAAGCACAATGCCGGTTCGGGTACTCTATATTCTTTCAACGCTTGCGCGCTGCGGTCCTGTCAATCTTCTTTATTCGATTATTAAGCATCTTGACCGAGACGAATTCGAGCCTCATGTTCTTACACTTTCACCGGAAGTTCGTGAATCGCTTCGTCATCAGTTCGAAGCACTAAACATCAGGCATGACTCACTCGATATGAATCGCACGGAGTGGTGGCTGAAGGGGCAATCTCGATTGAGACATAGAATCGAGCAACTGGATCCACACATCATACACACCCACGGATTCCGTGCTGATACCGGAGTCGTTCGCACCGGCTTCAATAGACATTGCGCTACCATCCATAACGACCCTCATATTGATTATCCATTGGAGTATGGGAAGATTTCCGGTTGGCTGCTCGCAGAGAGACACTTGCGGACCATTCAATCGATTCCGCATCCCGTGGCGGTTTCAAAAACGATCTCACAAGCTCTTTCCAAGCGAATCGGGTATTCGGTTCATTCAATACAGAATGGAATCGACGTGGACTATTATGCACCTGCACCACCGGAGGAGCGCGCTCGCTTTCGTCATACCCTCGGAATTCAGGATGAGGAGATCGTTTTCGTTTACGCCGGTCGTTTCATTCGAAGAAAGAATCCTGAACACGTCGTGCGAGCATTCATGAAGGTTGCCCCAACGATTAAAGCGAAGCTCCTCATGCTCGGAGATGGCGAACTGCTTGAACAGTGTAGAAGCATTGCTGATGACTCGGTGATCTTTACCGGAGATGTTTCCGACGTTCGAATGTACTTTTCGGCTTCTGACGCTTTCGTTTCTTCTTCATCCGGTGAAGGACTCCCTCTCGCGGTTATAGAAGCGATGTCGATGGGTTTACCAGTTCTTTTATCCGACATTCCGTCGCACAGGGAAATTGCCGAAGTAAGCGATAGCGGCGTCAAAATATTTGCCATAGATAACCTCGACGAACTTGCGGCGCTCATCTTGAAATGTATCTCGATGGATTTATCACATTCATCAGCCGATGTCCGAGCGAATGTGCGTGAGCATTTTTCTGCTAACGCTATGAGTGCAGGGTATCAAAAGTTCTATCGCGATATCGGAAGGTCCCGCGATAGAGTTTAGAAGTGCTGAAGAATCCTATCAATCTTATTTGCTTTGGGAATTGCATAAAGCACGGATTAGATTTCGAACCGTATGTCCGTTAATCGATATGACTCCGACCTGAAAATCTGTTTCGCCACGAGCGAATGCGTCCCGTTCGTTAAGACCGGCGGCCTTGCCGATGTGAGCGGTGCACTCCCCAAAGCGCTGGAGTCGCTGGGTTGTGATGTCAAGGTCTTTCTTCCGCTGTACCATTCCATCCGCGTTCTCGATTACGATTTCGAGCTTCTGCATGACATGCGCGATATCACCGTGCAGATCGGGTCACGGCATGTGCAGTTTTCCGTGTGGGAGGGATTTCTTCCGGACAGCGATGTATCGATGTATTTCATCGACTGTCCGACCTATTACCATAGGAAACACGTTTACACGAATGATCCTGACGAGGACGAACGCTTTATCCTTTTTCAGCACGCGGTGCTCTTGACGTTGCAGCGGCTGAAATGGGCGCCGCACATCATGCACTGCAACGACTGGCAAACGAGCCTTCTGCCGGCGCTGCTGAAAACGACATACGCATGGGATCAACTTTTCACGGATACGAAATCTCTTCTCACCATTCACAACGTCGGTTACCAGGGACGGTTTTCGAAGGATGCTGTTGTCAAGGCCGGTTTACCGATTGCTGACGTTGCACCAGGCGGACCGTTCGAACTTGACGGAGCGTCCTGCTTTTTGAAGGCTGGGATTCTGTTTTCCGAAATCATCAACGCTGTCAGCCCGAATTATGCACGGGAGATTCAGACGAAGGAGTTCGGAGCCGGTCTGGAAGGCGTCCTCGCAACGCGGCACAGCGACGTCCATGGAGTCTTGAATGGGATCGATACGACCATTTGGAGTCCTTCGACCGACACCCTCATTCCGCACACGTATTTCGTCGAAGACCTTTCCGGAAAAAGGAGAGACAAGATCGCACTGCTTCAGGATGTCGAGTTGCCGTATGCTGAGAATATACCGCTCATCGGGATTATTTCGCGGTTCACGGGCCAGAAAGGTTTCGATCTGCTCATACCGGTGATGGATGCATTGCTTCATCAACCGCTACAGTTCGCTGTTCTTGGAAGCGGAGAGCATGAGACCGAGGAGTTCTTTCGACGCGCTGCAGAAAGATATCCGGAAAAGGTGTTCACCTACATCGGATTTCATAACACACTCGCACATCACATCACTGCTGCGTCCGATATGTTTCTCATGCCTTCACTCTACGAGCCATGCGGACTGAACCAAATGTACAGCCTCGTGTATGGCACCATCCCGATCGTTCGCAAAACCGGCGGCCTCGCTGACACTGTGCACGATTACCATGAGCATAACAGCGAAGGAAACGGATTTTCTTTTCAGGATCGAACTCCATCGGCGTTGTACGAGACCGTGCTTCGCGCCATTAGTCTGTTTCATGAAAAGCATATCTGGGACACACTCATCTCAAGGGGAATGACTACTGATTTTTCCTGGCGTCATTCGGCTCGTGAATACATCGCTCTGTATTTACGCGCACTGCGCCGCTGACTGAACTCCCATCTTTACAGGTACGAACCATGGAATGGCTTTCCGATCCACACGCCTGGGCTGCACTGCTGACACTCACTGCGCTTGAAATCGTCCTCGGCATCGATAACATCATCTTCGTTTCCATCCTGACAGGCAAGCTTCCGCAGAAGGAACAGCAGAGAGCGCGACTCATCGGCCTTTTACTCGCTATGATTATGCGCATCCTGCTCCTCTTTTCAATCACGTGGATCATGCGACTGACAGCGCCGCTGTTCATTGTTGCCGCTCAGGAGATTTCCGGTCGTGACCTGATTCTCTTGCTGGGAGGTCTGTTTCTCATCGGCAAGAGCACGCATGAAATACACGATAAGCTTGAGGGCGAGGACGTGGAAACCGGAGTGGTGAAGAGCGCCACTTTCGCCAACGTCATTATCCAGATCACACTGCTCGATATCGTTTTCTCACTTGACTCCGTCATTACGGCAATCGGCATGGCGAACCAATTGGTCATCATGATCATCGCCGTCGTCATTGCTATCGGGTTTATGATGGCATTCGCAAAAGCGATCGGTGATTTCGTCGAGAAACACCCCACGCTGAAGATGCTGGCATTAAGCTTTCTTCTCCTCATCGGAATCATGCTCGTGGCTGAAGCATTCGATCAACACATCCCGAAAGGGTACATCTACTTTGCGATGGCGTTCTCCGTCTTCGTTGAAATGCTGAACATCAAGATGCGGGTGAAAGCGGAGCCTGTTCGCCTTCGAAAAAAAGTCCACACACTGCGTCGTAAAAAGAAACCTCGCGATGCGCAAGCGGCAAGTGCCTGATGTCTTTGAGCTTCTCTGTGGAAGAATGTACCTTGATCCAGCCGATTCTCTTCTGAAAGGACTTCATCTGACTTACTCTCATTTCCTTCGTTCCGTCATACTATTCTCCTTCCTTTTTCCAGCGAGTGTCTGCGGCCAACCTCTTCGTATCTCTGATGCGGGAGAACTCTACACAGCGATCAACAAGTTGAGCGTTCTTGGCAGCGTGCTTTATATCGCCGCCCACCCCGACGATGAAAACACTGCGGTACTTTCTTACTCTGCCAATGGAAAGCTCTTTCGCACGGCATATCTCTCCATCACACGTGGCGACGGTGGACAGAATCTTATCGGGAAAGAACAATCCGAAATGCTCGGAATCATACGAACACAAGAGCTTCTCGCGGCAAGGCGAATCGACCACTCAGAACAGTTCTTCACACGTGCGATCGACTTCGGCTATTCCAAATCACCGGATGAAACACTGGCACTGTGGAATCACGACAGCGTTCTTGCAGACGTCGTATGGGTCATCCGACAATTTCGTCCGGATGTCATTATCACGCGCTTTCCTTCATCGGGCGAAGGTGGTCATGGGCATCACACCGCATCCGCCATTCTCGCCGAGGAAGCGTTCGTTGCAGCCGGTGATCCCACGAAATTCACTGAGCAATTGCACTTCGTCAAACCATGGAAGCCGAAGCGGCTTGTCTGGAACGGTTGGGGAACTCTTCTCGAAAGGCGCGCCCCGTTGAACACCTTCGTATCGGTGGACGTCGGTGATTACAATCCGCTTTTCGGAAAGTCCTATACCGAGATTGCCGCTGAGAGTCGCAGTATGCATAAGAGCCAGGGTTTTGGCGCAACCGGGCAGCGAGAGGAAACCCGCCACTACTTTTCCCACACCGCCGGAGACAGCGCACGCGGCGGTGTCTTCGAAGGTCTGAACATGACTTGGTCGCGCATACCGGATGGCGAAAAGCTCGGGAAGATGGTACAGCGTATCGCGGAAACATTCGATCCACGCACTCCGGAGAAATCCATCCCCGCGCTGGTTAGCGTGTATCGTGCGTTGCGATCTATCGAAGATGATTATTGGATCCCCGTGAAGAAAAAGGAGCTTGAGGACATCATCCGTTCTTGTCTCGGGCTTTGGATTGAAGGGCTATCGCCTGCGTATGAGATTTCGAGCGGTTCGCCCGTTCGCATTCGTGCAGGAATCGTGAACCGGTCTGCTTTTACTGCGGTCCTTCGTGCTGTGCGCATCACTGAAGCCCAATGGGATACGACGCTTTCCGTCAACCTGACGCAGGGAAAAATGGAAGCCTTCGACATTTCGATCGCACGACTTCCTTCTCCTGTCTCCCAGCCGTACTGGCTGCAGAAGAAATCGTCCAAAGGTTTATTCCATATCGAAGACAAGCGCTTGATTGGTTTGCCGGAAAATCCGCCATCATGCACCGTGATCTTCTCGGTTGAAATCGAAGGTGAGCGATTCGATTTTACGACACCGGTTATGCATCGCTGGACTGATCCGGTTCATGGAGAGCAGTATCGGCCGTTCGTCGTCGCGCCTGCTGTCACGGCAACGTTCGAAGACGGTGTCTTTCTTTTTTCGAATGAAGAGAAAAAGGACATTCACATTGTCGTGAAAAACACTTCCGGAACGACGACAGGCACGATTCGTCTCGCGATCCCCGACGGCTGGCATTGCACGCCTGCTGTTGTTCCATTCGCGTTTGAAACCTCCGGTGAAGAAAAGCTCGTTCGCTTCACACTTCAGCCGACTTCGAAAGCTGCGAGCGGATCACTTCGTGTTGAATGCGGCGTTCAGCGGCCCGATGGGTCAGAAGAAACCATTTCACCGAGTTACCGGGTCATCGATTATTCGCACATTCCGAAACAAACGGTCTTCCCGCCTGCTGAAGCGCAGCTCGTGCGGTTGAGTACCGATAAGCTGGTTTCACGCATCGGCTACATCGAAGGAAGCGGTGATGAAATACCGGAGTATCTCCGCCAGCTCGGGTACGGCGTTTCACTTCTTTCCGATAAGGATATCGAGACGGGAAAACTCGAACAGTTCGATGTCATCATCGCGGGCGTTCGCGCTTACAATACACGTGCACGCCTCGCACAAATGCAACGGCGAATGATGGAGTATGTCGCGAACGGCGGAACGTACATCGTGCAATACAACACGACGCAGGGTTTGAAGACGGATAAGCTCGGACCGTATCCGATGAAGCTTTCGCGCGATCGTGTCACGAAAGAGGATGCCCCCATGCGGTTTCTCGTGCCTGAGCATCCCGTCATGAAACATCCGAACACGATTACAGCGACGGATTTCGATGGATGGGTTCAAGAGCGCGGCTTGTATTTCGCAAGCGAGTGGGACGAAAAATACGAAGCACTCTTGGGGTGCAACGATCCGGGTGAACAGGAAAAAGCGGGGAGCCTGCTTTTCACGCGCCACGGTAGGGGAGTGTTCATCTACACTTCGCTCGCATTCTTTCGTCAATTGCCTGCCGGAGTACCGGGCGCATTTCGGCTGTTCATCAATTTGATTTCTTCAGGGAAGAACACCGGAAGCAAATGACGGAACTGAACGGCGATACGGAAAAGCCGCCTGTCTTCTCCTCTTGGAACGGATGGTATGGATTCGTTATCGGATTTCTCTTTGTGCTTATCGGCTTGATGTATCTCTTCACGAAAGCGTTTGAATGAGAGCGCTCGACTGGATCGTCCTGGCGTCGTCGCTCGTTTTCATCGTTACATACGGCGTATGGAAGGGTCGAGGCTCGAAAGACGTTCGGGGTTTTCTCCTCTCGAACCGTGATATGAAATGGTACACGATCGCGTTGTCGGTCATGGCGACACAAGCGAGTGCAATCACTTTCCTCTCGACACCGGGACAAGCGTATGTCGATGGCATGCGTTTCGTGCAATTCTATTTCGGGCTGCCGATTGCGATGGTGATTCTTTGTATCACCGCTATTCCCATCTACCACAAGCTCAACGTTTTCACCGCGTATCAATACCTCGAAGAGCGTTTCGATTACAAGACACGCGCTCTCACGGCTTTTCTTTTTCTCACGCAACGCGGTCTCGCAGCCGGCCTGACGATTTACGCTCCTTCCATCATTCTTTCAACATTGTTTGGCTTTGATCTGACGATCACCAACATCCTCATCGGCGGTTTGGTGATCATCTATACGACCAGTGGAGGAACGAAGGCCGTCAGTTGGACGCAGTTCCATCAGGTATTCATCATCCTCGCAGGCATGGTTGGAGCAGGGGTCGTCATGTTCTCGCTACTGCCTGAAGACATCACGTTCTGGGATTCTTTGTTCATTGCGGGAAAAAGCGGGAAGCTCAACGCGATCGATTTCTCTTTCGATCTCAATGATCGATATACGATCTGGTCGGGGATCATCGGTGGGCTTTTCCTGCAACTCTCGTATTTCGGAACGGACCAGTCGCAAGTGCAGCGATACCTGACCGGTGAGTCCGTAACACAAAGTCGTCTTGGACTGATTTTCAACGGCATGGCGAAAGTGCCAATGCAATTTGTGATTCTCTTTCTCGGTGCATCGCTATTCGTCTTTTACCAGTTTGTCACTCCGCCAATCTTCTTCGATCCGGTCTCAGCAGATAAGGCGCGAAGTGGACAGTTTGCCTCGGAGTTTCTCGCTCAGGAATCAGCGTTTCGATCACTCCATGAGGCGCGCAGTTCAGCACTGCAGCAAATGGTTCATGCAAAACGCAATGGGGACAAGCGGGGAATGGAGAAATCGAGCGAGAGCGCAACTGCTTTATCTGACGAAATGCAAAGAGTTCGCAAGGATGCGATAGCTGTCATTCAGCGCACGGATTCCGGCGCGAACACGAACGACACGAACTACATCTTTCTCACGTTCGTCATCAGCTTTCTCCCTGCCGGACTTGTCGGTTTGGTTTTGGCAGCCATCTTTGCAGCATCGATGTCTTCAACGTCTTCCGAGATCAATGCGCTTGCCTCCACGAGTGTGATCGATGTTTACAAGCGTGTCGTCAAACACGACGCACGGGAGAAGCACTACCTTCGAGTTTCACGGCTCGCGACAGTGTTCTGGGGGTGTTTCGCCGTCGGCTTCGCAGAGTTCGCAAATCAACTCGGCTCGTTGATCGAGGCGGTGAACATACTCGGCTCCCTTTTCTATGGTACGATCCTCGGTGTCTTTCTCACGGGTTTTTATTTGAAGCGAATCGGCGGAAGCGCAGTATTCTTCGCAGCACTGATTGCTGAAACGGCTGTGATTCTCTGTTATCTCTTCACGGATATTTCTTTTCTCTGGTACAACGTGATCGGGTGTGTCCTCGTCGCGCTGATCGCGTCGGTTCTTCAGTTGTTTATTGCGAAGAGAAGAACGTATTCATCGTGATACGGCTACTCAACGATCATCACTCTCGAAGTTGATCCGAACGTCGTATGCAAACGAATATGATAGACGCCTGGCTTCAGGGGAAAAGGATCGCTCGAAAGTTCGTGATAACCCGGTTCCATCAATC
>CAYUWG010000046.1:0-31610 GCA_964448285.1 uncultured Chromatiales bacterium
CAGTACTCTGATCATGCGCGTCTCACCGCTCGCTCAAGGGATAGTAGATCAATCCGAACGAGATTTCCTGGTAGTTGTCGCGGACGTTCGATACCCAGCCATCGAGGTTGTCGGTCGTGGTAATGGTCTTCGTGAAGTGGTAATACACGTCGAAGGTTTTTCCCACTGTCCACACAAGTCCGATACCGAGAGGGAACAGTCCGGCAATTCGTGTATCCGACCGATAGTGCGGCCACATAGCTTCCATCTGCGGCGTCTTGAGGGTAACACCCGGTGAAAAGTACATGAAACCCGCGCCGGCGAATATGAACGGGCGTAATTCAAAAAGCTCGATGAATTCGAGCGAAGCGCAGAGCGACGTCGTGAATGAGTCCATGCGAAAATCGTATGTCTGCGAAGTCGCTCCCATCGGCGTATATGCGAGCGTTCCGCGAAGGCCGAACGCGCCGATAGCACTCGGAAGACTGAACAGCCTGCGATGGATCGTCGCAGAGACGCTGACCTTCCAGACGTTCTCCCCATTTGGAAATGCAGAACTTCCATCCACGTCACCGCTGTAAGTGACAATCCCAAGGCCGCCGCCGAATCCGAAACTCTCGGCGCGCACGGGTTTGCGAACCGGCGGCTCGGAAATGCGCATTTGCGCGACGCTCACGCTTCCGACGAGAAACACGACCGGAATGGATGCGGCGAGGAGTTGAGCAATCGAATTCACACGCAGAAAATCGTATTCGCAAGCGTGGAATGCAATGAGTCTATCGATTTAGAGAAGTTCAATCAGTGCGTCGATGAAAGAGAATAACCTGTCTGGATAGAGCGACGCAGTGATGGCGAGTCCCGTGAGTGCGCCGTACAAGTGGATGTCGTGTCCGATGTTGCCCCAACTTCTCTTCGCACCGAAAGAGCTGATGACGAGGAAGAGAACACCGAAAAGCGGATACGGAATGGGTATTGGAATGAGAAAGATGAAGATGCTGCTTCCCGGAAAGAACAACATCCCGCTGAAGTACAAGCCTGCAATCGCTCCCGACGCACCGAGTGCCTTGTAATGCGGATTGTTCGCGTTGCGAAACACCGCCGGCAGTGCGCCGACCACGAGACTGCCGAAATAGATCAATAAGAACTCCGTCGTTCCGATGAGTCGTTCAATGGCGAACGCGATCGAGAAGTAAGAGAACAGATTGAAGAACAGGTGCGAATAGTCCGCATGAACGAAACCGTACAGCAAAAGGCGATCGAAACGGCCGCGTGCGATATCCTGCGGGAAGAGAAGACACCGCTGAAGGAATGCTCGTCGTTTGAAAGCGATGAAGCTGAAGGAGAACGTGAGAACGAGTATGATAGCGGCGGCAGGCGTGGGATGCATGATCTTCGGTTGCTCTGTGGTGGTCTTCCCTTTCCCAAAATAAAAAACGGCTGCGCGATACAGCCGTTGCGTTCACTTTTCTCGATGAGAAATCAAAATCCGATTGCCACTCCTGCGGTCCATCCGAGCTTGTTCGTCTGGTACCAGACGTCTTCAATCTGGTACTTCAGCAGCGTGCCTTCTACTCCGACGTTCAGCATGGAGAAATGCGTGGGAAAGATTTCGAACCCGATGCGCATCTTGCCGAGCAGACCTTCCTGCGTGCCTCCGAGAACCGTTCTGCCATACGGATAGACGAAGTTGAGGAAACCCAAGTCGGGGAACGATGCCTTCCACACAAGCCCCACCCAATCGAGCATGACATTGCGGCGATAGATACCCGGAATCCACGGCTGGACCTGCGGCGCCACGCGCTTGATGTTGTAATCCGTCGTCTCATCCTGGGGTGGATTGATCGAAGCGAATTCCTGGCCGAAAGCCTCTCGCCCGTATTCAACGCCGAGAGCATGGTAGTCCGAGAGCTTGTACACGATGCTGAACGCGACGTCCTTGAACATTTCGGAAGCGTTCGGAGGGAGATCGACGTTCGGCTGGGAAGTGCTGTTAAGCATTCGCATCTCAACGACGAAGTTCGAAAGGAATGATGACGAGCGACTGAAGAAGAAGTGCGGACTCTCGGGCGGATTCTCACGAAGGTCGGCAATGTGTTTCGTCCTGAATGCTTCACCCGATTCCGTGGTTGTGATTTCCGCCGGGTGATGTTCAGCGATATCGGAAGCGTGTATCGATGGTTCGGTCTCTGCTTCGAACGCTCCCTCACGATCGATAGCCGGGAATGCCGGTATGAAACTCGACGAGAGGGAACGCACCGTTTTTGCCTTAATGCTCGCCCTTTCCTCGACTGCTCGTTGAGGCGACGGTGTTTGCACCTGTGGAGCCTGAGTCACCGGCACGCTCTGCATTATTTCCGGAAGCGTTGTGATGCGTTGGTCATCGGGTTGGAAGAACAGGATGTATGCGATGATGAGGAATGAAGTCGTCATCAATGCCGTGATCGCATAAGGGACGTATGCTGCGATCGCGGTGCCGACGCGTTGGAACCACGTTGCAGTGATCCCAACGGCATTTTCAACAGCGGGGATGTGCAAGCCAAGTTGTTCGAAGATGCCATGCGTCACAACAGCGGGCGTTGTGATGTGCATGACGTCTTGCTTGACGAACGAATGGATTTTCATGTGCTCGGCGAATTCCTTCCGCAAGTCGGCGTCGTTTGCCATGCGTTCGAAAAGAACGTCCTCGGAGGTACCGTCGAGTCCTTCGTCAAAGTATTTATGGATGAGATCGGAGTAGGACATACGAATTCAGGAGAGGTCTATTGGAATTTGGATACATCAGCGATATAGGGTGAAAGGATTTCGCGCAGTTGATCTTTCGCGCGCATGACACGCACCTTCAGCGCGGAGATGGAGTCCCCAGTGATATCGGCGATTTCCTTGTAAGAGAAACCCTCATAGAACCGCAGGATGAATGCTTCCCGGTAAGGAAGCTCGAGCAGTTCGAGCGCAGACCGAATGATGTTGAAGAGTTCTTCGCGTTCATACAACGGGATATGTCCGATGTTGTCTGCTTCATCGAAAGGAGACCAGCGCGAATTGTTTCTCTGCGAATTCAAGAAGATGTTTCGCGCACTGCGTATCAGGTACGGAAGGATATTGTTGACCACACCGCTTTCCCTGTTGTGGCGGTAAAAGCGAATGAAGGTCTCCTGGAAAATATCCTTCGCATCATCAGGATGGCCGGTCAATCGAAGACAGAACATGTAGGTCTTGTGTGCATATCTCGCATAGATCTCAGAGAACGCCGCGTTTTTCTCCTTCCGGTCGTTTTGAAAAACCCGGAAAAGATCCTCGTCCGTGTACGATTCATAGTGTGGCATATCTCAGAGTCTTCTGATGGAGCGATCCTCCAGGTTCAAGACACAGAAGTCGCAAAGTCGTTACATCCAACAGGAAGATGTCCCTTCCATTTCTCCGATTGCTTCTTTGGTTAAATGGAATGGACATGCTTTTCTCTAAGAGGGCTGATAGAGCGATGCCCTCCGCTATGACATCAGGACTTGCGTTTGATCGAACATCCGAGGGATTTCGTGGCTTCCGGATCGATGGCCATCCCGCTGGCAAGCGCCTTCATCGCATTCATAAGATAGGGCTGTTCAACCTTGTCGGCGTTCTTGAAATTATCGTCGATTGCGCCACGGTATTTCAGCAACCACTCATCGCTGAAAAGGAATACGTGCGGTGTACGGTTCGCGCCAAATGCATCGGCAAGTTCCGAGTTCGTATCGACGACGTATGGGAAGGTGTACTTTTTCTCCTTCGCATGTTCGGCCATTTCTTCGAACGAATCGACGCCATCGCGCTGCCCTTCGTTTGAGTTTACCAACACCATTCCGATCCCAAGTTCTTTAGCCAACTCGGCGAGTTTCGGATAGCGGTCTTCCCACGCAACAACGTAAGGACAGGTGTTGCAGGAAAAAATGACGAGTAGGCCGTTCTTTCCCATCAGGCTTTCCAACGTCACTTCCGAACCGGAAACATCGAGCAGTTTGACCGAAGTCTTCGGCGCCTTTGCACCGATTTCCAATTCCTTCGGAGAGAACGCCGAGAGCGATAGGGTTAGGAGAAGGGCGGTGGTTACGAAAAATGGGAGTTTCATTTGTGTCCTTTCAAAAGTGGTCCATTGTTTCCGTTGCATTATAGGCAACATCGCCGCTTTGCGCAATGGCTTCTTCCGTCCCCTTCACGCCGATTAACCGCAACATCGTTACAGACGCTGTGTTCTCTTGCCGTAAATCACTATCGTTGATCCCATGAAATCACGAACCGAAGCGCTCGAACTTTTGCACGAATTCACTCAATCTGAAAGCCTCCGAAAACATGCCTACGCCGTTGAAGCCGCCATGCGCGCGTATGCGGAAAAGCTTGGCGGAGACGTCTATGAGTGGGGAATCACCGGACTGCTCCATGATTTCGACTACGAGCAGCATCCGTCTGCGGAAGAACATCCCTTCTTCGGAAACAGGATTCTCGAAGAACAGGGTTGGCCCGAACACATCCGCCGCGCAATCATGTCGCATGGTGACCATACGGGCATCGCGCGCCTGACGCCGATGGAACACGCACTTTTCGCGTGCGACGAACTCAGCGGTTTTCTGATGGCCGTCGCCTACGTCCGGCCGGACAAAAAAATCGCAAGCGTCGAGGTGAAATCGGTGAAGAAGAAGATGAAGGACAAAGCGTTCGCACGCGCGGTCTCTCGCGAGGACCTGTTACGCGGCGCTGAAGAACTCGGCATAGAGTTCGACGAGCACGTTGCGTTTGTTATTCAAGCATTATCGAAAGAAGCGGAACGGCTGGGGGTGTGAGGCGATCGTTTATCGCAACAATGTCATGTGTTTAAGTTGGTGATATGCCCCAGCTTTAAGTCGTAGGAAGTAAATACCAGACGGAACATTGACTCCCTGATCATTCAGGCCTGACCACCGATATTCATGTAGTCCTGGCTCAAGCAATTTTCCGGATACTATTCGTTTAACCAGATTTCCTCGAACGTCGAACAGTTCGAGAACGATATATTCGCGCTTTCCTAGTTCGATTTGAATCGTTGTGACCAGACTGAAAGGATTCGGGAATGCAGAATGAATCAATGCGATTTTTCGCTTCGATGCATTTTCTGAAACACTTGTCGGAATGACTGCAACGCCACGGGACGGAATCAAGATCGTGGAGTGGTGACTATCGTTGGTCCTTGCGATCACTGTATCCGAATAGAATCCAGGAACCGTCGGAGAAAAGCGTACCACACACACTCGATCACCTCCCGGCTGGACCAATAGAGAGTCTTGCAGGATGAACATGGAATTTGTGCCACTGAGCATTGCAAGATCCGTGATATGCAATTCCCGATCTCCCGAATTTCGGAAAATGATCGCTTTCTCAATGTGGGTCCCAATTGAAGCGGTATCGAAAAACAATGTATTCAGTGACCAAGATACATTCGGGCCTTTGAAACCGATAGCACGAAGGAAGATATCTCTGGTTGGTTGAACTGTATCGCCAAGTGTGAGTCGTAACTGCGATGCAAACTGCTTCGCCTCTTGTGGCTGAAAGACTACGGTAAAAGTAGCGGTCCGTCCAGTGGAGATCTCTGACTGGTAATCGGTTAGCGAAAAGAATGATGAATCGCGTCCAAGGAAACGCTGTGAAAGGATGCGTAGCGCTGCGGTACCGGTATTCTGAATGTTGAAGTGTTCTTCAAGGCTCTGGTCGATTGGTGCTTCTCCAAAATCGATCGTATCACGCGAAACTGAGTAACCGACGCTCGGAGAAAACGAGGCGATTGCAGTCAATGGTGTCGCCATGACGGGATTGTATATAGAATTGCTTCCGATTTCTACGGAAGCATGGAACGTTCCCGTATCAGTTGGAGAGCATGTTATCGATAATGAGTAGACGATCCCTGGCTGAATAATAATCGGTGGCGCTGCGCTCGATGAAAAGATTGACGCATGCTCACCAGTGAATGAGATGTCTGATATCGTGAGAGCTGAATATCCTGAATTCATGACACGCAACACTTTCGATTGCGGCTGGCTGACGATTGCATTGAATACCAGTGAGTGATCGATCCGTTCTAACCTTGCATTGTTCAGATAGGCGTGCCCATTCAATCGGATGACATACTGCGATGGAATGCTATTCCCAAGCGTGATGATGATATCCGCTTCGTGATTCCCGATGTCCTCAGGTCTATATTGGATATGAATCTCCATTGACTCGAAAGGTTCGATCACTTGCGGGAGCGAATCGACGAGTGAAAAATACGATCCATGAGAACCTGTGAATTGCGCTTCGACCGAACTTACCGGTGACATTCCAACATTTCTAATCAGGATTGAACGTATTTCCGATTCCCCTTTCGCAACGCTGAGAAAATCAAGTTTTGTCGAGTCGATAGCAGTGATCGCGTATCCCAGAGTCTCGTCACGACGGTTCCCAACGGAATCAGCCATATACTGATGCACGAAGCGTGGCCGCAATGCTTGACGATTGTTGAGAACGGATTCCCACTCGCTGTTTGCATACCTCTTGAAATTCGAGGTTGTCGTTTCGTAGTAGCTGAAACACGGCCCTACATAGGCCATTGGACCATCAGGACGTTCGAAGATAAACACACCAAGGTTCGGTTTCCCCGTCCCAACGTGAACCACATATCCGACAAAATTGCCGGACTCATCCGTTGGGCAAGTATGGACGTCAGCAACGATGTAGTTGGTGTGCTTGTCATCGTCCTCTATGTGCGCAGTGGAATTGTAAAACAACAATCTCGGTAACCAGCCTTCGAACGGTCTTGTGTTATCACAATTGATCGGACTCCCGCGGTAAAGTGCGCATCTGAGAAAATCTTTTTCCCCTGCTGAAAGAGCGACGCCGGCGAGTTCCTTCACTGCAACAGTTTTGAGAATACCCATTACATATCCTAATGAATCATAGTAGGTTCGTATGCGATCAGGGAGATTCAATGCGATAGATTGCGTATAAGCTCGCTGTGCGAAACGTTTCAAAGCATCGTAGAAAGCCGGAATTGGCTCAACGTAAACATCCGGGTAGCTGCAAACATATGTGTTCGTATATGACTGTGCAACGTAAAGAATGTAATCATGACGCAACTCAGCCCATGAACCAAGTTGTGTGTTCATCTTTTGTTTCCAGTAAGCTTCCGTTCTCATCGTTGGCGGCAGGTCGGAAACAGAAGCAGGTGGACGAAGCGAGCGAATAGCATTTAGCCAACCGGAATATTGTGACCGCTCCCAATATGCCGAGTTGAATGAATCGGTTAAATAACGAAGCGCGGAAAGATTTCGTGCATACGAATATCGATCGATTTCAGCGATGTTCTCACGACCTGCAATGTTGTTTCCTAAAACAAAAAGCATATCCAACGAACTCGGAAGATTGCGAAAGATCTTCCGGTTGTCGAAGGTGATCTTGTCATAAACAACGTTCGTAAAGATATATGAATCCAGGGTGAAGCGCTGCCCAAGAAGCGCAAACATGGTTGGGGCTTGAGCTGGGGACGGTGATAATAGATCTCCAGAGATTATATGAGAAAGAACTGCCTGTGAGGAATATGGCTTAGCCCTCAAAGCGGCTTGGAAACGTTGAAGTGTTGTCTCATCCAGCAACTCAGCAGCTTCCTGAACACCGACTTGTGCGGCAAGTTCGTCGAGGTTTGCAAGGGTGACATTGTTCTGTTGACCGACGATAAGCATCAGGATATCGTCGATCGTGTCTAAGGCCGCTCTCACTTCGGATATTCGAGTCAATTCCCACAGGAGCATTGCATCGATGGTTTGACGTTGGATGTCCTCGGGTGGTATAGATGAATCGGCAGGTGTTGAAAGGAGAATGTCTGTTCTGCCTAACCACATCATCGTGCGAAAATAGTTCTGAAGCGCTGCCGTGCTTTCGTAATGACCACGCGGTTTGAATTGACTGAAATCGAAGAATCGTGGCGCGGACATCATGATACTGCGTTCAACCATTCGATACGAGAGGATATCAGACGTTATTTTATTGACAGTGTGCAGGTTGCGAAAGAATATGGGTCCGTTACTTGCACCGAGCAAGTTGAGTGTGACACTCAGATAAACGTCCACATCATCGATGTTCGCCATCAATCGTGGATTCGTGTATGATGCAAGACCCATTCTCATTTGAATGATCGCTTCTCGCAACTTCGAAATGATTACCGTCTGCTCGATCTCTTTCAAAATCTCACTCTGGGAACGATGCATCAGGTGCAAGAACACATCGGTCGAAAGGAACAACGGAAGATCTTTATGCCAAACACTCTCGATCGCGTGAAAGAAGTTGATCGATTTGAAGCGGTCGCTTACCATGAAGCCATTTTTAAGAAGCAATTCTCTTTCCCCGGTCGTGAGGTTGTACTTCGCTATGACCGAATCGAGATAGGAAACCGGTTTGTTGAAAGTCGCTCGATCAGCAAGCTGTGGCGTGGGATACTCGAGACACAATTGTGCTGCCGACATATCTTTTCGTGATTCGAGATATGACCGGTACTTCTCCATTTCAAAAGTCTGTGAAATGCAATGGAACGAAAGAAACCCAATCAATGCAATCGAAAAATGAAAGCGCGTAAAGATGATCATGGTAATCTCCGGGTTCGTGATCGAATCGATTCCGATGGAATATATCTCTTGCTTTTTCGAGAAGCAATTGAAAATCGGGGATGTCCTCTGCCTCGCGAGAAAATGATTTTCCGTTGGGACATATAACCTTTCGTCTCTACAATCTGCATGAATGCAAGGCTTCCTTGAGCAAGGGATACGTGAACTCGAATCCCGTATCGAGTAATCGTTTCGGGATGGCTTTCTGTCCGCCAAGCAGCGTTGCGGCAAACTCTCCGACAACGATGCGCAAGACGAATCCCGGCACGGGAAAGAACGAGGGCCGCTTCATCTCCGCGCCGAGCATCGCGCTGAACGTTTTGTTTCGCACAGGTTCAGGCGCAGCGAGGTTGTACGCTCCGGCGAACGCTTCATCCTCCAGCGCTCGCATGTAGAAGCGCACGACGTCGTCAATGTGAATCCATGGGAACCACTGCCGACCGCTTCCAATCGGGCCGCCAACGAAGAAACGAAACGGCATCATCAACCGTGGGAGTGCGCCGCCTTCTTTTGCCAGAACGAGTCCCTGACGTGGGATGACTACACGGACTCCACTGGCGGATGCATTGTTCGCTTCCTTCTCCCAATCGACGCAGAGTTGTGCGAGAAAGTCTCGTCCCCGAGGAGATGATTCGGTGACGTCGGCTTCACCGCAATCGCCATAGTAGCCTACTCCCGATGCAGAGAGGAGAACCTTGGGCTTCGAACGATCATTCACCATCGCGCTCACGATCTCCCGCGTGCCGATGACTCTGCTTTCCCGGAGTCTTTTCTTGTATGCGTCATTCCATCTTTGCCCTCCGATGGATTCGCCGGCGAGATGGATGACTGCGTCCGCTGAGGCAATTGCATTGCGCCATTCACCGTTCATTCCCGGAGCCCAGAGGTAATGTCGCGCGTCAGAATAGAGAGACTTCGCTTTTTCCGGATTGCGCGCAAGTATATGAAGGACGTACCCCCGCTTCAAGAGAAGCGAGGTGATACGGGTGCCGAGAAATCCCGTAGCGCCGGTGATGGCGATGTGTTTTACCATGAGCGATTAAAACCGAATTGTGACACCGATACCGGCTCCATCGGTAAAGAGTGTCGGTGTGAATTCAACGCGTACTCCCGTTGACGGGTGTTTCTCAACCTGATGAAGATGCTCCGTCAGCGCATTGATCTTGCAGGCGGTGAAGACAGCATCGACAATGGAGTAGAGCCACGAGAAAACGACAATCCCATAAACGACACCAAGTTCTTTCCCCGTGCTTTCATCAGCAAAAAGCGATGACAGAATTCCCCACCAGCATGCACTCATAAGTATCGCTCCCTTGTATGTATCCCCATTATAGCTTTGGCCTAATCCGGGATAGAGGAAGGAATAAAGGCCGGCACGAAAAGGAGAGCGCTTCATCAAGGCGTTCTTCGATACACGAATCGTTTCGATGACATCTTTCCTATCCACGATGGTGTCACTCGCTGCAAACATCCTCACCGTTATCATTTCCGAACCGGTCATGGTCCGTGTCCCTCCAATCACGCGACCGTCATTCAAGCGAAACACGTACACAGGTTCCGTGGCTGCAATCGGCGCATCGATAATCGCATAAGCCATGGACGATAGGGCGATCGTGCCACCAATCAGTCCTCGTTGCTTCTGGCGAACGTAATCGTCATCCGTGCAGTCGCCCCAACAGACCCCACTGATTGCGTAACCGATTCCGGCATAGAGTACCGTGACGGTTGCGAGCGCTTTCAATCCGTCGCCATTGTGTAGCTGGCCGAGACCAGGAAGGTACAATGACAACAATGCGCTCATTGCCGGATCGTTCGCTTGTGTGACGTCAGGAATTTGCGATGCATGCTGACCGTATAACGCAGTCATGCAGGCAAAGAAAACGGCGGAGGCAAAGAGAGCGAATCGCATTGCCTGAAAGTACAAAGCCGTGATGAAAAATCAGTTCTCATTGACTGAGATCCTTGTAGAAGTCAAGGCCATCGGCTACTTTCCCCTGAGAGAAGCTTTCATTCACCAACCTACAAACGACCATGTATTCAACGATTCAAGAACTCCTCGGCGCTGAAGCCGAATCTCTGCTCACCCACACCTGCACAGGGATCCCCAAAGAATCACTGCATCACCCGGGTCCTGATTTCATCGATCGCATCTGGTCGGCGAGTGACCGCAATCCGCGTGTGCTCACGAACATGCATCGCCTCTACAACAACGGCCGCCTTGCCGGGACCGGATACATGTCCATCCTCCCGGTCGATCAGGGAATAGAACATTCCGGCGGCGCATCGTTCGCCCCGAATCCGATGTACTTCGATCCGGAAAACATCGTCAGGCTCGCGATCGAAGGCGGATGCAACGGCGTTGCCAGTACGTTCGGTGTGCTCGGCTCAGTCGCGCGAAAGTATGCGCATAAGATCCCGTTCATCGTCAAGATCAATCACAATGAATTACTGACGTTGCCGAACAAGTTCGACCAGGTTCTGTTCGGAACCGTCGATCAGGCTTACGACATGGGTGCAGCGGCGGTCGGCGCGACGATTTACTACGGTTCGGACGAAGCGACTCGACAGATCGTCGAGATCGCTGAGGCATTCGCGTACGCGCATGAGCTCGGTATGATGACCATCCTCTGGTGTTATCTCCGCAACAGCGGATTCAAGACCGACAAGGATTATCACGTCTCGGCAGATTTAACCGGGCAAGCGAACCATCTCGGCGTGACGATCCAGGCGGACATCATCAAACAGAAGCTTCCGGAAAACAACGGCGGATACAACGCCTTGAAGTTCGGGAAGACCAGCAAGCTCGTCTATGAAAAGCTCACGAGCGACCACCCCATCGACCTCTGCCGCTATCAGGTTGCGAACTGCTACATGGGTCGCGTCGGTCTGATCAACTCCGGTGGCGCATCGTCAGGCGCGACAGACCTTGCCGAAGCCGTCAAGACTGCCGTCATCAACAAGCGAGCAGGCGGGCAGGGACTTATCTCCGGTCGGAAAGCATTCCAACGCCCGATGGACGAAGGCGCGAAACTCCTCAATGCCATTCAGGACGTGTACCTGGCGAAGGAAGTGACGATCGCATAAGCTGGTTTTATCTTTTATATGAAGAAGTCCGGTATCGCCGGACTTCTTCATTTTCGGATATCGCATCGTTCATATACCAAATTCGGCAGTCAAGCCGATCGATGAACTCATCATTTCAGAATACGAGTCGGTTAACGGAAATTTGACCAACAATCCCAGTACAGTGGTTCGCAATTTCACGGCAAGATTGATATCTAACGTGTGGAGCACCCGATCTTCAATATCGCCGTCTTCAGTGAGGATAAACATTCCGGATAACCCAACTAAAGCTCTCATTGGCTCGCCGTCATAGCCTATGCTTCCATCGTAAAGGAAATAGAGTTCGAGCGATTCTTTTCTATCACCGGATATGTCAACCATCAACAAACCTCCACTCCGTATTCGATAATGAAGGTTCGATTCGGAATGCCGGTAGTGCGCCATCGCCTTGAGAGGAATCGTCTTGTATGCGAAAGCATCGATACGTTGAACGTCAGAAAGGAGTGCGGCCGCAGCAGCATTGATGTTTTCTTCTCCTCGCAGAGGTAAACGCAACCCGAACTCTCCGGAAATACCGCTCTTTCCGAACGTCTCAAGACCGATGAAAGGATTGCCGACACCGGTTTCACTGATCTCCATCGAACCGAAAAAGGGATACGACAGTGTCGCAGCGTAATGACCGACCGGTAATTCACCGATGACGCGGAGCCCTTCAGAAATCGGGATCCGACACGAGATAAAGTATCCACCACTGAAAGCACTATGATCACCGTATTCACTTTTGAGTTGAACTGTGAGGAACTCCAGGGAAATATTTCGCGAGTGGTCGTACCCCACCCATGATGACTTCGCTCGCACGGGTATCATTCCAAGGTTAAGGAGAATGATTCCCGTTAACGTTGTTTGAAAAATCAGTTTCATGATAAACTCCTTCATTGTTTGTTCACCGCAAAAATCAAACAGGCCTATCAACGAAATGTCATGGAAATGTAAATTTCCTCTTCGTGCACTTCTATTATAATTGATTTTCCTCGAAGTGCACTCTATGTACCTTCATTTTTTCCGAAACATGGAATTCCGTTCCGAACTGCTCGATGTGCAGCGAATATGCCTTGTTTATCTAACGCTCGCTCTCTACGTTACCGGCAGATTCTTTAGATCCATGTGGATAAACGAAACATCGGGAACGAAAATGAAATCAGCACTGCCGCTTGCCGTAATCACATTTGCTCTCACGCTGAACGGCTGTACGATGGCCGGCGCACTAATTGGCTCTTCCATCGATTCAGAAAAACCACCAACTGAAGAATTCTATCCGCCGACGGTGCTTTCGGACCTGAAAAAAGGCACCGAGATCCGTCTCTATCTGCGCGGTAGAACCAGACGCGACGTGAGCTATCTTCGAATCATCGACTCGACCGGGAATCCAATTCTGGAATGGAGCGATGGAAGCGGATTCCCTTCGTCGGCGAGTGTTGAAGTTTTTCTTAACGAGAAAAAGCGTAGTATCCCCTATGCCGAAATCGACTCCGTTGCCTTTGTCAGACGACCGACTTCTACTACAACGATGTTCATGATCATTGGAGCATGTCTGGATGCCGTCGCGATCTCGTATGCGATTACGATTGCCCGGATCCTCGATGAAGGTTTGTTCAGGCCCAATTGAAATGATGCCCTGAACGAAGCCCGATTATCCGTCCAATGCTTGTTTCAAATCCTCGATGATGTCCTCGACATCCTCGATCCCAACCGATATGCGGACAAGCCCATCGGTAACTCCGATACGCTTTCGCTCAGCATCAGGCACTGCCGCATGAGTCATGGTCGCGGGATGGGAGATAAGTGTTTCCACGCCGCCGAGACTTTCGGCGAGTGCGCAGAGCCGTACGCGTTTCAAGAAGCGCTTCGCGTTGGACAATGTGCCGAGGTCGAACGCAATCATGCCGCCAAAGCTTCGCATTTGCTTCTTCGCCAACGCATGCTGCGGATGGAATTTCAGACCGGGGTAATACACGGCACGCACACGCGTATGCCCATTCAGAATTGATGCGACCTTTGCCGCATTGTCGTTATGCCTGTCCATTCGCACGGCGAGGGTTTTTATTCCGCGCAGGCATAACCAGGCTTCGAACGGACTCATGATTGCGCCGACGGACTTTTGAATGAAGCGCAACCGCTCGGTGAGGATGTGATCGTTCAGGACGACCAGACCGCCGAGCATATCGCTGTGACCGTTGAGATATTTCGTCGCGCTGTGGACGACGACATCGATACCATAAGCGAGCGGATTCTGGAGATACGGCGTTGCAAAGGTGTTATCGACGATCGTAAGGATGCCGTTGCTCTTACACAGCTTCGCGACGGCTTTCAAGTCCGTAATCTCCATCGTCGGATTGGTCGGCGTTTCCACGAAAACCATTCTCGTGTTCTCATGAAACGCTGCTTTGATATTCGCCACGTCGGTCGTATCGACGAACTCGAAATCCAAATCGAAATTGCCGAGCACGAGTTTACCGAGCCTGTAAGTTCCGCCATAAACGTTTCGCGAGACGATCACATGGTCGCCGCTTTCGAGCGTGTGGAAGAGCGCCATGATCGCGGACATGCCCGATGCAAACGCCAATCCATGCCGTCCGCCTTCCAATGCTGCGATGTTGTTTTCGAGTACGTCGCGCGTGGGGTTGGAAACACGCGAGTATTCGTACCCCTTATGCTGTCCGATGCCTTCCTGCACGTAAGTCGATGTGAGATGGACCGGAGTCATGATCGAGCCTGTCGTAGGATCGGGAACGACTCCCGCGTGAATTGCTTTGGTGGAAAAACCCATAGTCGATTTCTCAGTTATTGTTTTGTGCAAGATGTTCGATCACGTCGAACCGCGTGAGAATGCCGATGATTTCGTTGCCGTCACGGACAAGCACCGCATCGTTACGTTGTCGAAGGAATGTCGTGGCGCTCACCAAGAGTTCTTCTTTATCGAGAACCGGGAACGCGGGCTTCATGATTGTCGAGACCGGCGCACCGAAGAGGGATGCATCGTTGAGAACGGCATTGAGCAAATCGCTTTCAAACACACTGCCGATGCATTCGTTCTTGTCGATCACCGGCATCTGGTTGATGTTGTGCTGCTTGATAAGTTCGAACGCCTCGCGGATGACGTTGTCGGGCTGGATGGCGATCAGTTTCGGCACTCCTTTTCGCGTTTCGATGAGATAGCGAAGCGTGACTTTCTCCGGAACCAACATGCGGTTCTCCCGCATCCAGTCGTCGTTGTAGAACTTGCTGACGTAGCGCTCGCCTGAATCGGGAAGAAGAACGACCATCACTTCATTTTCATTCATCGCTGCCGCGAGTTTCGCAGCGCCGGCAAGCGCTGTTCCTGCGGAGCCTCCAACGAATATGCCCGTCGTGCGCGTAAACCGCCTCGCCGTGTGGAACGACTCCTTGTCACCGATTTGAACGACATCGTCGATGTATTGGAAGCCGAGCGTATTCGGGATGTAATCCTGACCGATCCCTTCGACGAGATATGTCTTTATCACGTGCGGATAAGAACCCGTGCGGAAATACTCCGTGAAGACGGAGCCAACGGGATCCACGCCTACGACTTTAACGTCCGGTCGCTTTTCCTTCAGGTATTTTCCGATTCCAGTGATCGTTCCTCCCGTTCCGATGCTGCAGACGAACGTGTCGATCTGTCCATTCGTTTGCTTCCAGATCTCCGGACCGGTCGTGAGATAATGCGCTTCGGGATTTTTCGGGTTGTTGTATTGGTCGGCTAAAATGGAGTTCGGCGTTTCGGCGACAAGGCGCTTCGCGACTTCCGTATAGCTCTCGGGAGAATCATGCGGAACAGCGGTGGGCGTAACGATCACTTCCGCGCCGAACGCCCGGAGTGCGGCTATTTTTTCCTTGCTCATTTTGTCGGGCATCGTGAAGATGCATTTGTAGCCCTTGACGGCCGCTGCGATTGCAAGCCCCATTCCTGTATTGCCGGACGTTGCTTCGACAATCGTTCCGCCCGGCTTCAACCGGCCTTCGCGCTCTGCTTGCTCGATGATACCGAGACCGATGCGATCCTTGACGGAGCTCCCCGGATTGAAGGTCTCAACCTTCGCAAGCACGAGCCCTTTGCTGCCGGAAAAGAAATCGTTGATGCGTACCAACGGCGTTTCGCCGATGCAGGAAAGTATGTTTTCGTGAAAGTCTATGGTTGAAGGATCGGAGTACATGGATCGCCTGCTGAATTCGAAGATGTTCAAGTCGGACTCCCGGATTCGACGTCTGAAAATACCATGACGTGACGGGACATTAAAACGAACGCACCGATTGATCTCCCCCTTCAAACTGAAGAGTTGAATGCGAAACTATCGCCGCCGTGACGGGAAGTAATACGTCACTCCAAGTGATATGAAAGACATCCCGTCGTTCAGGTCTCCGGAAACGATATTGTCCAACTTATCGCTCGTCGTCAACACGCTTCCGCCTTTCAGACGAATACCGACACTCCGCCGGAAGACGTAATCGAGTCCCAGCCCGCCGCCATACATGAACGCTCCCGTATGCGGTCCTTCCGTTTGGAACGATCGGATATTCGCTTCCGCTTTCGAAAGTATCCCTCCCGTTCGGATAAAGGCGAAAGGAGCGAGAGCGCCGCGTGATATCGGCAGCGTCAATTCTAAATCAATGCCTCCCCAGTAGTAATCATTCCCGACGGCGATGCTTTCAAACTCCGCGGCCATCTTCCCGAGTCCGAGAAAAAGGGACAGCCCCACATAGGAATTGACCGTCACGCCGACGTCGATGTCGCCTAAAGGTCTGTACCGATAGCTCCCGTCGAACTCCGTCACATCGCAGCCAAGTCCGATCATGCCCGCGGAAAGGCTCACGTGCCATGTCCCGGACGAAGGCCTGTTTGGATTGTAACGATACTGCGACAATGAGGTCCATGCCATGACAGCGAGTGCGATAACCGATATGCAGATGCGCGATTTCATAATTCAATGATCACTCATAAACTAATATCAGGACGCAGAATACGAAAGAGAAGGAAGAAAAACACCGGACGTGAAGTTTTAACAAGCACCCCAGAATACACTCCCCTTGTGATTTGCCTGTTTTTTCTCATAGCTTGCCGGTCATGAAAAACTCATTGCGGAAGGAAACGGAATGACTCACAATGCAATCGGACTCATCGAATTGACGAGCATCGCAGCAGGCTTCAACGTCACCGATGCGATGCTGAAGGCAGCCGAAACCGAACTTATCCTCTCACGATCGATTTGCTCAGGCAAGTACATGGTGATGGTTGGAGGCGAAGTCGCCGCTGTCACATCGAGCGTCCAGGCGGGCGAAGCCATCGAAGAAGCCTCCATCATCGATACCTTCGTGATCCCGAACGTGCATCCTTCCATCTTTCCTGCCATCAAAGGTCTCACGATGGTGAAAGAGTTCGAAGCGATGGGGATTCTCGAATCCTTCAGCGTAGCATCGCTGATTGAAGGCGCCGATGCCGCCGTGAAAGCTGCGAACGTTACGCTCATGGAGATTCGTCTTGCAATGGCGCTCGGCGGGAAAGCATTCGCAACACTTACCGGTGACGTTGCCGCCGTACAGGCTGCCGTCGATGCAGGAGCAGAAGTCATCGCTGAGAAAGGGCTTTTGGTCAACAAGGTGGTTATCCCGCGTCCGCGCAGAGAACTGATGGAAGAATTGGTTTAAGAGGGAGTACCGATTGAAGACGGTAAACACATCACAGGCTCGAAAGGGAAAAACTCTTTTTCTTTCTGAGGATAACGCACAGAAGAAAAAACGCATCGCCGCGATTTTGCGGACCTTGTTGCGTGAGTTTCCCGATCCGAAATGCGCATTGAATCATCACGCACCGTTTCAATTGCTGATCGCGACGATACTTTCCGCCCAATGCACGGATGAACGCGTGAACATGGTCACGCCCGTCCTGTTCAAAGCGTATCCGACACCGAAGGCCATTGCCGACGCACCGATCGAGTCGCTCATCGAGATCATTCGCTCGACGGGTTTCTATCAAAACAAGAGCAAGAGCATCAAAGCCTGCGCACGGGCGATAGTCGAAAAGCATGATGGGAAGGTGCCTGATACGATGGAAGCGC
Source organism: uncultured Chromatiales bacterium (assembly GCA_964448285.1). Taxonomy (GTDB): domain Bacteria; phylum Bacteroidota; class Ignavibacteria; order SZUA-365; family SZUA-365; genus CAYUWG01. The sequence continues at coordinate 17,810 of CAYUWG010000046.1, forward strand.
TCACAGCGTTGCCCGGCGTCGGTCGCAAGACCGCGAACGTCGTGCTCGGCAATGCCTTCGGCATTCCCGGCCTCGCAGTCGATACGCACGTCACGCGCATCAGCAACCTCCTCCAATTCACCGACTCGACGGATGCAGAAGTGATCGAACAGCACTTGTGCAGCATCGTTCCAAAATCAAAATGGACGGACGCGAGTCACCTGCTCATTCTCCATGGACGAAAGACGTGCATCGCCAGGCGACCGAAATGCGCGGAGTGCGACATCGAGAAGTACTGTCCATCGAGCGTTCTGAAAGCCGAGGGATGAACGCAGCCGTCATCGGGTACCAATCCATAATCACGATCAACACGTTTCAGCATGTCCGTTACCTATAAATCCGCCGGAGTCGATATCGATGCCGGCGAAGAAACCGTTCGCCGCATCGCTTCCGCAGTGAAGTCAACGCACTCTCCGCTCGTCCTCAATGAACTCGGAGGATTCGGCGCTCTCTTCGATGCGCGCTTTTCGGATTATCGTGAGCCCGTGCTCGTCTCAAGCGTCGATGGCGTCGGGACGAAGTTGAAAGTTGCCGCACTCTATGGAAAGCATGATACGGTCGGCCAGGATCTCGTCAATCACTGTTGCAACGACATTCTCACGACGGGTGCAAGGCCGCTGTTCTTTCTCGATTATTTCGCGACGGGGAAACTCAATCCCGATGTGGCGGAACAGGTGATTCTCGGATTCGTGAAGGCGTGCAAGGAGAGCGGCTGCGCGCTCATCGGCGGAGAGACTGCGGAGATGCCGGGAATGTACGCACCGGAAGAGTACGACATTGCCGGCACCATCGTCGGCGTCGTCGAGAAGGAGAAGATTCTCCGGAAAGAACAAGTGCAGGCAGGCGATATTCTGCTCGGACTTTCATCATCGGGGCTTCATACGAACGGCTTCTCACTGGCGCGTGCCGTGCTTCTCCCGCACTTCGATCTTCATGCGCATTTCGACGAGCTGGGCATGACGCTCGGCGAAGCGCTCTTGGCAGTCCACAGGTCATACGTTCCTATCATTCATCCCCTGCTCGATGGTACGGGCATCCACGGTCTCTCGCACATTACCGGCGGCGGGATCGAAGGGAATACGCGGCGCGTCATTCCCGATGCGTTCACTCTGAAGATCGACTGGACGGCGTGGCAGCGACCAGGAATTTTTTCGATGATTCAGGAATTAGGCAATGTCCCTGAGGACGACATGAAGCGCACGTTCAACCTCGGTGTCGGCATGATCCTCATCGTTGCGAAAGAGTCAGTTGACGCTATCATGGAATCGCTGAAACCGGAGAAGCCATTCATCCTCGGCGAAGTCGCAAAGTAAATCCGATTTCCCTTTCCTGCTGCTGATATCATTTTTCCCTTTCATATCCGGGAGTTTGTCAACATATTCGCACTGACGACACGACACCCGTCGAGTTTATGCGCACCAGCGCCGACTGATTGACTGCTAATTCATTACTACTTTTTTTTTCAGGAGCATCATGGCCTTTCGAGTTTCCATTATTGCAGTTGCCACTCTGATACTTACCATCAACTATTGCGTTGCCGGAACGGGCGGCTCGCCGAATCACAATGCGCGACAGTATCTCAACGCGTTCGATCCGAACACACCGGTTGAGCAGCATATCATCATCGTCAAGTTCTCTTCAGAAAAACGCCACCTCCTCTCGAAGAATACCGTCGGCATTCAAGCCGTCATGCCCGCATTTGCGAAGTATGGAGTCTATGATGTCGTGCAAATGTATCCGGCGATTAGGGATGCCTTCACAGCGAATGGAGAAGAGATCGGACTGGACAGGATGTACCGGATCGTGTTCTCATCGAACGTTCATCCCCTGACGATCGCACGCGAGTTCGCCTCCATCCCTGGCGTCGAATACGCGGAACCGGAGCGCATCCATTACACGACCATCGTTCCCAACGACCCGCGGCTTGCCCAACAATACTCGATCGATAAAATGAACCTGAAAGCCGCGTGGGACATCACGACAGGGAGCCGCGACGTGATCGTTGCGGGGGTGGATTCCGGCGTTCACTGGACGCATGAAGATCTCAAGGACAACCAGTGGATCAATCCCGGCGAAGATATCAATGGGGATGGTCGCTTTACGACTGCGGACATCAACGGCGTTGACGATGACGGCAACGGCTATATCGATGATATCATCGGCATCGATTTGGTCGGTCCGGATTTGAACCAGGGACCCACGTACTATGATATCGATCCTCTGCCGACGCCAAGCGGTTTGAACCATGGCACGCATACGCTCGGCATCATCAACGCGGTCGGGAACAACGGCAAAGGGATTGCCGGCGTCGCCTATGGATGCAGATACCTTTCCATCAAATGCGGACCGGACGTGGCGGCGAATTCTATTCGGCGTGGTTACGATGGTATCGTCTATGCCGCGAACATGGGAGCGCGCGTCATCAATTGCAGTTGGGGTGGCGAAGGAGGTTATCTGCAAAGTGAGGAGGACCAGATCGCCTATGCGATATCGAAAGGCGCCGTCGTTGTCGCTTCAGCGGGAAACAGCGCGAAGGATGCGATCTTTACTCCGGCGGCCTATCCCGGTGTATTAGCCGTCACAAGCACCACGAGTAGTGACGCAATCAGTAACTTCTCAAACTATGCAACCTGGGTGGACGTCTCGGCGCCGGGAAGCAACATCCTCAGTACGCTCAGCGCTACGAACACGTCGTACGGCAATCAGTCCGGAACGTCTATGGCGGGGCCGAATGCCGCAGGTATCTGTGCGCTCGTTGCCAGTATACATCCCGAGTTTACGCCTCTGCAAATCGCGGAACAGGTGCGTATTTCGAGCGACAATATCGACGCAAGCATTCCATCACGGTATAAGAAAAAAGTCGGCTACGGTCGCGTCAATGCTTTGCGTGCGCTGACCGTCAACAGTCCTTCCGTACGTTTGATCGAATACACACTGACGGATAAAAACACCGGCAACGGCAACGAGATCTTCGAACGCGGCGAGAGCATCGAGCTTCGGGTGCGATTCAAGAACTATCTCTCCGCCACGAAGAATGCCGTCGTAACTTTTTCCACGACGAATACGCGCGTGACCATTCAAAATCCGGAGATCCAACTCGGTGTGCTCGGAACGATGGAGGAGTTCGATAACGAATCGGCTCCGATCATCATCAGCCTTGCGGACGAAGAAGCGCTCAACGATCAGGTGAACATCGACTATACGATATCCGACGATTCCTACAACGACTACGGCGGGCTGTTCTTCCTCCAGCAGCCGACGTATCGCGATCATAACGCGAACAACATCACCACGACGATTTCAAACGACGGAAACATCGGCTTCGATGACTTCAGCTTGTTGCGCGGCAAAGGATACATCTACAGGAACAACGGCTACAACACGCTATTCGAAGGCGCCCTGATGATCGGCGGTGTTCTCAACGGACAAACGTTCGTCGTGGACGTCGCGCGCAATGAAAGCGGCAACGTGCAGAATGCCGACTTCATCGGAACACAGCCCGTCCTCATGCTGACTCCCGGTCCCATCGCGGCGCAGGAAGGATTCACCGAATTCACGGACGACTCGGCTCCGCTCGCAAACCGGCTCGGACTTCGTGTGAGCATGCATTCGCTCCAGTTCACGGACGGTGACGCCGCAGACGTTCTCATCGTGAAATATGTCATGAAGAATACCTCATCCAACACACTGTCGAACGTCCATGCAGGCCTGTACTTCGATTGGGATATCAGCACGAACGGCGGTTCCGATTATGCAGAATACGACACCACGGCAAAAGTCGGATACGCATACGGACGCTCAGGCGCCGTCAACACATGGGTCGGCGCAACGGTGCTCTCTCGCGACAAGCCCATTCACTTCATGAACATCAACAACCCCGATTCAGACAACCTTCCTATTTTCGGCGTGCACAATGGCTTCACGAAGCAGGAGAAGTTCGTCTCGATGAGTTCGGGAATTCTCCAGCGTCAGAGCAAGATCAACGATATCTCGCAAGTGGTCGGAAACGGACCTTACGAACTCGCGCCGGGTGACTCCGCAGTCATCGCGTTCGCTCTGCTTGCGGGTTATACGAAAGCCGAGATCGTTAAAGCAACCGATGCCGCTTTGGTGAAATGGTCATTGATCAATCAGCCCGTTTCAGTGAAGCCGATCCCGAATGTTTTCGGTCTGCTTTCCGTCTCCCCGAATCCCGTTGGGCATGCGCAGGGAGTCGCGACGCTCCAATACGAACTTCAGCGATCCGGCTCTGTTCAAATACAGCTCTATGATGCATTGGGTCGCAACATTCGTACTTTATTGCAAGGTGAAGTCCCGATCGGAAAACACGCTCTCCCGTTTGAAACCGCTTCGCTGGCGGCGGGGGTGTATTACGTGAAGCTGGTCGAACGCGATAGGATTATTACGACGGCGTTTACCGTGAAGCGATAGAACGGATATTGCATCATCGAGGCCGGGCACTTCACCCGGCCTTTTTTATTGCTGAACGAAATGAGTAAGCACTTCAGTCAGGTTACGCGGATCACCGTTTTCCGATGCTTTCCATGTCTGGAGAACGTCAGTCATCATTGTGCGCGCTTCATCCGGCCAGTCGGAATCGACGCCGCGGAGAATATCACACAGAAGCGTTTGAACCGGCAACGCAATCGACGCCGCGTTCGCAAGGAGAAATGAGGAGAGTCCTTCCTTGTCGCCGTACATCACGGCGCTGCGGAACACGAACAGCAGTCCGCGCAGCAGATCCTCATCAGGGTGAACGACGAGCAAAGGACCAATGAGCGCAAGTGCCTTCTGTGTGGATTTCGGATGCCGGATAAGCATGTCACCCGCTACGGCGACAGCGACGAGCTTTCGCCAACGCTTTTCTCCCTGCACCATCGCTGCGAGCGCTTTTTCCTCACGTTTGAAATGCGACCTATAGTGATCCAACAATGCGTTGCTGATAAGATTCCGCGCATCCACCACGTCGATGGACGAGTCGAGCATCTCCAATACCGAACTGATTTTATTCGGCTGTTCGGCGACGTAAACGCGCGCAATCATCGCGGCGATCTTCCGGAGATGAATCACACCGAACTGGAAACTGAACGCGCCGCCGAGTTCATTGCTTTGTGGAATGCGAACGACATGAAGCGGAGCCACGTCCCAGAGCCACGTACAGAAATCGAATCCGTTCGGATGAAGTCCGGCGAGGCCTTGAGCGATGGCATCTGCAACGCGTCGCGCCAGTTCGGACGGTGCGACTTCATTTACGTCCGAAGGCGGTTCTTCCAATTGATGGATGATGTCTTCGACCACGGACTCGAAATCGCCCATGATGATGTGCTTGCTGTTCCGGATATTCCGGGAGAGAAGCGTGTCAGATCCTGCTTTCTTCACCAGTCATTTCGCCTGATATCGTTGAGGATCGAGCGCGTCCAGCGTCCAGTTGCGGAGAAAAGTCATCACCCTTTCCGGACTGTGTTCCTTCCCTTCTTCAAGAAATCCGCTGTCCTGAATGTGCAGCCGCCTTCCCTCTCCATCGAGCACGACGAGCACCGGGAAACCGAACCGCTGCGGAAATCCCAACGCCTCCATCGTGAGAAGGTTGAGATTCTCCTTGCTGTAGTTCACATGAATCCAAACGTAGTTGGCGGCGATCATCGAATCGATCTGCGCATTCGTCGTGCAGGTCTTCACCAGCTTGTAACACCACGAGCACCAGTTTCCGCCGACTTGCACGAGGACGTGTTTCCTTTCAGCATCAGCTTTCTCGACCGCAGTCCGAATCTGTTCGGCTGCGTCTGTCTCCGGGTTGTAAAGCTTCTTCGCCTCTTGAGCGAACAGACCAAGCGGAATAAGAAGAAGGAGAAATGTTTTCGTGATCAGGCTCATGGAGAAAAGTAGGCTTTCCCTTTTCCGTTCGCAAGTCCATGCACATTCGAATCAACAAGTGCCTGCGAGCAATGAATGATTCCCACAGCGTTCTAACCGCTTCTCACCTTCGCGCGTGAGACGAATGGATTGTCCTTCAATGCGAAACGCCACTCCAATTCCGTCGCGCGGCTGATCCCGATCCGCCGCGAAATTTCGATTTGCGACGAAGGAACAGCCGGCGTCTCGAGGATGCGGACTGCCGGGCCTGAAAGCGGAAGGCCATTGTGCGAACGATCTATGCCAAACGCTTCGCAGACTTTTGCCGGGCCGTTGGTGAGATTGTGCAGCGTGTGCCGGTCGCCTCTGTTTCGAATGATCCACTCCAATCCGTCGAGCGGTTCCACTGCTCGAATCAGCACGGCCGCACCAGTTCCGGAGCCTTCCGTCACGACGTTCATGCAATAGTGCATGCCATAGGTGAAATACACGTAGAGATAACCGCCATCACGAAACATGACTTCATTGCGGCCGGTCCTGCCGCGATACGTATGCGAAGCGGGTTCCGTCTCGTGATACGCTTCGACTTCCACGATACGACCGCTGATGACGCCGTCGTTCGACCGGTGCTCGAAGAGCTTGCCGATCAGTTGACGGGCAACGTCGAGCGTCGGTTGGAGATAAAACTGTTTCGGGAGAACCTTCCGATTCGCCATACGCTCAACGCGACGAGGCGATGTACTGTCGGATGTCCGCGATGTCCTGATCCGTGATTCTGTCCGTCGCGAAAAACGGCATGCCTTCCGACCCTCTCCGTACATACAGAGGCACCTCATCAAGATGCTTGCGCAGGACTTTCATCGATGGCCCATTTCCCCTTCCCGACGGTCCATGGCAGATCGCGCATGCTTTTCCAAACAGCATCTCACCGCGCCCGACATCACCGCGCAAATCGTCGATGTATTTCAACACGTTCATCAATTCCTTCTTCGAACGAGCCGTGTCATCAGGATGGGAAACCGCAGTCCATTTCAACGTGCGTGATTCCGTACCGTTTGAGATGGACCGGTAGTAGGCCATCAATCCGGCTGCTTCTCTTTCGTTGAGTGCGTGCATAGGATCCTCGCTGCGCAGTTGAAAGAGCGACGCGCATTTCGCAGCACCTGCGGCGGTTCTTCTTAACATCTCGCCGGTGAATTCCCCGTTCCATGTTTGCGTGCGATGTGCAGCGCCAAGAATGGAATGCCCTGCGCGAAGCCGGTCTCCCGCCTTCAGCGAATCGGAATGATCCGCGTGACAGTCGATGCACGCAAGGTCGGCTTCACCGAAGGCGCGGTCGAAAAAAATTTCCTGGCCGAGTGCGACAAGTTCCGGATCTTCCTGCGGTGCGGACTTCTGTGCGTTCTCCTGCTTCGATTCGCTTCCGCATGATACGAGGGCAACCACACACGTAGCGATAAACAACACCTTCATCATTCGAAGTCTCCTTCCGAATCATCTCTATGCGTTGAATGCGGCTCCCAAAGCTCACCGTTGCATGGAACGACATCGACCGTCACGTGCTCGTCGAGCTTCATGCAGAGAACGCCTGTCTGCTCGAAATGCCTGCACGAAGAACACAACGTCCCGCTCATGACGTCACGCGTTTCATCCTTGTAGAGTCGGTATTGAATCTGCATCGGATGAATCACGATGGCATAGAGCGATATGACGGTGACGCCCCACCACAGTCCGTAATCGACCCAGCTCACGTAATCATAAAGGAGAAGCGCGGCCGTAATGACGAGCGCAGTTCGAAGGATCGCCCAACTGACGATACTGCCGATGGTATTCCTGTATGGTGTCTTACCGGACATGTGACGTGTTTGTAAGGATGCTGTTCGTTGCTTCACTACGGTGATTCTTATACTTTGCCGCAACGGACTCGAATAAGATGACCCGTCCACTTATGAAAACCAACTCACTGAAATCACTCTTCACGCATCGCTCGCTGCAAGGTTGGACGCCTGCCTGGTCATACAAGTCTCATGACCCGCTCTGGCTGATGAAGTTTTCCGGTGACGGATATATCCTCCTGGAAACGCGCAACACCGACGAGCGGCGTGTACGGTTTTCCTGCATCGAGGAGTCAGGCGGAAAAGCCTTGTGGAAGGATCAGTCCTACGCACATGAGTGGTGGGCAGGGATTGAGGACGTGTGCGATGGTCGCGTGTTCTTCCACGGCTACCGCAAGCCCGACATGCCGATGCATCTCGGTATTACGACAGTCGATCTTCAGACCGGACAAACTCTCTGGCATGAGAACGACGCCACGTTCCTCTTCACGTGGGAGAGCGAAGTCTATATTTCGCGAAGGCACTTCGGTGGAGAAATCTATGCGACGTTGGACGTGGAAACCGGAACGCTTCTCAGGGATTTCGGAAGCGACAACTCCGTGTTGAAACCGCTTCGTCTTCGTCTCAACGAGCAGGATCGATTTGCAGGCTACCTCTATCCCGAGCACTTCGACGAGCAGCATCCCTTGTACGAGGAGTATCATGCGCTTGTCTTTTCATACTGCGACTTGGAAAAAGCGCGCGGCAACATCGATGTTCTTCTGTCCGGCAACGCCCTTCTCCTGAGCTGGCATGAAGTGATCGGCTTCGATAACGCCTTGCAGCAAAGGCTTGCGCAACGCTTCTTTGCGTTCGATGCGCGGGAACGGAGCCTCGTCTATCGCGACACGATCAGCGAGGACAGACCGCAGCCGGGCATCGACTCGTATTTCATCAAGGACAGACAGCTCCTGTATATTCGCAACGGCCTCGAGCTTGTCGCACATTCATTGGATGACATTTCACTATGAAAATCATAACGGATTCCCTGCACGTCGAAACGCGCGGCAATAACGATATGCACGACCTCACCGACCGGATCGGCTTGCTCCTTTCGAAGCACAAGCTGACAACCGGTTTCGTGATCGTCTTCGTCCCCGGTTCGACGGCAGGCATCACGACTATCGAATACGAACCGGGACTGAAGCATGATTTCAGTGCGTTGATGGAGCGCCTTGCGCCGAAGAACATCCAGTATCACCACGACGAAGCATGGAACGACGGCAACGGACATTCCCACGTGCGCGCTTCGCTGCTCGGCCCATCCATGCAGATCCCGTTTCAGAATGGAAGAATGCTTCTCGGAACCTGGCAACAAGTCGTGCTCGTGGACTTCGACAACCGCACACGAACCCGTAATCTCGTCATTCAGTTTTTCGGCGAATGAAACAGTCGGTCATGAGCATTTCCGACATGCACTGGAATATCCTTCGATGGGTCCTTCCGCGTAAGCGGCAAGTGTACGACGCTGTCTATGAGCAATTGCGCAGGGCGCATCATCTTGCACCGGGCCGCTGGGGCGAAGGGCACTTGCTCTTCTGCCTCTCGGAATCGACTGATGACGAACGGGAGTCGCCATCTTCGGTGTTCGCATACGGCGTCGTTGAATACCGCTCATCCTCGCTAATCGTCACCGTCCATGATGAAGCGGATGAAACGATCGAAGCGCAATTTTCAGGAGTCGGGCATCAAGATGAAGACATGACGCGACGGTATTGCTATTCGTACTGGAATCCCGGCGATCCATCACCTGCGGCGGGGACAGCGGTGAGGGAACTTACCCTTTCGCCGAGATACGTCCTTGTACTTGCGCGCGGTGACGAAAAGCTCTGGATTCACGACAGAGAGACGCAGAGGAATATCCTGATTCCGCAGACGCAGTTTTACGTCGAGTTGACGCGCGTTCAGCCGGGGCGCGGACGCAGGCAGTTCCACCCGAGAGAATTGTTCCTCTCCGATGATTTCACCGACGAGCAGCTCATCGCAGCGTTTCACACCTACAACAGATCATGGCGCAAAGTGCAGCTTGCACAGAATGCCCCGCAACGAAACCGGTCACGGCTGAAGAGTCTATTCAACGATTGACGAATGAGTAACGAAGAAGCGATCATACACGGACGCGAAGTGATTCGCATCGAAGCACAAGCCGTCGAATCTCTCATCGATAGAATCGATGGTGCGTTTGCTGACGCCGTCGGGATGATCTTCAAAAGCACCGGACGCCTCATCGTGACGGGCATCGGCAAGAGCGGTCTCATCGCGCGCAAGATCGTCGCGACGATGAACTCGACGGGCACGCCCGCAATTTACCTTCACCCCGCCGACGCCATTCACGGCGACTTGGGAATGGTACGCAAAGAGGACGTCGTGCTGATGCTGTCGAAGAGCGGGAACACGCAGGAGCTGCGGCAAATCATCCCGATCTTCAAGCGCATCGGTGTGCCGATCATCTCCATCGTCGGGGAACCGCGCTCGTACATCGCCGAGCAATCGGACGTCGCGCTCGACGGCAGCGTTGCTGAAGAGGCGTGCCCGCACGATCTCGCGCCGACCGCTTCGACAACCGCTTCACTCGCGCTCGGCGACGCGCTTGCAATCACGCTTTTGAAGAAGCGCAACTTCACCGCCGATGATTTCGCTCTCTTCCACCCCGGCGGAGTACTTGGCCGAAGGCTCCTTCTCGACATCGGGGAGATCATGACGACGGGAGACAAGATCCCTTGCGTGCATCAGTCCGTTTCGCTGCGCGACGCGATCATCGAAATCACATCGAAGCGCTTAGGTGCGACGTGCGTCCTGGACGATCACGGCGCGCTTGCGGGCATCATCACCGACGGAGATTTGCGCAGGCTTCTCGAACGCGATACCGACTTGACCCATCTCATCGCCTACGACGTGATGACGCGCAATCCAAAGACCCTCCCCGTACACACGCTCGCGAGTACCGCTTTGGAAATCATGGAGCAGTACAAAATCACCCAGCTCGTCATCACCGATCCACAACGGAAGCCGATCGGAATCATCCACCTGCACGATCTCATTCAGCTCGGAATCCGGTAAGCCGTGAATCGAACGACGCTGCTTGAACTTCTGAAAGAGAAAGTCCTCCTCTTCGATGGCGGCATGGGTACGGAGTTGTACAACCGAGGGGTCTATATCAACAAGTGCTTCGACGAACTCAACGTCTCGAATCCATCGTTAGTGAGGCTCGTGCACGAAGATTATCGCAAGGCCGGTGCCGACGTACTTGAAACGAATACCTACGGCGCGAATCGTTTCAAACTGAAGTCGCACGGACTGGCCGACCAACTCTATCGAATCAACGCTGAAGGAGCGAAGCTCGCGCGCGAAATCGCAGGAGACGACCTGATGGTCGCAGGAGCCGTCGGCCCTCTCGGTGTGCAGATCGAGCCGTTGGGACCGATTTCCGCAGAGGAGACGCGCGCTATTTTTCAGGAGCAAATCCGCGCATTGATCGAAGGCGGCGTCGATCTCATCATCTTCGAAACGTTCACGTATCACGACGAACTGTTGCAGGGCGTACGCGCCGTGCGCGAGATCAGCGACATCCCCGTCATTGCGCAGATGACGCTGAACGACGATGCGACCTCTCTCACCGGCGCAAACCCTGAAGTCGTCATCAAAGACCTCGAACAAACCGGCGCAGACGTGATCGGCGTCAACTGCTCCGTCGGTCCGCACGTCATGCTCAACTGGCTCGAACGCGCCCGCGGCCTGACGTCATTCCCGATTTCCATCATGCCGAACGCCGGCAAGCCGCGCAACGTCGAGGGACGCAATATCTACATGACTTCACCGGAATATCTCGGTGAGTTCGCCAAGCACTTCATTCAAGCCGGAGCGAACGTCATCGGCGGATGCTGCGGCACGGGTCCGGATCACATCAAACGGATGCGGGACGCTGTCGCTGTCTATGCGCCGCAGACGCGCAAAGTGAAAGTCATCATCAAGTCGTTCGAAAAGCCCGGCGACGTTCACGTCATTCCCACTTCCGAGAAGTCACGATTAGCGAAGCGGCTTGCGGAAAAGCACTTCGTCACGTTCGTAGAGCTTGTCGCGCCGCGCGGCGTCTCAGCGGAGAGAGAAGTCGCCGGTGCGAAGCGCGTGAAGTCGATCGGAATCGACGTCATCAACATCCCGGACGGGCCGCGAGCGAGCGCACGCATGTCCGCGCTTTCGATGGCCGTGCAGATCGAACGTGATGCCGGCATCGAGACGGTTCTGCATTACGCCTGCCGCGACAGAAACGTCATCGGCATTCAATCCGATATTCTCGGAGCCTACGCACTCGGCATTCGAAACATTCTCGCGATCACGGGTGACCCGCCAAAGTTGGGAAACTACCCGGACGCGACCGCCGTCTTCGACGTGGACGCCATCGGCCTCGTCAACATTCTCAACAGGTTGAACCACGGTCTCGACATCGCGGGCAATCCCTTCGGTGCGCCGACCTCGATGTTCATCGGCGTCGGGGTGAATCCCGGCGCGATCGATCTTGACCAGGAACTGCGCCGCCTCGATTGGAAGGTCGAAGCGGGTGCCGAGTACATCGTGACACAGCCCGTATTCGATCTCGACGTGTTCCATCGATTCCTGCGAAGGGTCGAGCATTTGCGCCTTCCGATCATTGCGGGCTTGTGGCCTCTTGCTTCGCTGCGCAATGCAGAATTCATGAACAATGAAGTTCCCGGATGCAACGTACCGGACTGGATTCTCGACCGCATGCGGAAGCACCGGGATTCGAAGGAAGCAGGCCGCGCTGAGGGCATAGCCATTGCGCGTGAAACGCTCGAAGTGATGAAGAACGACATCGCAGGCGTTCAGATTGCCGCGCCGTTCGGCCGCGTGGAAACCGTCGTCGAATTGTTGGATGGAATTTCTCTGCGTTGAACGATGCACACACGAGAGCGAGTGAACATCCCTCCGAATTTTCTTGCGTCATTTCTCGACGTGTGTAAGCGCCTTTCCGACAAGCGCATGGTGGCTGCCACCGATGGCAACGTCTCCGCACGCTTAGACGCGCGACACATCCTCTGCACACCGTCCGGACTGAACAAGGGTCTGCTTTCACGAAACGACTTGCTCGTGATCCGCGATAACGGAACGCACTTCGACGGACGCAGGCAGATGTCCTCCGAGATCCGGATGCATCTTCAGTTTTACCTTCTGCGCCCTGAGGTGCACGCTGTCGTCCACGCGCACCCGATCTATGCAACGGGATTCGCCTGTGCCGCACAGACGATCACCGACGGTGTATTTCCCGAAGTCATCGTCGGACTTGGCCGCATTCCTATCGTCCCGTACGCAACACCCGGCACCGACGAGCTTCCCGAAGCGATCCAGCCGTTCGTTCGATACGACGCGTTACTGTTGCAAAACCACGGCGCTGTAACGGTCGGAAAGACGCTTCGCGAAGCGTACGAACGAATGGAAAAAGTCGAGCACTCTGCACAGACGCTCTTCGTCGCCCGGATGCTCGGCGGCGAGAATATCCTTTCGTCCGAGCAGGTCGCGCGACTGCTGAGCGTTGCTTATAGCTGATTGCTCGTGGCTGTCGGTGGAACGGAGGGTCGGAGGATCGGGGGAACGGAGGATCGGAGGATCGGGGGAACGGAGGATCGGGGGAACGGAGGATCGGTTTCTCGTTCCCATCGCTCCGCGTGGGAATGAAGCATCTGACGCTCCGCGTCGTTGCTCACTTCGCCGGGATTACAGATTACTGATTACGGATTTGGGATTTGCGATTTGGGATTTCTCGTTCCCATCGCTCCGCGTGGGAATGAAGCATCTGACGCTCCGCGTCGTTGCTCAGTTTTCGATGGTCGGGATTTGCGATTTGGGATTTCTCGTTCCCATCGCTTCCGCGTGGGAATGAAGCCTCTGACGCTCCGCGTCGTTGCTCAGTTTTCGATGGTCGGGATTTGCGATTTGGGATTTCTCGTTCCCATTTCTCGGTCCAATCGCTCCGCGTGGGAACGAGAATGCGGCGCACGTGCAATCCGTAATCAGTAATC
>CAYUWG010000047.1:0-31522 GCA_964448285.1 uncultured Chromatiales bacterium
CGGCTTCGCTCATTTTCGAAAACGTGAAAGTGCCGAAGGAGAACATCATCGGGGAGCCGGGGCAGGGCTTCAGACAGGCATTGAAGATTCTCGACGGCGGGCGTATCGCGATTGCGGCGCTTTCCGTCGGCCTTGCGCAAGGCGCCTACGAAGCCGCGCTGCAGTACGCGAAAGAGCGGAAACAATTCGGCCAGTCGCTTGCCAATTTCCAGGCGACGCAATTCAAACTTGCCGACATGGCGATGCAGATCGAAGCGGCCCGTCTTCTCACGCAAAAGGCGGCGTTCCTCCGCGATACCGGAAAGGACATCAACCTTGCCGCGGCGCAGGCAAAGCTTTTCGCAAGCGAAGTCGCAACGATGGTATCGAATGAATCGGTGCAGATACACGGCGGCTACGGTTTCACGAAAGACTATCCCGCGGAGAAATACTATCGAGACGTCAAACTCCTCACGATCGGCGAAGGCACGTCGGAAATCCAGCGCGTCGTCATCAGCAGAGCGATACTGAAGGATTGAGGCAATTCCGGGTTGTGACGCGAGCGGAACTCGACGGCGTGGAAGCGTCCATTCCGTCGATCAAGGAATGCCACGCATGGGCGCGCACCGAGGATGAAGCGCTCCTGAAACTCCTCGAACGCGTTTCCTTCTTCTTCAATCTTCCGAATCCATTCAAACACGAACTCGACCGCTCACGCCGCGACGGCGGAGCGACGTTTTACACGCTCATCATCAAGCAGTGAGGGAGCGCCTCAGCAGCGTTCCGAAAAGCCTGCTGCCCGTGCGCACACCGAGTGCATTGAACAGCGGTGTGAACGTCCACGCAATCGTGCGCTCGATTCCTGAAATCATGAGCCGGGTGTTCACCAGGAACTGCGGCTCGGTTGAGCGAAGCGTTTCTTCGCAGGTCGTCCTTTCCTTTTCCGATATCGAAGGCAGTGCGTCGAGCAGCTTCGCGTCCGGTTCGATCCCGAGCAATTCACGCGTGAGAGCATTCTCCGCGCGGACAACGCCGAGCGAATCCACGTCCACCACGAGAAGCGAATCGATACTCGTCATGCGTCGCGAAATCGATTCGCGCTTCGGGCGGTACCGTTGTGCGGTTTCGAAGACTCGGAGCGCTTCGATCAACTCGTGCGTTTCCTGCGTGAGCGGTCGTCCTTCTCGATACAGACCCGGTAGTGCATCGACGCTCGTCAGTGTGTTCGCGAGCGATTCGAGCGGTCGTCCGATCCGGTACGCAATCCAGGATGCAATCAAGCCCGCGATGCCCATCAACCCGAGTATCACCGGAAGAACGATCAACGGACTTCGAACGAGGTACATCTTCACGCCCGGCGCGAAGAGGTACCAGAACAAACCGACGACCGCGGTAAAACAAACGAGGAGCAGCAACAGGTGGGAGAGAAAGATGAGGAGAAAGATGCTCGCGTGGGATGAGGATTTCATAGCACTGTGCGATGGAGTTAGTCGTTGAGCTTTTCTATATCGCGCTGTCTGCCGAGGAGGACGAGAATATCCTGAGGCGCGATACGCGTGTCAGGCTGCGGCACGCCGATGATGTTCTCCTCCGTCTGCTGTTCGCCTTCACTGTTGACAAACGAGCGGATTCGTTTGATCGTGATGAGATTCACATCGTATTTGCGGCGCATGCCGATTTCCTGCAAGGTATAGCCCACCATGTGTTCCGGCGCCTGCACCTGCGTGATGGAGTACTCATCGGTCAGCGGAATACTGTCGAGGATGTTCTCGGTCGTGAGCGTCGTTGCGAGACGTTCCGCCATGAAGTCCTCCGGTGAGACGATGCTGTGAACTCCGACTTTCGTGAGAACGCTCGTGTGCAGGGGCGACGTGGATTTGACGATGACCCGTAGGCATCCGTATTGGAGAAGTTGAACGCAGGTGAGCAGCGCGCTTTCGAAGTTCTCGCCGATCGCCACGATCACGGCGTCCATGTGCTGGAGATCGAGCCGTTGAAGAGCCTTGTCGTCCGTGCTGTCCATGCGAACGGCATAGGCGACCTTGTCCTTGATCTCTTCGATCTTGCTCATCGTGTTGTCGATGACGAGCACCTCCGCTCCGCGCTCGGTCAGTTCGAGTGCAATGCGTTGACCGAAATATCCCAAACCGATAACTGCGAATTTCTTTGCCATAAAAACTCCTTCTTCTATCCCACGATAATGTGTTCTGATGGATAATCGTAATTCGTCGTGAGGACTTTGCGAATGAATGCAACGAGGATCGTTGCAACGCCGACGCGTCCGAAGATCATCGTCACGACCAGGATGAACTTGCTTGCATCGCTCAGCGCAGCGGTGATTCCCCGCGACAGCCCGACGGTCCCCGCCGCGGAAATGCATTCAAAGATGATGTCGATAATGGGGAATTCTTCGAACAGCGCGATGAGAAACACCGACAGGAAAATCAGCAAGGCATGCAGCACGACAACAGCGTAGGCCTTGTCGATTACCGCCGTGGGAATGCTGCGATGCGCAACTTCGACGTTCTTCTGCCCGCGCATGTTCTGCACGATGGAAAGAACGAGGAGCGAGAACGTCGTCGTTTTCACGCCGCCTCCCGTCGAACCGGGAGATGCTCCGATAAACATCCAGAGCAGTGCGATCAGCACCATCGGAATGCCCATCGCCGCGATATCGACGGTGTTGAAACCGGCAGTGCGCAGCGTAACGGATTGGAAGAACGACGCGAGCATCTGTTCCCAGAACGCGAACCCTGCGAGCGAACGGTTGAATTCGAGAGTGAAGAACAGGACCATGGCGGATGCAACGAGCGCCGCAGAAGCGACGAGCACGAGACGCGAATGGACCGAAAGGCGAATCCTTCGCGTGAATTTCTTTCGGCGTCCGAACATCTCGAAGAGGTTGTGGATGACCGGAAAACCGATTCCGCCAAGGATGATCAATCCGGCGATAATGAGATTGACAGGAACGTTCATAGCGACGCGAGGGTCGCCAAGATTTGCCGTGAAGAGTGAGAAGCCCGCATTGCAAAATGCCGAGACCGAATGAAAGACCGACTGCCAGAGCATTTCGCCGCTCGATTGGAAGACCGCATCACCCCACGAGTACGTCAGGAGGAATGCGCCGACCGCTTCGATGGTGAAGGTGCCGATGATGATCGCAAGGAGCATCCGGCGGATTTCGCCGAGCGTTTCGCTGCTCATAAGCTCCTGCATCATCGCGCGGTCACGGATACCGAACTTTCCCGAGAACACCGTAAAGAACGACGTGAACGTCATGACGCCCAAACCGCCCAACTGAATCAACGCGAGAATGATCCACTGGCCGAGCGGCGTGAATGCGGTCGGAGTATCCACGACGATGAGGCCCGTAACGCATACGGCGCTTGTCGAAGTGAAGAGCGCATCCATGAAGGATATGCCGTTCGTCGTTGCCCTTGGCAGCAGAAGCGCGAACGTTCCAATGACGATCAGGAGAACGAAGCTGAGAAGGAACAAGCGAGCCGGCTGGATATCCCACGTTGCAACCGTGTGGCTGTAACGGATAACCGAGGAAAGCACGTCGATGCCGATCACGACCTGAATGATGATGATGTAGAGGGAGAAGTGGTTGACCGACCTCAGGTAAGTGAAGTGCGTTTCTTCGAACACGAACAGAAGCAGAGAGATCGCGATAAAGAAGAAAGAAACGAGATACTCTATCCAGCGCTCACGCACATACGCAAGTCGCTTCGGCGCGATGAGGAACTTCACCAATTGCAGGAGGATGAAGACCACGATGACGACAACCTGAAGCAAGCGGATGAACGTTACGAAGTCCTCGGTAAGGTAAAAGCCGTGTTCGAGGACGATGGCCGCAATTGCTGCGAGATAGATCCCGAACACGGCGCTTGTCAGCTTCCGGTTGAGATGCCGGAACTGGTCGGATGAACGTTGAAGCCGCGAAAGCATAACCGGGATGCAACCTATGGAGGGAGGTGGTTCCAGCCAAATGCCGACGAGCTACGCTCCAACGATGAACAGCGATGGAGAGCCATTCAGACTATTCCTCATTGACTCTCACATCCCAACCGACTATGTTACATGCAGAAGAAACAAAGGCTGAAAGGACTCCCATGACCCGTTTCCCGATACTCCTTCTTTCCATTCTCCTCTCCCTTGCGTCGCTCTCGCTGTTAGACTTCGAGCGAGCGCTGGTATTGCGTGTAGAGGGCATGATGGCGCTCTCACCCACGACGAAGAGCTACACGTACTTAGGAGATGGATGGTTCGAGTTTACCGAGGAAGACGGCCTAACTTGGCAAAGAAACTTCGGGGACACGCGCACGATGGGTGGATTGAAGCCGAAGAAGATCATCTCGATCGATTTGAGGCTGGTGGATACTACGGGGTTCGAATCCATGTTCGAGGAGCTTGGTGTGGTCCATATCGGCAATTCGAGTACACCACCCATCGGAAGCCACCTCGGAAGCGATGGTTTGGCAGAACTAACTGGCCAATACTACCAGCAAGGCGTTGGGGATAACCCATGGATGACAAAACAAATACCGGGAACCTATGACTTTGAAAACTTCCAGATGATTCAGGAGCGATACAAAATGTTCGGTGTTGCCGACATGGACCAAAACGGCCTTCAGGAGTTGGTTGGCGACAGCCTCGGAAACATCATGACGTTTGAACCTCGGGTGAGTGGGGAGAGAAATCTGAGAAGGAAGCATTACTGGTATGGAAGAACAGGCAGCGCACAGGTACCACGCATTGCAGATATGGACAATGACGGACACCCGGAGGTGATCATCAGCCAGTTCGGGGACGGCTTCGATGGAACTCGGATAGTAAAGTTCAAACCAGATTCGCAGAAATTGGAGCGAGTCTTTCAGATCCGTTATCCGAATAATCCTGGTCACCGGGGATATTATGCAGTGGGTGATTTTGACATGGATAGAAGAATGGAATTTGCGAACGCGAATTATGCCGGGGAAGTGTATTTCGTTGAACATCTTGAAGGCGACACTTCATACGCAATCAGCTTTTCTGATACCACACGATACATAAATGCCTTTTTTCACACGGAAGGAAGCGACCTCGACGGAGACGGGAGGCCGGAGTGTTTCATCGGTAGCGAGGGGGAGGGCGGACTGAGCAATATTGCCGTTTATGAGACAACCGGGGATAACCACTTCGAGGTCAGTTTATGGATCGAATTGTTTCCTTTCGGTGGTTTCAGTTGGCCCCATATCTGGGCAGGCGACGTAACAGGAGATGGAAGTCAGGAGTTGATCGTTTCCGCACTCAATACGATCGTCGTTCTCAAAGCATTCGGAGAGGACGATTACAGCGTACTCTGGTACAAACGTTTTTCCAGCAGCCTCTCCTTTCGCCTTTACGACATCGATTTCGACGGCGAACAGGAGATCATTATGTCCTTCGTTGAAAGCGGTATACACAAAACACGTATTCTCTCCTTCGCCAAAGCATTGGATTCAGTACTTCCCGTTTGGGTACCGGAAGCCATGACGATGTCGATACTCCCAAATCCATCTTCCGGAGATTGCACGATATGGCTGAAAGCAGAAACATGGGAAACAGTTGAATTGAACGTGTTCACCACGTCGGGAATCTGCATCCTGAAAAAGGAACTCATCGTCGATTCAGAGAAAGAAAGCTACGTTCCACTTTCCCTGAAACAAGTTCCACCGGGTATTTACATCATACGTGCGATCACGAAACGTTTTATGATCACGAGGAAACTTGCAGTAATTCGGTAACAACATCTTCATAAGGAGGTCATAATGATACGGCGCCTAATCTCCATTTTCTGTTTGACAAGTTCCATTAGCTTTGGGCAAGTTATCACACCCACGGCATTTACGTGGGAAAGCCCCGTCAGCGCGACGTTCACGAATCTATCGAGCTACGACATGCATGCTAACTGTCTTGGAATGCATATCGCGTATGACGACAATGGTTCTCTGAAGTACGCGCTCATCGGACTGAACGGCAGACTTCTTAGCGAAGCGGTCATCGCAACCGGTTTTTCCTCAGGCTGGTTGCGTCCAGCAATTACCAGCATACCACGAGGGACGAGAGAGGATGTCCTGATCTTTTACCGATATCAGGATTCCGTTCGCGTCGTCATAAGTTCGGACGCAGGTTCCACATGGCAGCGCCTCGAAAACCTCAGAACGAAAAGTTCTTTAGCCACAAATCGTATGGATGTCGATACCTATGGGGATTCGGTTCACGTCACGTGGGACACGGGAACAACAACGCAAAACTCTCAGGTTCACTATGCTATTCTTGACTTTTCAGAATTGAGCCCGGAATGGAAAGCTGAGTACACAAGTACACTCGGGAACACTCCCGGAATTAATGAAAACGGCCGTGAACCGCAGATCCATGTTGCGAAGTGGAACCACAGTGTCAACATCGTTTACATCACCCAGAGGAACGATAATGGGTACCATTATGACCGGTTAGTCCATCGTTCTCGAATTCTTGACTTGCAAACGGAGTGGGATTCCGTGGACGTCATAAAGCGGTTGCCTCCAGAGAAAGAGGGGCCGAGTGACAATCCGGATATGAACCATACGGAGAATAATTACTACTCACCGGCCACTACCTCTAAGAATGACACGCAATATGTCGCCTATGGCAACATGAATTATTCACAAGACTTCCATCGTTATTCTGTTCTGGAAAAAGACGTATTAGGAATGGCCCCAATTGATAGTGGTTCCGGTTCCGGGCTGAGCGGTTTCGGTAGAGGTGGAAGGGATCACGCAGGTTCGTATGCTCATGCACTGTTAAACAGCGATGATACGCTGTACTGGGCATGGAATTGGTCTGGATTTCCACTTAAAATCATGAGGATAACAGGCATACAGGATTCCATCTGGTTCGGGGGTGCAGGAAGTGCGCTTCCTTTTTTAACCAAGCAACCAACTTCCCGCTTGTTGCTGTCATTCACTAAGGACCAGAAACTACATGGCTATAGAATCCCGAAAGACATCGAAGACGACATTGAGATCGATTTATATTTCACAGGCAAGTCTCGGATTGGATACTCCAACTCTATTTCACTTTTACCGTCCGTCACCGCCACCGTTTACGACACACTCATCCTCGCAGACTCTTCGCAACTCACTCTTCAACCGAACTCGAAGATCATCATCAAGGACAAGGGAATGGTGTATTTGGCACCGGGTGCGAAACTGAATCTTCAGAACGCAACGATTGAGATGGAAGGCGACTCTTCACTTATCGTTCTTTCGGATTCAATAGGGCTTCAAGGTTCGGGAAACATAACGGGTGGCAAGATAATCACTCGTAAGGGTTTGCGTATTCTACAAGGAGATACCCTAACCTTTGCTGGTGGAACTGCTTTCGATTGCGATGCTTTCTCAGTAAGCTCAGACCTTATTGTAAACGGCGTTATGCGTTTCACGGGCGTTGGCGCTCGATATCATTTCGGTGAGTGCATCGATACTATTCTGGTCGATCCCGGAAAATTTGAAACAACAGCCGGGGTGACTCTTGAATTTCTTCCGAGCGTCGTCGCATGGTCAGCGGGGACGTTCATCAGTAAAGGGACAGGACAGGACTCTTGTTGGTGGCAATTTCGGGACACTGCCAATTGTGATGTGTACGGAAAACTCATTGCCACCCACACCAAATTCGAAGCGTGCTCTACTGATTCTCTGAAAGTATGGGACGGAATTTTGGTTGCGTATGAATCCTCGCTGATACAACTCGACAGTTGTTATCTCCATCAAATTCGCGTTCATCCAAGCAGTGGGGGCTCTGCGATTCACTTTTACCGATCGCTCTCCTTCGACAACAGAATCAACAATTGCATCATCCGCAGGATAGCCGGTCAAGGCTACGGCAAGCTCGGTGACGCCATCTTTCTACAACCGGGTGGAACATCATCCTACGTAAAGATTACCTGCTGCCTGATAGATCAGGATTGGTACTCCGGCGTTGGCGCTCTGGGCAGTTGGTTCGATCTAATCAATACCACGGTGACGGATAACAACATCGGCGTCGGGATGAACTTGGATTCTCACGCGCTCCTCTACAGCAACGCAATTACGGGGCATATCTTTTCAGGCGTTTATGTGAGGCATTCATTTCTCCGTTTCGGAGCTTTCAACGGTCCAGGAAATAATGTCATTACAGAAAACGACACGACGCAAATATCAATCGATAGTGCATCTACCGTGATCGGTGGAATGCCCGGGAATGATGGATTCAATGAGATCTCACATTCATCACCCAATAAGCGACGCGTATGGATCGCTCCAACGGCCGTGGCAGATCTCACGATGAACTGGTGGGGCATCGCCGATAGTAGTGGTTTTTCTCCCGACGATTGTTTGCTGAAAAAAAGCACGGAGGATGTGTTTTTCTCATTTCCGTCATCTACTGACTTTCGTTATACGAATGTCTTGTGCTCTCAACCGAGTCTTTTTATTGCCTGTGATGAACCCTACGGATTCAGTATACTCGGGAAGCTAAGCAGTTTGCCGCCCTACGCCGCTTCTTTGCAAGATCTCGTAAAGTATGCGCGTGAGGCTAATTTCTCAGAGGTCTATCGTTTCGTCGGGAATATCATGACACAGTCCTCCAATCCTGCTCGAATCATAACGGCTGCAAACGTCGCGCTTCAGTTAGAAGTAGGTCATGCGAGAAGATTTCCTGACAGTACGCTTACATCACGAACGCGGCTTACTGGCTTTCTTCAAGGTCGCTTTAATGCGTCTTCCAATGCGCTGGTGAAGTCCGGTTTATTGTTCCTCTGGTCAAGAGCTTTGTTTGCCTTAGGTGCTGTGTCTCAATCAGAAACGAAAGTGACTCAACTTCGCTTGCAGTTCTCATCAAGTCCTTATGCACGCGAAGCCCTTCCACTCATGCAATTGATTGCGATGGCAAAGCGAGACACGCTCGGCATGGAAAACGCAGTCGCAGAGATGGCGCAAGCGGGTTTTAACGAAACACAGATTCAGCAAGCATACAACATGCGTCGAGGCTATTATCGAGTGCTCCCGCGTTCATTCTTTCAGAAAGCATCAGATGAAGCTGAGCGCATGGTTCCTGAGCTTGAATCGAACGGTCAGCTTGTTGCGAGAGCATACCCGAATCCGTTCAATCCTTCGACGACAATCGAGTATGCAATCCCTGAAACCACGCCTGTCAAACTTCGCGTCTTCGATCTCCTCGGTCGTGAAGTCGCGCGTCTTGTCGATGGCTGGCAGCAGGAAGGAACGTACGCTGAAGTGTTCGATGCATCACATCTTCCTTCGGGTGTCTATGTCTATGTGCTTTCGACACCATACTCAAGCATAAGCGGGAAGATGTTGCTGGCGAAATAGCTGTTTGGCTGGAGAGAAGCGTGTTGGACATGGTTATACTGACCGCTGGCCTTTATAATTAGAGATTCATCTAAGAGAAGCTCTCGTATCCCTCATCTTTGCTTCCTCCTCACTGCCTCCGTACTTTTAGCCGCGAGGAAGGTAACCCCTCCGACCGCTCAAACACATGTCTCATTTCATTCGAAGCATATCCGGAATTCGCGGCATTCCCGGCGCTACGCTGGATCCGGCGACCATATCACGAAACGCAGCCGCGTTCTCGCTCTTTGCAGTCGACGGCCCGATCGTCGTTGGCTATGACGGACGTCCATCGGGGAGAGCGATCCATTCCATCGTATGCGGCGCTCTTACGCTGTGCGGCCGCGACGTCTATGACATCGGCCTCGCATCCACACCGAGCGTGCAGTTGATCGTCGAAATGCAAGCCGCTGCCGGAGGTATTTCCATTACGGCGTCGCATAATCCATCGGAGTGGAACGGTCTCAAGTTCCTCGATCACACCGGCATCTTTTTGGACGAGGAGCAGAACGCGCAGCTCTTCGACTTCGCTGATGCTGAAGCCGCGTCGTATGCATCATGGGATCGCATCGGCTCCGTCATCGCAGTGAAGGATTTCCGACAGCTTCACATCGATAAAGTGCTCACGTTGCCGGGGTTAGACCTCGCAGGCATTCGTCTTCGCGGTTTCAAAGTCGTCGTCGATGCGGTCAATGCTTCCGGCAGTGTGATCGTCCCGGAATTGCTTCGAACACTCGGGTGCGAAACCGTCGAGCTGTTTTGCAGAGGCAACGGCGTCTTCCCGCATACGCCCGAACCCATCCCCGAAAACCTTGCACAGCTTGGCGAAGCAGTCCTCGAACACAAAGCCGATCTCGGCATCGCCGTCGATCCCGATGCGGATCGGCTTGTCGTCATCATGGAGAACGGCAAACCATTCGGCGAAGAATACACCGTGACAACCTGCGTCGATAACCTTCTTCGCATTTCGTCCGGCGGCGAGCAAACGGTGGTCGTGAATCTCTCCACGACGCGCGCTGTGGATGACGTGGCGGCGCGATACGGCGCACGCGTGATTCGAACGCCCGTCGGTGAGATCAATGTTGCGAAGAAGATGGTCGAAGTCGGTGCATTGGTCGGCGGCGAAGGCAGCGGCGGGGTCATCGTTCCTGCCGTGCACGCAGGGCGCGACTCGCTTGTCGGGATTGCGTGCGTGCTCAACGCACTTGCCGCGTTCGATGGTCCGATTTCGAAGTACAGAACGTCACTGCCTAACTACGAGATAGTGAAAACGAAATACCCGCTTGGCGAACTTCGCGCTGATGAAGTCATCCAGCAGGCTATCGAGGCATTCGCCGGCGAGCGCATCAACACCGACGATGGAGTGCGCATCGACTTTGAAGATGGATGGGTACACGTGCGCAAGTCCAACACCGAACCGATCATGCGCATTATCAGCGAAGGCCGGGACGAAGCGCACGCAGGAGAAATCGCAAGCCGCATAATCGCGAAGACATTCGGGCGAGTGATGGAGGTTCCCGTATGACACTCTGCCGCGTTATCGGAACACTCGTTTCGACGAAGAAGGATGAGACCCTGCATCCTTACAAGCTGCTCATCTGCCATCCGGTCGATTTGCACAAGCGCTATCTGAAAAAGAACGAAGTGCTTGCGATCGACAAATCCAACAGCGCAGGCGTCGGTGACCTCGTACTGGTTGCGCAGGAAGGCGATGCGGCACAGCAGATACTCCAACGAAAGGATATGCCCGTTCACTCGGTCATCGTGTGCGTCGTCGATGACTTCCACGTGGACGAGCGGTACAGTGAACACGCTTCGTAGCATTACCGACGAAGCCCATTGAAGAACATTTCATCTCGCAATAGAGGAGGATTTTATGACTACCATCGTTGACATCTTCGCGCGCGAAATACTCGATTCACGCGGCAATCCCACGGTCGAAGTGGACGTCGAGCTTGAAGACGGCGTTCGCGCATCGGCTGCGGTTCCGAGCGGTGCATCGACCGGCGAGCGCGAAGCAGTGGAACTCCGCGACGGCGACAAAGCGCGCTACGGTGGTAAAGGCGTGCTCGATGCCGTCGAGAACGTCAACGATCTTCTTGCGGATGAACTCATCGGCTGGGATGCAACGGATCAGGTAGGCATCGACCAGTTTATGATCGAACTTGACGGCACGCCGAATAAATCACGGCTTGGTGCGAACGCAATCCTCGGTGTTTCGCTCGCTGCTGCAAAGGCGGCCGCGGCAGTAATGGGCATTCCGCTCTATCGTTACATCGGCGGGATCAACGCGAAGTATCTCCCCGTCCCGATGATGAACATTCTCAACGGTGGAAAGCATGCCGACAACACGGTGGATTTTCAGGAGTTCATGATCGTGCCGCACGGAGCGCCGACGTTCGGTGAAGCGCTGCGTTATGGAACGGAGATTTTCCACGCACTCAAGAAGGTCCTCTCCGATGCCGGGCTCAACACGTCCGTCGGAGATGAGGGCGGCTTCGCTCCGAACCTGAAGAGCAACGAGCAAGCGATCGAGTACATCCTCAAGGCAATGGAAAAAGCGGGGTATGACGATTCGGAGTGCGGTCTTGCACTCGACGTGGCTGCGAGTGAGATGTATGAGAAACCGAAGGGGAAGAAGCAAGGCATGTACCGCTTCTACAAATCCGACAAGAGTCTGAAAAGCTCTGACGAGATGATCGGTATGTATGCGAAGCTTGTGGAGAAATACCCGATCATTTCCATCGAAGACGGACTTGGCGAGAACGACTGGGATGGGTGGAAGAAACTCACCGAAGCGCTGAGCAGCAAAGTGCAACTTGTCGGCGACGATCTATTCGTTACGAACACGGAAATCCTCGCGAAGGGAATAAACGGCGGCATCGCGAATTCCATTCTCATCAAGGTCAACCAGATTGGAACGTTGACGGAAACGCTCGATGCCGTGGAGATGGCGAAGCGCGCAGGGTACACGTCCGTCATCAGTCATAGGAGCGGCGAGACGGAGGATACGACGATCGCCGACATCGCCGTCGCAACGAATGCAGGTCAGATCAAGACCGGTTCGCTCAGCCGCTCCGATAGAGTCGCGAAATACAACCGTCTCCTGCGCATCGAAGAGGAGCTTGACACGACCGGGATATTCCCGGGCTTGTATGCGTTTGGATTGGCAGGATGAGAAGAATGAAGGTCGTCTCATGTGACGGTTTCCTTTATTGAGAAGCAGAGATAAAATCTGATGGCATTAATTGAAAAGAGAGCTCGAGGGCACGAACGAACCTACTCTGATGAGCATCGGAAACTCTTAGGAACGCATTACACTCCTGACGCAATTGTGGATTATATCGTGCGACGGTCACTGAAACCGTTTACGGAATCTACCGATTCGTTGAAGATTTTGAGAGTGTTGGATCCAGCGTGTGGTTCTGGGCTGTTCTTGCTCAAAGCATTCGATGTTCTCGCAGAGCGGTGGATGTCTCTTCACGGAATGTTTGGTCAACGCGATGCTCGAGATATTTTGGCGCACGTTCTCTTCGGTATCGATATTGACGAAAAGGCAGTATTAGCAACCAGGAAGCACCTGCTTGAGAAGGCCGGGCTGACAGAGGAAGAAGTGCCGGAAATAACTCACAACATTACGATCGGTGACTCCCTTTCAGTGAAGCCTTCGACTTTACAGTTTGGGTTGTATGACCCATCACCAGATGAGATTGTAGATGCATCGTTGTTTGCAAGACATTCCTTTCATGCAATCGTCGGTAATCCTCCGTATGTACGCATACAGCATACGACCAGAAACAACCGTGAGAGATATGTTACTTCATATTCAACAGCTTCCGGTCGTTTTGACCTCTCTGCACTGTTTGTTGAGCTATCGGAGTACTTGCTCATTGATGATGGCAGGCTTGGCTTTATCGTATCGAACAAAACACTGAGCACAGCAAGCGCAAGAAAGCTTCGAGCATTTCTCTTATCGAACTTTGCACTTAAAGAAATAGTGGATCTGGCTGATACGAAGCTGTTTGATGCAGCGATCCTCCCAATGATTATTATCGCAGCAAGATCGAAGCATGGAAGCAATGAAATAGCCTACTCCGCTGTTACAGAGGCACATCATCTTTCTAAACACACTGTGGAAAGTGAGAACCTTCTTGAAGCGATCTCGAACGCACCGATACCTTATGAAGCGAACGTCATGTTTGAGAACCGCAGATTTCAGTTACGACGTTTTTATGCAACGCTGCCATCCGTAAAAGCCAAGGTCTGGACATTTCACAATGATAGGGAAAGCAGAGTACTCTCGAAGCTCCGGTCACAATCTAAACAGTCTCTTAGTGATATCGCAGAGAAAATCAGTGTAGGTTTGAAAACCACAGCGGATTCGGTTTTCATAAAACCGATGACTGCTGAATTTGTAAGGAAATGTGGTTTTGAACCAGATGTAATTTTTCCATTGCTGGAGAGTCATAACATCGAAAGGTGGACGTATCATTGGAATCGGGAGAACGACTTGTATGTCCTCTATCCGCATATCGAACGTAACGGTAGGGTCACGCCAATTGACTTAGATAATTATCCAAATGTGAAGAAATATCTCGAAACATACCGGAGCCAATTGGAAGCAAGAATGTATTTGCAGGAAAGCGATAGGAAGTGGTTCGAAATATGGGTGCATCAATCCCCAGAGGATTTTCGTCAACGAAAGCTCGTCACGCCTGATATATCGACACATAATCGTTTTGCGCTGGACAACGGCGACTTTTTCATAAATGGCACGTGCTTTTACGTAATCCTTGGAGACAAATCCGATGCATCGTATCTATCGGTCCTCGGATTACTCAATTCAACACTGATGGAGTATTATCATAAGACAACGAGTGGCAACGCTCTTTATTCCAAGCGATACCGGTATTGGTCCTCTTACATTGGTTCCTATCCGATCGCAGACAAGCTCCTTCATCCCTCGGAACTTCGCAGTAAAATCATTAGGAACGTTGCTCGTTTGTTAGCTTCAAACAATGCTGATGAACGAAAAAGTCTGGAAGAGGAAAATGATCGTCTTTGCTATGCATTGTTCGATCTTACTCAGGATGATATCGCGGAAATCAAGCGAACTCTCTTGATTCATTCTTCACCTGCAAACAGTCTAAGGGGAAAGACGTAAATGAAATATAGACAAGCAATCCTAACCTCCGCGATGAAAAAGAGGAAACTCGTAACGCAAACTGATCTGGAGGATGCAACTGGCTTGGCGAACCAACCTCCAGCCAATGAAACCCTCTTCACGATCGAAGAAATAGCCATCCTCACCGAGGATTTGATGTCTATCGACTCACCGACTGATTCAAACAATCGAATACTCGATGTGCGTCCGAAGGGCCACTGGTTCGAATTCGAGGTTGCGAAACGATTAGGTTACCACTACCCACCGGGAAGCGGCTTATTTCCGGATATTCGTCATCAAGCCCTGGAAATAAAGCATCACACTGGGAGAAGTATTACAGTTGACTTTGGACGTTATCACCCCGGTTCAGATGAAATCATAAATGAGACTTGGAATATGAAACTTAAACTTCGGGTGAATCAGATTCGTTATTTGATTGCACTTGCCCCTCCTCCGGATTACAGAGTCGTGACACTTATTCTCCTCACCGGTAAACAGATCTCGGATGTATTCGGTGTTTCTCCAAAAGCGACGATAAAGTACCAAATGGGAATCTCAGAGAAGTGGAGAAGCGATCATAGAGGAAAGATGATGGTCGGCGAAAGGATTTGGAAAACTGGCGCGCGAAGCTCAACATGACGCCCGACCCATTAGACGGTTTTATTCATTACTTCATCAATAAGGGAGTCATCACTTCGGAGTTCGATTCAGCCAAGATGGAATTGCAAACGATACTCGAGGAAGATGTTGTAATCCGTGAGGCATACCGTGCATATATTGAATTCATGAGTGCGAATCCGATGTTCGCCATCGGCCTGATAAGGGAAATCGTTCCCGTTATTCGGCTCGTGTTGGTTGAAGCTTTCGAAAACGCATTGCGAAATCGCCGGCGGTAATTGCCGTGACGCCGCATGTCAATGCACGCGCCGAAGTACGAGCATCGTAATATCGTCCGATTGTTTTGCACCCCGCGTGAATGCGAGGATATCCTTCTTGATTTTTTCGACCACTGCCTCTGCGGATTCAGACGCGAGTTTACGGCAGGTATTCTGTAAACGGTCGTCGCCGAATTCCTCCATGTTTTTCGAAAGAGCTTCATTGACGCCGTCCGTGTAGCTCACGATCATGTCGCCGGCTTGCAGCGCAATCGTTTTGCATCGGTAGGGCGGGACAGTCGAAAGGACGCCGAGGATCATACCGCCTTCGGTGAGCGCCGTGATCGAACCGTTCGCTGCAACGAAATACGGCGGGTTATGTCCCGCGTTGATGTAGGTCACCGTGTGATGTTCCGTATCGAGTATTCCCCAGAAGAACGTGATGAATTTATCCGCGCTCGTGTTGGAGTACACGAGAGTGTTGATGCGCATGGTCGCTTCTTCGAGTGGAAGTTCGAGTGGGACAATCGTTCTCCACGCAGCCTGGACGTTTGCCATAAGGAGCGAAGCCGGGATTCCTTTCCCGGAAACGTCGCCGATGGCGAAGGCGAAACGATGCGGTGAAAGCGGAATGACATCGTAATAATCCCCGCCGACCTGGAGCGAGCTTTCATTGATCGCGGCGATTTCGTAGCCGGGTGGAGTCGGCAGCTTGGAAGGCAGTAAACCCTTCTGAATCGTGCGCGCGAGCGAGAGTTCTTTCTCAAGCTGTTCCTTCTCGATCGTCTCTTTGACGAGCCTCGCGTTCTCCAGCGCGCTGATCGTGATGTTCGCCAGCGCCGCGACGAACTCCTGCTCCGTTTCGTCAAAGCCCACGGCGCCGACGCGCTCGCCAAGGCACAACACGCCGCGTGTTTGATGCTGTGTCCGCATCGGTACGATCGTCCGGATTCCTAATCCGTGGAGCCAGCGCTCGGCTGCGTTGCCCGGAATATTTTCATCGTCGAAAACCTTCGCTTCGTCGAACTTCATCAACATTTTGTGATGGCGGTTATGCGGTTTGAAGCCGGGGAGCTTCACCAGCACGGGATGAAGCGTCCTTCCATCGAATGTGAACACCGCGAAACGCATGACGCGGAGTTGTCCCATCAGTGCATAGCTGAGCGTTCGAAGGATGAGTTGCTCGTCGAAGGTAGTGTTCATCTCGCGACTGAGTTCGAAGAGCGTGTTCAGCTCCTGTACCTTCGAGTCCAGCCTGCGGTTGACGTCCCTGAGCTTGTCGATGGTCATCGCACTGTTGACGGCGCTTGCGGCAACGGCCGTGACGGATTCAAGGAACGTATAATCGTTATCGGAGAACGGTTGACCTGTAATTTTTTTCCCAAGCCCAACGACGCCGACCATTTGATCCTTCAAGCTCATGGGAACGAGAATCTGAATCCCGCACTCTGCACAACACTGCGCAAACAATCGCACGCTCTTATCGGATGTTCTATTCAGGTCCTCTACCTGCTGAATGGTCTTCCACTCGACCGGCAGCATGAATTCATTCTGGAATTGATTCCGACTGATTCCTTTCAGTGACCGAATCTGATAACGCCACTTTCCGTTCGCGATCAGAACAACACCTTTTCCGATGAGCAGCTTACCCATTGCGGTAAGGAGGACGTTACTGAGAATGAATCCGAGGTCGAGCGACGCATTGAGAATCGAACTCAATTCGAGAAGTGCCGCGCTGTCGCTGATTCCTGCCGTTGAGCGGTACATGGTCTCTTCAACGCCGTGTCGTGGATCGTTCATCGCAAGCGATTCGATCATGGTTTTTCGTTGAGGCTTTGACGAGTCAGGATGATCAGGCGGTTGCTTGGCGGTCGTTGGAAAGATATTTCACGAGACGAATGGCGTTCTTCTGGTCCGGCAGCCGTGTGAACTCCACTTCATCCATGAGTTTGCGCATGAGGACGATTCCGAGGCCGCCCTTTCGCATCTTCAGGAAATACTCGGTCATATCCGGGAAGCTGTACCGCATCGGATCGAAAGAGAGGCCGTTGTCGAAAATGTTGACGATAAATTTCTTCGGTGCTTCTCCCTTCGCGACGGTATCGATACCGATGTGAATGTTCCCATCAGGGCGGTATTGATACGCGTGCTTGATGATGTTCGTGCACGCTTCATCGACGGCAAGCTGGATGTTTGCGATATCATCGAGCGGAAAACCGAAATCGCGAGCGGCATCGCCGACAAACTCGCGTACCCGTTCGAGATTCTCGGTCTTGCTCAAAATGTCGAGCGTCAAGGTGCTATGTCTGGTTTTCTTGCTCACGGATCGATGATCGCAGTGTTGGATTTCGCTACGGTGCCGCCTATGAATTGTTCTGAAACTTCTCTATCGCCTCCTTCTCTTCTTTGTAGATTTCGTACAACATGGGGAAGCCTAAGAGATCGAACACGTTATAGACCCGCGGGGACATGCTTGCGAGCTTAATATCGCCTTTGTTGTTGCGAACGTCTTCGATGAATTGCATCAGCACGCCAAGCCCGGCGCTGCTGATATAGGAGAGATCGGCGAAGTTGACGACGAGATTGAAACGGTTCGACTCGATGTTCGATTGGAACGCCTTCTCCAATTCCGGAGCCGTATGGGCATCCAAATAGCCTTTCAGGTCTAACACCGTCACCGTATCGATATGCCGGACGCCGACGTTGAACTCACTCATGATGTCACTCCTTTGTACTCACTCTGTTCGATGATTGTCGTGGATCGGCGGGATTCGTGCACTGCGCCTTTCCATCGCAGCACGAGAAGGGTCATGTCGTCCTCCGCTTCCCGAGCGTTCGTGTATCTGCGTACTGTCTGAATAATGGTGTTCATGATATCATCCGTGTTGCTGTCTTTGAGTCGTTCAACCAGTGACGCGAGTCGCTGATAGTGGAACTCTTCTCCGTGCTCATCCTTCGCCTCCGTGACGCCGTCGGTATAAAGAACGATCAGGTCGCCATTTGCGAGTTGGATGGTTTCTTCTTCAATGGATTGTGAAAAGCGTTCCGTGCGATCGAGTCCGAGGCCCATACCTTTCGGCTGCAGGTATTGCGATGAGCCGTCGGAAATATACAGAAGGGGACAGTGTCCTGCACGCGCGAACGTCAACTCCCCGGTTCGAATGTTGAGCACGGCATACAGCAGGCTGATGAACGATTTGCGATCGAGGCTGCCGCTGAGCGTTTGGTTCATCGATGAAAGGATCTCGCGCGTGGAGCGGGAGTTCCGCGTCAGCGTCTGGAAGATGCCTTTCACCTGCGCCATATAAAGCGCCGCCGAAACGCCTTTGCCGGAAACATCGCCGATCGTCAGTCCGATGTAGTCATCATCGAGTTGGATAACGTCGTAGTAATCGCCGCCGACTTCCATCGCGGGGATCGAGGTGGCAGAAATTTCGTACGTGTCTGCAATCGGGAGAAGCGTCGGAAGGAGACTGCGCTGCATCTGGCGGGCGACTTTCAACTCCTGATTGAACCGCTCCTGCTGAATCGATTCGGTAATGAGGCGGCTGTTCTCCAATGCGATCGCGACCATGTCCGCGAAGGCGTTGAGAACGTTCAACACGTCTTTGTCGAATTCGTAAGGATTCTGCTTCGTGATTCCCAGAAGCCCAATCACGCGGTCATGGCTTTTCAGCGGAAGCAGGACGAGCGATCCGAAACGGTGATGCGTCGCTTCGACCCTCACGCGCCGGTCGTTCGCGAAATCCTGCACGACAACCTGCTTGCCCGATGTCACGACGATCTCCTGCAAAGGCGAGCCGTCTCCGAAATGCAAGGACAGAATCTCTTCGGGCGTGATGTTCCGTGCCGAGTGAGGGATGATAGCCGATGCCGCGTTTTCATCGGAGACAAGCTCCAACCACGCGGCGCCGCCTTCGCTCACTTCGATAGCGAGATGCGTGGTCGTTGCGACAAGTTCATCGAAGTCGAAAACCTGCGTGACGAGACTGCTCATGTTTTGCAGCGAGGAGATTTCCAATTTCTTCTTATCGAATTCCTTTGCCGTCGGGAGATGGAGCAACGTCGATGCGCTTCCGATGCCCATGTAGAGACACGCGAAGAGAAACACTGAGGCGACGAGGCTGTGAACGAGGGGATGATAGTACATCAAAGCTTGCTGGAGAAAACCGCCGTCCGAGGGTTCATGCGTGATGATGGCAGCGTCGATGGAAAGGATCAGGAAAAAGACGAAACCGAAGGAGGAGAGGAGAAGGTTGATGAGCTTTTCGCGGCGCGTGAGGACGAGAATCCAAGAGAAGCGGAACGAGTTCAGGATCATCAACACGAGCAGGAGGAGAAAGAAAACCGTTGCGACCCAATCGGTTTCGTTTTTTCCAAGACCCATCGGATTGAAGAGATAGTCCGTGAGCATGAAACCGCCGGCGACGCCGAGCAGCGCGACGAAATTCCGTTTGGTGACGCGCCGCCGTTTGACGAAAATCAACTCCGTAAGCGCGAGGAACATGCGGATGGAAAGAATGCCCCCACCGATACCGCAGAGCAACGAGACGAGAACGGTAACGGGCGATGACGCAGAGATGGAACCGCCCCCGATGGAGAACTCCGGAGTGGAAGAAAGTCTTACGAGGCCGAGAAGAAAGAGGAAAGCCGTGGCCATGATGACGATGCGTCCGATAAGCTGAACCGGATTGAGTGCACCCCATTCGTAGCTCCTCACGGAAGCATAGATGAAAAGGCCGAAGCCGGCCGCGACAAGGAACGTGTGGATGGGGTCGGCGCCGGTTTTCCCGAAGGTGGAGAGCGCGCTCATTGCCATCAGGTAAACGAAGTCAACGGCAAAGACCACGATGGATACGGCAAAGAGGGTTTTCCCGCCGGGTTTCATGCTTTGCAATTTGCGATTTCCTGTGTCATTTCAAACGTGGTGAGCCAGAGGCCGGAACCGCTACGCCGGGAAGCCGATGCGGTTGCAGGGTTGAAGGTCGATATCTGATTGCACCAACGGAGTTGTAAGATCACAGAAGAACCATGATCATCAAGTCAGATTTACCTTTCATGCGTGCACTCGCATAACAAGAAAAGCCGTCCCGAATTGAGATGGCTTTTCCATCTGTGAGCTTCGAGAATGCTCACTTCGTCAGCAGCATGTTGCCGTGAAGGATTGCTGTCTTGAAAATGCATGAGAATATTCGTTCTTTGTGCTTGAAGAAGGAAAGCAAATCAATCGACGATGCTGATAATGAAAACTCATTCAATTGCTGTGCTCTTCGTCGTTGTTCGATTCATTCTACTTTACTTTCTCGCAATCTTCTGTTTTACGTCAGTCCTTTATGGCCAGGCGTATTGGTCAGTCAGTTATCTGCCAGCTGACGGGATGGTTGGTGCGCTTGCAGTGAATGTGCAAGGCCATATCTTTGCTTCACAAAGTGATGCTACGTGGAGGACTACGGATGAGGGAAGGACATGGCTCCAAATTGCTGTTGGCTTTCCACTTTGGCAACAAGATGTCGCGGTTAATAATAGGGGTCGTGTTTTCTTTTCTGGGGGAGGGGGAGTTTACTACTCTGATGACAATGGATTAACCTTTACCCCTCATATATCTGGAATTCCAGAATCCGACATCAGCAATTTGATCATCAGCAAGAATGACCATGTCTTTGCGGGATCAGGACCTACAGGCAGTAGTGTCTTCCGCTCTACGGATAGCGGCGAGAGCTGGCAAAAGGTGTTTGCTTTTTTCAATACGGGAGATGTCGAGGTTCACTATAATCCGAAAACTGAAACGCTTCTGGTACGTGGAGCGCGAGGTGGGGATAGTCTGTACCGTTCGACGGACAACGGCGATTCTTGGCACTATGTACCATATCCCGTATCGATGAGGATAGCACTTCGTTTTGCATCGGATTCGGTTGGATATGTCTATTGTACCGCTGGTGAGCAAACAGGCCACAAATCTGCTTACAGATCTTCAGATGACGGGCTTACATGGGAGAAAATGCCAATGGTCGGTGCCTGGAACGAGGGTTCTACGTGGCGGAATATTCTCGTCAATTCGCTGGGTCATATTTTCTTTGGGACCGATGGCAATCACGTCTATCGTTCAATAGATAGCGGGCAGACAGCGGAAAAGCTCTATC
Source organism: uncultured Chromatiales bacterium (assembly GCA_964448285.1). Lineage (GTDB taxonomy): Bacteria > Bacteroidota > Ignavibacteria > SZUA-365 > SZUA-365 > CAYUWG01. The sequence goes on from CAYUWG010000047.1 coordinate 21,551, forward strand.
AAGGTATGGATCATAGTTATATCGATGGGCTTGCGCTGCTCCCCGATGGCCGTCTGCTCGCGGGTTCTCGTCGTCGTCTGTTCATCAGCCTCAAATCCACAACAAACACAGAGCCCGTCCTTCTTCCGCAAGAACTCTCACTCTCGCAAAACTACCCCAACCCCGCACATGAGCTTACGAGCGTGAGCTTCTCACTGCCTCAAGCGGGCGCGGTCTCACTCACGCTGTACAACGCGCTCGGCGCACAAGTGCAGCGCATCATCGAGGGCGATCACCTCCCGCCCGGCGAGCACGGCGCAACGTTAGATGTAAGCACATTGCCGGCTGGTGTGTATGTGTTGCGGCTGCATGTCGCGGGGAGAGTGGTTTCGAGAATGGTTTTGGTAGAATAATTCCAGAGGTAGGAGGCCGGAGGCCGGAGGTCAGAAGTCGGAGGTCAACGGTCAGAAGTCACACTGGAGTTTGATACGACCAATACGAGTGAAAAAGCTATGTATCAGAATGAAGGTTCATATTGTCTTTGAACTGCACGGAGGTTACAGATGAAAGCAAAATTGATTCTCATTCTCTCGCTAATTGTCTCGACTTATACACTTGCTCAACCCTTCTGGCGAGTGACATACCTTCCTGTTGATGGTGTTGTTGGATATCTTGCCATTACAAAGGGCGGAGTGATTTTTGCCTCTCAAGGAGACGCAATGTGGCGGTCATCTGACGAAGGGAAATCCTGGGTTGAGATGAAAACAACAACCCCATCACCCTTAAAACATTCAATTGCAATAGATAGAAACGAAAGAATATATTTTGGCGGTTCAGGTGTCTTTTTTTCCGATGATTTAGGAGACAATTGGCTCCGCTCGGAGTCATTTAACGAATCGTGTCAACGGATTGTGGTTAACAGGAACGATGAAGTTTTTGCCTCTTCAGGAAGTAATGGAGTATTTCTTTCAAAAGATCGTGGCATAACATGGTCATTGGTTCTTAAGGACACTAGATCCAGTGTTATCAAACTTCACGTGGTTCCAAAATCACAATCGATTATTGCACAAACAGGTCGCGGGAGCGATACACTCTACCGTTCAACCGATAACGGGGATACCTGGAATTACATCGATGCATTCGACAGTACATTGATTGCTTACGAATTCGCATCTGATTCCTTGGGAAACGTTTATTGTACAGGAGGAAAGAAAGGCGGAAATGGTCCTTACTACATCATGAAGTCAACAGATGATGGTATTACTTGGTCTAAACTATGGATGCATACGGTATCAGTGCCGAGGCCAATCCTTGTGAATTCCCTAGGCCATATCTACGTTGGGACCTATGGTGCTGGTGTCTATCGCTCGACAGATGGTGGTCAAACAGTAGAACAACTTTATCAAGGTCTTGAACACCTTGCGGCCGATGCTCTTGCCCTCATGCCCGATGGCCGTATCGTCAACGGCTCACGTCGTCGCGTTCACATCAGTCTCAAATCCACAACGAGCACAGAATCCATCCCTCTTCCGCAAGAACTCTCCCTCTCTCAGAACTACCCCAACCCGGCGCACGGCCTAACGAGTGTGAGCTTCTCTCTGCCTCAATCAGGCGTGGTCTCGCTCACACTCCACAACATCCTCGGCGCGCGCGTACAAACCGTCATCAGTGGACACCAACTCCCGCCCGGCGAGCACAACGCCACACTGGACGTGAGCACATTGCCGGCTGGTGTGTATGTGCTGCAGCTTCACGTTGCGGGGAGAGTGGTTTCGAGAATGGTTTTGGTAGAATAACGCCAGAGGTCGGAGGTCGGAGGCCGGAGGTCAGAGGTCGGAAGTCGAAGGTCAACGGTCAGAAGTCACACTGGAGTTTGAGACGACCAATACGAGTGAAAAAGCTATGTATCAGAATGAAGGTTCATATTGTCTTTGAACTGCACGGAGGTTACAGATGAAAGCAAAATTGATTCTCATTCTCTCGCTAATTGTCTCGACCTATACACTTGCTCAACCCTTCTGGAGAGTGACATACCTTCCAGCCGATGGTGTTGTTGGATATCTTGCCATTACAAAGGGCGGAGTGATTTTTGCTTCTCAAGGTGACGCAATGTGGCGGTCTTATGACGAAGGAAAGTCATGGGTTGAGATGAGAACGACAACCCCATCAACCTTCAAACGTGAAATAGCAATCGATAGCGAAGAACGAATATACTTTGGCGGCTCTGGCGGAGTCTTCTTCTCCGATGATTTAGGTGACAATTGGTTCCGCGCGGAGACATTTAACGAATCGTGCCAAAGGATTGTGGTTAACAAGAAAGATGAAGTTTTTACTTCTTCAGGAAGTCGCTGGATACTTCGTTCAACTGACAGAGGGCTTTCGTGGACTATGGTTTTGAGAGACACACGCTCAAATTATATCGACCTCCATATTGTACCGATGACTCAAACGATCATTGCACAAACAGGTCGCGGGAGCGATACACTCTACCGTTCAACCGATAACGGGGATACCTGGAATTACATCGATGCATTCGACAGTACATTGATTGCTTACGAATTCGCATCTGATTCCTTGGGAAACGTTTATTGTACAGGAGGAAAGAAAGGCGGAAATGGTCCTTACTACATCATGAAGTCAACAGATGATGGTATTACTTGGTCTAAACTATGGATGCATACGGTATCAGTGCCGAGGCCAATCCTTGTGAATTCCCTAGGCCATATCTACGTTGGGACCTATGGTGCTGGTGTCTATCGCTCGACAGATGGTGGTCAAACAGTAGAACAACTTTATCAAGGTCTTGAACACCTTGCGGCCGATGCTCTTGCCCTCATGCCCGATGGCCGTATCGTCAACGGCTCACGTCGTCGCGTTCACATCAGTCTCAAATCCACAACGAGCACAGAATCCATCCCTCTTCCGCAAGAACTCTCCCTCTCTCAGAACTACCCCAACCCGGCGCACGGCCTAACGAGTGTGAGCTTCTCTCTGCCTCAATCAGGCGTGGTCTCGCTCACACTCCACAACATCCTCGGCGCGCGCGTACAAACCGTCATCAGTGGACACCAACTCCCGCCCGGCGAGCACAACGCCACACTGGACGTGAGCACATTGCCGGCTGGTGTGTATGTGCTGCAGCTTCACGTTGCGGGGAGAGTGGTTTCGAGAATGGTTTTGGTAGAATAACGCCAGAGGTCGGAGGTCAGAGGCCGGAGGTCATTTCATTCAGAGAGCATCGCAATGTGCTTATCCAAGTGCATCATCCCTTCACTAGGGCAGGACCACATACAGAAAAAAGCTATCTTTTGAATAACGAATGTTACATCACGATACTGACGAAGAGATGAATCATCAATACAAAGCAATCATCAAGAAGGACTCAGGCTGGTGGATAGGTTGGATCGAAGAAATCCCAGGAGTGAACTCACAGGGGAGAACACGGTCCGAGCTTATCGAGAATCTTCGGTCTGCGCTTCACGAAGCGTTGGAGTTCAACCGCATGGACGCAATCACCGCGGCAGGTGAAGACTACGAAGAAGCGCTTATCGAAGCATGAAACGGCGCGATCTATTGCGCCATTTGGAAAAACAGAAATGCGTGTTCATACGTGAGGGAGCAAAACATTCATGGTGGATGAATTCCTCAAACGGTAAACGTGCCTCAATCCCGCGCCACTCTGAGATCAACGATTTTTTAGCACGCAAGATTTGTAAGGAGTTAGACATTCAACTTCCCTGATTTGATCATGCTGTAGGGATTCGACCTTCGACGAGGATAAGCGTGACCCTGTGGACTGCACCTTAATCCCTTCTTCAGCGATGATGCGAAACTGCCTCAGCTATGAATCATGGATCATCAAGCGAGGTCATGGCTTCATTGCGGGCGTGGAACCCATACGCCATACGCTATACGCCAACGTCAACAGATCGAAGGATTCTTTCTATCTTCCATGCCATGGATGCGCGTGCAACACAGCCGATTCTCGATGTTCAACGTGTGACGAAATGGTTTCCCGTGCGGCGCGGGATTTTCAGAATGTTGCTCGGATATGTTCAGGCCGTGACGTCCGTGAGTTTCACCATGCAGAAAGGGGAGATACTCGGATTGGTCGGGGAATCCGGTTGCGGCAAGAGTACGCTCGCTCGCATCATTCTCCACCTGCAAAAAGCAACGGCGGGTCGAGTCCTCTTCGAAGGGAAAGACTGGAGCGAAGCGAGCCGCAAAGAACTGAAAGCCTTTCGCCGTCAAATGCAGATCGTGTTTCAGGACCCGTACTCATCACTCAATCCGCGTATGTCCGTCGGTGCAATGCTGCGCGAAGTGCAATCGGTCCATGACATCGTCCCGCCGGAGGAAATCCCCGCGAGAACGGAATTGCTCCTGAACGTCGTCGGCCTGAATACCTTCCATGCAAACCGCTATCCACACGAGTTCAGCAGCGGACAGCGACAGCGCATCGGCATTGCACGCGCGCTTGCCGTACGGCCGCGTTTCATCGTGTGCGACGAACCGGTCTCCGCGCTCGACGTTTCGATCCAGGCGCAGATCATCAACCTGTTGATGGACCTGCAACAGAAATACGAGTTGACCTACCTCTTCATCTCGCATGACCTCTCCGTCGTTCGCCATATTTCCGACCGCATCGCGGTGATGTATCTCGGTCGCATCGTCGAGATCGGCCCGGCGGACGAAGTCACCTCGCAGCCGCTGCATCCATACACACAAGCGTTGATCGCATCGGCGCCGGTACCCGACCCGCGCCGCTCGATCGCGCGCGTCGAATTGAAGGGCGAAGTCCCAAGCCCGATTTCCGTCCCGCCCGGTTGTCCTTTCCATACGCGATGTCCGCAAGTCTTCGCGGATTGCCTGCACGTGACGCCGCAGTTGAACACGGTGGTCGATGATCATTCCGTGAGTTGCCTGCTCTATGAAGAATCCTGGCCGAAAGAGATTGCCGTACCGCAACGTGTTACGGAGATTGCGTGAATAAACGAATACCGAGTAATCGCAAAGAGCGCGACGAAGCAATCTCATCGGGAATGAAACCGACAGGAGCGACGAACGATGCATGACCCCGCGCAGCCGGTTGCCCCACTTCGCCGAGACATCGATTTGATTCCGTTCGGGAAAAACAGCGAGGAGCACATTCTCATGCGAGACCCGAGCGGGTACAGCGAACGAGTATTGATGCTTCATCCTGCATCGCTCCTTATCATCGAGCAGTTCGACGGTTCATCGTCGGCCCGGCAAATTGCCGAGCGATTCCGTACCGCCGGTATCGATCTTCCGATTGAGAAGATTCTCGAGTTCGTCAGTCAGCTTGACCAGGCATATTTTCTCGAAAGCCCTTCCTTCGTCGCACATCGAGATGCTCTCGATGCGGAGTACATACGCAATCCGATTCGCGAGTGCGCATTCGCCGGCTACTCCTATCCCGACGATCCTGAAGAGTTTCGAGCGTTCATGGGTAAGTTGTTCAAGAAGGACGATACGGTCGTTCAACCGGGAACGCTTGCAGGCGTGATCGCGCCGCACATCGATTTGCAGGTCGGTCCGGAAGTGTATGTCCCGGCGTTCAAGTATTTAGAGGAAGCGGAGTTCGATACGGTGATAATTCTCGGCGTCAGCCACTATTCCTCGGAAGATCTGTTCATAATGACATACAAGGATCTCGATACACCGCTTGGCCTCCTGCATTCCGATAAAGAGTTCATCGACCTGTTGCACCATCACAGTGGCCGGTCATTCACCACGCGCGACGTTGCATACAGGCAGGAACACTCGATAGAATTTCCGGCTGTGTTTCTTCGCGAGGTATTCGGAGAATCGAAGCGAGTCGTTCCGATTCTCGTTTCATCGTTTGAAGAGTTCCTCCGCAATGGAACTCGCCCTTCATCATCGGAACGCTACCGCATGTTCGTCGAAGCGTTTCGAAAAACGGTCCTTGAAAGCGGACGGAGGATCGTCTTTCTGTTGAGTGTGGATTGGTCGCACATCGGTCACAAGTTCGGCGATGAACGCGCCGCGTCGGAATTGCTTCCCATTATCCGTCACACGGACTCTGAGCAGATTCGCGCGCTTGAACGCGCTGACTACGATGCGCTCTACGATCTCCTATTCTCGACGCAAAACAGTTCGCGCATCGATGGTTTCGCGTGCATCTCGACGTTTTTCGACCTTGCCGCGCCGAAGCGTGGAGCGCTGTTGAAGTACGAACAATGGCACGAAGTTGAACGCAAGTCGGGTGTGACGTTCGCAAGCATGGCATTCTTTACGGAGTGAAATGGAATTCATCGACACACATTGCCACTTGTTCTGGAACGACTTCGACAACGACCTGCACGACGTGATCACGCACGCGCGCGAAGCAGGCGTGGTGCAGATGATCGTTCCCGCGACGACGTTCATGACAGCACAGTTAGCCTCGGAAATCAGCCGCCGTCACGATAGCGTGTTCAGCACTGCCGGCATTCATCCCCATGATGCGGGCGAACTCCCTCCGGATTTCGTCGATCACCTGCGCGAATTCGCTGAACAGAATCATATCGTCGCAATCGGCGAGATCGGTCTCGACTATCACTACATCGACTATTGCCCGAAAGAAAAACAGCAGGCTGCGCTTCATGCGCAATTGGAGCTTGCCGGGGAGTTGCGCCTGCCGGTCATTCTTCACAATCGGGAATCCGACGAAGACCTCCTTGCGATTTGCCGCGAGCATCAGGATGGAACTCTCACGGGGCAATTCCATTGCTTCACTTCGTCGCCGGAGTTTGCGGAGCGCGTACTCGATGTAGGCTTTCACATTTCATTCACCGGAAACGTCACCTACAAGAAAAGCACGCTGGATGAAGCGCTTGCGCTCGTCCCCGATAGCCGATTGCTCATGGAAACCGATGCGCCCTTCATGTCGCCGGTTCCGTATCGAGGGAAGCGCAACGAACCCGCGAACATCCCGCTCATCGCCGAGAGGTTCGCTTCAACGAGAGGGCAAACGGTCGAACACGTCGCAGCGATCACGACTGCGAATGCGCGTGCACTTTTTCGCCTTGGGCACGTGGAGCCGGGGAAGTAATTTCGCTCATGCAGGAAGCTCGAGTACTCCGTTCGGAAGGGTTGAAAAAGCGCTACAAGAAGCGGTACGTCGTCAAAGGCGCATCTGTACAGGTGCGTCAGGGGGAAATCGTCGGATTGCTAGGGCCGAATGGCGCAGGGAAGACGACGACGTTTTACATGATCACCGGCATGATACGACCGACGGATGGAGAAGTCTTTCTCGATGAAAAAAAAATTACGCGCCTTCCGATGTACAAGCGCGCACGCATGGGCATCGGCTATCTCCCGCAGGAAGCATCGATATTTCGCCAATTGACGGTCGAGGAAAACCTCCTCGCGGTATTGGAGTTGACGAAGTTGAACCGGCAAGAACGCAAGCGTCGCGCGGAGGAGTTGCTCGAAGACTTCAACATCACGAACATCCGGGCGAGTAAAGGCTACATGCTCTCCGGAGGTGAGCGTCGTCGCACGGAAATCGCCCGTGCCCTGACGACGAATCCGAGCTTCATCCTTCTCGACGAACCGTTCGCAGGCATCGACCCCATTGCAGTGGAAGACATCATGCGCATCGTGGAGAAGCTGAAAGAGCGGAACATCGGCGTGCTCATTACCGACCACAACGTGCATGAAACGCTTTCTATCGTTGACCGCGCATATCTCCTCTTCGATGGAGCGATTCTGATGGAAGGTGACTCCGAGAAGCTCGCCAACGACGAAGAAGCGCGAAGGATTTACCTCGGTGAGAGCTTCAAGTTGGACAGGTATTGAATCGAAATCCACAAACGCAAAAGTCACTAATAATCGACTCCCATGTTTTATTACGTCGCCACTACTGAGAACATCACTATCCGCGTGCGGCCGCTTTTCGTAGAGGACCGCTCGAACATTCTTCAGCGTGAGTTCTTCTTCGTGTATTTCATCGAGATAGAGAACAACGGCGAGGAGCCGGTACGCCTGCTCCGAAGGCACTGGTATATTCATGACGACGGCGGCGTGGATCATGAAGTGGAAGGGGACGGTGTCATCGGACAACAGCCGTTGATACAGCCGGGCGGCATCCACCGCTACAACAGCTTCTGCGTGCTCCAATCGTTCGAAGGCTCGATGGAAGGCACTTACCAGATGGAGCGTACCGACGGTTCGCTCTTCGAGGTGGTGATTCCGAAATTCAAATTGATCGCGCGAGCGAATTGAAATCACACCCCTTGCATGGGAGAAAGATTATGCAAGCGTCGTGATGGATGTGAAGTCCTCAATGAAAAAAGGCGGCCTTCCGACCGCCTTTCCGTTATCTGCTTCCTTCGCCGGGAGGACCGGTTTCGATCACCTCTTCCGGTGGGGTATCGGGATTCGAAGGTGATGAGCCGTCATCTTTCGGCTTCGCTTCCACCGGGCTGCCGGCGAGAAAGACGATCTCCTGTTTCTCTTTGTCGAAGTCCACGAGCACGCGGTGCCCCTCGGTAAACTTCCCTTTGAGAATTTCTTCCGAGAGCGGATCTTCGACGTAGTTCTGCAACGCGCGGCGCAGCGGTCTCGCGCCGAAGTTCGGATCGAAGCCTTTATCTGCGAGAAACTCACGAGCCTCCGCTGAGAATTCGATCGTCAAACCGAGATGGCCGAGACGATCGAAGAGTTTGCCACTCGAAATGTCAATGATCTGCATGATGTGTTCTTTCGTAAGCGAATGGAACACGATCGTTTCATCGATGCGGTTGAGGAACTCCGGATTGAAGAGCTTCTTCATCGAGTCCTCGAGTGTCTTCTTCATGTCCTTGTAGGAATCGGCTTCCTTCTTTTCCTCTCCGAAGCCGAACGCGCCCGTCTTGCGGATCTCGCGCGTGCCGACGTTCGATGTCATGATGAGTATCGTGTTCTTGAAGTCGATCCGGCGTCCGAGACCGTCGGTGATGATTCCGTCGTCGAGCACCTGCAGGAGAATGTTGAACACGTCCGGATGTGCCTTTTCGATCTCGTCGAGCAACACGACCGAGTAGGGTTTACGTCTGATCTTCTCGGTCAACTGGCCGCCTTCTTCGTAACCGACGTAGCCCGGAGGCGCGCCGACGAGTCGCGAAACGCTGAACTTCTCCATGTACTCGCTCATGTCGATGCGAACGAGAGCATCTTCGGAATCGAAGAGATAGCGCGCGAGGACTTTCGCCATTTCGGTTTTGCCGACTCCCGTCGGGCCAAGGAAGACGAACGAGCCGATGGGACGCGACGGGTCTTTCAGTCCGGCGCGGGCGCGTCGGATTGCCTTCGAGAGTTTCTCGACGGCTTCGTCCTGACCGATGATTTCCTTCTTCAACTCGTCCGCCATGTGGAGGAGCTTCTCCGATTCGGACTGCGCGATGCGGTTCATCGGGATGCCGGTCATCATCGAAACCACGTCGGCGATGACGTCGTCGCTCACGTCGTGCACGATGGTTTGTGCGTGTTGCTCCCAATCGCGCTTCGCGTCTTCGAGTTCGTTGAGAAGGCGCTTCTCGATATCACGCAGCCGCGCGGCTTCCTCGAAATTCTGGTTCCGCACCACCTGATTCTTCTGCATCTTGATCTTCTCGATCTCGTCTTCGAGCGCAACGATCTCTTCCGGTACGACGATGTTCTGCAGATGCACGCGGGCGCCGGCTTCGTCCATCACGTCGATCGCCTTATCGGGAAGGAAGCGGTCGGTGATATACCGGTCGCTGAGGCGCACGGCGTTCTCGATGGCTTTCTCCGTGAAGCGCACGTTGTGATGCTCTTCGTACTTGTGCTTGATGTTCATGAGGATCTGGATCGTCTCTTCAACAGTCGTCGGATCGACCATGATCTTCTGGAAACGCCTGTCGAGCGCGCCGTCCTTTTCGATGTACTGCCGGTACTCGTCGAGCGTCGTCGCGCCGATGCATTGAATTTCACCGCGCGCAAGGGCGGGCTTGAACATGTTCGATG
>CAYUWG010000048.1:0-30556 GCA_964448285.1 uncultured Chromatiales bacterium
GGGGAAGGATTGTAAACACTCCGTTTTCCCAGGCATTGCGATCTACGACAAGGGAACTGATGTTCGTATCGTATTGAAGATTGATTTCGAAGACGATGTCGGTAATCTGGTGTCGCATCGACCGGTTGAGCGGCATCTTGGTGACGATCAGTAAATCTATGTCCGATTCGTTATCAGAATCGCCACGCGCAACGGAACCGAAAAGACTGATTGATTGGATACCAAGAGAATTGGGAAGCCTGTGCTTCAACGCGGAAAGTGCGTCCATCTGGCTCGGTGTTAGTTGGATTTTATCGATTGTTTTCACAGCAGGTTTTCATTCAGTATTGCTCGCTCTAATGTACATGAAAGTGATGAAAAAGGCAGTGAGCCTTCTTGTCGCCGAGAATGACGCCCACTGCGTCGCTGTGAGAAGGATCATCTCGGAGCGGAATGCGCAGAACAACAGGTGATAGAATCAATGCGGGATACCACGTTTCTTCGCCTCACACGAGGCTTTCAGCGAAGAAGGCCGTCGATCCAGGATTCCCCCATCATGTCAATTGACCGGATGCGTGCGCGAGCGCCGATGGAGTTTGGCAGCCAACGATAGCGGGTGCTTCTTGGATGAGTTCGTCGTTCGTCAACGCTTCTACCATGAAGAGAGCAAAGTCTATGCGGCGCGTGATGTTGCTCCGGAGTATGGGATCGCCGATATGCCGGCTCCACACGGGCAGACCCTGGCTCTCGCCTTCTTCCAAGTCGCTTCCTCGAACGACTGTCCAGCGTTTGTCGCTGGCAAACACTCGCCTGCATGCCTCGATTTGATCATCGATGTCTAAGAGTCGGGTGAGAGTACCGATCCAACGAGCAGCGCGCTCCTGCCATTTCAGTGATTTCGAAAAACGATCGAGGCCATCGCGTGTGATGTGCCAGCCGCAAGAAAAAATCAGACGAGCATCCGGTCGGGCGAAATCGAGAACGGCTTGCGCAGTGCCCGATGCGTAGTTCTTCCTTCCCCAGGGAACGAGAACGGTCAGTACGCCGTCGCAACCTGCAACAGCCGTATCGATTACCTCGCGATCGTTCGTAGCGCCGGGGAAGATGGTGATACGATCCTTGAACGGTGCAAGCTTGCCGACGCTGGTTTCGCGACAAACCCCATTAACCTCGTACCCTCGGTCCAGACAATGCTGAACCATATACCGCCCGAGTTTCCCTGATGCACCGATTATACAAACAGTATTCACTGTGAGAGTCTCCTTCGATCATCGTTGTGTTGTGATGAGCGTTCGCGTGCAAGCGACGAATGTTGTTGATTCAATTTGCTTTGCTTATACATGAAGCATGGGAGCGATCAGTCACCGGCGGGCAGCTTCGCGCCTTTGATTAAAAGCCATAGCATGAGCGCAAATTCTCCGAACATTGCCGGGAACGCGATCTTATATACGGTATCCTTGAATTGGGGTAGCAGTAAACCGGCCAAGCACAATGCTACGAGAGCAATGCCATTGATGATCAGCCACACGCCTAAAAAGCGGGGTATGAAGCGCGACTGATAGACAAGGATTGCTAGAGGAAAAAGCCAAAGCCCCCAGAACATCTCCAACATCAGCACGCCATAATCGTTGATTCGAAGAAAGAGCACAGCCAAATCCTGTCTCTGACCAAGCTCGAACGTTTTCAATATCTCGCCTTTCATGATCATCAGCGAAGTGATGTTGAAGGCGCCGATTACGAATACGACCGGGATTTGCGCGATCACGAAAGCTACAAGGAGTTTCGACTGTCGGTCATTTACCGATTTGAACAACCGATAAAGAAGCAGAACTAAAAACACCCACAGCGCGCTGCTGGAAAGGTCATTCAAGATGCTTATTCGAAATAACGACTCATTGGAGATGACACTATGCACAACGGTCGCATTGTCAGCATGTGTGTTGATTTGTGATGGAACGTAAAACAAGGCAAAGAGTCCTGTCAATATCCAGAGGAGATACAGGGCTCCTGCTCGTCTTGCGGTGTTTTTGAGTAATCCCGTGTTGATTTCCATGCGATTCGTTCCTTGTGATGATGTGAGAGGATGTGCGAAGTACTTTCGCTCACCCCGGAGCAATTATAGCTCAAGCCGATGACGCATGAAAGTCATGTATCGTCCTTCGGACTTCCGAACTCTCACAACGTTTGAGACGCTTTGAAATGGTGACCTAATCCGATTCAATCCGCAGGACGGGCCGCGCGTACTCTCGTCTCCTTTCAGAAGGAAGGAGAAGCTGTTGCGTTCCTCACCTCATTACGAGAAGTTTCTTATGCACAACATTTCCGTTTCTTTCCACTTGAAGGAAGTAAATGCCTTTCACCAAGTCCGATGTATTGATAACGGTATGCTCACCAGTGGCGATTGAACGGTACAAACGATGGCCGTTCATATCGGTGATCGTCAGCGTTGAGCCTCTTGGCGCGTCGTTCACCGTTACAAAATCGCATACGGGGTTAGGATATACGGACACGGACATTCGTAATTCATCTTGTTCCGTGATTCCGGCAGTCGCGTTCTCATCGAAGATGAAACTCTTCACCGAGCCTGTTGAAGCCTGCCCCAAGTATTCAGTGCCGCCTGCCATCAGCCATTTTCCATTGCCGAGCGGAGCGGTTAGATAAGCGATAAGTCCAGTGAACTTGTGTCCCGTTACGTAGCTCCACGTGCCGTTTACCGGGTCGTATATCTCGAGGATAATGTCCTGGAATGTATTGCCGACGTTGAATGCCGCAACGCGACCGTCGGTCAGTCCCATCAACGGGCAAGCGATGTGTGAAGTGTTGAACGAGCCGGTCGATGAAATGGAGTTATTGCTCGGATCAAAGATTTCACACGTACCCGAAGCCGTACCGCCGGCGATTAAAATCTTTCCGTTTTGGAGTTTCGCTAAGCCCGCATTCGGGTGGTCGTCGCGAAGCGGATTTGCGGTTGTATCGTACGCTAGCGCGGGTGAAATCGTTATTGCCCAATTGGGATAAGCCCCCGGCTGATTTCCGATACAAAGCACTCGGCCGTCATTCAGGTTGATCAGGGTGGGAGATTCCGGAAATCGGTACGTCATCGCGGGAAACTCGTGCAGCGTCCAGGTTGCGCCGCCATCTGCGCTTGATTCATAACTGTCAATGTCACCGCCCATCACCAGAATCGTTCCGTTGTTCATCACGATTGCGTCGATCTTCTGCCGAGCGTTGTTGAGGTTTCCTTTTGATGCCCATGTATCGGTTACGGGATCGTACTCTTCGACCGATTTCAACGTTTGCGCGGTAGCGTTCGCACCACCGATAGCCAGAATCCTTCCGCTCGCAAGGGCCACGGAAGCAAAATTTACCCGAGCTTCATTGAGGTTTGCGGCATTGGTCCAGGTTTCGGTGGCCGGGTCGTAGAGTTCGCTTCCGAGATGCAATTTCGGTTGGAATAACGCATCGGTAGTCTGCCCTCCGAAAATCAGGACTTTACCGGTGGGTAAAGATTGCATCTGATGAAAAGCACGTTTGGCATCCAGATCGCCTGTGGGCTTAACCTGTTGCGCGGTTGCGACAAAAGTCAAAAGGACAAGGGCATTCACTGAAAATGCCGAAAGAGTGGTGAGCATCATTTTCCTCCATTGTTATGTGATTGGATATCGCTGTCGATTCTCGAAGAGTGTCGCAACGCATGGCTGTGAGCGAAGGTTCTCAAACAGTTCTACAAGGGTCTGGAAGGTGACTCGATTGTTCCTCCTCAGCAGCAATTCCTTTCTCATAGTCTTGAAAAACATGTGGGCCATTGTGGGGCTTGCTCTCAGGTTCAACAATCAGTTGCGGTAACGTTACGGAAGGAGATTCTTGTATGCAAGCCTTTGAAGAAAAAATTTGCCGTACCTGAAAGCTTGTCCATCGTCATCCCGGATCGTTTATGCAGAGCATTTGATCCGTAATGACGTGATATATCAGTATTTCGAATCAGAAATGAGAGCCGATGGTCGGTTTATCCCATTCCTATTGCGACGTGCTTCAGCCTGTGTGAAAAGGTTATTACTGAATCATTGCGAGAAGCGAAGCGACGAAGTAATCTCTCAATACGATTCAAAATCGAGGGGATGAGATTGCTTCGCTACACTCGCATAAACTTTTCACACAGGCTGGCTTGCGACGTCCCGGATAACGGCGTACTCAAGAAAAACCGTCCCGGTCTTTTCGTATATCCTGTGTGATGTGAGCTTGAGCTTCGTCTTATCCGACGGGTGGGGGAGCAAAGGAAGACCGTCGCCGAGCAGTACGGGCATAACGGCCACCTCGACGGAATCCACGAGACCGAGACCGAGCAGGCTTCGGAACAACACACCGCCGCCGAAGAGCCAGATGTCCTTTCCGTCTTTCTCTCTCAGCGCACGCACCGTTGCTTCTGCGTTGTCGGAAAGAATAGCGCCCGGGCAGTCTTCGGGACGGAGTGTTTTCGAGAAGACATAGGTTTGCATGCCCGGCATTCCGGCGCCGCCATATTGTTTCGCTGCTTCATACGACTTCCGGCCTAAGATCACCGTGTCGTATCGCGCCGTGAGGAGGTTGAAGTCGATATCGGGGTCCATTGCGATCCAGTCGATTTCCTCGTTCGGACCGGTGATGTATCCGTCCAAACTCATTGCTGCGGAAAAGCGAACGTGTTTCACTGAGGTATCCTTTCGTGTTTGATTGGTTGGTGAAAAGCAAGACGCTGAACGAACGAGCGCTGCTGTAAGAGTCGAAGTGTGTTCGAGCGCTGAAGGTTACCTGAGCCGTAACAGGACGCCTTTGCGCTTAACGATATTCTTGTAGTCCCACTGGATGTCCCTCGATTTTTTCAGCCAGCGCTTCAGGTCTTTGATCACGATCTGATCGACCGATGTGTAGCGGGCTTCGGCGGCTTTGAACTTGCCTTCATTTTGAAGAGCAGGTTCGTCGAAGGATTGCCCGCTCCAGAACAGCAGGCGGATGCAGTCCTTCAATTTTGAATAGCCGACGATGGGATTGCCATCCAGGAACCAGACGGGATGCCCGTGCCAGATTTTGCTTTCCGCTTCGGGTAAACCGCTATCGATCTCCTGCGCAAGTACGTTGCATATCGTCCGGTCTGTGCGGGACAGCGTGTTGTTGTATGCCTGAATGTCCTTTGCGATCATTGTCTTGCTTTCTACTTCGTTGCTTTGGATATCTCTTTCTTTCACTAAAGCCTTAACCGTTTTCTCGATGAGCGCGAAAGGAAAAGGCTCATCCAAAGGGAAGCGATACGTTGCCTTGGATACGTGATACTTGTACATCTCCTTGGGTACCGATGCGGATTGCCGCGGAGTGATGAACACACTGATATGCTTTTTGAAGGCGGCAAAATAGATAAGCCGTCCCTTGTAGCCGGGGCCGCCGTATTCGTAAAACGGCATGCCGTAGCTGATGCGTTCATTCGCTTTCGGTGCAGCCCTTTTGACAGTCGAGCGGATTCGCTTCAGAATCTTCTGCACGTCGGGAGGGAAGCTTGCGATGTATTCTGCTATGGAGGAGGGTGATGATTCGGGTTTGTTCATAAGCTATTGACGGATGTTATCAGAGTCATTCAACGGTGGGAGCGGCGTGGTTATGCTTGGCAGGCGCTCGTTGCGTTGCGTGATTATTGTACGAACTTTTTCTCATTTCATAACTCAGGCGGTGGCAAAGCAGAGATTGACTGTCCCTGCACAAATGACTATTTTGGAACCGTTATGAGAACAGTAGAAGCACGAAAAGCAAATGTATCTGAACTTCTCGCTGAATCAGAGAAGTCCCACGAACCCATCCAAATCGTAGGGAAGAAGAGCACGGCTGTTCTTTTGTCCCTTGACGATTGGCGAGCAATCCAAGAGACGTTGTATTTGCTCTCAGTTCCGAAGATGCGTGAATCGATCGTTCGTGGATTGAAGACACCGGTTGAGAAGTGCTCTTCGGAGCTTTCTTGGTGAAATGGACGCTTGTTTACACCAAACAAGCCCAGAAGGATGCCAAGAAACTTGCGGCTGCGGGATTGAAGCCGAACACTGAAGTAAATCCTTTTCAAACTGCAATATTAGTCGTCAATTGTTCTATTCCCATATTCTGCCCAATCCATAACTCTTATATTTTTCACTTCATTTTTCGGGATAATCTTGATTGCGCCATTCATATACTGAAGTTTGATATTGTCAATAGTCAAGTACTTTGCAGTACGGGAATAAATAATGTCGTTGAATTCATATGAAGCTGTTTCGGATGGCTTTATTGGACCGACTGCTTTTACTGTTTTAGTACCAATTTTGTCGTGAACAGGATTTGTCGCTGTAACCGTGATAAAGGCATATTTTATAGTTTTCTTACTATAGTTGGTAAGAGAGATGTCTAAACCGATTGCATAGTCAGTCCCTGTAATATCAAAACTGCCAACAGCTAACTCATTTCTTAAAAGGGCTTTGTAGTTGATAACGTCTGCTGATTTAGCATTGTCGCCCTCAAATATGATTTTGGTGTTGTAGTTTCTATAGATCCAATATTCCGAGCCGTCGTCGTCATGTCCTATGGTGTCAGGATCTTTGAACACATCTTGTAAATATTCTTTTGTCAGTGTTCCCTTTTTAATCATATCATTTAAGTCCCAATAGTAGCTGTAAGAGTATAAGTATTTCGAGTAATTATAGGAACTGATAATACCTCTAATTTTAAGAGGATATTCTTTATCAGGGAAGAGAACAAAAATCGGTTTGTCAGAAAGTCTTTTAAAATAGACTTCTCCAAGTATGTGATGATAGCGTTCGGTTTCGCTAATTTCCAATGAATCTAATAACTGTTTGATTGTTTGGAATTTAATTTTCACCTTTTTACCGTCTGGATAGTAGGCGCTGAATTGAGCGAATAATAAGTTAAAGGAATTTACCGTAAAGAACAGCAGAAATATGAATTTTTTCATGTCAGTTAATGATTGATGGAGTTTTGGTGTGACCCAAAAATATTGTAGGCAACGTTTGAAGCAGCAATGCCGTTTCTTTTGCCGCTTCCAAACGAGTGAGTGAGGCCGCTCGTCAATGACACTTTTCCTACGGCTGAGCGAAGTGTGCCAAAGCGTCAAAAGCAATGGAGCGAACACAACTATTTCTGTCCACAGCTTCAACTGAGCCATATGAACAAACGGAACGCAGTTGTTGCTGCTGTTATGTGAAGTTGGTATTGAGCCCACCTTTATCCTAAACTCTTCGTTTCGCCGAAAGAAGGAGTCAAGCCGACAAAAATACCTTTGTGTTCGTTGTATAGTTCATCCATCTCGTAAAGATCGATTGGTGTCAGTGGAATGAACCCATAATTTATCGGAACTATATTCTTGAATTCACCGACATAGGAAAACCGGTCGTAAAAGGGAAAGAAATCGTAAAAGTTAATGGCAAAAGTGATAGAGAAATCCGTCTCAGGTACCTCGAAGATCAGTTCAGGGAAATCTATGCTCGCTTCAAGTTCAAGATACTTGTCATTGATCTGGAATGGAAAATAAGGACGGTACTCTTTAAAATAGTGAACAATATCGAGGAAATGGTGTAGTTCGCGAAGTAATGGGACAACAAAAAGAAGTGATTGAGTGTCGTACTCATTCAACTCTGACGAGAAGACAAGGCCAAATTGCTTGTTATTCGTTGCACCGAAGGTCATTTGAAAGATAGGAAGTCGTGTGTTCATAGGACTTTCTTCCTTGAATGATTGTTTATGGCACTCTCAGCATGTTTAGATTCGAACTTATATTGATAAGAAAATTCAATCGTGGCAAATGGGGCGCAGATGACATCGTAATTGAAAAGGTACGTTCGCTGTCGTTTGAGTAGACTTTTCCAGAGTTGATAAACGTACTTACTCCGATTGAGAATTAGGGTGTTGAGTTTGACATATTCTGAATCATTGATGTCAAACAGAACGACTGCGCCGTTGGGTCCGTATTTGCCTCTTGAAAAAGATGCGGCCAACGCTATGCTTTCTCCGACATAGAATCCTCTACCTAGCTCACCACCACCTTTTGTGACATCTACACGTGTGACAACAGACATGGCGGACGTTTGACTGGTTCCGTGGTAAACTCGCATGGGCTTTGTTCCTTGAAGTAGGTCGTCATTTGATAAACAAGAGCGCAACACTATTTTTCACATAACATGTGCAGAAACCACGATAGGCGGGATTCTGTCCAGCGAGAGAGTCCTTGGACAGGGCTAGCATTACGGCGATTAGGGTTATTAGCCATCCTTCCAGAAGAAAGGAATTGCTGGCCATTCGTGTAATGACCCCCTTGGATTAAGTCGATCTCTTTGTGGAGTATTTCAGTCTTCATTGAAGTCCTTCCTAAGTGGTGGCGAGCCTAACATCATGGAAAGTTGCATTGCGCATAACGTCCTGCAGCAACACGCAGCGGTTTTGCGAACTACAAATAGAAAAAAATTCTGTGAAGCAAAACCGTTGAGCGAGGCTTTTTCCTCTTGGGCTTCTCATTCCAGCGTCGTGTTGCTGCTTGTTGTGCGCCGCCCAGCCGAAACGTGTCATAGCTTAGCAAGTCGGTTGAGTATTTTTCGGTACTTGACAATGAACTCATCTTTCGGACTTGGAAGATCGGCGTAGAATGCGGCCGAATCGATTCCATGGTTTTCGTTCAAGTGGAGTTCGGCTCTAATTTTGTTGACAGATGGGACAAGGACTTCGCGCCCTTCGCCACCATATGAAATATTGGTTGTTAAAGTCTGAGTCTTCCTAAGAATGCCACCTCTTACTATCATTCTGGTAATCTTCATATTGCTTCCACTCGCAGAATGATCAAGTTGACACCCATGGTTCAGAAGAATGCGTCTGAGATTTCGAAACGGGATGGGTCGTTCTCCACGTTCGATTCGACGTGAGTTTGCCTTAATCCATTCGGAAATTGCTAGGACTTCACGGTCTGCGAGATTTGTTGAGCCATCCACAAGCCTATGCTGCGATAGGGTGATCACGAACCTGAAGAGGTCTTCCTCGCTAGCAGTTAGTATCAAGGCATTTTCGTCCAGGAGAACCAGCATCGAAACGAGTGCTGTCCTTTTGTTGCCATTATGAAATGGATGATTGTGAACCAGAGAATGAAGCAGGGCAGCGGCACACATTTCGACCGATGGATATTTCGACTCATTACCAACCGACGTATGTTGTCGAAATACGGCGGATGCAATTATATCATTGTTTCTTGGACCTGGTGGCGTGATTGGATTATTGCTCCAACGAAAATCTTCAACCAATGAATGGTGTATCCCTAGAACCTCTTCGAGGGATAGACATCGCACATCTCGCTTGTGGCCGACTATCTTCCATTCAAGCTGAGAAGGATGAACATGAGTTTCGGCAGATTGCGTGGCGTGTCTGTCGGGGATATTGTTGGACGATGCAGAGACATTTGGAATGGCGACTGCGGTAATAGCACTATTCACATTCCTTGATGAAGAACCTTGGGAAAGTAACGATCTTAAGCTTCGAATACTTCCCCTAGGTAGCCTGCGCCCTTTACTTGACATTTGAACACCAAGTTCAGCGAGAAGTCCACGAAGTTGGGACTCATTGACCGAAAGTAGGCGTTGCCAATAGTCTAAAGATTTTAGTTGTCTGGCACTCGGGAGGGACAAAGCGCGTTGTGCGACGACCAACCTTGCTCCAACTAGTATATCTGATGGATCGTTGATTTCTTCGAGCCCTGCTTGCCAAAGAATGAGTAGTGTATCATCCAGATCCAGTCCCGCAATCTGGGCAAGTCTAGATACTGTAACCCTTTTATTTTTCTTCAGTCTCAATAAATTATTTCTTTCTTCCTGCTGGGTGGCTCATAACTACTGTAACTACGAACACCTTCGCATATACTGCCAATATGGGAGAATAAACGAACATGTTCGTTTATTTAGATCCTGTAAGAAACGCCTTGTCGAGCGGTGTGACGCTCTTACCAAGTGATTTCTTGTTGACGTGCGTGAGGATCTCCGTTGTCTTCGCGCTGGAATGATCGAGAAGTTCATGAACGTATCTGAGGTGCACGCCACTTTCAAAAGGAAGCGTAGCGAAGGCGCGCCGGAGCGAATGAACAGAAACCTGTTTTCGAATACCTGCCTTCTTCACGGTTAGCTCGAACACCTGTTGAAAACTTCTTTCGGATAAATGCTTTCGCCCCTCAGCGCCTCCGAAGAGGTCGTCCTTCGGCTTATGGGCAGGGAAGCATTCACGCAACGAATCCTGAGCTACATCTGAGAGGAGGGTGCATCTGTTCTTCTTGCTCTTTGCTTCTTGCAGGTTCCAGAGTTTTCGTTTGCTGTGGCTGTAGTTCCTCAGCCTCATCTTGCTTCTCACTGTCTCGAAAAACTTGTCAGCCATTGTGCGGCCCCTTTGCAGGTTCAACAATCAGTTGGGGCAACGTTACGGAAGAAGAGGCTTTCAATGCAAGCTCTGGGGAAAAAAAATCTTCTTGGTGCGGGGTGTGGGCAATCCTTGCACGCTAAAGCGTGGACAACGTGCGGAAGAGTGAATTCTGTTTCGCGAGTTTGTGAATATCGTAGTTCACCCAAAGAACCTCTTGCCGCTTGTCCTTCGTTGAGTGAATCGTTTTAAACGGACTGCGGTGTTTCTTCCACTTCGGAGAAGGATACAGTTCATCCATCAAGTCGCATTGGTAGTTGGACAGTGCGACAAGACCTTTTGCAGCGTTCAAGACGCGCGCAAGCTTTCGGTGTTCTTCGTCGGTCATTTCGTAACCGTACGACTTCGTGTCACCCCGCGTGCCATGGACATACGGTGGGTCGCAGTAGAAGAGAGTTTCTTTAGAATCATAAAGCTTGATGATTTCGAGAGCCGGTCGATTTTCGATTTGAACTCTCAAGAGCCGGTCGGCTATGAACACTAAATCTTCTATCCCGCCAAGCCAGCGGCTTATAACGCCGCTCATCCCGTTTCGCGAAGTGTTCTTGCAATTTGCCCAGCGGCCTACCGTAGCGGTCTGCGCCAAACCTGTTCGGACCTGCCGTGCTCTGACGTAAAAACGTCTTGCTCTTTCTAACTCAGAAAGCGTTGGATCGAGCTGGCACGCCTTTGCGAATTCCTCTCGCGAGAACGGCGTCAATCCTATCGCTTCTATGAGCGTGTCCTTTTGTTCTCTAAGGACTCGAAAGAAGTTGACGACTTCACCGTCAAGATCGTTATACGTTTCAACCGGAGATGGCGGTCGATTTAAAAGGATGGCTGCCGAACCACCGAACGGTTCACAATAATGATGACACTGCGGTAACAGGGGAAGGAGAAAATCCAAATGCGAGTATTTGCCCCCATACCAACCGAAGGCAATGACCTTTTTTGTCCCTATGAGTTTTGAGATTGGTGATGGAGTGCGTCTTGTACTTTCGCCGATAGCCATTATTACCTTAGCTGCAATTTCTTTGGTGGGTGTGTTTCGTACTTGCGTATTGAAGCTTCATGCCGATAACTTAAAGTATAGCAGCCAAATACACACTCATGCACCCTAAAGCGTGGACAACGAACTGAGCGTAGATAATATGCGGGAGGATAGAAGCACGCTAAAGCGTGGACAACGTACACGAGTGTGGATAACATGCGGGAGGATTGAAGCACGCTAAAGCGTGGACAACTTACACGAGTGTGGATAACATGCGAGAGGATTGAAGCACGCTAAAGCGTGGACAACGTACACGAGTGTGGGTAACGTACACGAGCTTCATCTGCTTCAAAACTCGCGGACGAGACGGTATGTCCCTGCTTCGAATACGAAGCGGGCGATATCGTCGGGGAGGTTCGTCTTTTCGATGCCGATGACGAATGTGCCGGACGGTTTCGGTTCATCGACGAGGATGAAGACTTCTGCACCGCGAGAGTCCATGAGGCGAAGTCGCACGTGCGCGGCTTCCGGCAGCGTGAACGCGATCAAACGCAAGTCATCCAAAGCGGGGATTGCTTCCGAGACTTGTGGAGTCGCGGATACGAGTGATGGCGCGGGCAGCGGCTTCGTTGACGTCGTGACTGCGTCGCTCTCGTTGCGGAATCGGTCTA
Organism: uncultured Chromatiales bacterium; assembly: GCA_964448285.1. Classification (GTDB taxonomy): domain Bacteria; phylum Bacteroidota; class Ignavibacteria; order SZUA-365; family SZUA-365; genus CAYUWG01. Next base: position 12,073 of record CAYUWG010000048.1, read on the forward strand.
ACGCCCGCACCGCGTAAGAACTGCTTTCGCTGCCGGCTTCGTCGCGGTACGTCGTTTCGGTCGCAGGCAGTACCGCGACAATCTGCGCGGCTTCACCTGCATTTCGCTCTCGTGCATTGCGATAGACGACGTAACGAAATGCGCGGTCGCCATCTATTGCCGGGACAGCGTGTTGCCACGAAAGGATCGACGCGTTGCCGTCGCGCTGCACGGTCAAATATCTCGGCGGATTCGGACGAACGTTGTCGCGCCAGTGCAATGGGGGAGGGATCGCCTTCGCCGCATAGCGCTGCCTGAACGACTCACCCTTTATGTGCTCGTAGCGAAAGAAGACTTGTCCGTCGGCGCCTTGAGTGCGCGTCGCGTCGATGTGTTCGTGCAGCCACGGTTTTACGTCGTCCTTGTACGGCGCGATACCGACGGCGACGTGCTTTCCCGAAGCGCCGGATTTCCAATCACGTGCGAGCGCTTCGAAGTCGATCTTCCCGCCACGCGAACGCAGCGACCAGTACACCTGCGGACAGACGTAGTCGTGATAGCCTTCGCGCAGCCATCGGCGGGAATCCTGCGAGATCGCATGCAAGCCTTGCCAGCCACGCGCGGTGGGGAGATTCTCGAAAATCCCGATCGGCGCAGAACCGATCTGTATCGCGGCGTTGATCTGCTTCACGCGTTCGTAAACGTCGCGCACGATGCCGTTGATGTTCTCCCTTCGCCAGTCGGCCTTTGACTTTCCGCTGCCGAACCGTCGAAACGTTTCCGCGTCATCGAAGTCCGCATCGGGATAGCGAATGTAATCGAGGTGAATGCCGTCGAGATCGTACTTCGTCGCGATGTCCTCGGCGATGCGAACGAGGTACTCTCTCGCTTCAGGGATGCCGGGGTCTAACCAGTATTCGTTTCGGTACAGGCGCACCCAGGTGGGATGCGCATACATCACGTGCAAAGGCGTCGTGCTCGGCGGCTTGCCGTCGCCGCTCCACGCTTTCACCATGTTCACCCATGCGTGAATCTCCAGACCGCGCTTGCGGCATTCTTCGATAGCGAATTGAAGCGGATCCCAGCCGGGATCTTTGCCAAGCGAACCGGTAAGCTCTGCCGCCCACGGCTCGTGCGACGAACGGTAGAATGCATTTCCGCGCGAGCGCGCCTGAAAGATCACCACGTTGAGATTCATGCGCTGAAGGTCATCGAGAATTGCGATCAACTCGGACTTCTGCTTCTCAGGATTTCCGCGTGAAGCCTGCGATGGCCAGTCAAGTCCCTGCAGCGTCGTGAGCCACACGCCGCGGAATTCTCTCACGGGATTCTGTTGCGAACGGAGAATGCCGGTGAAGGAAAGAACGACGATTCCCCAGAGCGGAATCCGATATCGTAGCTCCCACCATGCGTTCTTCATCGTACGGTTCCGCTATTGTTTTCCGACAACGATGGGACGATATCCCGCTTTGTACAACGAGTCCTGATAGATCAAATCCTCGACGCGCTCTAAACTCTTCTTTGCCAATTTGAAATCCGGCTTTATGAGCAGCGCCTGTTTGAACAAGCCCGTCGCAGCGCCATACTCTTTTCTATTGATATACATATCTCCAAGGGGAACCATCGCCGGCGCGTAATCCTGCTGGATGGTGATCGCCTGGCTGAGAAACGCGATGGCGTTGTTCGTATCGCTCAGCGCAAGGAAGCACAGGCCGAGCAGTGTATTCGTGCGCACGGAGTTCCGGTCGAGTTCATACGACTGCTGGAGAAGCTGCATGGCCTCGCGCGGGTAGTTGCTTTGCAGAAGTCGTGCGGCTTGCGTGTTCAACTGCGATGCGTTTTGCGGAAGGATGTGCACCTTCTTCGGAACGTACGGAATGACTTCCATGATTTCCGGACGCTGTTCATTCGATGCGAAAACCGGATTGGCGTTCACCACTTCGAGCCGTTCCCTCAACGTTGCGATGAACTGCACGTTGGACGTTGCGAGGTGCAGTTCCAACGCGGCGAGATTTCCGATGAGCGGAACGACCTCCGGTGAAACGACGCCGAACAAGTCGATGATCTTTCTCTCGCCGTAATACCCGATCGGACCGACGACGTGCGTGGCGATTGTCGCGTCGGGCGGCGTTTGCACGTTGATCCACTTTGCAGCGGCAACCTGACGGTCGTTGACATAGGTGACCGCTTTGTAATGGTCAGTCCGCTTTTCCTTCCAACCGATAAGGGCAAGCAGGACAGCGACGCCAAAGAGTATCAGGCTTACCGTGTTGCCTGTCGTCCGCATCAGCTTGATGGGAATGGCCGTGAGTAATCGTTCGAACACTCTCCGCACCGACCAGACGGCGCAGAGGATATAGAACGGCGTCGTCGGCGTGAGGTATCTTCCATCGTTGAAAAGAAAAGGAAGGAAGACTGCATACGTTGCGACAGTCCCGAGTGTGAAGAGAAACGCAAATGCCATCGCGTTGCTTCTGCGTTTGATGACATCGAGAACGAAGAAGACGATGCCAATGAGAAACGGAAAGACGAGAATGGCACCGAGGGAAGTCGCGTAATAGCCGAAGGTGGCTTCCGCGAAAAACTCCGACGGCACTTCGCTGAAGAACGCAAGGCGCGCATGCACGGAGTTGGGAAACACCGTCCCGCTCAACGCAAGATTGAACGAAGCATACCCCGCGAGAAGCACGACGAAAGCAATAATCCCGATGAGCAATCCTCGTTTATTCATCAGCCATCCGTTCCAATCCGAAACGCTGTCGCGGCTGCCGAATCGTTGAACGAGCACATGCAAGCCCATCGCGATGAGAAGCACCAGCGCATCCGGTCGGGTCCAAAGCGCTAACCCCGTGAGCACGAAGAAGTGGATGGGTTTGCGTACGATGAAATAGTATGCAGCCGCAACGACTAACGCAGTGAAGAACATCGTAGGCATACCGGAGACGGAAGCGCTGTGTATGCGCGGTGTGAGAACGAACAGGAGCGTTACGACGAGCGCGAGCCAGTGCTCCGTTTGAAAAAGCTCCTTGGCAAGGCGATAGACAAAAAGGGCAGCGATGGCGAAACTGCCGACGCCGAGAAAGAACGAAAGGGTGAACTCGCTTGAGAAGAGGAATCCGAACAGCGCTGCTATGAAGACATAGAGGGGCGACGTACTTCCGGAGGCGATCATGTCCGTAGCGTAAAAGGAATAAGCCCCGAACTCACGGAGGTTCTTCGCATAGGTCAGCGCAATCCACGACTCCTCGAGCGGGAAGCCTAAACCCGCGGCGAATTCCTCCATTGGGAGGATGTAGAGAAGTCCGGCAACGACGCAGAGGGCGACGAGTGCAACGGAAACGATGCCATTCAAACCGAGTGAAAGCTGATACGGTATCCGAAGGCTCAGCGTGCGGTCAGCGGTGGAGGATTCTCTTCGATGCGGTTTCTTCTGTTGTTGTTTCATTGGCAGGGAGGGCGTCGTTCATTCAAAAACACCGCAGAATATAGGGATAACGGATGAATTCGAGCCGGAGGCAGAAAGAGCAGATTCATTCCATCGCCGCCATCACCGGTTTTGAGATTTCATGAAGGGAAAAATCGGTGCAGCGAAAAAAAGAGTAGCATGTGATGCACGCATGATGTAGATTTGAATCGCAACTTTCACGGCTGATTCCGGATCACACATGGCCACCAGAATCTTACTTTTATTCACCTTCCTTCTTCTGCTTGCAAGCGCGGGCTGCACGGTCACGCGCGAGGTACCGATAAGCGGGAAGCGTTCATTCACCGGGCAAGATGAGTTCAAGATTCCTTTTCCCGTCCGCGTCGAGTCGGGTATCGACTCTTACGCTTTCGATCGGTCGGCAAGTTTTATCCGGATTCAGGATGAGCGGTACATCGAAGGCGTGGCGTACTCACAGCATTACAGGGAGACGGACTATCGACTGCTTCCCATGAAGGACGTGAGCAAGATCTGGATAGGCGAGAAAATCTCGGTCGAGACGAAGGATAGAGATTGGTACGAGTTCGAGAAGGAGCTTTCCTACTTCGAAGTGAAGGGAGGCAAGCTCGTCGCGTTGCACGGCATCGAGAAGTCTGAGGGTGGGGAGTCGGTGACCGTGCCGGTAGCCGAGTTGATCTGGCTTCATTACGAAGGATTGGATTTCACCGTACCGGGTGTTGCTTTCGGCTCGGTGATCTTTGCGTCTGCTCTTCTCCTGTATTTGCTGAATTGATTCCGTGTTGATGATGACTCAGGGAATGCTTCTCCTTCGGTGGATTGAAGTACTTCACGACACAAAAGACCATCAATCAAGAGGATTGGTTTTCAAAATTTCATGATGCTGTATGGGCTGAGTTTGAAATGGAGTAAGAACGGTAGTAGTCGAATCCGGCAGCGCTTATCAGTACTTCTCGAAGCGGATCTCGATTTCGATGCTGCGCATTTCCCTGTGTGTGCGTTCTGTGATGGGAACACCCCTTCCCATTGCTTTCCAGAGAATCCTTCGCTCCTGCTTCAGTTGTCGATAGAGTGGTGATTTCTCCATCATGAATGCATCGATCATGTTCCGCGTGTGATAGGCACGCAGCGTCGCTAACTTGCTGTTGCCGCTTTCGCCTTCGAGCAATTCACCCTGCCGGATTTCGATGACCTCATTGACGATGGTGGAATCGATGTACTTCCCCGGCGTCAGCCCTCGCGGATCGACGAAGCCATACACGGCGCCATACATCGCAATGTCTCTTCTCCCCGATGCGTTCAGGACCTGAAGGTTCGACTGTATGTATTCGAAGACTCGATCCATTTCCCTGTCAACGCTGCGTGCGAGCGTCTCGTAATCTTCATCGTTCAAATCGATGTAGTGCGCGTCCTTCAGCTCTCCGGCGTTCTTCCGTTGCAGCAGCCAGCGATAGTTGAGGCTCGTGTTCGGATAGTAATAGCCGGTGACGAAGAACGGTATTGTCGAGCGATAGGGTTTTGGCGTGACGAACTGAGGCGGCTGAGGTCGCGGAGGCGTCCATCCTTCGGGATAGAAGAGCACGAAACAAAACTCGCCGTTCAACAGCCACTTCAAGGCGAATCCCAATCGTTCATACATGAAGCTGCGCGCCTCTTCGTTCAGGAAATCATGTCCTTCCGAACCGAAAAAAAATGTCCGCGCGGTTGTGAGCCGCCAGTGATTCCCATTGGCGATGTACCGGTTTTCAAGAGGCAGCTTCGACGTACCCATGACGCCCATTTCGAAAACCTCATACGACGACGGATGCAGCGTCAGGTAGAAGGATGGATTCGAGGGTGGGATATAGACGGTGAGCGGCAAGGATTTGCTGAAGAGGTACGGTACTTCCTTTCGTGTGAGGATATCGCGCGCCTGATCCCATGTCATTCCTAAGCGAATGCCGTGGATCGCAATATTCAAGCTTGTCATGGATGGCTCAAGTCGCGAAACGGGGTCTTCCGCGAGATCGAGTGTCCGTGCGGTTTGCGCAAGAGCGCTCGTCGAAATGAACAACGCGCTCAGCAGGATTAGTATTGCTCGTTTCATTGCATCACCGTCTTCAACGCACGCGGCACTGAGAGTTGAGCATCGTGATTTCATCCCGTACGGAAAAGAGTGTTGGGGGATGATAAATGCCGAAGCGTGGAAGCGCACGCTGAAGAGGCCATCGTTCGGGGTTCGTGGCGTATTCATACGCCGCGTCGTTGCGTGCGCGAAGTTTGAACGAATACCCCGAAGAGATGCAAGCATCGCGGAGAAGCTGATCGATCTCTGCGGAGTTCTTTCGATACATGTGCGCCGGTGTGCACTTGCCATGCGGACATGAGTGACAAACCCATGCCCGCGGGTCCTGCCCTTCATGATGCATCAGAGCGAGCGAAGGCGCGTGCATGTGTCTCGCTTCCTGTTTCATCGGACAGATACAACCCGTGCGGCAGTATGTAAGATGATAGTCCTCCCATGACGTAACGACGGAACCGCTGCTTTCCTGTGCCAGGAGTTTCCCCTGCATGAGGGTAACGGTTAGGATTCCCACGAAAAAAAACTGAATACGCATTCATTCCTCCTCGTTCTATTTGATTCTTCCACTGCATTTGGCAAGAGCCGGTTCACTGTTTCGTTGTGGAAGGGCTATCAACATAGGGATTTTGCTCCTGACCTGATAATGGTACTGATATTTCATTGCGAATTCAGTAGCTTTTCAACGGCTATGAAATTCATCCGACTTGCTCCTGTACTCTTTATCCTTGGAAGCCTCTTACCATCCATCCTGATTGCTCAGGAACTCAAACGGGACACGCTCATCGTTCCTTCGGAAGCGTTACGCACACCGCTCCCAGTCGGGAAACTCATCGTCAGCCCGCTGTATGAATTCCGGCGACAGATGAATTCCACTCTCTTCATCCCGTCTGATACCGGCACGAACCACTTCCCATCGTATTTGAAGAAGGTCTTCGACTTTTCACTCAGCGATCGCACGTGGACGGAGAGAAAACTTGCGGAGCGCAGCTACCTTTCATCCCGGAGGCGATCAGCGCAGTTGTCTCTTTCCGATATAAAGAGAGACACTCCGCTCACGTGGGAATCCCTTCTTGAAACTGCCGCTCGGCTCGGTTATGACTATGCGAACGAAAAGTACAACTCACGCAACCTCTCGGAGATCGACTATCTCCATTTGCCCCTCAATACCGGGCAGTTCAGAACATTCGACGACGTAAGAAACGAAGCCCTTCAACGCGGTAAACGCTGAAGGGCCTGAAGAACGGAAAGGAGGGAGGTTTACGCGATGCTTGAGAGGAAGAAAACCTTCGTCGGGTTCCTCGGGTCAGCGATGTTGTAAATGAAGATGCCGTTGGGCGACGTGATGAAGAGTAAGTCATCGCGCAAGATCACGTCATACGGATCATCGATGCTGATCGTGGAGATTTCCTTGATCGCGTTCTCATCTTTCACATCGAGAATGCGGATGCGAGAACCGTCACAGATGTATGCGATACCGTTGACCACGGAAAGCCCCGCTGGTCCTTCCATCTGATACTCGCCGATCTTCTTCGGCTCGGCCACGTTCGTTATGTCGATGATGTGGAGAGCATTATCCGCCGGTCCACAGCGCGCACCACTGCGCAGTGTGACGTAGGCGCGATTCCCTTCAACAACAACCGGGTCACACGCGCGAGCGTGACGAAACTCCGATACCTTGATCGGGACGCGGATATCTCGCGCGTCGTAGATGAACATGCCGGTCTGGCTGCCGACGAAGAGATAGTATTCGTATGCGAAAAGTGTCTCGATGCCGAATCCGATATTTACACGTGCTTCAAGTTTCGGCTTCTTTGGATCGCGAATACTGAAAACGACAAGGTCCGACATATCGATGCAGTAAAGCCAATCGTCAACGATGACGAACCGCGCCATCGAACCCGCCTGGCCTTCTCCACCACCGCTGTTTCCGCCGTCCATCGTCGTCAGTACACCTCGGCCTTTCTCATAAGTGATGACATCGTTTGATTGCGAACAACCGGTTGCTGCGCATCCGCTCGTTCCACCATAGTCCTGGATGCTGTTGTAGATAGGTTCCGGTCGGGTGTGTCCGCGAAAGACGTTGAGCACGGAATCGATCAGCACCGGTTTTGCCGGGTTGCTGTAGTCGAAGACGAGCAAATCCTCGTAGTTATCGGCGTAGAGGATAGTGCCTTTCACTGCAACGTCAAGATTCCCTTCAAGCGTTATGTAACCGATGCTGTGCGTGCCCGCCGGGACCGTGATATCGTGGATGTTGATCCCGCGGTACACTTCACCGACGATCAATTCATTGTCGGTCAGATAGATTTTCCCGAAGGTCACTGGGATATTCGTATCGACATTCGCTCTCCAACCCAACGAAAGCGAAACGGTCATTCCGATAAGCAGCAGTGTACGAAGTTTCATGATGGATCTCCTGTTTATTTCCGGTTCAACCTACTCAATTCATCAGACGAAGTAAAGACACAAGTACGGAACTTTGGTTACTTCTTTTGGAGCAGCGTGTCTGTAATAGTGCCTTGGAGTTTGTCCGGGCAGCGCATAGTTTGAAATCAACAAGAGGAGTCCTGCATCATGGTTCGCTTTTATCCCCTCATCTGCCTCCCGCTCTTGATGACGGCATGTACCGTCACGCACACGGTGACGCGAGAAGACCTTCAGACAACGCCGCCTTCTTCCATCCGCCTGTTCATGAGAGACGGGAGGCTGATCGAACTCGATGAGTTCATTCATTCGGATGAAACGCTCATCGGCGTCGGCGAGCAACACGAAACGGATGGCACGTTCCCATTCGTCGGGAGGGTTTCGATGGAAGAAATCACACGAATGGAATCACGAGACAGGCACTCGGTTTCTCCCTGGGCAATTTCCATTACAGCTTCCGTCGTCGTGCTGACAATGTACATGCTCGCAATGGACAATTCGACGACAATCACCTATCCTATCAGGTAAACCTATGAAGCGAATCTTCTTTCTCTTTCTTCTCCTACCGACGATGCACTTGATGGCACAAAACGGGAAAAACACACAGGACGCTGTCGTCATGACAAGCCGGCCGCAGGATATCGAAGAAGAGGTCTGGCTCGTGTTGCGTGATAACCGCCTTGTCATTGCGGATCGAAGCACCGTTCGATTCGACACGACCTTTCTTTCTATCGAGGGGACGTTGAGAAGCTTCAGAGTTCCTGTGAACGATGTGAAGACGTTCCGCAGTGTTCCGCTGAGGCAGGATTTTCGAAACGCAGCGCTTGCGACGTTCCTTGTTGCATCCGTGCTCACGCTTTCTCCCGAAGGATTACCGGGTTCTTATCCGGGACGCATCGGAACGACGGACGAACAGTTTCCCGGATTGACCCTTTCGTCTCTTCTCTTCTCTGTTGGTTCCGCCGTTGCGGTCGGTTTTCTCGCACAGTCCCTGCAACGGGACAATCCACCTGTTCCGGTGAACGATCTCAACGCGACTGCCTGGCATCTTCTGCTCGATGAGCAGCGGTCGAAGTTCCGATTCTCAAGCTCCGTTTCGCTGGTTAATGCGATATCGAAGCAACGCTGGGTCGATCATCACAAACCTTACGGCTTCAGTGAGCAAACGACGACACCGACATACGCGTTTAACCGCCCGGAAACGGCCGAGCTCAATCTCGCGCGGTTTCTTTCACTGACGTACATGATTGAACCTTCGATACAATTCGGATTGGCGTATCAGGAAGATGGAGTACAAAGATTCTATGAAGATGCGACGTACATCATTCAGGGTAATCCGCCTCGAACGGTCATTCAGGAAACGTACAGCCAGGCAGGTGTCTCAACGATTTTTCTGACCGCTCAATACAGCCACGCTTTTCCGGAGTTCAAAAAGATATCGGTTGATGTGACCGGAGGAATTGGAATTTCATCCTATGATGTTCGCGTACGCGGTTTCGATCCGCGATACGGCGAGGAAAAGATTTCCGTCCCGAGTGAAGCGGGATACTTCGGCGCGCTCGGCGTCAGCTATCACTTCGATCGTGAGCTTTCCATCGGCGTGCAATTCGATTATACGAATCACGGTACTCTCGAAATGCCGTCGATCAGCGTCCGCGATTGGACAGGCCGGGCCTATCGAACCGTCGATCCATTCAAACTCGATATGACAAGCACCGGAATCGGCGTGAAAGTCGGATTGAGTTTCTGATTCATTGATCATACGGAAATCCGCTCAGTAGGGCGACCATTCCCGGCTGCCGAGCTTCAAGAGTCGTACGGCAATTTGTTTTTTCTCACTGCGGTTTTGACAAGCAGGAATGCTTGTCCTACTGGTTCGTCTCGTTTCATGTGTGAATGGAAAAGGGAAATCTTTTGTCCGCGACCGCCATCGTGTAACTTGCCGCCTGATATGCGCGATTCATTCAACAATTCTGAAGCAATATGAAGCCACTGCTTACCAATCTCTTTTTTGTATGCCTTTCGCTTTCATCATTCAGCCAACAAGACGAGAAACCTAAATGGGATATCACGAAACCCCATGGGCCGTCAAAGACAGTTGCCTTCGACACGGATGAAGGGACATGGATGGCAGTCGATGTCAGTCCGGATGGAAAGCATGTCGTCTTCGATTTGCTCGGCGACATTTACATCATGCCGATATCCGGCGGTAATGCAACTCTCCTTGCGGGCGGACTGGCTTTCGAAACTCAGCCGCGATTCAGTCCGGATGGAAAGCGCATCGTGTTCACGAGCGACCGTGATGGCGTCGATAACATCTGGGTGATGAACGTCGATGGTTCGAACATGAAGCAGATCACGAAGGAAAAGGAACGCCAGCTCAACAACCCTGTTTGGACTCCCGATGGTTATGCCGTCATCGCGAGGAAGCATTATCGAAACACGCGTTCTGCCGGTGCAGGAGAGATGTGGATGTATTACATCGAGGGAGGGGAAGGTCTGCAACTGACGAAGAGAAAAAACTGGGAACAGGACGCCGGCGAACCATGCCTTTCGCCTGACGGTCGTTATCTCTACTACAGCGAAGATGTGACGACGAGTGGCCGGTTCGAGTACAACAAGAATCCGCACGACGTGATCTACGCGATCAAGCGATTGGATCGCGAGACGGGTAAGACGGAAGAGTTCGTCCGTGAAATCGGCGGGAGCTTCCGACCGCAAATCTCTCCTGACGGTAAAACGCTTGCGCTCGTTCGCCGCGTGTTGTGGAAGACCGCACTCATCCTGCACGACATCGAGAGCGGAACGGAAACACTGATCACGGACGAACTGAGCCGCGATGCGCAGGAGGGTTGGTGTCTCTTCGGCGTGTACCCCGGTTTTGCATGGACTCCCGATGGGAAAAGCATCATCATCTGGGCGAAGGGGAAAATCCGCCGCGTTGAGGTTGCAACGAAAATCGTCACGTCGATTCCTTTTCGTGCGTCGGTGAAACAGGAAGTTGTCGATGCGCTGCGCATGACCGTTGAAGTCGCACCGGAGAAGTTCGATGTAAAGATGCTTCGATGGGTCACCGTTTCACCGGATCGCAAATCGGTTGTGTTTCAGGCACTGGGGAAACTGTGGATTCGCTCACTCCCGAATGGAGAAGCAAAACGCGTGACCAAAGACGAAGAACACTTCGAGCTTTTCCCATCCTTCTCGCCGGATGGAAAATGGATTGCCTACGCAACGTGGAACGACAGGTCGTACGGCAGCATCCGCAAGATTCGAACGGATGGAACCGGCGGCATGACGCTGACCGACAAACCCGGGCACTACGTCCAGCCATCGTTTTCATTCGACGGTAAAGCGATCGTTTACCGGCGCATCGGCGGCGACCTTCTCCGGGGAAAACTTCACACGCATGATCAAGGCGTCTATCTCGTCGGTGCGAACGGCGGACAACCCTCGCTCGTGACGGTTGAAGGTTCGAATCCCCGATTCAATAGAAGCAACGACCGTATCTTCCTCCTGTCACGTGAAGGAGAGAAGAACGCACTCATCAGTGTCGGTCTAAAGGGCGAAGACAGGCGCGTGCATTTCCTCAGTGAGAATGCAGAGCAGATCATTCCTTCGCCCGATGAGAAATGGGTTGCGTTGGTTGAACGATACCACGTACACCTTTCCGTCTTTCCGAAAACCGGCCAACCGGTCAACATCGGACCGAACACGAAGGACTTTCCGCAGAGACAAGTGACGCGCGACGCGGGTTCGAACATCACTTGGTCGGCGGACAGCAAGACGCTGTTCTGGTCGCACGGTCCGGAACTCTTTTCACGAGACATCTCGGAGACGTTCGCATTTGTCCCCGGCGCACCCGACAGCGTTCAAACGAAACCCGACAGCGTGGGCGCCTTCATCGGCTTTGCCACGAAAAGCGATGTCCCGGAAGGTCGCATCGCATTGACCGGAGGGATGATCGTCACGATGAAAGGCGACGAAGTGATTCCCAACGCAACGATGATCGTCGAGCGAAATCGCATCGTGGAGATTGGACCATCGTCACAGGTGAAGATTCCCGCCGGAACGAAAACGATCGACGTGAGCGGGAAATATCTCATTCCCGGCCTCGTCGATATGCACGCGCACATTGGAACGGGAAGCAGCGGCATCACGCCGCAGAACCACTGGGGCTATCGCGCGAACCTCGCGTTCGGCGTTACGACGACGCACGATCCATCGAACAACACGGAGATGGTTTTCGCAAACGCTGAAACGATCAAAGCAGGAAAACTTCTCGGCCCGCGCGTGTTTTCCACAGGAACGATTCTCTATGGCGCCGAAGCGCCTTTTAAAGCGATCGTCAACAACTTCGAAGATGCGTTGTCACATTTGCGCCGTTTGAAAGCAGTCGGTGCGTTCACTGTGAAGAGCTACAATCAGCCGCGACGCGACCAGCGCCAGCAGATCGTCGATGCGGCACGCCAACTCGGAATGATGGTCGTGCCCGAAGGCGGCTCGACGTTCTTCTGGAACCTGACGCAAATCCTCGACGGCCATACGGGCATCGAGCACAACCTTCCGCCCGCGACGCTTCACAATGACGTCATTCAACTCATGGCTCGCTCGCAAACGGGAATCACTCCCACGCTCGTGGTTGCCTACGGAGCAATGTCCGGAGAAATGTACTGGTATATGGCGGACAACGTTTGGGAGAATGAAAGGCTCATGCGCTTCGTCCCTAAGGAAGTCGTGCATCCGCGCTCGATTCGCCGCACGAAAGCGCCCAACGAAGATTTCGGACATATCGAGCATTCACAGTCGTTAAAAAAACTTGTCGATGCTGGGGTCATCGTTTGCGTCGGCGGTCACGGTCAGATGCAGGGACTTGCCATGCATTGGGAGATGGCGAACTTCGTTCAGGGTGGAATGACGCCGCATCAAGCGCTGCGCTGCGCGACGATCAACGGCGCCCGATACATCGGCTTAGATCGCGATATCGGTTCGCTCGAAGCAGGGAAACTTGCCGATGTCGTCATTCTCGACGGCAACCCATTGGATGAAATCCGAAACGCGATGTCCGTCCGATACGTGATGGTGAACGGAAGACTCTACGACGGCAAGACTCTGGATGAAATCGAGATGCGCTGATCGATCACCAATGATCAGTGACGACGCACTTTTCGGCATGACGCTTCGTTGTGACGCCTGTGAGGAATCTCTATATTGAGTTCACGATAAGCATGTACTCGACATCTTTCATAGACAGGAGATAACACAATGGCAAGTATTTTTTCCCGCATCTCGGATATCTTCAAAGCGAACATCAATGACATATTGGACCGCGCGGAAGATCCCGAGAAAATGATCAAGCAAATGGTGCTCGAAATGGAAGAAGCTGTGAACAAAGCGACGACCGCGGTCGGCTCAGCGATTGCAAACGAGAAACATTTGGAGCGGCAATACAACGAAAAGAAACGCCTCTCCGATGAGTGGCAGCAACGCGCATTGAAAGCGGTGAACAATGGCCGCGACGACCTCGCGCGACAGGCGTTGGAAAAGAAGAACATGTTCCTCAAAGCCGCAACGGATATCGAAGCGCCTTTAGCGGAAGCGAAAAAAACATCGACGACGATGCGCTCACAACTCGAACAACTCAAATCGAAACTCGATGAAGCGCGTGTGCGGCAGGGAACACTCATCGCGCGGCACCAGGCGGCGAAAGCGAAGAAGCAGATTTCGCAAAGCATTGCGGGTATCGGTGACGGTGCGTTCGCGAACTTCGACAAGTACGAGCAGAAGGTGCTCAAAGTCGAATCGGAAGCGGAAGCCTTCGCCGAACTTGCGGGTGATACGACCTCGCTCGACGATGAATTCAAAAAGCTCGAAGCAGGCAGCACCGTTGAGGAAGAACTGAAGATGCTGAAAGCAGCCGCGGGCAAGGAGTAAGGAGGAACCGATGGCAGACATCATCAAGACGACACAGAAGAACGTCAAGAAGTATCTCAAGGAAATCTATGGCCGCCACTACGAAGCGATGGTGCAGGAAGTGGATGGCAGCTTCATCGTGCGTCGCGGAACGGCGGCAGTGCACGTGAAGGTGAAGCCGCTGAGCAAGGATGATTGCATCGTGCAAGCGCAATCCTACGTCGTGCAGGGAGCGAAGATCGGACCGAAGCTCCTGACGCATCTCATGCGTTTGAACGCGAACAATCCCATCGGTGCGTTCGGTTTAGGCTTCGACGATACGATCACCTTTCATCACAGCATTACAGGCGCGAATTTAGACGCGAACGAACTGCGCGTCACCGTCGCAACGGTTGCCTTCGTCGCCGATGAACATGATGAAGAGATCGTGAAGCTCGCCGGCGGTACGCGTGCCGTCGATGGCAACTTCCTTGGCGGGGGCGAAATTCCTTTCCCTTTCAAGAAAACAAAGGCCGTAAAGAAAACTCCCGCACGAAAACCAGCAGGAAAGAAGAAGCTCCGGAAGTAGTGCTTCCACAATTGAATTCATGGCGGCTCGATGCTTGAACTGGAAACAAAAAAACGTATCTTCGATGTGTCCATGAAGTTGTTGAAACTCATGCCGACAAGATTCAATCGAAGACGAATCTTTCCCTATACAACGTGGCAACTCCAGTAAAACCCTTCCCTGAGAACAGCTTGGAACGCAAGGCATACGATGCTTTGTCCGGCATCGAATTCGTAGAACCGAACGATCGCAATCGGCTGGGATATCACGTGTACCTGTACCTAAGCGGCCGGCTCGGTTCCTTATCGGAAGCGGTCCATCTCGCACAGCCGCGAATGACGGTTTCACCGAAGGAAGTCCTGCAGATTCTCACCGAGCGCCTTGGGTCAGCATCGTAATGGAAACGATGATCGATAACTCCATCGAAGAAATCCATGAGAAGGAGAAGCGCCATTGCCCGACGTGCAACTATGAAATACTCAATCCACTCACGGACCGATGCCCAAGGTGTTTTTCATTGGTACCGAGGGAGGAACTGACCTGCGGTGAGTGCAGCCATCAGGGGAACTGTGAGTTTTACAAGCAACAGACATTGCATTTGAAATCATTGAACTAATAATCTCAACTTATCTGAGAGGAGGAATAACATGTCCATCAAAGAAACCATTCAGGGCGATGTGGTCATTCTGACACCCAAGGGTAACCTGATGGGTGAACCGGAAACGACCGACCTACGGGAAAAGGTGAAGAACCTTACCGCCGATGGTTTTCTGAAAGTGGTTCTCGACGTGGGAAAAGTGAAATGGATCAACAGTTCCGGCTTAGGGGCCATGATCTCAGCACTTGCCACGGTCAACAATGCCGGTGGTGACATGCGGATTGCAAACGTTACCGAAAAGATCAACAGCCTGTTCATGATAACCCAGTTGATCAAAGTGTTCAAGTCGTATGAATCGACCGATCGCGCTGTCGCCAGTTTTCTTGTTGATGAGATCTCCGGAAAACCGAAAGAATAATCACATCCGCTTATCGCACGAGAGGCTGTTCGAACGGACAGCCTCTTTTTTATTCGAGTATCTATCCTGATAGCAAACCTTCACCCGACATCCGTGAGTCCCATTCGCGCTCTGATCTTCGGGCCGAGAATGCGGCGTATCCCTTCGTGTTCGGGTAAACGCAACTGGGGATCAGTTTCGACGATGGCGAATGCTTCCGCCCGTGCTTCACGAAGGATGTCCCCATTGGTGAGCAGGTTCGCGATACGGAATTCCGGATAGCCGCTCTGCTGTGTTCCCCACATATCACCGGGGCCGCGAATTTCCATATCCACTTCTGCTATCCTGAAGCCATCGAGTGTATCGCGCATCGTTTCCAAGCGCCGGCGCGTGTCGTTCTTTGATTGAATCTCATCTGCTGTTTTCGATCCGCCTGCATAGAAGACTCGTTTTTCCGTCATGAGAATACACGTCGATTGCTTCTCGCCGCGACCGACCCGACCACGCAGTTGGTGCAACTGAGCCAGGCCGAAACGCTCTGCGTGCTCGATCATCATGACGGTTGCGTTGGGCACGTCCATTCCCACTTCGATCACCGTCGTGGTGACGAGCACGTCCAACTCGCCACGCTTGAATTGCATCATCGTGTCGTCCTTCTCCTTCGAGTGCATCTGTCCATGAAGCAATCCGATGTGGAATTCCGAAAACACTTCCGTCCGAAGTTTCTCGCACTCTTCCGTCGCAGCTTTCAGATCGAGTTTTTCCGACTCGCTTACGAGCGGGAAAACGATGTACGCCTGATTCCCTGCGGATAATTCTTTGCGTAGGAAATCCCACACCGCCGGGCGGTCTTCCTCGAACAGGAGAGCCGTTTTGATGCGCTTCCTGTTTGCAGGCAATTCATCGATGACAGACACGTCCAAGTCGCCATAGAGGGTCATCGAAAGTGTTCGTGGAATCGGCGTCGCCGTCATGACGAGCACGTCGGGCATTGCGCCTTTTCCGCGAAGGCTCGCGCGCTGCTGGACGCCGAACCGGTGCTGTTCGTCGATGACGACGAAACCGAGGCGGTGAAATTCCACGCTCTCCTGAATGAGCGCATGAGTCCCGACGACGATATCAACCGTACCGCCAGCGATGCCAGCGACAATTTCGTTTCGTTGGCTCTGTTGCATCTGTCCCGTCAGGAGGCGAATGTTCACGCGAATATCGTTCACGAGCGATGTCAGCGTTCGATAGTGTTGCTCGGCGAGAATTTCCGTCGGGACCATGAGTGCGCACTGGTAACCGTTATCCACGGCAACGAGCATCGAGAGCAACGCAACGACGGTTTTCCCGCTGCCGACATCGCCTTGAAGAAGCCGGTTCATCGGTGCGGGTAAAGCCATATCTGCTGCAATGTCACGGATGACCCGCTTCTGCGCGTTCGTAAGCTGAAAGGGCAGTGCCGCTACAAGCGAACGCGCCAATGCACTTTCGATGCGAAATGCGATTCCCGCCTGCTTCGTCGTATAGCGTCGTTTCTGATACGCAAGCTGGAGCGAGAGCAGAAAGAACTCATCGAAAATCAACCGGTGCCGAGCAGTCTGCAGCACCTCTTGCGCCCTCGGACGATGTATCGCTTCAAGCGCATCGCGAAGGGGAAGCAATCCGTGACGGGAAGCGATCGTCGGTGCACGATTGTCGATTGCGGATTGTTGATCGCGAATCGTCGATTGTCGCATGTCGCTTGTCGCCTTCGAGTCAGCGTCATCTTCATGCGATGCGTTCTCATTTGCCATCAAAGGATCTTCTACGTGACTCAGGTATCGCTCCAGCGCGGCTTTCATGATGCGGCGAAAACCGCCGTGCCTGTTCAGTCCGACTTTCTCCAACTCTGCACTCGATGGATAGACGGGGACGATTCCACCCGTATTGATGAACTCCATCGTCTCTTCATCTTCAAGTCTATCGATCGCAGGATGCACCATGTTCGGCCGGTGCCCATAGATATTGACCTCGCCCGAGACTGCGAGTGTTTCGTCGTGCGAAAAGGCTTTTTGCCAGTACTGGATTCCCTGAAAGAAGACGATATCCATCGAGCCGCGCTGGTCTCTCAACGTTACGACTAATCGCTTCTTCCCACGGCCAACAGTGCCTAATCCGGTGATGCGTCCGATGCACGTGACCGTTCTGCCGACGTACTTGTACAGCTCCGGCATGGGGACGATCGTGCTTCGGTCGAGATAACGTCGAGGGAAATAGTAGAGCAAATCGGCGACAGATTCGATTCCGACCGTCGCGAGCACCTTCGCACGATGAGCGCCGATTGAAGGAAGCGACGTGATGGGTATGTCTTCAGGATTTCTCGCGGGGCTCTGCATGACGATGGGGAAGATACTGACTCTCCGCTCGCATATCATAAGCCAAAGCTCTTCATTTACGATTTTTTGACATATCCATGACCTCGCCGAATAAATCGGAAGCGAACATGCGGTTGAAATCACGGTTGGCAACAACCTCATGTCAAACAACCTCGGAGTAACGACCATGAAAAGAATCACCATAACAATGACGATATTCCTTCTGAGCATCTGCATCAATGGAATACCCATGATTGCACAGCAGATAAGCACGGACGAACCATCCAAATTCATTGAAAGAAATCTCGGCGGACCGCGAATGGGTGTAACCTATAGGACGTGGGACAAAGCAGAACTCGATCAACCCAAAGTGATCAGTCAATTCGGCGGCATCGTCGGCATCGATGCGGGAAGGGTGGCGCCGACGCCGCGCCTTCTTTCCGTCGCTGACTGGGCGGTGACCCCTGTGACCGGACTTCGCTTTTACATGGACACGTTTGTCGTTCGCGCTGATGTTGGCTTCGGAAAAGAAACAATGGGGCTTTACTTCAACTTCGGACACGTCTTTTAGTCAACGTACCTGCTCTTTGCAGTGTGACCTTTATTCGTTATCGGATATCACGTTCTGACGAACGGTTGCAATTCCACATCCATACCACGAACACCGGTGAAGTGCATTGAAGGAGTGACTTCCCATCTGGCTTCTTTGATTTTTCTGCGAAATAGCCGACGTTTGCCTTCGATGATGCACCTGAGAACGATAGCGATGATCGACTCCGAGGT
>CAYUWG010000049.1:0-10128 GCA_964448285.1 uncultured Chromatiales bacterium
CCTTTACATGCGCGAGATAGACGCCGCTTTGCATTTTCGAAACGAGCCACTCGATTTCGTTATCCGTTCCGCCGATCGCTTTCGCCTTCATCTCATCTACTTTCTCACCCGCCGTGTCGTAGATCTTGATTTCGATATCGGCGTTTTGCGAAACGTAGTATCGGATCTTCGTCGTGGGTTCGTAGGTCGGGTTCGGCCAATTGTAACATCGTTCCGATGGGAAAAACTCAGCGATCGGCGCATCGACCGCACCAAGCGATGCGGCGTGGTTGCTGTTGCGCTCATCTGCGTACATGCTTCGCCATACGAGCGAGTTCTGCCCGACGCGATTCGGCGTGTTGAACACGTAGAGATACCCGTCACTTCCCGCTGCGGCAATACCGAGAGCCGGATCATTTTTTCCAAATGGAAACAACACAACGGAAGCATCCAAGGGTAACGGAACGGGAAATCCTTCAGCCTGCTTTGCACGCGTCGTGAGCTGAGACAATTCTCCCTCGCCGACAACGAATATTGCATCCTGTTTCGCGCCTTGAAGCCGCACCGCGAGAGCAGACTTCGCCGTTCGAACCAATGGATAGTAATCGACGGACGACAGCGCATAGTTGAAAACCATCAAGCGATCGCCGAGGGAGATTACAATGTCGTTCCGTCCGTCACCATCCGCATCGGCTGAAGCAAGCACCGGCGATTGAACAGGCAATGACCCGGAAGCAACTGGTACTGGTAATTCCGCAACTCCTTTTTCGTCGCCGGCAAAATGATGAACCGTCAAATCGGGTGTCGCGCTCACTGCCTCAGTGTTTCCATCTCCATCACAGTCCGTCAGGATTACGTTCACCGATAATGCGGGAGTCAATGCACTTGTCACATCGCGCCCCTGCAGAATCTCATTCTGATCGAGATTGTACCCGAAAATATTCCGCGATGCCGAGACGATGTTCGATGAACCGGGAGTAGTTGCAAGCGCTCCCAAGCGTGCTTCGCTTCCCGAACGTGGAAAGGGACGTGAACTGACGTTACCCGAGATGACGATCAGTGTGTCCGCCGACAACCCTTCGAGCGAGTAAACGAGACCTTTCCCGGAAATCACAGCGTTCGCATTCTTGAACTGGATGCGTTCACCCGATGAAGCGTGTTGCTTCACGAGCTTCTCATCGATGAGGCCATCTGCATTACCATCACGTGAATCGAAGATATGAACCGAAGCAAGGTAATCGTCGGTCTTTCCGATTACGACGATTTCGGAAATGCCGTCGCTATCGATGTCGCCTACGAGAGCGCTGCCGTGAACCCATCGAATGTTCGGAAGTCGTGCGACAATCGGTTCATTGAGATACGACGAACCGTCTTCTCGGAAAACGAATACGAACGTCGTGTCCGGTAATGACGAAGGGGATTGCGTAATGCCATGCGAGGAGACACAGATGAGTTCATGCTTCCCGTCTCCATCAAGGTCGGAGGTTTGCACGAAGAATTGCCGGTGATGCATGCTTGTCGAGGTTCGAAGATCGATTGGGAAGCCTTCGACCGGTGCGATCGTGTTATCACCTATCGCGATGTCCAGCGACATCAGCGGTCCAGGTGAACTGAAGTTATCCATCGTCACGTGTGACCATGCCCCTGAGTTCGCGCGTGAATCGGGTGTGGTCATCGGACCGAAACTGTTTTTGTAGAGCGGCGAGATGTTTCCCCTGAACCAGAAATCCAGCGGAGAGCCGGTGCCGATCTGGTCACCGAGAACGGTAGGCACCAACTTCCCGATATCCTGCGGTCCTCCCGCTTGTTCGAGATCGACGCCGCGCAAGTCGGGATTGTTGTTGACGGTGTTATCGGCAATGTTTTTCCCGATGATGTTTTCATCGACGTGCCAGATGAGAATACCGCCGTTCACGCGCACTTCCTTGCTTTCCGAAACGACCGTGCCGCCGGGCAGACTCCAATCGAGATCTTCGACGTCCACGATGACGCCGCGTAAACCGGAGACGTCATCGTTCATGAATCCGGTCGTGTCCTTCGGGAAGCGCAATTCGATATCGTTGCCGCTGACGTTCATCGTTACGCGCTGGCCGTTCGCGCCGGGGTCGCGCTGACGGTTTTCGAGAAGCCAGTACTCTTTCGAAGTCATCGGGACTCTGAGAATATCGGCAGTCGATGGCTGGTCGGTGCGTTGCGCGGTGAGCAGATATTCCCGTTTCCCCGGCGTCGCTTCCCGTGGGGCGGTCCAGCCGAGAAATTGTTTCTCCCATGCCGAAGGCGCCGGCGGGCAAATGCCGCCGTAAGCGAAGATGCCCTCTGCATCCATCAAGCCGAATCGGCTGATGCCCGTGCGTCCGGATTTCGTGTCGAAGAGATCGGGGAGTCCCGCATACGTTCCGAAGCTTGCTGCGAGCAATCCATTGATCGTCAGTTCGAGCAATGCCGTTTGCCCCGTTATGAGCGGAATCTCCCGGTTGTTCGTTGTCGGTACGATGGACGTGTTCGTGATGAAGAACGAATCGCCACGCACTCCGATCCCCCTGAAGTCGGTACCGAAATGCTTCTTGAATCCATTCAGCGTAAACGAAAGCGAGGGGATATCGAACGGTGTTGGGTCGCTTCCGGTAATGCTTGCAAGGTCGATGTCCCGGCCGCGCCCGGCGTGAAAGACGACGAACATATGGTACTGTGAGAAATCGACGCTCGGAAACTGTGCATCGGCAAGTTGCCACGCTTCAACAGCGAGGTTCGCAACGGGCTTTTCCGGCTGGCCTTTCAGAAATGTATAATCCCTTATCGGTTTGGAAACGGTGACAATGCCATCGAGCACGTTACCGACAATGTGCGTTCTTCCCGAAGAAGCCTTTCGGACGTAGTTCTCTAAAAATCGCGCGTGTGCCTGGAAGTATGCACGGTTATGCGGATATGGATCGAGAATCTCACCACCGTAATCGAATGGATAGATCGTCCCGAACTTTCCCGTCCCGCTTGTACGCGCTTCCTTATCTTCCTGAAACTCAACCATGACAGCGAGAACGCGAACGGTATCGGGAAGTGCGACCGGCTGATGTTGGTTTCCGGCAACTTGTATCGGGTGATCGAAGCGCACTCGCGTTGCCTGCTGTCCAAATGCATGGTTGAATAAGGCAGCGATGAAAGCGCTGATGATTGCGAATTTGCCTGATGAAATCATGAACGATGCGACTGTGCTGTGAGAACTATAAACGGCTCACCCTCCGGGTAGAGGGTGAGCCGTTGAAGGGTATGCGATCGGGAGATCAGAGGGATGATCGTTTCAGTTTCTTGAATCGTCGGCAGGAACGCGTGTACCGTCGTCGGGAGGCGTCATGAGGCGATCCCAAAGAATCGAGAGCGTGAAGCGCAGAGTGTCAGCAAGCGGACTCTTCTCGTTGGAAATGTCCGTCGAGATATAACTGAAGTCGAACCCGTAGATCTCATACCGCACTCCTGCGCCGAAAGTCAGGAAGCGGCGATTGCCCTGATCTTCATCTTCATGGAAGAAACCGAAGCGCAACGCGAGAAAGTCCGAATACCAGTACTCGATGCCCGTTCCAAAAACGAACGTACTAAGCACATTAGGACTTTTAAAGGAATCAAAAAGCGCCTCGTACACGGGTGTTGCTTTTGTGCCTTTGCGGCTGACTATGAGCTTGCTGAAGTCGGTCGCCCAAGTAAGACGATTGTATTCCTGCTTCACAAGATCGACGCTAAAACCGAAACGCAAATTCGTCGGGAGTGGATCGGCTTGGTCCTGATCGATATAGGTGACGGAAGGACCGATGTTCGTTACAGAAGCGGCAAGTGCGAAACGGTCACCGAAATTGACGTCCGTAAAGGGGATAACGAATTTCGAAGGCCGGTAGAGGACTCCGATATCACCCGCGACCGCCGTTGCCGTTCCCGAACCTTGCTCTCTTCCGGTCGCAACCGGCGAGAGACTGCTATGGATCAACTGCAATCCGAGTCCGATTCCTAAATCTTCATCCAATCGTGCGCCATACGAAGCGCGGATTGCCATTTCGAAACTCGAAAATGTGCCGAGCGGGTTGTTCGCTTCATCGCGTCGCTCGAATCTGCCGAGGTTCAAAAAGGTAAAGGCAGCCCCTAACGTTCCGTCGATCGAAGGGAGATGGAGCTTGTAATTCGCATACTCATAGTAAAGGTCGCTCTGTTGGAATTGGGGAAGCCAATTCGAGTGGGTGAGGCTGAGTTCCTGGCCCTTTTGAAATGCAAGGCCTGCCGGGTTCCAGAAGACTGCCGATGCATCGTCTGAGATGGCAACTCCGGCGTCACCCATAGCGCTGGCGCGAGCCGTCGGGGAAATCAGCAGAAACGGAACCGCCGTACTTGCGGCGCCTTGTGCCATGAGTTGATCCAATGGCATGACGACGCTGAGAGTCATCATTCCCGTTACTGCTATTGTTTTCAAAATCCTGTTCATTGATTCTCGGTTACTCCAAAGTTTTACAACTGACAAACTTACTTGTGAATGTGTGCATTATCAAAACCAAAATCCCGCACTCTCTGCAAATGCCTCATTTTAGCACCGAGAGCTTGCCGATCGCCTCGCTGCCTCGTGAGCCGTCGCGTGTCGTGCAGATGATTTTGTAGAAATATATTCCATTTGCGATCTCGCTCCCCTCTTCGTCTTTCCCGTCCCAAGGGATGTTGATGAACCGCTCGTATATGTTCGGTTCTTCGATCGTCTTGATCAATCTGCCGGCAAGCGTGTAGATCTTGATTGAAACGCTCACCGCATCGGCTTGATTGTGCTGGAACGTAAAGGCGGTCCGGCCCGCCATCGGATTCGGAACGTTGAAGACGTTACTGACGGTAAGTTTTTCGCTCGAAGCAACGACGAAATATGTTTCCGCCGTGGACGAGTTGTTGTAGATATCCCACGCTCGCAATCGGATCGTATGCGTTCCCGGAGTGAGATTTTTGAAGCGATACTCTACGGTTCCGCTTTGATAGGAATCGGGCTTGCCTTTGTAAAACTCATTGAGCACGATGCTCGTCTCGCTGTTGTCGAGCCATGCTTCGATGTCGTGGCCGATGCCTATTCCTGCCGTGTTGATGCCGTGGTCATCGTAAAGGTCAGCGATGAGGAGCGGGTTTTCGTTCGTCATGTCGCCCGGCCGAAAACTCCGCGTGTCCATGTAAAGCTGAATTTCAGGACCCTTGTCGTCCGCCGTGGCAGTAGTGTCGGAGCCGCCGATACGGAACTGAGTCGATACACCGACGCCATCAACCGCCTGATTGTCGAAGTACATGCTGAATCGCCCGCTGTTGTTCTCGTACGAGATATCCTTCGGAACGATGAACGTCACCGTCAACAAGCCGTTGGCAATCGTTGCCTGACCTCGGTAGAGGATTCCTCCCTGAAGCGAATACGTCCAGTTGTTCCATTCCACCACGGGCACTGCTCGCAACGCATCGCGCAGTGTCACTTCCGATGTGCCGTTGAATTCGGTCCATACGGTACTGTCCGGCTTTCGAATGGATGCTTTCACCGTGACTTTCGAAAGAGCGCTGAGCTGTATCGTATCTCCGGTGACGGATTTGTCGTTCACAAGGATTTCTTCCACAACAGCCCGGTGACGCGGGAGCGCGAGACGAAGCGATGGGTCACCGAAGAGGTGGAATTTCTCGAAACCAACGTCTCCGTACAGTTCTTGCTTCGTGGCGTAATTCCCATCACCGACCCGCTTGATTGTCCCGTCAGCTTCGCGGCCTTTGTTAATGACCTGCTGGATGAAGATTCGGTTGTAAAGTGAGTTGTCGTTCGAGAATACAACGCGTGGAGAGGAAATTCCTCCGATTGCAGCTCCATCCCGCTTGAGAACGAAGAGCTCCGTACCACTTCGCAATCCCGGTTTATCGTATAAACCGAAAGCACAGGTGGCCGCGATTAAAAAGGTGAGTCTGCGGTCGTTTTTCATTTGGGGAACCGCTGCATCGACGGAGAGGACTTGCTCATGCGCCCATACGGATTCGCTCCCGTGTCCCGTGTAATTGATGATGAGCGTCCCATCGTTTATCTGGTCGAGGATGTCACGCGCTGCATCGGGCTTTCTCCGTCCTTGAGCGGTATTCTCGGTCGGATAGGAGACGATATAGATTTTACGCTGTTCTATTTCTGCCGGGAGTTGGTTGGCAATAGCTTCAGACTGTGACGTGTGCGTACTGCCGTCGTCACCTCTTGTCGTCAGGCCGTCATCGGCGACGAAAGTTACTCGGTTTTTCCAGGGATCGAAGTCAACGTCGGCTTCATACGTGATGATCTTTTGAATGACGTCGTCCGCTTCCTCGAGCGTTTGAGCCGGCAAACGTCCTACACCTAAATCGACGCGCTGATCGTTCCCTGCGACCTGTACGAAGTAATCATCCGTGACATATGTCGCGATGAGATTCACCGAATTTTCGGACTGCCAGACCGGGACGATCGTGCGCTCGGTCGTTGTGTAATTTCGATAGTCGAAATGTCCATCTCCGAGAAGGAGGAGGTAGCGCGGCTTGATTTCCCAATGTCTCAGTGCATAGGCAATGAAATTTCGGATCGCCGTTGGATCGACAAGTGACCCATTGAATTCGTTATAGATCTCCGACAAGCCGACAACACGTGTTGAAATGTAATCCGCGCCCGGTTTTTCGCGATGCGCTTTCAGCTTGTTTGCAGAAGGAACGAAATCGTCCGCAGTGATGATGACGAACTCCGCACCGTCATTTGTCATGCGCAGTTGTGAGTTCTTCAACTTTACCGGTGAGGCTGGAGTTTTTATCGCGTTAAGCCCTATGGCAATGTGCTGACGAGGAGTACCGTTTTCCGCAGCAGCTTGAAAGCGTATCGTTCCGCCACTGATACTCGGATCGAACATGGTGCTGACGTTCAGATAGTCGGTAACGTCGAACACGCGCACGTTGCTGTTCGTGAATCCGTTTATTTCATAGGCAATGGGAGCGGTCGTATCGGGTGATGAGAATGCGAGCACGTCCGACGATGCACGAAAGGCGCGGGCGTAAAACCATTCTACCCAATCCACATAACCACCGCGATTCCGCTCGGGAGAGCTTGCGTCATAGGATATCGAAACGACGCTGCGATCATCCTGCAGCGCGCCTTGCCAGCTAAACTCCCGAACTCCGGAGCTTGCGGCGATTTCTGCCCGATCCGTGTTGAAATCGACGACAGGCATCTTTATCGTATCTAAAGTAATCGTGCCTTCCCTAAGCGTGAATGCGTTCGTCGTACCCAGGTCGGATTGCGAATACAACTGCACTCTGTATGTGACAGGCTCTGAGGATACTCGGCCTTCTAACTTGCGCGTGATATCGGTGCGATTGCCTCCCGTTCCCGCAACCAGTTTCTTTCCGACCCAAAGTTTTCCTGAACTGAGAAAGTTATACGTCTCCTCTTCGAAAAACTCTTTGCCGATGAACCACTGCGGTGTGTAAGGGTTCGGTTCATTCAACGATGAACGTTGCTGCATTCGTTTTCCGTTAGTCCCTCCAAACGTCAGGAGATAAGCGTTCGCTTTGTCGAAGCGGTGAATGTAGTGCCGGTATCGTTTCAACACGGGGTCATACTGAAATCCATTCGGACCTTTGCCGTAAAAGAAAACGCGATCACCGTCGTCGAATCGTCCGTCGCTTTCACCGGTGACTTCTATGGCAACCTCCGGAAGATCATCGATGATGTTCTGATTCACATCCGTCGGGAGTTCACGACCGCCATAGCCATACATCTTGATCGTTCGCGGATCGATCGACGAGATATCGATCCCCGCTGCCTGAAACCATGTTTTGTCCAATCGATAAATTCCCTCCTCGCTGATCTCTATGCGATACCATGAACCGCTGAAGAGTTCACCCTGGCTGACCTTCCGCAACGAACGTGAAGCAACGATGCGCCAGTGTTGCGGAGTTCCTTCATTCAAAACCGGAAGGCTCGAATACGACTCCTTCGTCTGCGTCGTGATTAAGTGCGCGTGTGGAGTTCCGAAATCCACGCGGATTAGGAGGCGCGAGTACACACGCAATACTCTTCGTGAAGCGTCGTATTGCATGGGCGTCATCTCAAGATTCCCGAGGATTCTGTCTCGCGCTATACCGATGCCTTCAAGCCGTGCCGTCGCCGTCGGGAAGAATCCCGCAAGGTTGTATTGCGAACCTGTCTCATACACGAATCGGATTCCATCCTCTGTTTGCTCAGTCCTCGGAATCGGTTCGAGGAGAATGTCCCGACGGTCTTCATAATCGGCTTGCAGAACAGTGACGAGATTCCCTTCCAAACCACGAAGCATCAGAAGCTCTGACCGCATCCGCAGGTCGGGCATTCCCGCATCTGCAGCGTAGAGACTTCTTCCCTTGTCAACGTCCACTTTCAAAAACTGCCGGCTGTCGTCACGAATGGACGACTCACGAACGATCGGTCTGTACTCGATAGTCACACCGTTCGCATCGCTTGAAACGACACGCAGTTCCTGGCTTACCGCCGAAGTGGAAATGATGAACGTGCTCAGCAGGATTACAGAAAGGGTTACATGAGCACAGGTTGGGTTCTTCATGGGTAGTTCCGCCATATGTGAAATTGGTGTATGGGACATTTCCGGACAATCCAATAATTCATCTCAGAGAGTTTTTTCACGCAATCGAAAGCGAGAGTAGTAATGAAGATTCATGATGATGTTCACCGCGTAGCTCGATGTATAGGCCATCGCAGCCCCAATCGCCGCGTACTTCGGAATGAGGATGATATTCAGAATCACGTTCAGCGATGATGTACTTATCGAGATGACACGAATCGACCTTCCCTGCCGCTGTGCCGAAAGGAACGCATGGAACGGTTGGTTGAGGCCGTTGAGCGCGACGCCTGCCGCGAGAAAAGGAAGAAGCGCAAGAGCATCGGAATACTTTTCGGTAAAGAACA
This sequence comes from uncultured Chromatiales bacterium, assembly GCA_964448285.1. Taxonomy (GTDB): domain Bacteria; phylum Bacteroidota; class Ignavibacteria; order SZUA-365; family SZUA-365; genus CAYUWG01. The sequence continues at coordinate 8,930 of CAYUWG010000049.1, forward strand.
GTGGAATCAGCCATGAACAAGCGAATAGAAGAATGACACTACCGGCAATGCTCGCAACACCGTTTGCAAGGAAGACGAAAGGTGAGATTCGGTTCTCCCGCGCAAACCGGTAGTAACTGCTTGCGGAAATCGATTGGCTGACCATGTTGAGGGGAGAAAGCATCGTGCTCGCGATCGAATAAAAGCCAAGCGACGCCATGCCATGATGAAGCGAAATCAGCATCCTGTCTGCCCAGTTCGTCAAGCCATCGATGATCCGACCGCGATACATTTCTTTGCCGAACTCCTTTACCTCTCGAGCAAGCAGTTTCAGTTCAACATCGATCCCGCGAAACTTTGGACGTTGTGAGACGACCGCGTAGAGCACCGTGACGAGAGACGCACACATCGTACCGATGATTGCGGTAACGATCGTCAATTCTCCGGTAGAAACCAGCACGGTAAGAAGAACGATCAGTACTGTCCTCGGCAGAACGGTGTAGAGAGAAAGAAGTCCGATGCGATTCGCGCCTTGCGACGTCGTCAACAACAGTTCGATGATCGGCAAAGCAAAGACGAACGGCGAAACGACAAGCAACAGCGAAGCAAGTCGCTCATCGAAAACCGACCGCGCAACGAAAGAAGCAAGGGCGGTTGCTATGCAAAACGCTCCTCCGATCAGAAGCGCGACGACAAACACCGCACCGAGCCTGCTTCGTTGATCGTCCCTGTCCTTTGCGAGCGCCATGAGCCGCATACCACTCGATGACACACCGAAATCGAAAATCAATGAGCCGAAGGTGAGGATCGCCATCAACAGAGCGTAGGATCCGAATGCCTCAACGGACAATGCGCGTGTAAGAACTCCGTACACGACGATACCGAGCAGGGCATTGATCCCTTGCGCAATGAAGTACGTCGCGGATTGTCGAACCATGCCGGAGTCGAGGATTTTCTTCATCTCTCGACCAAGACTATTCCTCATGGTGAAACCACCGAAAGAAACGACTGTGCTCCGTGGATGAACCACTATCGCTGAAGAAAAACCGGGATAAGAAATCGACATTCGTCACATGCGTTTGGTGAACGGAAAAAAAGCTTGTAACGAAAAGTCGATAGGTTCCTATGGTGTGATTGTCAAAAAAATTCACCGCCAATATAGGCGACTTATCGAACATCAGTCAACAGGCGATGAAATTCTTTCCAACGATACTTCAATG
>CAYUWG010000049.1:10228-29768 GCA_964448285.1 uncultured Chromatiales bacterium
ACTTATCGAACATCAGTCAACAGGCGATGAAATTCTTTCCAACGATACTTCAATGTACGATGCGACCTGCTCGAAGAACGTCACATCAGGCGGGAGAAAGCGATTCGGTTCCGGCGAATCCACGTCCAGAACTCCGATCATTTTTCCATGCTTATGCAGCGGAATAACAAGCTCCGATCTTGATGCTGCATCGCATGCGATATGGCCTTCAAACGAAAGCACGTCCGGGACGACGATAGTTTTGTCTCGTTGTGCCGCTGTTCCGCATACACCCTTACCGAGCGCAATCTCGATGCACGCAGGTTTTCCATGAAACGGGCCGAGCATGAGTTTTCCGTTATCGATGAGATAGAAGCCGACCCAATTGATGCGCTCGACCGTCCAGAAGAGGTATGATGCAACATTCGCCAGAATCGATATCGGCGTTTGTTCACCTTCGCATAGCGCTCTGATCTGTGCGAGCGATTCGTCCATCGTTTGTGGTTGTTGTGAAATGGAATACACGGAACTGGAATTGAAATGTGTCCGGTCTTTACGTTTACACCGGGCGAAAAAACTTACTATGTTAATGCAGCATTCACAACCAAAGGTGGAAACAATGAAACAGCTTCTTACACTTGTCTTTCTCGGATTCACGGTTAACAACACATTCGCGCAGGGAAGTGAGTCACCTGCCGTGCCTCAGGAACAGGAGATCAACGTCTTTGCCGAGGGTGAACGTTGGGGCGTTGGCTTGCAGGCAGGACTTCTTTCAGGCTATGGAGTCGGAGTCCGATTTCATCCACAAGGAAGATGGGGCGGTCAAATTGCAGGTGTCGCATTCAAAGCAAGCGATAATCTGATTAGCTCGATCGGTGCTGAAGTCCAGTTCGATCTCGATGTGATGAACTGGGCTCGGTTCTACACCTATGCAGCGGCAGGATATTACAGTAACGGCAAGGACGATAAACCACTCAAGGCGCCATTTCGGGCAGGATTAGGGATTGCATATGAGTGGGTTCTATCCGGAAAGCTCATCATCAATGTGAGTCTTGCGTTCACTTACTTTAACGTACACAATGCCGATGATGACATCCTGCCATTGCCCCAAGCCGGATTCTACTACTACTTCCAGTAGTGCTGAACGCAGTAGTGCTGAACGCGATTCTGATAATCCCAACGATTTGTCTGGTTCGAAGATATCCGACTCAGAATTGTGTCAGGAAAAAACCTGAAATGAACGCCAGAATGCGACGAAGTGCGCTGGTCAGCTTGCAGCAACGACTCGATTTTGCTACGTTTGCAGACCCCCGCTGGGGCTGTAGCTCAGTGGTAGAGCATCTGCCTTTTAAGCAGAGGGTCGATGGTTCAAGCCCATCCAGCCTCACGAAATCAGCGGAAGTGGTGAAATTGGCAGACACACCATCTTGAGGGGGTGGCGCTCGAAAGGGCATGCGGGTTCAAGTCCCGCCTTCCGCACAAAACACACTGGCATCGCACGATGGCAGTTACTTCCTCCCCTCCGACAGCAAGGAGATCACTTGATGCAGCGACGGAACATTCTCATACTTACAATCTTCTTTGCGCTCACTGCCGTAGCGCAGCAGAATAACGATGCCAAGAAGCTCTACAACGAGGGCAACGCAAAACTCAAAGCCGGTGACTTTGCAGGTGCAATCACCAAATACGAAGAGGCGTTGAAGCTCGAGAAGCACGAGTTCTTTTACTACCAGCTTGGTTTAGCACATCGGAAATCACGCTCCGAGGATCAGGCAATCAAAGCATTCCAGAATGCCGTGAGTGTCAATCCCAAATTTGCAGCAGGCTACAACGCGCTTGGCGGAGGTTACTTCGCGATGAAGCAATACGACAAATCGCTCGAGCACTATGAAAAAGCCCTCGCGGAAAATCCGACCCTTGGCCCGGCAAAAAAAGGTCTTGCGGCCTCACAAGCTGCACTTGCCGCAGAGTTGGTAAACAAAGGTGAAACGACAAAGGTGATCGACCTGACGAAGAAGGCTATCGAAAACGATCCTTCCCTTGCGCAAGCCTATGTGATCATGGCACAGGCCTACAACAAGGACGGAAAACTCTCGGAAGCGATTCAGGCAGCCGAATCAGCGATTAAAACGATGAAGACTGCAAGGAAAGGCGCTGCATATTTCGAACTCGGCATTGCACATAGGAACTCAGGAAATATGACCAAGGCAAAGGAAGCATTCCTCGAAGCGAAAAAAGATCCGACCTATGCGCGTAACGCCGACTACGAACTGAAGCAACTCCCGAAATAATTTCACTGACACACGTCAATGACAACCGCCAACAGGCGGTTTTCTTTTTAGAACTCCGATGCGATCGTCAAAATGAAATTCCGTATCGGGGAAAGGTTACCGGGGACTTCGACGAAATGATATTGAAAGAGATTGTTCGCGCTCAACGTGATGCGTAACGGAAGAAATGCAGAAAGATGGTATGACAGCCTAACGTCCGTGAGAAACGTCTCGACGCGCTTATCCGCATCCGTTACGACAAGCGCCAAAGCTCTATCGATCTCTTCGATCCGGCTGGCGTAGCGAAAATCCACGCCGAGCTTCCACTGCTCGAAAGTGAGATTTCCTTCCGCATGAGCAAGGTGCCGCGGGCGATATTTCATGATGGAGTTTGTCGTACGGTCCTTCGGAAAAATGTACGTGTAACCGAGCATCGTTTCGAAAACCTTGTCGAAGAAGGACGCACGAAGCAGGACCTCAGCACCTTCGATTCGGGCGCTCGTGATGTTGCTGAAGTAAATACGTCCGTCCTGAGCATCGATTGTCGGTTCAACGAGGTTTTCAAAATCGTTCACGAATAAGGCCACGTCCACCGTTGCTGGAATAGGAAGCTTCTGCTGAAAGCCGAGTTCGTAAGAGGTTGAGCGCTCGGAGCGGAGGTGTGGATTGGGCTTGGTTGTCAAACCTGCGCCGGCCGCCGAAGTGAAGCGTTCGGCAATGGAAGGCGAGCGGAATCCCCAACCGTAAGACGCCCGGAAGACCGTGCCGTCTCCCGGCGACCACGTTGCGCCAACGCGGGGATTGACTTCGTATTCGGACTCGGAGGTATCGATCCTGGTGATATCGAAACGCGCACCTGCGGAGAGATTGATCGAGTAAGGGAGTTTCACATCGTCCTGTGCATATACTGCGACGGTAACGCCGTCTCGATTGCCATAGGTGCGAGCATCGACGTGATGAAACTGCCCTTCGATCCCCGCTACGATAATGTGATTGTCCCAGGGTGTGGTTGTACCCTGAAACTGTCCCATGAAAACCTGTGCGGTCGATTGTGTCTTGTCCGCAGGGCGTAAAGAAAAATCCGAGGTGTCGCTGAAAGTATCATATGCCGTTCGGTAATACGATCCCCGCACATGGTATGCAAACGACGAACTGACGCTTTCCCGATATTCGACGGCAGCCTGGAGCTTTGTCGAGTGAATGCGTTCTGTGAGATCAGAGCCAAGAGGCGGTTCAAGTGCATGCTTCAAGTCCTGCCAGAAGATCCAATTCCCACGGTCGTCGTACGCGTATGAAATCATGCCTTTGAGTTGCTTCATCGGCGAAATGCTGAGACCCGCACTCGCAGTCGCGTTCCATTTTATGAAGTCGTCCCGCCGCCTATATCCCTGGTTATGACGAACGCCGCCTGTGAGCATTGCATGGCCTGATTCAAAGACTTCAACACTCTGAACGTCCACGCCGTTGAACCACCGGGGACTACTCCCCCACCACTTCCATTCCGGGTATCGGGGGTTCTCGTAAAAACCGGAGTGCAATCGAAAACGTGTGACTTGCTTTTCCGGACGTTTCGTGATGACATTAATGACGCCTCCTAAAGCACTCGATCCATAGAGCGCTGAACCTGCTCCCTTCACGACTTCTATCCTATCGATCATGAACATGGGTATCGCATCGAATTTCATTTCCCCGGCGTCTCCGGCAAGAACCGGTACGCCATCCATCAGAAGAAGCACACGGGAACCGATTCCACGACTATAGCCGCTCGATCCACGAACATTCACTTGAGATTCCGTCATGTTCACGCCGGGTACTTTTCGCAATGCATCATCGAGCGAATGAATCGCGCGCTCCTCGATGCTGCGTCCTTCGAGCACGGAGATGCTCACGGGAATTTCTTCGAAGCTCTGTGGCCGGCGTCCTGCTGTCACGACAACCTCGTCGGTAAGCACGAGTGATTCCGCAAGTGTGATCGGGATGCTGCTCGTTTTCCCTGCTTCAACAACGACGAGGACCTCTTTTTTCTGGTAACCGATCATCGAAACGACAAGCACTTGATCACCGGCTTTCACTTTTTGAATCGAGAACTCTCCCTTCATATTCGTCGCGGAACCGAGAACGGTCCCTTTCACCATCACGTTGACGCCGATAAGCGGGTCACCAAGTTCATCGGTTACCTTCCCGGAAATACTCCCTGTCTGCGCCCAACTCGCTGAGCACCATGCCGACAGGAAGATTAAAATCAGCGGCGCAAATTTATCGGCGTGCATATGCCGCTTTATCGATCCGATACAGCAGTTCCTCCTGCTTCTGCCGATCATGGACGAAGTCCAATTCGTCCGTATCGATCACAAGCAACGGACCTAAAGAATACGATTGGATCCATTGCTCATAGAGGACGTTGAGTTGCTGCAAGTACTCTCTTGAGATGTTCTGTTCGAAATCCCTTCCACGAAGACGAATCTGCTCGATGAGCGTATCGACGGTGCAACGCAGATAGACGATCAGGTCGGGAGGTTTGAGATAGCTTGTCATCACTTCGTAGAGTGCGCGATAATTCCGGTAGTCGCGGTCGTCCATCATGCCGATGGCATGAAGGTTTTTCGCGAAGATGTTTGCGTCTTCGTAAATGCTGCGATCCTGCACGGCCCTTTCCTTTCTTTGCAGAATGTCCCGCTGCAATGCAAAGCGTTGCGAGAGAAAATACACCTGCAGATGGAAGGACCAGCGCTTCATGTCCGCGTAAAAATCAGGGAGATAAGGATTGTCATCGACAGATTCGAAATAGGGCTTCCATCGAAACTTCTCATAGAGAAGCGATGTGAGGGAGGATTTTCCGGCTCCGATATTTCCCGCTATGGTGATGAGCATTGATAGGCTGTTACGGTCGTACCCAACGGACGTCGTGAATCCCGAGCTTGTGGTTGAGCCATCGCGCGAGAACGAAAAGGAAATCCGAAAGGCGATTGAGGTACTTCACGTTCCATGGGTTGATCGCTTCTCCTTCTGTGAGACTGACACATGCACGCTCGGCTCTTCGGCAAACAGCGCGGCAGAGATGAATCCTCGCACTCTCTTCTGCGCCGCCCGGCAGGATGAATGAGCGAAGTGGTTCTAACTCGCTTTCCATCGCATCGATTGCCGATTCCATCCAGTCGACGTGAGATTCATCGATGCGGAGGATCGTTGCATTCGGTGTATCGAGTGGCGTTGCGAGATCGGAGCCGAGAATAAAAAGTTCGTTCTGAATACGATTGATGTACGCAGCAGCTTCGTCGAATCCGATGACAAGTACAGCGTGTCCGAGATAAGCATTCAACTCATCAACCGTACCATAGGCTTCAATCCGTTTGTGATTCTTGTTCAGACGGCGTCCGCCGAACAGCGCTGTCGTACCGTCATCGCCTTTCTTCGTGTAAATCTTCATTACGGTACACTCAACTTCACTGCTGTCCGGCCAGGAGATTCGCCTTGGAAAATGCATTCATAATTTCTTGTGGTCCAGGGATCCCGTTCCAAACAGCCGTGACAACTCCGCTTCGTAAAATGAACGTGCGCGGAAGCGTTCGATAAAGAGCTTTTGCGAAGCGTGGCTCGATCGCGCCGACGTGGAATGACGTTCCGTACTGAAACATGAGCGTCGTCAACTGATCCGAACCATCGATGATCAGACCTATGGCTGAAGGGACACCTTCCTGCTGAGCGATCGCGTTCATCATCATCACGTCCGATTCGATGGTCGGTTCATGGATCGAAAAGAGAAACACGACGTGAGCGTCCTCATTGAGATTCTTGTACAGACCTTCCGTGGGCCATGATTGAAAGGAATTCCCTACTCGAAGCTGTGTGACGATCGAATCGACGGGCAACTGATAGCTCCATCCGATCAGAAGCGCCGCGATGACAGCAAAGAGGATCACGATGCTGCCCTTCCAGATTTTCCAAGCTTGACGCTGCGTTCGCAGAACGAGAAAAGAAAACAACAGCGCAGCGATCATGAGCGAATCCTCGATGATGACAGACTCAGGGCCGCGATGCGCGAGATTGCCGAAACAACCGCAGTTGCTCGTCACTCCGGTAATCATGGCGTATGCCGTAATACCGATGAAACAAACGAGGAGTATGATCGACGCGGTCGTAAATATGCGCGGCTTGAGATTGACAAGGAGCGCCGCTGCCAGGACATATTCGAGGATGATCAATGACCACGCGGCAATCATCGAGTATTGGGGAAGGATCGCATACTCCCGGATTTGTTCAGCAAAGCCGTTCGGGTCGAATGCCTTGAACGTGGCTGCTACCAGAAACACTCCCGCAACGATGACTTGAAGTATCATTGCGACGGTTCGCAGGACTTTGTTTTCGGAGAGCATCATGTTTTCTTTTTCAAGATTCCAACCATGGCATCTTCCAATGCACCGGGTGGTTCACCGATGATGCGTCCCTTCTCTTTTCCGTTCTGGTAGAAAATGATCGAGGGATAGTCGTAACCGTATTTCTCCAGTTCGTTACGAGGCTCATTACCTCCCATGGCAATGCCGATGTACTTGTACGAAAAGTTTTTATTCCCCGCTTCCCACATCGTCTTGAAGAATTTCGGCATCACCACTTTGCACGTCGGGCACCATGTCGCAAAGATGACGACGACTTCTACTTTCTCCGGGTAGTTCCTGATGAAATCGATTGCGCTCTTTTTCGGCTTGTATTTGTCGGCGAGCAAGCGATACAACGGGCTGTGCGCGAGGATGATTCCCTCCGTCACGGGGCCGACGAGAGATTCCTTGATGCGGATGCCGACCTTCTTCCCTTTGTACGAAAACGTGCTTACTCCGCCGACCACCTTGTACGACGTAAGCTTTCGGCCTTTCGGAATGCCGTTGGATGAATAGGAGTGTTCGCCCGATTCGGTAAGCGCTTCATCCGGGATCGCGGAAACTGTTTTCGTACTCAGGTCAATGAGTAGCGGCGTGTCAAAGTTATCGGAGGTAAGCAGGAGAAAGGGTTTCGGATTATTCGGTTGGTATGCCTTTCCACTGAGATCCGGTTTGGATTCGACCTCAATTTCCATTTGTGCTGCCTCATCCCATGTGAAGCTCTGCGCGAAGGATGATTGAGTGTAAAACAAAAGGAAAGTCGAAAGAAGAAAAAGTGCAGTGTTCATTCAGTATCTCGTGTGTTCTGTATCATTGCGGGAAAAAAGTTACGAAAGAGCGCATGGCAATCAAAGGTATATCGTTGCGAATCCTTGGCAACCGCTATTGGCACATTGCAGCACTTTCCGTACACTCACAAGGGAGTCTAACCATAAGGAGACGTACACATGAGCATCAATGAACACATAGAGAAGATTCTTTCAGTCGATTCTGCGAAGGCTACAGCCGAGGAAAAGGAGTTACTCAAATCCGTGTGGCAAGCTCTGAATGAGGGAAAGATCCGCTCAGCAGAAAAGTATAACGGAGAGTGGATCGTCAATCGTAACGTGAAGGAAGTGATTCTTTGGGCATTTCGGTCCGGAGCGCTCACGGATTATTCCGGTGAGGATTCGGTCTTTTCGTTCATCGACAAGGACACGCTTCCGGTTCAGCGCTTCAGGGCTTCCGATGGTCGTCGGATCGTACCGGGTGGTACGACGATCCGCGGAGGAAGCTACCTCGCTCGAAATGTGATCGTCATGCCGCCTTCCTACATCAACGTCGGCGCGTATATCGATGAAGGCACTTTAGTCGATAGTCACGTGCTCGTCGGATCATGCGCGCAGATTGGGAAGAACGTACACCTGAGCGCAGCCGTTCAAGTCGGCGGTGTACTCGAACCGATCGGAGCCGTTCCCGTGATTATCGAAGATGAGGTGATGGTAGGAGGAAATTGTGGAATCTATGAAGGGACGATCGTTCACAAACGCGCTGTTATCGGGACAGGCGTGATCCTGAATGCTTCCACTCCGGTCTATGATCTCGTTCGCGAAGTCATTTACCGGAAGACGGAGGAACACCCGCTCGAAATTCCAGAAGGCGCAGTCGTCGTTCAGGGCAGCCGCCCAACGAAAAATGCCTTCGCTGAGAAACACGGCATTCACGTGTATTCACCGGTCATCATCAAGTACCGAGATCAACGAACCGATGCAGCGACAGCGTTAGAGGAAGGATTGAGATAGCGATAGGTTTCAAACCTGCAACCACAATACCTGTTAGCGTTCATACTTTTTTCCTCGTTCATAATCACACATTCGCAAGAAGCTACTTTACTGCGGTAATCCCCAATTTTTCTGCTTGATGAATTTCTGTGCTGTTGCCATTTGGAGCACATTTAAGTAGCTTGCTTTGCCATACTCCGAATAGAGACCACACTGCTGGTGGCAGGATTTGAATTGAAAAGGTTGGAGTATCGCTATCGAACAGCAGTGTGGCGTCACAACCCAAAACATTCACCGGACAAACCATGAGCATTGAACCGACAACAACCGACCAAAGCGAAAACCTGCAATCATCGCTGACTGAGGAAGCTCCCTTATCGAAAGAGCCTATCTCTGAAGACGCAGCACCGGATATGACCGGTGCAGGAGAACTCTCCCAGATGTCCTTAGAGCAATCCAATCCTGATTCCGTATCCGAGGAAAGAAGCACGATCGGGAATGAAGGCCGCGATGTCGATCAATCGCAATCCATGCAAGACATGATTCCCTCCGATAAGAGCGCTTCGAGTACGGGTGATACACAGCAACCGAGCACAGAATCAACCGCAGAACCGACCGCGGATACTCCATCGACTGAACCTGTTTCCGAAACGGTGAACGAAACGACTGACACTTCTGCCCTCGAAGCTCATGCTGAAAGCGGAAAGAAAAAGGAGACCGCGCCGCGCCTCCCGGATGAAGTTGTTCAACCGATTTGGGACGAACTGAAGAATTCGCTTACTGATTCGGAATTGCTACAAGTCACTTGCGTACGCACGACACAAGGCGGAATGGTTGTCTCGTACAAAGATTTGGAAGGGTTCATTCCAAGAGGACAGTTCGCGCTCGAAGGTCGTCCTGAAATGTCCGAGATCGAACCATATGTCGGTCAACAGGTCCCGGTTTGCGTTATCGAGATCTCCGATATCTCGAAAAGGAAATACGTCGTCAGCCGCAAGAAGGGACTGAGGATTGAGAAATACATGGCACTGAAGAAAGGTGATGTGTTTGAAGGCGTCGTGACGTCTATCGTGAGCTACGGAGCCTTCGTCGATATCGGAGGGCTTGATGGATTGGTGCATATCTCTCGTATGAGCAAAATCCGAATAAACTCTCCATCAGATGTTGTAAAGGTAAATGACACCGTCAAAGTTAAAGTCGTTGATATCGATGCGAAAAAGAATCGGATCTCACTGAGCATGAAGGAATTTTCAGCGTCACCCTGGATCGGCGTGAATGAGCGGTTTCCTATTGGAACAATTCATAAGGGGAAAGTCCGAAACCTCACGGATTATGCTGCCTATGTCCAGTTAGAGCCTGGAGTTGTCGGGATGGTTCACGTCTCCGACCTTTCCTGGACTCAGCGGCTTGATAATCCGAGTGAAGTGGTGAAAGTCGGGCAGGAAATCGAAGTGAAAGTCATGGACATTAAGTTGGACAGCCATCGTATGACTTTGAGCTTGAAAGAAGCTCAACAGGATCCCTGGCCTCGTCTCGCAAACATTTTCCCCGTGAACACGGAGGTTGTTGGGAGAATTAAAAGTCTCCTTGACGCAGGCATTATCGTTACACTCGAAAATGATCTCGATGCTTTTGTCCCGCGCGGACGAATGGGTGGACGGAAAAAAGGCGGCAAAGCTCCTGACCTTCAGATCGGTGAGGAAATCCGATTGAAAGTTCTCGAGATGAATCCGGAGAAACATTCCATCATTTGTGCACCGCCGAGGGAGGAAGTGAAGCATACATCGCCACGTGAACGCGAACAGACTCCTGTTCAATTCACAACGGCTTCGAGCACCGGTTTTACCTTAGGCGAGCTTACTTCGCTTAAGAACCTTTTCCCACAGGAGGCCGTTGCCGAACCGCAAGTGGAATCACAGCCAGTTACTCCTCCTCAAAACGAAGCCGATGTAGCGGGAGAAATAGTATCGAGTGAGATACAGGCTGAGGCTGCACCAGAGAGTTCGAATAACGTTGATGCTGTTATCGCCGTAAATCCAACACAAGATGAAGCAGTAGCTGAAGCGACTGTGACATCCCAAGTCGAGAGCGCACCATCGGAATCTATCGATTCGTTCGTTGTCTCTGAAGAAGCGGTTACTTCTGCAGCAGCAAACCTTACTGAAGCTTCTGGCACTTCCGAAGCTTCGCTCACACCTGAAGACGCAACGCATGATGACGCAAGTTCACTTGGAGAAGTAATCACGCCTGAAGCAAGCGAACCCGAGATTTCAGGCACGATTGAAGATGAGTCACCTCTTCAATCAGCACCGGTCGAGAATGTGGAACAACCGACGGAGATCAAAGCTGCGGAAAGTAACATCGAACCGGAAGCGCAAAGCGATGAGATGAAGTCCGAAGCGGAGCAACCGTCTGAGCCTCCCGAAGATGCGCAGGAAGAGAAAAGTTAAGCGAACCTAAATCCCGACGATGTCGGGATTTTTTATATCAGGGCTTCCACTTCATCGAGAAGTGAATTCATCAGCATCGCCGTATCCTGAACAGGCTTCGGCGTGGTCATATCGATTCCGGCGTCGTTGAGTAACGACATGGAATACGCGCTATTCCCACGTGAAAGAAACTGGAGATACCGCTCGCGCGCATCGTCGTTGCCTTCTTTTATCTGTGATGCAAGAGCGACGGCAGCAGAAAGCCCGGTCGCGTATTGATAGACGTAGAAGCTTCGATAGAAATGCGGTATTCGTGCCCAGTTCACGTCGTACAAATCATCGGTTTCGAAGGCCTTCCCATAGTAGGTCGCATAGAGATCCTTCATCTCTCCATTGAGATATTCCGCCGTAATGACCCCTCCCTTTTCGACCGACTCATGAACGCGCTGCTCGAATTCGGCAAAGAGAACCTGATTGTAAACCGTACTACGAATCGTATCCACGTAGTGCAAGAGAAGCTGAAGCCGCTGATCGCGAGTGGTGAATTCTCTTTTGAGGGCATCGACGAGTAACACTTCGTTTACCGTCGATGCGACTTCGGCGCAGAAGATCGTGTAATCCCCATACACAGGAGGTTGATGCTGCCACGTGTAATAGGAGTGCATGGCATGGCCGAGTTCATGTGCAATCGTAAAGACGTCCTTGAGAGTGCTCGTATAGTTCAACAGAATGTATGGATGTGTGCCGTACGTCCAAGCACTGTACGCACCAGACTGCTTTCCCTGGTTTTCATACACGTCGATCCAACCCCGCTCGAAGGCTGCACTCATATCACGAGCATAGCTGTCCCCAAGCGCGTTCAATGATCTCTTCAGCATGGCAACAGCATCCTCGTACGAAATGGATAGCGTTTCGCCGTGGAGCGGTGCATAGAGATCCCACGGTCGGACATGCGAAATCGCCAGCAGCTTTCTTCGAATCTTCATTGCGCGATGGAGCGGTGTAAGATTCTCCCGGATGGTTGAAACGAGATTGTCGTACACTACCTTCGGGATGTTGTACTCAGCGAGTGCGGCATGAAGTGATGACTCATAATTCCGGCTTCGGGCGTAAAAGATATCTCTTTTGACCTGTGCGTTCATCGTTGCGGCAAGTGTGTTTTGCCAACGCGCATATTCGGAAAAGAGTGCGCGGTACGAATCCTCGCGTACACGACGATCCTTCGACTCCTGAAAAAGCAGGTAACGCCCCTTCGAAACTTCAACCTCATTTCCCTGCTCATCTTGGATCGTCCCAAACCGGATGTCTGCATTGTTGAAAAAGCTGAATATCTCGGATGGAGACTCGGCGACTTCCGTGGCAAGTGCAAGGATGCGCTCCTCATTCGGACCGAGTGTATGCGCTTTCCTTCTGAGAATGTCATCAAGAGCATGTGCGTACGATTCAAGCCCCGCAGTCTCACGGATGAACGATGCGATCCGCCCCTCCTCGATGGTGTGAATCTCAGGGATGACCCACGAAGTTGCCGTAGCCATTTCAGCAGCGATAGCGGTAAAGCGACCAACCATGGATTGATATTCGTCGCGTGTCGTGTCCTCATCATGCCGTCGAAAGGCGTAGTTGCCAAGCTCTCCTGCAAGCACGCTCAGTTCTTCAGCAAAGCGAAACCAGGCGAGTAATGACTCACCGGAATTGCCTAACGTCCCCCAAAAGCTATGAGCTTCAGTTATTCGCTCACTGAGTCGCTCGAAGTCTTGCTCCCAGGCTGCATCGCTCTCGTAGATGTCTTCGACGTTCCAAAGATATTTCGCGTCCATTTCTGAGCGCGTAGGAATACGTTGGCCGTTATCGTGCATGGCGCAAATCCCTTTCTCAACAGTGAATGAATGAATCGTTATTTCAACGTGCGGAGCTTTTGCTTCGCCCGCGATGCAAGCTCGCTCGATGGAAATTGCTTTGTCAATTGAGTGAAATCCTTCTTCGCTTCCTTCCGGTTGTTCATTTTCAAATGGGTGTTCCCACGCATCATCAGCGCGTCGTCCGCTTTATCGGAACCGCGCATTTCAATCACGGTCGAAAATCTTTGCAGCGCTTCCGGATAACGCCCGAGAGCGAAAAAGCATTCACCGCTCCAGTACTCGCAGTTGTCGGTCATGTCGTTTGCGGGACTTGTGGTCCGAAGGCTTTCGAACTGTTGCAACGCTTCCTGAAATTTCCTTGCATTGAAATCATTCAGCGCATTTTGATATGAACGAAGAAAAGCGTCATCCGCTGATGCCGTCGAGACCGTTGCGTGAACCGGTGACTGGGAAACGGAAGGCGGAGGCGGGATCTCCGGCTGTGTTTTTTCTTGCGGGATCGACCGTACTTCACCCGGAGCGATGCGGGCGTCGGTCGTTACCGGAACGAGCGGCGTCGGGACAACGGAGACTTCCGCAAGGCGTGCACTCAACTGCCGAGCACGATCGTCGAGCACGAGATTTTCTTTTTCCAGTGCTGAGACGCGTTCTGAAAGAGAGATGATCTGTGTGCTATAATCCCGATTGAGCGCTTTGAGCGAATCCAGCTCCGATTGAAGCTGAATGTTTTCCTCTTCCAACTGTGCCATCGTCCCGCATCCGATGAAGACCAGCGAACAGAAGAATACAGTGATCGTGAACGAACGCATAGTCAAACCTCCGTGATTGATGCTTGGCGCGCAGTTCGAACGGCATCGACAAACGCGCGAAGCTGTGTGTGATTGCCCGCGTCTTCGAAATGATTCCCTACGACGATCACCGATGCTCCGGCACGCACTTTCTCCGCCGCCGTTCCGGGATTGCGAATGCCGCCTCCGACGATGAGGGGAATATTTACGGCTCGTCGAACTGCATTGATCATTTCGTCGGGCACCGTCAACTTTGCCCCCGAACCGGCCTCGAGATAGACGCAGTGCATGCCGAGCATTTCCGCGGCCAGTGCATGCGCAACGGCGATTTCCGGGCGATGTCTCGGCAGCGGCTTCGAATAGCTCATGTACTCCGTTCCGGTAACTTCGCCCGAATCGACGATCATGTATCCGGTGGCTATCGGTTCCAATCCGTAAGCTTTCACGATCGGTGCTGCGATGACGTGCTGGCCGATCAACTGGTCTGCATTGCGTCCGGATATGAGCGAGAGAAACAGAATCGCATCGGCATCGGCACAGACCTGATGCACACCGCCGGGAAAGAGAATGACAGGCTTCTCCGTTGAACGCTTGGCCTCTTGCACACAACTCGCGAACTGCGTTCCCAACGACAGACTTCCCCCAATGAGGAAACCGTCTATCCCCGCAGCATCTGCTTCGGTAATGAAATCTTGAACGCTCTCTGAAGCCGCTTTATCCGGATCGATAAGGACGAACAGCAATGGGATATCGCGCTCATACGACGTACGTAATAGCTGAGCGACAGGACCGTTCATTGTGCTGAACGCGTGATGATTTCTACAGCATCCTTCAGCACATCGTCGAGGCCCGAAACGTCCTTTGCCCCCGCGGTCGCGAGATGCGGACGACCGCCGCCTCCGCCACCCAAGCGCTTTGCGATCACACCGACGATCTCCCCAGCCTTTATTCCACGCTCTTTTATCAGGTCATCGGTTACGACGCAGACGAGCGACACTTTCCCTTCGATCTCTGCCGCGAGCAGGCCGACGCCGGATTTCAGTTTTTCACGCAACACGTCGCCGATGGATTTCAGTTGTTCGGCATCGGAAGCGCTCATGCGCGCGACAACGATACGACTGCCGTTCCACATTCGGGCGCTAGCGACCAGCTTTTCGATTTCGGATTCGGCGCTCTGAAGTGTATAGCGTGAAAGTTCTTTCTCAAGACGATGAATCGTATCGTGAAGCGTCTCGCTTGATTGTTCCTGCTCGTCAAGTTTCCGATGAAGCTCGCGGATGTATTTCGCAACGCCTTCGGCGGTAACCGCTTCGATTCGTCGCGTGCCGCTTGCGATACTGCTCTCATGGAGAATCTTGAACAAACCGATCTCTGAAGTATTGCGCACGTGCGTGCCGCCACAAAACTCCTTCGAATACTCTCCGACCTGCACGACGTTCACGGTGTCGCCGTACTTGTCCCCGAAAAACATCAGAGCACCCATCTTCCGTGCTTCATCGAAGGGAAGGCCACGGTGGTGCTGAATAGGTATCATCTCCATGATCTTTTCATTGACCTGCGCCTCGATGTCGATCAACTCTTCTTCGTTCACTTTCGAAAAATGCGAAAAGTCGAAACGAAGGTGGTCGGGCGCAACGAGCGATCCTGCCTGCTGGACATGGGTTCCGAGAATGTTGCGAAGAGCGGCGTGAAGCAAGTGCGTAGCGGTGTGATTGCGCATGATCGCGTTTCGCCTTCGACGATCGACGATAGCGCGCACTTCCTGTCCCGGTTCGAAACCAGCTTGACCTTCCACGACGTGAATACTGTTCGATTCATCCTTCATCATGCCTGCTACTTCATAGCGTACCTCGGCACCGTTGAGCCATCCAGTATCGCTGACCTGCCCGCCGGCTTCGGTATAGAAGGGAGTCCGGTCAAGAACGACATACGTCAGTTGATCGCCGCGATGAATGCCGAGAACCTGTGTTTCAATTTCAAGGGCATCGTAGCCTGCAAACTGCGGCTCGACACTCGTCCGTGGTTTGACTTCAAGTTCGATCTGTGCATCCTTCGCACCGGTAACCATGATGCGGCTTTTCGTTGCTGCACGCGATCGCTCTTTCTGCTGTTCAAGAAGTTCTTCGAAGCGGGCTTGATCAACAGCGTATCCTCGTTCCTTTGCAAGAAGAGTCGTTAGATCGATTGGAAATCCGAATGTATCGTAAAGCTTGAATGCGTCTTCACCGGGCATGGCGGCTTGCGATGACTTCTTCAACGTCGCGATGATGTCCTCGAATATCTCCAAACCTCTGTCGAGCGTCGCATTGAAGCTCTCCTCTTCCGCGCGAATGACGCGTTCGATCAGTGCCTTCTGCGAGATGATCTCCGGAAAGACGTCGCCCATCGTGTGCGCAAGCGTTTCGACTATCTTCCAGATGAACGGCTCGTGCATACCGAGATTCCGTCCGAATCGGGATGCGCGTCGAAGGATCCTTCGAAGGACGTATCCACGTCCTTCGTTACCCGGTATAGCGCCGTCGGCAATTGCGAACGCAAGCATCCGCACGTGATCCGCAACGACACGCATCGCAACCTGAAACACTTCCCCTTCATACGGCTTACCGGTAACGGCCTCGATTCTCTCGATGATTGGCGTGAAGACGTCGGTATCGTAATTCGATTTCTTCCCCTGAAGGATAGCGCAAACACGCTCGAATCCCATTCCCGTATCGACATGTTTTGCCGGCAGTTCAGATAAGACACCTGACTCATCGCGATTGTACTGGATGAATACGAGATTCCATATCTCCATCACTTCAGGAACACCGGCATTCACGAGAGCCGCCCCTGAACCATCCGGAGTGAGGTCGATATGAATTTCAGAGCACGGACCGCAAGGGCCTGTTTCGCCCATCTCCCAGAAGTTGTCCTTCTCGTCGAATCGATGCACGTGCGACGGTATGATATCGGTGACCTCCGTCCAAAGCGCATGCGCTTCGTCGTCGTCGCGAAACACCGTTGCGTGCAAACGGTCCTTCGGAAGTTTCCAAACGCTCGTAAGGAGTTCCCACGCCCACATGATCGCTTCGCGTTTGTAGTAATCGCCGAAGCTCCAATTGCCTAACATCTCGAAGAACGTATGGTGATACGTATCGCGCCCGACTTCTTCGAGGTCGTTGTGCTTGCCGGAGACCCGAATGCACTTCTGCGTATCGGCTGCGCGCGCATAGTCTCGCTTGCCCTGCCCGAGGAAGACATCCTTGAATTGATTCATCCCGGCATTGGTGAAAAGCAGGGTCGGGTCGTCATGTGGAACGACCGGAGCGCTCTGAACGATGCGATGCTGTTTGGATTGAAAGAAGTCGAGGAAGGATTGGCGTATTTGGCGAGAGGTCATGATCGAAATTAGATTGGAAGCGACTGGGAACGAAGCAAGTGGTACTTATTCATGAGGATTTTCTGCTCAGCAGGATACATTTGTGGATCATTGCAAACCTGTGCGAGATGCTTCCGCATGTTCTCGTCCTTTATGCAAGAGACGAGGTAAGGAAAACTACAGAAGACAATCTTGTCCTTTATCCTCAGCGTATCCTGAAGCTGGATATAGAATTCCGCCTTTTCAAATTCCGATTCGACTAACAGAAGTGCACAGTTGGTCTTTACACCGTCGCAGTAATCCTGATAGTTCACAATTTCGCGTCGAACTACCTTTGTGAAAGAGAGATTCTCGTTCCACTCTTCTGCGCTTTTACATTCGATGAGGTAGGCGATATCATTGATCACGAGTAAATCAGGGTTGTTCTCGGCTGTATTCTTCAGTGAAGGGGAAACGAGGTTTTCGAACTGACGCTGATACTTGTTCGCATTGAATCGCAGAAGCCGCAGAGCGATGCAGCTGTCATACTCAAACTGCACTTTGAATATCTCGCGGCGTGGTAGCGCAATACTCCACAACTGGGATTGTCGCGATCGTTCAATTTCACCTGAATCGGATATAAGCGTTCCGTGCAGATGCCGATAGAGAGATAGATGCAAATCGTCAAGTGTTGCAACGACACCTAAAGCTTTTTTACCTATCTCGTAGTATTCGGATACTGTATCCTGATACTCCGATGGGATATCAATGTAAAAGTCTAACTCGAACAGTTCGTCTTTGGAAATCGCGTCGAGTTTCTTGCCAATACACGAGTAATCCTTTGAGAGTGCTCGAAGGAGCTTTTCATTTGTCTCATGCTTTAATTCAAGCTCCGAATCGAGGTGGGGCGTACTCTTTAAGAATGATTTACTGAATCTTTTGCGTTCCTTCAAAGCGGCAAGAAGAAGCAACAGCAATGCGGCTTTCCTTTCCTTATTCGTTCCAAGATCTTCGAACCAAATAGGTTCATAGTCCTGTGCAACTGAAAGAACGGTCCGTCCCTTCATCGTAATGTGATAGGCTCCATCCGAATCATCATTGAGGAGTCCCACTTGTTCACACCATGTGAGAATGGGTTTGATAGAGCGATCTAATTCCTTCAGGTCTTCACTCGTGAGTTTTACTTTTTTCGCGAAGAGTTTGGCCCCTTGCACTGACCGGTAACTGGGATCGAATACCTGCTCCAAAAGCTTCTTCCCTTTCGATGTACTGAGTTCAGACTCGCTTCGAATTTTCCCAAGAAGAAAGTACAGCTGCTCAATCCTCATTGGGAAAACGTTTAGCGCCTGAAGGATTAAAACAACAGGGCGGTAGCGATAGTCCTTGAAATGATCGTGGCCGTAATGCGCATTGGTGAAACGAAGCTTCAAGATGGCAGTCGTGAAGACAATGTTCTCGTCGAAATCCTTCGGACATTCCTCCCTGAACTCATACCGGGTGAGCTTTTCACCCAATGGTGTCGGTGAATAATAGAACTCGCCCCCAAGTCTTTTTCGCTTCAGCAAACCCAGGTACGTGCATGCGGCAAGATGATCGCGAGACCTTCTTCCCTGTCGATCTCTTGGTCGAAGCTTACTGTATCTGCTGAGTTGATACTCCGTGAGACTTCGTGAGAACGAGACCGATGTTGGTGGCGTGATTTGCGTAATCTCGTTTACTGTGAATCGCAGCCGATACAGGTTGTGTACGCGTGTGATTGGTGGTACGCGAACCGTATGTTTGCCGTCGCTCACTTTTTCACAAAGACGTTTATGTATTCCTTATCCACCATCTCGCCGCCATGTTCAGCGTGGACGTGCGACAAACCCTTGGACTCTCGCGGTACGCTACGTACGAGCGGCTTTCGCACGTCAAATCCAACATCATGAGCTATTTCGTTGAAACATTCATGTGTCGGAATCACAACTTGCTGAACTGTCGAATTCCCAATCACGACAGTTGCGTGGCCGCCTTTTTTGAGCACCCGATGCATTTCACGAAATGTGGATTCCATATCCACAAAGTATTTGTAGAGGATATACCCCTTCTTTCTGTTCTTTGTAGAGACAGCTTCAATATGTTCATTCGTAAACGGAAGATGAAACTTGTAATCCCTGCTGTATTGATTCGCATAAACGCGTTCGGTTCCGATAAAGAGTTCATCAAGCTTCGTGAGCTCGTTTTCGCCTAACCAGTAGAGCGATAGCTTATGCATGCGTACGTAATCCATAGCGTATGCATAGGGAGGACTTGTTACGATCAAGTGAACGTGCTCTTCAGGAAGCGCGATTTCCCGTGCGTCGTTTCCAACAATCCGTGCACGGACATCATTCATTCGCACTGCATCGGAGAACTGAATGATGTCAATGGACATTCGGTCGAGCTTAGCTTTGAACACTTTTATCGTGTCGGGTTTTGCACGTGCTTCCTTTCGGAGCTTCGGATTTCGCTCTTCGGTTCGCGCATTGGAGACTTTCTTAACGATTGATGAAAAGGCGACCAGTGCAAGCGTACGCATCGCTTCGTTTTCAATCTTCATTATCTCATGTCTGATTGCAGCTAACTCAATGATCACTTCTGGGAGAAACCACCTTTCAAAGTTCTCAAACGATGGTACCCACAGATCAAACGATGATGAAAGATTGTCTGTTGGAGCAAAGCCAAAGAACCGTGTCCCAATATGTTTGCTGACTAAGGAGGCGATAT
>CAYUWG010000050.1:0-29764 GCA_964448285.1 uncultured Chromatiales bacterium
AGCGATGATAATTCCTAGGAAAAACGGTTCACCTTGATGTATTTTTTTATTGGCCAACCATCTATTAGATTCTTCGCTACCCAAATCCTGTGTCACGGCATAGTAATTCGGAAAAACTACGATCAATAGTGTTACTAATGAAACAAGGAAATACGTGATCATTATTTAACTCCTTCATGCGTGATCATTTAGTCTCTACATAGGTTAATACGATTTTAAGTGTGGAAATTGGACTGTCAAGCGATGCATTGTCGTATTTCCTTGTTAAAGGGCTCTTTTAGTGTGGTTCATCTCCATGACAAACAGCTTACGACACTTCCTCAATCTCTTGTAAACCGCATCTTTTGAAACCTCAAGTATTTCAGCTATCTGCAGTGGCGTTGATCCTTTCAACCAGAGAACGAGAGTAATCCTCACGTTTCTTGTAAGAGTCTTGATAAACATAGAACAGTCCAGATGTTTTTCTAAATACGATGCATCCAACATCGGCTCATATCCATCGAATTGTCCTTCATCAAGAGATACTATATGATGCAGTCTTTTCTTCTTCGACTTGTCAAGCAGGTAGTTCGATGCGACTCTAAGGAGCCATGAGAGTGATTCCTTCTTCATTGGAAACTCAGAATCGAAATGCTCGATCCCCCTCAGGAATGCATGACCGGAGGCATCTTCCAAATCCTCTTTGGATGATTGTCTGTATCGATAGCTGAGAATTCGAATCATATCAGCAAAGTTTGGGCAGGTATATTTCGACTGCTTCTTTCTCATCTGCTCAAGATTCGCGAAAGAGACAGGATCTCGATGCTGCTCAGGAGCAAATACACTTCCAACATCCCTACTGAGAGAGCGAGAGTGCGCGTAAAACCATGCCAATGACTCAGCGCTGTATCAAGCCTAATAGTCTTTGCCATTATTGAAGCAGTACGTTCCAAACCTGTAAGGAGGCTCCTATTTTAACTCTAAGAGAACTTACAGCATTACTCAGCGAATGTCAAGCACATTCGTCCCTATGGGGCTAACCTGACGCAGACATTCTCACTAATCTCGTGAGGGCTACCGTTTGGTAAAAGCGCTTGTCACTCATTCCTCCATGAATGCGTTCCGTTCGAGACCCAACTTACGCATCATTTTTTGAACAGCGACGCGTGTAAGTCCGCACAACTCGGCGGCCTGTGTAATATTTCCGTGCGTCTGCTCGAGAGCGCGCTCAAGAAAACGGCGCTGGAAACGTTCGAGCGCTTGCTGCTTTGCCGTTTCATAACTGAGCAAATCTCCCGACTCCTCCGCTGAGGCGAGCAACGGGTCGCGCATGAGCAAATGGTGCGGCAGGATGCGCGAACCCCGGCACATGATGACGGCGCGCTGCATCGTGTTCTCCAACTCACGGACGTTCCCCGGCCACGGTGCGGTGCTGATTTCTTCCATCGCCGCGTGGGAGATTTCCGGAACGGCGGCCCCGTCGCCGATCAATGTCTCGGTTGCCATGCGCACGAAGTGTGTCGCGAGCGCAGGAATGTCCCCACGGCGTTCGCGCAACGGCGGCAGGTCGATAGTGAAAACCGTAAGCCTGTAGTAAAGGTCTTCGCGAAATTCCCCGCGTTCGACGAGTTCGTTCAGGTTGCGATTCGACGACGTGATCAACCGGAAATCCACTGCCTCGTCCGCTTTCGCACCGAGCGGACGGACGACTTTTTCCTGCAAAACGCGCAACAGCTTTCCCTGAAACGACAGCGACATCGACGAAAGCTCATCGAGAAAAACGCTGCCGCCTTGCGCCTGCTTGAAAATCCCGTCATGATCCTTGTTTGCGCCGGTGAATGCGCCGCGCTTGTACCCGAACAGTTCCGATTCGAGAAGCGTGTCCGGCAGCGCTGCGCAGTTGACCGCAAGAAACGGCTTCTCCGCCACCGCGCTTTTCGTATGGATCGCCCGCGCCGTCAACTCTTTCCCCGTTCCGCTTTCACCCTGAATGAGAACGGGCACGCGCGTCGCTGCAACCTGGTCGATGAGGTTCATCACCACCTGCATGCGTTTATCCGCCGCGATGAAGCCCGAAATGCCTGCGTGCTTTTGCCTGCTCTGCTCTTCGACGGCGGCCTTTCGCGCGAGACGTTTGACGACTTGGAGAAGTTCATCGTTGTCGAACGGCTTCGTCAGGAAATGCGAAGCGCCTTTCTGCAATGCGCTCACTGCAAGTTCGATCGTTCCGAATCCCGTCATGAGCACGACCGACGCCGCAGGCCAGCGTTCGACGATTCTTTCCAACAACTCCACGCCCGACATTCCCTTCATCTTGATGTCGCTGATGACGACGTGCGCCGCGTGAAGCTCCATCTCGTGAATCGCATTTTCCGCGGAGAAGGCGGTGCGTACCTTCACGCCGAGCGATGAGGCAAGCTTTGCGACTCCCCGGCAAATATCGGGTTCGTCATCGACGACGAGGACGCGGACAGATTCGAGAGACGGTCGTTCGGTATCATTCATGAGTGGGTATGGAGTGCTGTGTGAAATTCATTGTTTGCAATGTCCGTCGTTGAACGGGGGAGTTCGATGGAAAAGACCGTTTGTCCCGGTTCCGAGTGGACGAGTTCGAGCCTGCCCTGGAGCGCTTCGGTAATGCGACGCGCCGTGGAAAGACCGAGACCGGTTCCCTTTCCCGCAGGCTTCGTCGTATAGAATGGCTCGAAGATTTTCGCCTGCAACTCAAGGGGAATACCCGGCCCGGTATCGACTACCGTGACGCCGACGGTTCCTTCGCTTTCGCATCGCGTTTCGATCGTTACCTTGCCGCCTTTTTCTCCCATCGCTTGTATCGCATTCATGAGCAGGTTCACGAGAATTTGCCGCACGTAAATTTCGTTGCTCTCCACGAAGCACGCATCGGAAAGGAAGCGCAGGTCGAATGCGACGTTTCCCTTTTCGTACATGGGACGAAGGAACTGAACGACGTCCGTGAGAAGATCGTTGAGGTCGAATTCCGAAAGCTCGGGAACCGCCGTGCGCGAGTAATCGAGCAGGTCGCGGATGGTCTTCTTGCAGATGTCGGCGTTGCGCTTGATCACGTCCACGTGCTCGCGGTAGGGCGAGTCGCCCGCGAGTTCCTGTTCCATCATCTGGTTGTACATGGAGATTGCGGCAAGCGGGTTGTTGAGTTCGTGCGCCATGACCGCGACGATCTCGCCCAACATCGCAAGCCGCTCCTGATGCGCCTGATGCTCGTCGATGCGTGTGCGTTCGGTGATGTCGCGCGAGACGAGAATGCGTCCGTGTTTGCCTTCGGAGCTTTCGAGCTGCGTGGAAATGATCTCGTAAACGCGCTCGCGAACATAGACCGTGCACGAGGGTACATCGATGTTCTGGTCGAAGAGGCATTCGAAACAATTCCGCCCTTCGGCTCCGGCAATCATGCAGCGGCGCGCAAAGACGCTCTGTGTTTTCGAGTGCAACGCCGAGACGATCGGCTGCGCGGCTTCGTTGAAGAGCGCGACGTTGCCCTCGATATCCAAGTAGATCAAGCCGTCTTCCATCGAGTGCACCACCGACGTGAGAAGGTCGCGTTCGAGTTGAAGCTCCTTGCTTCGGCGTTCGAGAAGGACCGTCATGTGTTCGAGCGATTTCGTGCGTTCCTGAATGGACGCCGCCATTCGATTGAAGGAATGCGAAAGTTCTCCGATCTCATCTTTTCCGGTTGCCTCAACGCGCACGCCGAGGTCTCCTTCCGCCATCGCCTTTGCCGCGTTCTTCAAACTCTCGAGAGGTCGAACGAGGAAACGCATCGGGAAGAACAACAGGACGAGTGCAACAACGGCAAACAGCAACCCCGCGCCGAGGAACTGGCTGCGCAAACCGGAAACCAGAGTCATCGCTTCCATCGCGCTCAACTCTGCATTGATTTTCCAGCGGTTGCTCGCAATCTCGCCCGTGAATCCGAAACGGTCGGCGTTGTCCTCGCAGACGTGCAGGCCGAGATGCTGCTCCTGGACGATGCGCTTAGACGCCGTCACGTGATCCAACTTCCAGATCGACGCTGCGGACGTGTCGCGGATTGCGAACTCGAGTGAAAGCCCATCGACGTCCATGAGGCGCAGGCGAAGCCCGGCGTACAGCGTGCGAATCTCCTCCTGCTCCACCAGTTCCTGTGATCTGTTTATCCACTCCTCGATGTCGATGTAAAAGACGAGCGACCCGACTCTGTGCATTCGCCCGATGTCCCAGAGCGGCGTGGCCATCGCAAGCACGGGTGTGCTGTCCTGCTTCGTAAAGAGGATGGGAGAGAACCACAGCGTATCGACGGAGAGCGATGCGCGGATCATCGGCTCGTCGTTGCGGACGGGCGGCTGCAAACCCACGCCTGCAAGGCGGTTCCCCCGGTCGTCATAGACGACGAGGTCCCGGATGCCGGGGATGAGCGGAAATTTGTTCTTCGTCAGATGCGTGACAAGCGACGAGCGTATAGCGCTCTGCCGTTCCATCGGCAGTTCGATGAGCCGTTGCGTGTGCTCGCGGATGTAGCCGTCGGAGGCGAAGTCTTCGGTGCGGCGCGCGAGCTGTTGGAGGTAGGAATCGAGGAGGTTCGAAAGGCCGGACGCCTGCGACTGCAAGCGCATCGTGATTTCTTTTTCCAGTGCGTCGCGTGCGGAGGTTGAGACGAGATACCCGCCGACGCCAAACGCAACGAGACACACCCCGACGAACGCCGCCGCGAGCTTGTACTTGATTGAAACCGTTGAGAGTGGATCGTGCATCATGGGAAGGAAGGTACAGTGAACCCTCAGACGATTATCATTCTACAGAATCTTGGAATGGGAAAAAAGGATTTACCCCTACGCGGATTTCACCGATCACGCGAAGGTATCAGCTTCTTCGTTGGGTAATACCGTTGACGACTATGGAATAGTCACTTTACAATGAACATTCTTCGCGTGAGTTTCTCGCTGCCGCTTTCCAACCGATAGACGTACATACCGCTTGGTAGGTCGCTCGCATTGAATGTTACCGTGTGTCGCCCGGCTTCACGCTCTCCATCGATAATCGTCTTAACCGCACGCCCAAGGTTGTCATAAACGACAAGCCGAACCCAGGCAGGCAGAGGGATTGAAAAGGAGATGTCCGTCGCAGACGTGAATGGATTCGGTGCGTTTTGTTCGAGAGTCATGGACTGAGGCAATGTAGTGACAACAAACTCCTCTGCTTCGTCTTTTGGAAATGCGATAGGAGAGTTTGGGTCGAGGTTGTAGTAATCGACTCCGTACAAGGATACGGTGCTGTCTATGCCGATGAGTTGCATTCGAAGATAGATCTCTCGTCCGACGAATTGCGGCATTGCAAAGCTCGAGGTCAGTACTCTTCGTCCTTGTGCTATATTATTCACAGGATGCTGCCCAAGTGTCGTAAGCACTGCGTTCGTATTCGCGTCAAGGACCTGAATCTTCAAATCCAAACCTGATGGAAATGCATTGTGACCACGGCGACCGTCTCTTTGAACGTACTTCAATACACTCCCTGTCGCCAGCGTGAAGGGTGCAGTTCTATAGTCCTGTTCGACGGAGATCGTCTTTCCAACGATCAACGTATCGAAACCGCGCGCCCACGATATGCGTGATTTGTTTCTGTTCGCAAGCAGGTGTATGTCGCCAAGACCAAACCGGACAAGCGTTGTATCGCGACTGAGAATAAGTTCTCTCGAACGATTGAGCGATATGGCAGCCGTAGTCTTATTGAGAAGATCCTTCGATGTGGCAACCTCATTAACCAAACCGACGAGGGGTTGCGGGATATTCGGTGAATCGAATTTCGTGAAGATATCCATCCCGAGACCGGGAACCGGGAATGCGACGGTAGATGGATGCAATGCGTTCGCCACTTGTACATCGCTCGTCAGCCACCACGACCCGCAGTTGAGCGCGAGTACGAAAATCTCGTGAACACCCGGTTGGGACGGATAGGAAAGGTTGAACGCGCATCGAATGTTGTCGACGGCGCCGGCGCAGGCCTGCGTGGCGAGGCTGCTGACCGACGGCGCCCAGAGGCGCTCCATCCACATATAACTAAAAAACTGCTGCAAGTGCGACCAGCCATTGTACGTTTTTATGCTGATGTTGAGCTTGTTATGGTCATTGCCGAATGCTTCATTTGCCACAACCGCAGAGAAGTTGTTCGGCGCTGCACCCGGTTGATACGGAGCGATGGACGGGGCGCCTACAGCGACGTCACCAAGTAACGGAAGCGGTGTAATGATCGACCATGCAATGCCCGTTGGAGGAAAGAGGTATGCTGCTTTTTGCCATATTTCACCGTTTGTAAACCAAACGATTTCATACGCATTGCCACCGTCATTGGAAAGCGATGGACGTTCTGCAATCATACCGGGCATGAGAGGAACGATATCTTGCATGATAATATTTCCTTGGTCAAACACAAGATATGCTAAGCTCAAATCGGGATGAAGAATATCCTGTGCCTCGTACACGACAAATGTGATACCGAGCATACTATTGTGTGCAATGACAGGAGCTGCGTTTGGAGTCGGAAAGTACGATATTGAAAAATCGAAAGGTGTAAATACATCATTCAAATACTTACCAACAACAATGGATTCGCCCTCATTGAAAACTATTACCGCTTCATTTACAGAGGCTGATATCGATGGATGTAAAGCTCCTCCAGAGCCGGAAGATAAACGCAACTCAGGTGACCATGTAAGACCCTGATCCGTTGATTTTTTCAACCATACCTCACCCATGCTTTCATAGACGGTAATGTGAGGTGGATCTGGGATGTTATTTGCCACGTCTATTTTTCTCTGAGAGTTTGGACTGGTGGGACTGTTGGATTCCGTTTCGCTGGCTGGCTTGTTGGATAAGCGGTGAGCTTTGTAAGATCCAGTAATCTGTGCATTATCTTCATTGAAGATGATAGCCTTTGTATCGTACTGCTCTTTATCCGGGTAGGCTGGGTGGTTTTGGTCGTTGAGGGGATCGTTACCAATGAGTACTGATGAGGAAGGTTGTATGACCCAGTTGTCGAAAATAAGATCACCTATCTAAAAATTTGTAGCTGGCCACTTGTGATTTAATAACCAATAGCCGTTAAGATACTTAGAAGCGCGGAGCGTATAGTAGGGAGAAACGGGAAATCTAATATCACCACCCTTATCAAGGAAAATCCCACCACCGTAACTTGCTGGCCCGATGTTCTCTCCTGAGAAAGAAATCCCAACAGGCCGAAACGTGTATGGTGATTGAGCAACGCAACCATTATACGTTACATACCATGGATCTCTCAGAAACATGTCTGCGATAGCATCCATTGGATTCGCAACCTGCTCTATAAGAACACTCAACGTTGCATCTTTTCCTGGATGGAAATTCGATTTCAATGTCAGAGACTTTTTAACTTGATAGATATAGTTAAACTCGAATAACGACGGGTCATTTCTCCAATAGAGAAACTTAAACCAGTTCGTGCTGGAACCCTGAACTGACCAGTACTTATCAATGTCAGGCCGCATCTTTACGTTATCATTCCAAGCAAAAGGGAGGTAGTATTGATCACCGGAGTTTACCTTATTGGTACAATCATCGTTAACAACCACCTGTTTATCTGAGTATGTGTTAACATTTTCGTGAAAGAGGTTTTTGAACCTCAGTGGGAAGTGAAAGGTAACAGGGTCACCGCATGGCGGCGTAATAGTTACTCCGTTCTTCTGCGGTCCAGAATTATCACAGTAATTATTTTGCAGCTATATCTTACCTGTAATATAATCGTAATTCAACGATATATCCGGACACCCTGTTACCGGAATATGTACCTTTCGATAGTCCAGATCACAATACGAATATCCCGATGAACCGACTAATTCGAGTCGATAAAGGCCGCAACCAAAAATAGGAAATGGGGAATCCTGAGACATCACCCATTCAAATGCGATACAAGCAATACCATTATCGTTTCGTGTACCCGTGTATTGGACAATGTCATAACTACTTGTGATATACCCATTCTCGTCCCATACGTACACATTCTGATCCGGATCTTCCGGGTCTGCAATAGCACGAAGAGTCGCTGTGAATGTTGTAGCTGAGGGTGGAAGGTTGTTTACGCAAATCCAAACCTCAACGGCTCCTATTTTGCAACTTCCCGTGGAAGGTTGACAAATTGCCTCAATCGAAATCGCGCACATCACAATACTTATCAACAAAGATTTCATTGTTATCTCCGTTTATCTTCTCGTTCCAATGACTATAATTCCGCGTCCATCCTCTTGACCGACGATATAAACTTTATTCTTCGTAAGAGAAACACTACTATAGATTCGCGTACCCCAGAATTTGAACAACTCCTTATAGAAGTGCCAGCTTTTACCGTTATAGTGAACGACGATTCCGTAATCTCCAACGGCAAAGACGTTGTTTCTGTTCGTACCCCGGATGGAATTGATAAAAAGTTCTCCGAATGGTTGGCCCCCATTGAGCACACTCAAGGGTGGCTTTTTCCACGTAGTGTCCCTATACCATATTCCCCAACCGCCAAAAGCGATGAATCCGGAGTCCAGCATTCCCTTCTCATCGCACCAGACTGTACTAACCGACTTTTTTTCATTGTCGCTCAAGGAATCGATCTTCTCCCATGATGCTTCTCGTTTCAAAAGCACTACGCCTCGGTCGATATGCGGTTTACCTCCCACAGCCCAAATCTCCGTTTCATTTCCGTAGATGTCCGTCAATTCGAGTGTCGTGCCTGTTTCAAGTTTTTGAAAACCAGTACCGTTGAAGAAAGACGAAAACCCCGTTGAGTTCACCGCAAATAGTTCATTGGTCCTTAGACCAAAGAGGCCATTAACCCATCCCGGTTGTACTCCAGGCATTTCGTAACCTATCCATTTACTCCCATTCCATCTCTGAGGTAGAGAACTTCCTACCCAGACATCCTTAGATCCGTAGGCAAAAGTCGATCTCATACTTGCCTGTCCAGAATCACCTTGCCAGCCGTATTTGATCCTCATGATGTTCCAGCTTTTCCCGTCCCAATGGGCAGCATTCCGTAGATTGTTTTCCAGCCTGCCCGTTGAATCGACGATGTAAATTTCACCTACCACGTACACATCGCTATCATTTACTGCGAAAACATCGAAAAGAAGCGTACTTGCGTCTCCAATAGTATAGGTCTCCCACGTGTAATCGTGTGACGTCGTGTCCGACTCTGTCGGCGGCGGTGGTGGCGGCGGAGGAGGTGGTGGCTGCACGGGTTCTTCCTTCGTGCAGGAAGCGACGAGAATGAGAAGTGAAGCCAACGCGAAATGAAGTATGAAACTGTGCATCGTATATCCAGCGGTACTCTTCTTATGGAACTTGAGGAGTTTGTCCTGAATCATTTTACTATACCATGAACATGCAATTGGTCTCGTCATCGTGGAGTGATTCGAAAACTGAGTGGGATCGAGTGGCTATTTACCAATCCTTTCACCCCGATAGATGAAATTCAGAAGTCCCCCGCAAAAGACGTGTCGCCCATACGCGGCTACCCCGTAGAAAATGCCCGATTCGCCGTAGAAATGCATCTGTGTCCACGATGACCCATTGAAATGGAGCAGGCTCCTGTAGTGCCCCGCTATGAAAACATTGTTATAGGCCGTCCCCGCGATCGCCTCAGGTTTTCCCCATCTCGGGATGTAATTACGGATGTCGCGCATAAACGCAGGGACCGGCGGGGAAGTCGTCGTGTAGAAGCGTCCGTCTAACATCGCGAAGAGAAGAGAATCCTTCGAGCCATACACGAGCTGCACCGGTCCTGAGACGGAATCCGAGCGGATGACCCACGGTCTCATCGAAATCCACGTTCCAACGACTGCCTTGTTCTCTAACGCAATGTAGCCGTCCTCTCCAGTATTGTCTTTGTAACCTGTGACGTAGATTCGCCCGTCCGGACCTTTGGCGATGCTGTTGAAATCGAGTTGGAGGTTGGTGACGATCTTTCGCACCGTGCTTCCGTCGAAATATGCCAGCGCCCCGTTCGTACCTGCGAAATACACTTCATTGGGACTGACGCCATAAATCACTCGTATCCATCCGTCAAAGCCGCCAGCAACGGAATACCATCTCCACGAAACCCCATTCCAACGATGCGGTGTGGTACTCCCGCACCACACATCATTCCTGGAAAAAGCGAAGACGCTTTCTATAGGTATAAATGGAGCCACATTTTCAGCAATCCGAATCAGTTCCCATCTCTTTCCATTCCACCGTGCACCATTGTACGGCTGAATGAGTGTCCCGAGTGAATCTCGCGTATATGTCTGGGGTGTTCGTATGTCTCCCACAGCCCAGACGTCGGTGTCGTTGATAGCATAGATGTCGAAAATCGCGGCAGAAGTCCCGATTGTATCATAGTGCCAAATGAAGTCATGGCTCGTCGTGTCGGGTGGTTGATTTGTTGTTGTTGGTGGTGGCTGCACGGGTTCTTCTTTCGTGCAGGTAGCAGTGAGAATGAGAAGTGAAGCCAACGCGAAATGAAGTATGAATCTGTGCATCGTATATCCTGCGGTACTCTTCTTATGGAACTTGAGGAGTTCTGGACACAGATGCAAGGACTAACTTTCCTTTCCTACGAGTTTCATAAACCACTTGACGACACGAGCTAACATAGAAGGCGCCGGCGAGAAGAGCGAATCTCATGATCCCGCAGAGATGACCTTTTGGGAGAACCTTCCGTGAGTGTAAAAAATCTTCCTTATAGGGTTGCATCTTTACCCAAAGGTTTTATCTTGTTTATGACGAAAGCACGTAGTGCTTGTACCTGACGGGGTACAGCGTTAGCCGTCATTCCCGAACAATAAGAGTATCACGAGACAAAAAGGAGTTCGAAGATGAATCGAACGCATGATGGCATCACCATCACTCCAGGGAATACCGCCGATGTGCGCTATGAATCGTTTACAAGACTCGATCAGGTCCCGCAGATCGGGAAGCTTCCTAAGGACATGGAGTTCGATATGGAGGTCGTTTCGCATGTGCTTCCCTTCAAAGTGAACCGATACGTCGCCGACGAGTTGATCGACTGGACTGACATTCCTGCCGACCCGATTTTCCAACTCACCTTTCCACAACGGGGAATGCTCGACGAAAAGGATTTTACTTCCATCGCCAACCTCTTGCGAAGAAATGCGACGCACGAAGAAGTGAAGACCGAGGCGAACCGCATCCGCATGACGCTCAATCCGCACCCCGCAGGGCAAATGACGTTGAACGTTCCGACGATGGACGGCGTGCTGCTTGAGGGCATTCAACACAAGTATCGTGAGACTGCGCTCTTTTTCCCCGCTGCCGGACAGACGTGTCATGCCTACTGTACGTTCTGCTTTCGATGGGCGCAGTTCGTCGGGATGCATGACCTGCGTTTCGCTTCGAAGGAAGCGAACACACTGAAGGAATATCTTCTCCGACATACTGAAGTGACGAACGTCCTCTTCACCGGCGGCGATCCGATGGTGATGAAGACGAACAAACTCACTGCATACGTAGATCCGCTTCTCGATCCGCGCTTGCATCAGATTCATTCGATCCGTTTTGGAACGAAGGCGCTTGCATACTGGCCGCAGCGTTTCGTTACTGACCCCGATGCGGACGACTTGCTCAGACTGCTCGATCGGATCATCTCAAGCGGACGATCGGTCGCGGTCATGGCGCATTACAACCATCATCGTGAACTCGAAACGCCGATCGCCCGTGAGGCCATCCGCAGAATTCAGGATACGGGCGCAGTCATCCGCAGTCAATCGCCGGTGCTTCGACATATCAACGATTCTTCTGCGGTGTGGGAGTTGATGTGGCGCGAGCAGGTCCGCTTGGGGATTATTCCTTATTACATGTTCGTCGAACGCGATACGGGTGCGAAGGAGTATTTCAAAGTGCCGTTAGGCGAAGCGTACAAGATTTTCCGTGATGCATACAAGCGTGTTGCCGGATTGGCGCGCACTGTTCGCGGTCCGTCCATGTCCGCCACGCCGGGAAAGGTCGAGGTGATGGGCGTCACGGAAGTGCATGGGGAGAAAGTTTTCGCGCTCCGTTTCCTTCAAGGGCGCATTCCGGATTGGGTCGGGAGACCCTTCTTCGCGAAGTATGACCTGGACGCAAGTTGGCTCGATGATCTGAAGCCCGCATTCGGTGAAAACGCTTTCTTCTACGAGGAAGGTATGAAGCGATTCATCGAACAGAAAAGCGTTCGGCCTCAGGCCGCTTGATGAATTCGCGGTGGAATGAGCCTCGCGTTTTTGTCCGATCGACAACGAGTCGCTCCTGCGACAGCGCTATCACATCCAGGATGTTTTTCCTATCATGCGGATGAATTGATCGAATACCCCGTTGTCCCCGGATGATGCTGCGCACTCTCTCTATCTCCCCTCTCGCTTTCTCCTTGCTGATACTTCTCACAGCGAGAAATATTGCGCAGGATGTCGAGTTCGCTTCGTCAAACCTGCCGATTGTCGTACTCACCACCGACGGTACACCCATACCGGATGAGCCGAAAGTCCCGGCGCAGATGGGCATCATTCGAACGGAAGGACAGCGCAACTTCCTCACTGATCCGTTCACCGACTATCACGGGCCTATCACGATAGAACTGCGTGGAAACTCCTCGCTCGATTATCTCCAGAAGCAGTATTTGTTCAAAACGGTTCATGAATCCGGCGATGAAGTGAACGTGTCGTTGATGGATTTCCCAAGCGAGCACGAGTGGATTCTGTATGCTCCTTATGCAGACAAATCTCTGATCCGCAATACGATTACCTATGAAATCGCTCGTGAGATGGGACGGTACGCGAGCCGGACGCGGTTTTGCGAGCTCGTGATCGATGGACGATATGAAGGGGTTTACGCGCTGCAGGAAAGCATAAAACGCGACCGCAACAGAGTGAATATCGGGAAGATGACACCTGATGACGAGGTCGGGGACGCAGTGACCGGTGGATATATTCTCAGCATCGACCATAGTGTGAAGCCTTGGGATAAAGGCTTCGCGGCGACGTTCGATCACACCGGGTATTTCACCTATTGGTTCGTGTATCCGACTTCGAAAAAAATCACGCCCGTTCAGGAGGATTACATCCGGACATTCATCGGCACTTTCGATGATGCGATGCGTCGCCCGGACTTTTTCCATCCGACGCGCGGATATCAATCCATGATCGATGCGGACTCCTTTGTCGATTATATCCTCATCAATGAACTGGCGAACAACGTTGATGGCTACACCGCGAGTCTCCATTTGCACAAGGATCGCAACAGCCGTGGAGGGAAACTGAAAGCCGGGCCTGTGTGGGATTTCAACATTGCATATGGAAATGCATGGTTCAACGGCGGGACTTGGACGAGTGGCTGGCGCATTCATATGGGGCGAATCCCCTATTGGTGGCGTGTGTTACTGACGGACACGGCATTCGTCAACCGCCTCCAAAACCGCTGGTATTCGCTCCGGCAATCGACATTGAGCGATGCACGCATCAACAGTCGAATCGATTCCCTTGCGTTGCATCTCGATGAAGCGAAGGACCGCCACTTCCAGCGGTGGTTGCTTCTCGGCCAATACGTCTGGCCGAATGCCTTCGCGGGTGAAACGTATGTTGAGGAAATCGATTACCTCAAAACATGGCTTCGTGACCGCCTCGCATGGATCGACGAGAATCTCCCCTCGATTGGAACGGTTGAATCGGACATCATGATGTCCGCCAATGAACCCCCTCACGATGACGCCGTGATTTTATCGGTTCATCCCTATCCCTCGTCAGGGACTGTCTTCACAGAGTATCGACTTGCGAAGGATGCCTATGTACAGATCATCCTTCAGGATATGCTTGGTCGTGAAGTTCTTCGTTTGCCGGCCGAGTATCGCCGCGTGGGAATTCAGCGCGTTTCACTTCAAATGAATCACTTGCCAAGCGGCCCCTATACGGCTCTTCTTCTGATCGACAGAAAGATCGTCGATACTGAGCGCGTGATACTCTCGAAGTAAGCTGCTCTACGATCGAGATAGCTATGCGCTGCGTTGAAAGCGGCGATGATGCAACGTTGTGGCACAGGAGTATTTCCATTGTCAGAATTAGCATCGACTCTTCCTTTCCACTTGTGATAGTTTTAGGAAAGTGTTTTTTTGTCACTGAGAGTATCGCAACCTCGCAAGGTAGGTAGGCATGGTAAATCCGAACGCAAGCATTGATCAAAGGAAGAATTCCCATTTGAAGAAGACCGTTTCAGGAATCATTTGTGGTCCAACCATGACAACAAGGAGGCTGGAATGAAGCTCGCCGAAATGAAACCGGAACACCGCATTGCAATCCTCTACGCCCTTTTCGGATGCCTGTGGATCTTTTTCTCAGATAAACTCGCTGCATCGGTATCGGGAACGATCACCCTTTCGGCAATTCAAACCTACAAAGGCTGGTTGTTCGTCGTTCTCAGTGCAGCGCTCATCTTTTTGCTCGTGCGGCAACATTCATCGAAGACACGCCTGATGCATGAACGCCTGCGCCAACGTGAACAACGCTTTCATTCGACGCTCGAAAATCTTTTAGAAGGATGTCAGATCATCAGCCGGGATTGGTTCTACCTCTACCTGAACGATGCAGCGGCGAAGCATGGGAAAACCACCGTCGGCAACCTTCTCGGGAAAACGATGATGGAGGCTTATCCCGGCATCGAGCAAACGGAACTGTTTTCCATCATGAAACGGTGCATGGATGAACGCCTGATGCACCGGATGGAAAACGAATTCATCTATCCCGATGGAAGCAAGGGTTGGTTCGTGTTAAGCATCGAGCCGGTGCCCGAAGGGCTGTTCATTCTATCGCAGGATATTACCGATAGAAAAAGGGACGAACTGCGGATTCAACATCTCACGAGATTATATGCGACGCTCAGCCAGGTCAACCAAACGATTGTCCGCGTCAAGGACCGTGACGAACTGTTCGAATCCATCTGTAGAGTTTCTGTTGAATATGGAAAGTTCGGGCTTGCCTGGGTCGGTATCATCGATGCCGAAAGAGGACAGGTCACTCGAGTCTCCATCTATGGAGATTCGACAGACGGTCTTCCGTTCAGCGAAATCAATTTCCGGGAAGCGCCCTTCAGAGATGGATTGGTTGGAAAGGCGATAGCCAATGGTCAGATCGCGTATTCGAATGACATTCATAAGGAACAGACACTCCGGCATTGGAGCGAAGCGGACATGATGAGCATCTACCACTCCGCCGCTGCGATCCCATTTCGATTTGAAGGCGAAGTAACCGGTCTGCTGATGCTTTTCGCTGCCGACACGGATTTCTTCGACGATAGAGAACAGCATCTCCTGCTCGAAGAGATCGCAATGGATACGTCTTTCGCTCTAAATGGAATGGCGAGGGAAAAAAAGCGGCAAGAGGCTGAGGATGCATTCCGCGACAGCGAAGAGAGATTGCACTTCGCTTTGCAGGCATGCAACATCGGCGCATGGGACCTTGACCTGACCGACCATACGGCGTATCGCTCTCTTGAACATGACCGCATCTTCGGATATGAAGCATTGCTTCCGTCATGGACTCTCGATGACTTTTTCAAACATGCGCTGTCCGAATATCATGAACCGATCAGGACAATGGTCGCGGAAGCGACTGCATCACGAACGGGATGGACATACGAGTGTCCCATCCGTCGCGTCGATGGAGAGATACGATGGATCTGGTTCACGGGAAGGCACTACACCAACGAGTTCGGTCACGACCGTGTGGCAGGCGTAGTTCTTGACGTCACCGACCGGAAAAAGGCTGAAGAACAGCTACGCGAAAGCAACGAGCGATTCAATCGCCTCGTCTCGGAGTTGAACGATATCGTGTGGACTGCCGAACTCGGATGTAAGCAGATTATAGACGTGAACAACTCGTTCGAGTCAGTCTATGGATTTCCCATGGAGATATTCAGGGAAAAACCCGATCTCTGGCTTGAGGTAGTCCATCCTGAGGATCGTGAGATTGCGGAGGAAAGTCACAAGATGCTCATCGAACAAGGGAAGTCCACCGCGGAATATCGGATCGTTCGCCCCGATGGCAGTATCCGATGGTTGCTCGATCGCAAATCACTCATCTATGATCACGATAAGAAACCGGTTCAAATGGGTGGTATCGCGAAGGACATCACTGCACGGAAGTTAGCGGAGGAAAAGCTAAAGCTTCTGCATCTCCAGAACACCCAGATCCTTCATAGCACCGGCGAAGGAATCTATGGCCTCGATCTCGAAGGTAAGGCGACATTCGTCAATGAAGCCGCAGCGAAGATGCTTGGATATGGGGTGGAAGAATTGACCGGGAGGGTGATGCACGATAATCATCATTTCAGAAAGTCGGATGGAAGCGATTATCCGCTTAACGATTGCCCGATCTATAAGACAATCACAGAGGGCAGGGAGTATCGTATCGATGACGAAATTTTTTGGCGGAAAGATGGAACCGCATTTCCGGTTGAGTATTTCTCTTCACCGATATTCGATGAAGGAAAACTGATAGGGGCGGTAATAGCGTTCAGGGATATCACGGAAAGGAAACTTGCAGAGACTACGCTGAAAGAAACGAATAAACAGCTCGAGATGGCTTTGAAATACGAAGAACTGTTCATCGCGAATATGACACATGAAATTCGCACGCCGCTCAACGTCATCTTAGGCTACTCGAGTCTCGTGAAGGATGTCATGGCTGACAGAATTCAGGGTGACGAGGAAGAGTTCTTCATGAGCATCGAGAGCGCGGGAAAGCGACTTATGCGGACAGTCGATAACGTTCTTCAATTCACGAGTCTTCAGACGGGTATGGCAAAACTCGATCATCGCGTGGATAATCTTACACCGACGGTTCAGTCCATCGTTCACGAGCTACTGGTGCATGCGGAAGAGAAACAAATACGGCTGAGCGTAAGCCATCCAACAGAACCGATCCGCGCGCGTATCGATCAATACACGTTCGGGCAGGCGCTCATCAACCTCATCGATAACGCCATCAAGTACACGAATTCCGGTGAAGTCATTGTAGCGCTTTTCAAAGAGGAGGACCGTGCTTGCGTCGAAGTTCGTGATACGGGTATCGGCATTTCGGAGGAGTACCTTCCGAAGCTGTTCCAGGCATTCACACAGGAAGACACCGGTTACACGCGCTCGTATCAAGGCTTAGGACTGGGCCTATCGCTTGTGAAGAATTACGTGGCATTGAATGGAGGCACGGTAAGCGTACAGAGCAAGAAAGGTGAAGGCTCGGTTTTCAGAATGGAATTCCCGCTCGTGTAAGAGCCATGTGTCCCCTACCCTCGTCATCCTGAGCGGAGTCGAAGTCCCCGACTGATGAGCATAAGCTCAACTTCGTTTTGCGAACGACATGCTTTGTTCGCAAGGTATCGCGATATTCACGCCATGTTCGAAGTGCTGCGTACACATGTTCTCAGACGGATCGCACTCACGGAAGAGGAGTTCGAATCCTGCACGTCCTATTTCACACCGAAAAAACTGCGCAAGAGACGTTTTCTCCTCCAGGAAGGCGATGCGTGCAAGCAAATCGCTTTCGTCGAGAAAGGATGCTTGCGCGCCTTTGCCGTCGATGAAAAGGGAAACGAAATCGTCATGCAGTTTGCCATTGAAGACTGGTGGATTTCCGACATGAACAGTTTCCTGACCGGTGAACCTTCACGTCTCGCTATTGAAGCTCTTGAAGATTGCGAACTCCTCCTGCTCGATTCGGAATCACTGGAACGTCTCTGCGACGACATTCCGAAATTCGATCGGTTCTTTCGCTTGTTGCTCCAAGCGAATTTGATTGCCACACAAAAACGGGTCGGGTTGAGCCTTTGCGCGACAGCGGAGGAACGCTACATCAATTTCATCGAATCGCATCCGAATATTTCACAACGCGTTTCGCTGCGTCACATCGCATCCTATCTCGGCATCACACCAGAATCCTTGAGCCGCATCCGTAAGGTGATTGCGGAGAAGAGGTGAAGAGGTAAAGAGGTAAAGAGGTGAAGAGGTAAAGAGGTGAAGAGGTAAAGAAGTAAAGAGGTGAAGATGTGAAGTGGAGTGGTGAAGGCTCCACTTTTTTCTTTTAAAGGCATTAGGGGAGTTGGTGTGCGGGTCTTTCCTTAACAGAGATCAAGACTATTTCCTATCGTGTGTCAATGGAGCGAGGGACGCTTCATGTGCAGATTGCATGTGGAAAAAATGATGCATTCACAAGATATGAAAGGACACCACATGCAAAAGACAATAGCCATAATCGGCGCGGCCGGAAACATGGGCTCTGCTTTGTCAAGAAGCCTTGCGAAAGTCGGGCACCGGTTGCTTCTGATCGACCCCGATGAAAAGAAACTCCATCAGCTTCTCGATTCCATTCGTGCGGCAACACCTCACGCAGATATGGAGGCGATTACATGCTCGAAGGAAGCGAGCTGGGAAGCGGACATCATCATCCCAGCAGTCTGGTATAGCCAACAGACGGAAGTCGCTGAAAGAATTCGCGATGTTGCCTCACGGAAAATCGTCATCAGCATTGCCAACCCGTTGAACGACACCTACGACGGTCTCGTCACGCCTTCGGACAGCAGTGCGGCAGAAGAACTCGCGCGACTTCTCCCGAATTCCTTCGTCGTCAAGGCGTTCAACACGACGTTTGCGGCAGACTTCGATGTGCCGAAGATCGGCGGGTCGGTCGTGGATTGCTTCATCGCCGGCGATGACGAACGAGCCGTCTCCACCGTCAGCGAACTTGTCCGCGATGCAGGATTCAATCCGCTGATCGCCGGAAAACTCCAGGCAAGCCGCACGCTCGAACAGATGATGGTTCTCCTCATCGGGCTTTCGATGCGCTACGATTACAACTGGCACGCCGGCTGGAAAATCCTTGCGGGCGAAACGGCTGCCTGATTCAACTCGCGATTTCCCGAAAACGAACGATTTCAATCACTCAATTCATAAAGGAACACTCATGAAAAAACACATTCTCACACTTGCCCTCCTCCTCACCGCGACGTTCGCGTACGCGCAGAAATCCACGTGGACCATCGACCCTGCGCACACGAAGATCAGCTTCGCCGTTGACTATATGGTTCTGACGGAAGTCACAGGCGGCTTCAACGATTTTTCCGGTACGCTGGAACAAAGCGGAAGCGATTTCGCGAACAGTCGCGTTGCCGTGAGTATCAAAACAGCGAGCGTCAACACCGGTAATGAAAAACGCGACTCCCATCTCCGGACGAAAGATTTCTTCAATGCGGAGAAAAACCCGACCATCACGTTCGTGAGCAAGAAGTTCGAAAAGGCTTCCGGCAACAAGTATCGCATCATTGGCGACCTGACAATGAACGGCGTCACGAAACCCGTTGCGCTCGACGCCACGCACACGGGACAGCAGAAGGACCCTTGGGGAAACATCCGCCAGGGATTCAAAGCAGCGACATCGATAGACCGTACCGACTTCGGATTGACGTACAATTCTCTCCTTGAAACCGGCGGGCTTGTCATCGGAAAAGAAGTGAACGTCACGCTTAATGTTCAGTTCACGAAGCCGCAGGACAGTGTGAACTGACGAGCATCCTCCATTCACGGTAAAAAAAAGGCGGGCCAAGCCCGCCTTTCCTTTTTCGATGAACCGACGATTACTTCGCTACCGTCATGGAATTCGTCTTCAGGTACTGACCCGATTGCAGGCGATAGAAGTATGTACCGCTTGGAAGGTTGTTCGCATCGAAAGCGACTGAGTACCTGCCATGACTCTTGAAGCCTTCAACAAGCGTCGCGACTTCTTCTCCGGCTTCGTTGAATACGCGCAGGCTGACAAAGCTATCGAAGGGCACGCCATACTCGATCATCGTAGTCGGGTTGAACGGATTCGGATAGTTCTGTGAGACGTAGAACTCCGTCACAGCACCATCTGCCGAAAGCTTCGGTGATGGGCAGGCTCCGAGGTAGTCGCCATGACCATAGTGATCCGGCAAGGAGCTTGGTGAGACACAAAGCGTTTGCATACCGCTGCTCGTCTGATGACAGATGATGACCTTGTTGTTGTTGTTACCACAAACGACAGCAGGGAAGGTCATCGTACGAGGTGCGCAGGCATCACATTCAAGGATGTTTGTGCATGTCGTCCGAATGGAATAGGTACCACCAGCAGCAGCCAGTCCAGGGACGGTAACTACCTGCCAAATATCCACCGGGCCTCCAGAAGTGTAACAGGGTGCCGCATCTCCATATGTCGCACAAGCTGGGAGGTCTCCTGCGGCGATATAACCTGTAAAGTAGTACGTACTCGATCCGTCCACTACAATTCCCCCTGATGGTGGTGCAGCGTGGCTTGGATGATAGTACGCTCCGGCATAAAACGTCACACTTCCATCAGGATTGACACAGGCCTTGATCTGGATTGTGTGCGCGTATGCGGAACTGGTTGCGAAAAGGGCTGCGAAAAGCACAAAGCCCAAAAGGTTTCTGATACGCATGGGGTATCACCTTTCTTTGAAAAGAATCCCGCCAATATGGAACAACTCTCGTTGGGCGGTGCAACCGAGAGCCACTGAATCTCCTATTGTTGAACCGACGATTATTTCGCGACCGTCATGGAATTCGTCTTCAGGTACTGACCTGATTGCAGGCGATAGAAGTATGTACCGCTTGGAAGGTTGCTCGCATCGAAAGCGACTGAGTATCTGCCATGACTCTTGAAGCCTTCAACAAGCGTCGCGACTTCTTCTCCGGCTTCGTTGAATACGCGCAGGCTGACAAAGCTATCGAAGGGCACGCCATACTCGATCATCGTAGTCGGGTTGAACGGATTCGGATAGTTCTGTGAGACGTAGAACTCCGTCACAGCACCATCTGCCGAAAGCTTCGGTGATGGGCAGGCTCCGAGGTAGTCGCCATGTGCCATGTGAGCCGGCAGGGATGCTCGTGCAACACAGAGAGTCTGCATTCCGCTGCTCGTCTGATGACAGATGATAGTCTTGTCATTGTTATTGCCACAGACGACTGCAGGGAAAGTCATCGTTGACGACCCGCAAGCGTAGCAATCGGTACAAAAATCTGTACATGATGCTGAGACATTCCATGACCCGCCTGCAAGACCGGGAACAGTCACGACCTGCCATGCAACCATCAGGCCGGAAGCACACGGCGCTGGGTCGCCATAGGTTGCGCATGCCGGAGGGCTCGATACAAATCCCGTGTACGGATATGGAGTCCCATTTACAATGAGACTGCCATACGGAAGTATCTGGCATGGCCCATCAACTCCAGCATAAAAAGTCACGCTTCCGTCGGGATTAAGGCATGCCTTAATCTGGTCGGTATGAGCGTACAGAGAAGTGGTTGAGAGCAGGGCTGCGAAAAGCGCAAAGCCCAAAAGGTTTCTGATACGCATGGTATCACCTTTCTTTGAAAAAGAATCCCGCCAATATGGAACAACTCCCGTTGGGCGGTGCAACCGAGAGCCACTGAGTCGAAGTGATGGGGAAAAGAAAGAGCTTCCAGTTTGGTATAGCTCTGAAAGCTCGCGTATGTCACTTACACTGTAGAGTACAAATAGTTAATTCCATCGATTTTCAGTGAGAAAGGACTCAACCATCAATAGCTTGCTCTTGTGCGAAGCAGTTGTTGGCGATGGTAGAAGGGGCAAGGGGCTGCAGTATTCGGGAGCTGGATTTCTCCTCCGAATAAACATGACGTACATCCTTCTTTGAATACGCTCAAATCCGTAGAATTCGACTGAGAAGACCACGGGTCTTCATCGCGGAAAACGATCAATGACGTTGAACAAAAGAACAGGATAGAAACATGGCTTCGGTTCGAGGCACGGTCAAGATAGACGTCGAGACGTGCAAAGGCTGCGAACTTTGCATCGAATCCTGCCCGCAGGAAAGTCTCGCAATGTCGTCCAAGTTTAACAAGCAAGGTTATCATTTCGCCGTGCTGGTTCAGGACAATTGCACGGGTTGCGTCAATTGCGCGCTCGTCTGTCCTGAGGCGGTTATCACGGTGTATC
Organism: uncultured Chromatiales bacterium; assembly: GCA_964448285.1. GTDB lineage: Bacteria > Bacteroidota > Ignavibacteria > SZUA-365 > SZUA-365 > CAYUWG01. The sequence continues at coordinate 22,034 of CAYUWG010000050.1, forward strand.
GCACAGGGAAAAAGAAGAAAGAGAAACTCGCAACGATCAGCGAAGTCCACGGCGACATCACGCTGACGGTCGATGAAAAAACAGTGGAGGTATCAGCATCATGAGTGAAGTTCTATTGATGAAAGGAAACGAAGCGCTCGCAGAAGCGGCGATTCGAGCGGGGTGCAACGCCTACTTCGGCTATCCGATCACGCCGCAGTCCGAGGTGATCGAGTATCTCGCGACATACGCCCGCGAACGCGGGATGACGGTCATGCAGGTTGAAAGCGAATTGGCCGCGATCAACATGGTCTATGGCGCTTCCGGCGCCGGTGCGCGCGTCATGACGACGTCCTCGAGTCCGGGCATCAGCCTGATGCAGGAGGGGTTGTCGTATATGGCCAGCGCACAGCTTCCGTGTGTCGTCGCGAACGTCAATCGCGGAGGGCCGGGACTCGGGACGATTCAGCCGTCGCAGGGCGATTACTTTCAGGCGACGAAAGGCGGCGGGCACGGCGACTATCACTGCCTCGTCCTCGCTCCGGCAAGCGTTCAGGAGATGGCCGATTTCGTCTATGACGGTTTCGACCTTGCCGATAAGTATCGCAATCCCGTCATGATCCTGACCGACGGCGCTCTCGGGCAAATGATGGAGAAGGTGACCTTCAAAGATTATGATCCGAAGGAACACGTCCCCGATAAGCCGTGGGCAACGACGGGCAAGTGGGCAACGCGTCCGCGAAACATCATCACATCGCTCTACATCCAGCCGGAGAAGATGGAACAGATCAACCACGAACTTCAGCGGAAGTACAAGCGCATGTACGAAGAGGACGTACGCTTCGAGTTGACACAGACCGAGGACGCGGATATTCTCATCGTCGCGTTCGGGTTGATGTCGCGCATTTGTCTGAGGGCGATCGAACTTGCCAGAAGCCAGGGAATCAAAGCGGGCCTCCTTCGTCCCATCACGCTGTATCCCTATCCCTATGAAATCCTCCGCAAGCTGAAGCATCAACTTCGCGGAGCGCTCGTCGCGGAGATGAACACCGGCCAGATGATCGAAGACGTTCGCTTAGGACTCGGCGACGCGGTACCGGTCGATTTCTACGGACGCATGGGAGGCATCATTCCGCCGCCGGAAGAAATACTCGAAAAGATCGTCGCATTCAATCGCGACCTGACCGATGCGCTGCCGGGACGCACGTTCATCACGGAGGCGAAAAACGGATTGCCGGTTCATGAATATTCACCGGAAGAAATGAAAGGAGTGTCGCTATGAACGAGCCGCAAGTCCCGATCGATGAAATGGAATGCGTGTGGGTAAAACCCGGTACGCTCACGGAAGCGCGCTTCCACTATTGCCCCGGCTGCGGGCACAGCGTCGTCCATCGCGTCTTGATGGAAGTCGTCGAGGAAATGGGCATTCAAAGCGAGACCATCGGTGTTGCGCCCGTCGGTTGTTCGGTGTTCGCGTATCACTACATGGACGTCGATATGCAGGAAGCCGCACACGGGAGAGCCGCAGCCGTTGCGACGGGCATCAAGCGGGTGCTGCCCGACAAGTACGTCTTCTCCTATCAGGGCGATGGCGACCTTGCCGCAATCGGCACGGGCGAGACGCTGCACACCGCGGCGCGCGGCGAGAATATCCTCGTCGTGTTCATCAACAATGGCATTTACGGTATGACCGGCGGGCAAATGGCGCCGACAACGATCATCGGTGCGAAGACCAGCACGACACCCGCAGGACGCGAAGTGGAGACACAAGGCTTCCCGTTCTGTATCACGGAGCTGATTGCTATGCTGCCCGGTTCTTATTTCGTCACGCGACAGGCGGTTCATTCTCCGAAGACGGTACGGTTCTTCAAGAAAGCCGTGGAGAAGGCATTCGCCTATCAGCGGGACAAGAAGGGCTACTGCCTGATCGAAGTCGTCAGCAACTGCCCGTCGGGTTGGAAGCTCACGCCGCTGGAGTCGAACAAGTGGATGGAAGAAAACATGTTCCCGTACTATCCCCTCGGCGATATCAAGGCGGAGGGAAAACTCGTGAAGCCGTTCGAAGGATTTCCGTTGCCTTCCAACGGCACGCACGATTCACAGAAGAAGGATGGTGAGATATGACACACGAATTGCTCTTTGCCGGATTCGGCGGGCAGGGCGTTCTCTCCATGGGAATGACGCTTGCCACCGCCGCATTGCTTGAAGAAAAAGAAGTCAGTTGGATGCCGTCGTACGGGCCGGAAATGCGCGGAGGGACGGCCAACTGTACGGTAATCGTTTCCGAAAGAAAAATCAGCTCGCCGATCATCACGCGGTTCGATGCGGTGATCGCGCTGAACCAGCCGTCGGTGGATAAGTTCGAAAAAGCCGTGAAGCCGAACGGCCTGCTCCTTTTCGACAGCAGCGTCATCGTGACGCCGCCGACCCGCTCGGACATCTCCATCGTTCCCGTCCCGGTGGATACCGCGATGATGGAACTCGGCAATCCGAAAGTCCGCAACATGGTGATGCTCGGCGCCTTCCTCAGCATTCAGGAAGTCGTGCTGCGCGAGTCGATCATCAAGGCGCTCGCGGAAGTTCTGCCGGAGCGCTACCATCACCTGCTCGACGTCAACCAGCGCGCGCTGCAGAAGGGCGAAGCGTTCGTGACCGAGATTCTCACACCCATGATTTGAAACGGAGGCGCTCATGACGGACCACGACGAACAACGGTGCCCGCACACCTGCAAAGGCGAATGCACGGCGTTGGACAATGCAGAAAAACTCGAACGCAACGCGCTCCTCCGCTATCGGGAGATTGGCGACCAGTGCGAGTACCCGCAGGTGCGCCGCCTCCTTGCCGACCTTGTCGCGCGCCACGAGGAAGCGCTTACGCTCATCGCACAGACGCGCGAAACGCTCGATGCGAACTTCATCATACTCGATGAAATTCGCGGCAGCTTCGAAGGCTGAGAAAACAACCCCTCGTTGATTCGATCTTACTTACGTGCACTCGTGCCCTCAGCGCTTGAGCGCTTGCATCTATCCTCAGGATTCCTCACGTTTCCTCTGAAGAGATGAAACGATATTCGACACACCGCTCCCTGCATGAAATTCTCTTCGTGCTTTTGTTCGTGTTATTCGCTTCCTGCACGAAAGAAGAACCCGTTCAGCCGCCGCCGCCACCACAGCCGGATACGACGACGCATGACTAAGCCTTGGCTTTGAGGTATTTACATTTCTTTTCGGAGCGAGTGTATTATTCCCTTCCTTCGCTGCGAGTACGGTTTACTATTGGCAACGCAGCAAGACAGGTATGCGCATATCGCATTGGTCCTTTGGCATTGGCTCCATCTCCGGTGGTTCCGGTGCGGTCATCAGTAACTTCATGATGAGCATGGAGACACACACCTTCGACAACGTTCTGAACAGATTATTCAACGATGTTTTCAGGGATGCGAATCTGCCACTGACGTATGCGTTGACGGTAGCGTCCTTCATCCTTTTAGGTGAAATCGGCAGCTCTTTAGCTTGGCAGGTACGTAAAAGGACAATCACGCCTGGAGATGGCGGTTCGTGAGGGATAACTATGACGATAACCCTCGGAGGAGAGACCTTCGCGGCAATCCAATGCCTGCAGAGGAAGTTGAGAAAGTGCGAAAACTGATGCCTAAGACTCGGGTGTTGTTTTAGATCTCGTCATAAGCAAGAACGAGCGCTATTCACCTCGCGGTATTTGCCTTACAGCGCCAAAGAAGGACTTGAGAAGCGCCGAGCTTTTCCCATCGAGTACGCCGGGGATGACGTGCACGTTGTGGTTGAGCCGCTTGTCCTCGGGAATGCTGTAGAGCGTTCCGCACGCTCCGGCCTTCGGGTCAAACGCGCCGAAAACGAGGACGGAAATGCGGGCGAGGACGATCGCTCCGGCACACATCGGGCACGGCTCGAGCGTTACGTAGAGCGCGCAGCCTTCGAGTCGCTTATCGCCAAGCGTGTTTGCAGCCGCAGTAATCGCAATGATCTCCGCATGTGCGGTGGGGTCCTTGAGGCGCTCGTTCTGGTTGTAGCCCTTACCGACGATCTGATTTTCCTTGATGACGACGGCGCCGACAGGAACTTCATCCTCTTCGAATGCACGCTCCGCGAGACGCAGCGCCTGTTCCATCCAGCGCTCATGCTCGGTCTGCATCACTTCACCACCATGGACGCGAGAACGGATTGTTGCGCCTCGAACAAGCGCCGGTTCTCCGCGGGCGTAATCGTGTTCGTCGCGGGCAGCAACGCGCACTCCATGAATCGCTTCCCCGTGTCGAATACGACAACGCGAATGATCGTCCGGCTTCCATCGATCGTGTATTCGTACGCGGCAAACGTTTGCGGCTTGAGGACGAATGCCTCCGGCTGCTGAATGACGGTGACGGGCTTCTTCGCGTTGTCCTTCTTCATGCTGAGACTCACTTTCGCAACGGCAAGCACGCCGTCCTTTTTCAACGCCGAATACAACGCCGGGTCCATGTTCACCGGCGTAAACGAGAGCGATGCGGAGTAGTCCTCCTTCACGAGCCAGAGCACGACGTTCGGTGCGTTTTTCTGATCGACGGTTTCTTCCCAGCCCGCGGGAGTGAGCACGCTCAAGTCGCCGTTCGCCGTCGATATCCATTCGCTCGTCATTTCTGCGCTCGGTGCATAGCGATACGATACCTCAACCGCGTCGGCGGCGCTTTCCGATGAGCCGCTGCACCCGGCAAACACCGCTGCGAGCAGGATGACGATGCAAAGAAGCGCCGTCGCCGGCTCGCGGAAGTTCGGGCTACTTGCCGGCATACTTCTCTCCGGCCCCGATCGCGACCGTCAGGCGATTTTCCTCAGGCGGTATCGGACAGTCGTAGCGTTCGTTGTACGCGCAGTACGGATTGTAGGCATAGTTGAAATCGAGAAAAGTCGTATCGCTCGCAACGTCCTCGATGTCGATGTAGCGTCCGCCGGGGTACGTACTCTCGCCGTTCGTCTTATCGTAAAACGGGATGAACCAGTACGCGCCATCGCTCGTGTCCTTGGGCATGAAGACGTGGAGCCGGTGTTCGCTGCCATCGATCATGAACGGAAGATAGCCGATGCGAATCATTCGGCGCGGCCTGTCCTTCGACGTTGCCATGACGACTTCCTCCGGTTGGGGAAAGCGTTGAAGCACGGTCTCAAACGCGTACGATTTATCCGGCTTGAAGTACGCGAGTCCCGTGAAGCTTCCCTTCAGTTCGTCCGGCAGAGGCGAAGTGTCGCTCGTGAGAAGGTAGAGGTCTTTGGACTTGCGGTCCTTGCGCACTTCGAGTGAATAGACGTCCGTCGAGTCGATAGCATCATCGGACGACCGTTGTTTCGTTCCGCAGCCGGTTATGAGAATGGCGATGAAAGGAAAAACCGTGAGGCGAGCCCCACGGTTCAAGAGGAAAAACATGTGTGCAAGTAGTGAGTGAATGGTTTAGTTCGTGGGTCGTTGAAAGTGTTTTTCCTCAAGGACGACGCGGACAGAAATGATATGCGAGGGATCGCTGAAGCCGTCGCTGATGCCTTCGTTCGAAAGCGCATTCTGTCCGAATGCATAGTCGAGATAGAGCTTGGGAAGATGGACGCCTGCGCCGAAAGTCAGCCGCTTCGTGTCGTTGAAGCCGGCGCGCAGCGCGAAGAGATCGCGAAAGGCATACTCCACGCCAAAACGCGGATTGATGCTGACCGGGCCGAGGTGCGCGGTCGAAGCGGTTTGTCTGTTCTCGAACATCATGTCGAGATCGAGCGCGGGCGTGACGGTTCCGCCGAGCGCACTGACGCGATACGCCGCGCCAAGCTTCAGCGTCGGAGAGACGAGTTCGTTCGTGCCGGTTGACCATGCGATGAGTGTCGTGGTCACGTCCTGCGCCGTTGCGCCAAGCAGAAATTCGTCGGTCACGCGGTACTGCGCACCGACGTCGAAGCCGACGCCCATCGCCGAGCCTTCCGCAAGGTCACGACGGATGATCTTGAGGTTGATGCCGAGATTCATGTGATCCGAACCGCGAAAGGCGTACGTCAGGTACGCGGCCCAATCTGCCGCATTGAAGTAACGGATTTGGCTGTAGTCGGGGCGCTCGTTCGGATCGGGGAGACCGTCGCCGTCACGATCGATGAGGGCATTGCGCGTGTCGGGGATGTCGTCCACGCCGAGCCGCGTGATGGAAAGCGCGAGTGTGGACTTCGAGCCGAACGGCCACGCGATGCCGCCGTAGTTGTAAGTCGCAAGGCCGCCGAAACGCTGCTCGTGCATGAGTCCGATTTCGGGATACTTCTGGTGCATGATGCCCGCGGGATTCCAGTAGGCGGCAATCACGTCGCTTGCGACCGCGGTATGCGCGCCGCCCATTGCGAGGGCGCGGCTTCCAAAGCCGGTTGCCATGAACTCGCCGGCGTATTTCGCGACGCCGATTCCGTCCTGTGCATGGGAAACGCCGGTTATGAAAAGTGCTGTGAAGATGAATGTTGTGAAACGCATGGGAATCCTTCGGCTGATCATCGCCGGCCAATATGGGGAAGGACGCAAAGCTAATCAAGTCTATTCTGGCTGGTTGCGGTTGGCTGGTGGCTGATGGCTGTTGGCTGTTGGCTGATGGTTGATGGCTGATGGTTGATGGCTGATGGTTGATAGCTGATGGCTGATGGTTGATGGCTGGTGGCTGATGGGTGATGGCAGGAATGCATGGCTGGAAGGGGACTTTGGTAACACGGGACTGTTCCAATAGCGACAACATCATCCTGAGCGTAGTCGAAGGATGAATGCGCACGACATGTCGCGGTTCGACTACGCTCACCGTGACGAGGATAGAGACAGCCCCGCTTGAGGGGTGCTCATGTTCGAAGGAAACGAATCGGCACCTTTCCCGAGATGTGTAGTCGTCAATGCGAAGCGACGAAGCAATCTCTCAAGACAGATCAATATCGAGATTGCGAGATAGCTTCGCTTAGAGTGACGGCCATTGACCATCCACGATAGACAAGCGAAGGAAATGAGTATTACTACTCATTGAAATTGAGTCCTCTTGCTCATGTTTTCGGTGGAGTGGTTTCGTTGTTTTGCAGGTGAATCGTTCATCGTGATTCGACTATCGTTGAAAAACACAACTCAAAACACCGTTTACTCTAACCGGAGGATATCATGAAATCACTTGTCGTTGCAATCACACTCGTTCTTTCGACTCAACTCGTCATTGCTGCTACGAAAACTGCGTCGGATGTATCCGTCTCCGATCAGACGCGGGTCAAGTGCAGCTTTGTTATCGGTTCCAACCGAACCATAAATACACCACCTCGCAAGCTCTTGGATGATAGCGCACTTCTTCCTACGTTGCGCGCGAAAGAGAAATCAACCACTCTTCGTGCAGATGAAATGATGCAGCAAACCGGTATTCGCTTTCAGGAAAATCGCGGGCAGATCGTCGATACACGCGGCGAGTTGCGAACGGAAATTGCCTTTGTCGCGAACGCCCCCGGCGCGCGACTCTACTTCCGCAATGACGGCATCAGTTACGTTTTCACGAAGACCATGCACACACAGACGATAGACTTTCCACTCGAAGGCATCGGTTCTGAGAATGTCACCCCTTGGGGTGAGATTAAGAAGGGTTCTGAGAATGTCACCCCTTGGGGGGAGATTAAGAGGGGGGACAATCAGAGGGAGGAGATTCAAACCTACCGCCTCGACATGAAGCTCGTTGGGTGCAACCCGTTCGCCCGCATCCGCAC
>CAYUWG010000051.1:0-29375 GCA_964448285.1 uncultured Chromatiales bacterium
TTCTGCTATTCAGTATATCACACTCGCTGCATTACTCGTTACCGGTTGCGGTAAGAAAGAAACAGAGAAGTACATGTATCCGACGGCGAAGAAAGACAGCATCATCGAAAACTACCATGGCACCATGGTCGCCGATCCTTACCGGTGGCTTGAAGATCCTGAATCAGAGGAAACGATCGAATGGGTAAACGCTCAAAACGATTTGACCGCGAAGTATCTTGCGGATTCGCAGAAGGAAAGGATCAAAGAGCGCTTGACGAAACTCTGGAATTATCCGAAGTACGGCGTGCCGAACAAAGAGGGAGGGCGTTATTTCTATTCGAAGAACGACGGTCTTCAAAACCAATCCGTTCTGTACATGCAGGAATCCCTCGATGCCGCGCCGAAGGTTGTCATCGATCCGAATACCTTGAGTGAAGACGGCACGGTTGCGCTCACGAACCAATCGGTCAGCAAGAATGGCAAGCTCATCGCTTACGGTACATCCGCGAGCGGAAGCGATTGGCAGGAGATACGCATTCGGGATATCGATACCGGCAAGGACTTCGACGACGTTCTCAAGCGATGCAAGTTTTCGAGTATCGCCTGGCATCCGGACAACTCGGGGTTCTTTTACAATCGCTTCCCCGATGAGGGAAGCGTTCCCAAAGAAGATGAAACCAATTACAATCGCGTCTATTGGCATAAGGTCGGCACGCCGCAATCGAAGGACGTATTCGTCTATGGGCGGCAGGATGCAAAGGAGTTCGGCTTCTCACCGATCATAACGGAAGATGGAAATTACCTGCTGCTCTACGTCTGGCACGGTACCGACCCGCGGAACGGCGTGTATTTCCGGGAGACAAAGAGCAAGAGTGCGTTCACGCAGTTGATCGAGCCGGGCATTGCGAAGTTCTCACCCATCGGTAACATCGGTTCGGTGTTTTATTTCGAAACCGACAGCGTTGCTCCGCGTGGGCGTATCGTCTCGCTCGATGTAAAGGCACTGCCGCAAGCCTTGAAAGAAGTCATACCGGAAGCGAAAGATCCGATTTCATTCAGTACGATCGCCAACCGCTCTCTCGTGATCGGTTACATGCAGGACGCCAAACACGTCTTGAAAATCTATGAATCCTCCGGTGCATTCCTTCGCGATATTCCAACGCCAGTGCCGGGATCGATTTTCGGACTCAGCGGAAAATGGGATGACCCGGAGATGTTCTTCGGATTCACGTCGTTCCTGTATCCGTCAACGGTTTACCGATACGACCTGAACACGTCAAGCGCGACGGAATTGTATCCTCCTGCGGTCGATTTCGACCCGACGAAGTACGAGACGAAGCAAGTCTTCTTCAAGTCGAAAGACGGCACGCGTGTCCCCTTGTTCATCACGCACAAGAAAGGTCTTCGGACGGATGGTTCGAACCCGACTTTGATGTACGGCTATGGCGGGTTCAACCAGTCCATGACTCCGAGCTTCTCGATTTCCCGAACATTGTGGCTCGAAAGCGGAGGAGTATTCGTGCTCGTCAATCTCCGTGGTGGGGATGAGTACGGCGAGGAATGGCATCGCGCGGGAATGCTCGAAAAGAAACAGAACGTCTTCGACGACTTTATCGCTGCCGGCGAATGGCTCATCGAGAATCACTACACGTCGAGCGAGAAGCTTGCAATCATCGGTGGGAGCAACGGCGGTCTTCTCGTTGCTGCCTGCATGATTCAGAAACCGAATCTCTTCGGTGCTGTCGTTTGCCAGGTTCCGGTCATCGACATGTTGCGTTATCACAAGTTCACGGTCGGTCGCTACTGGATTCCGGAATATGGCAATGCAGAGTCAAATCCCGATCACTTCAAATTCCTCTATGCATATTCGCCCTTGCACAATGTCAAACAGGGAGAAAGCTGTCCTCCGACGCTGATTACCAGTGCGGACACGGACGATCGTGTCGTTCCTGCCCACGCGAAGAAATTTGCCGCTGCACTGCAAGCTGCAGATTCCGGAAAAAATCCCATTCTTCTTCGCGTCGAAATGAAGGCCGGACACGGCGGCGGCAAACCGACCACGAAAGTCATCGAAGAGTTGAGCGACATCTATGGATTCCTCTTCAAGGTGTTCGAGATGCAGTTGCCCTCTTAGAACGTGATGTTTCGAGGCGTCGTTCTGCTCCTTTTACTGGCGTCCATGTGGGCGCCATCGTTTTTGTTCATCAAAATTGCGCTCCGTGATTTCTCGCCGGTCTCTCTTGCTGCATCGAGACTCACACTCGCAGCGATACTCATGTGGCTCTTCCTTCGTGCAACCGGAAGGCGACTTCCCACGGACGTCGCGCTGTGGAAGAAACTTGCGGTTATGGCTCTGCTCTCCAATGCATTTCCGTTTGCGATGTTCAGCATCGGTGAGCAGTATGCAGACAGCGCATCCGCCGCCATCATCAACGGAACGACACCGATCTTCACAACCATATTCGCGCATCTCTTCATCCGCGAGGAGCGGTTCGACGCACGAACGCTGGCGAGTGTCGGCATCGGTTTCACGGGCGTACTCGTGATCTTCCTTCCTGAAGTGCTCAAACTCTCAGCGGACAGGACGAATGTGTTGGGCATGTTCGCATTTCTTCTTGCCTCCCTTTCATACGGTATCGGAGGCGTCTATGCGCGGAAGAACTTGCGCGGGCTTCCTCCGCTTGTCGCGCCGGCGCTGCAATTCATCATCGCGTCGATGATTCTTGTCCCCGCTGCATTTCTCATCGAAGATCCATTCGCGTTACGTCCGGGAATACTCCCCACAGGCGCGATCTTCGCGCTTGCCATTCTTGGGACAGTACTCGCGTACATCCTCTACTATCGAATGCTCGAGCATTACTCAGCGACTTTCATTTCAATGGTGACGTACATTCTTCCGCCCGCAGGAATTTTACTCGGTGTGCTTTTTCTCAACGAAACACCCGGATGGAATGAATACGCCGGTTGCGCGCTTATCCTTGCAGGCATTATGGCTGCGAACGGCATCAACTGGAAAAGGCGAGGACAGAAAAACTGAATTGTGTTCGCCGCGCGGCACCGAGCTAACTGGTGATGAAGTCTCGTTCCTGTTCTCTTATCGAAAGCACGGGACATGGAGCTTTTCGGACAACCTTTTCCGCCGTGCTGCCGAAGAGCACATGTTCGATTCCCGTATGTCCATGCGTTGCGATGATGATGAGATCGACGTTTTCTTCGCGCGCAAGCTGGTTGATTTCGAAAAACGGTTTGCCGCTTCGCACCACACTGCGAGCACGCACGTCGTTGTGAACTTCGGTTTCGATGAGTTTTTCGAGTTGTGTCGCAGCGCGTTCTCTCAATTCGTTTTCCATCGACGGGATCGCGACTTGTCCGAAGCTGAAATCCGCCGGATAGATCACCGGTTCGACGACGTAGAGGAGAATGATTTCCGTTTCGAAGTTCCGGGCGAATTCGATCGCATAGCGCAGAGCTTTCTTCGAGTAATCTGAAAAGTCGATGGGTACTAAGATTTTCTTCATGCTGATCATGGCGTTCTCCGCTTTTGTTCACCGAAATATCATGAAGTCGAATGCAAGTGTCAACGGTTGGCGGTAAATCTTTGCCGCGAGCTACGCGATTCTTTTCCCGGATTCCTGTTCGAAGAAATGCGCTTTCGCAAGATCGAGATAGATATTGACGCGTTCGTTTATCGCAAGGCGCAGGAGCTCGATGTTTCGCATCACGACCGTTTGTGAATCGTCGGACAGGTAGTGATACGTTTCGTTACCCAACAACTCAGAGACATCGTGATTCATCGACAACCCGACGGGGATATGACAAGCTTCAGCGTGAAAGGAGATATGTTCAGGGCGCAGGCCCAAGGTCACAGTCATACCGATGTACGGTTTCAGCGGTGCAAGCTTTTCTTCGGGAAGCGAGCACGAAATCTCTCTCAGTGAGAGTCCGGTTTCCGTGACGACGGCGTCGAGAAAATTCATCGATGGATTTCCGATGAAGCCGGCAACGAATTGATCCGCCGGCTCATCATAGAGCTTGAGTGGCGTATCGATTTGATGGATGACGCCGTTGCTCATCACGGCGATTCTATCGCCCATCGTCATCGCTTCAACCTGATCGTGCGTCACGAAGATCATCGTCGTGTTCAGGCGTTTGTGCAGCTTCTTGATCTCCGTTCGCATCACCGTTCTAAGCTTCGCATCGAGGTTGGAAAGCGGCTCATCGAAAAGAAACACCGTGGGTTGGCGAACGATGGCGCGACCGAGGGCAACGCGCTGCTTTTCGCCACCGGAAAGCGCTTTCGGTTTTCGTGAAAGGAGATGCTGAATGCCTAAGAGTGACGCTGTTTGCTCGACTCGTGCGCGTATCTCGTCGCGCGGAAGTTTCCGGAGTTTCAGTCCGAAGGCCATGTTGTCGAAGGCTGTCATGTGCGGGTAGAGGGCGTAGTTCTGAAAGACCATCGCAATGTTGCGATCCTTCGGTTCAACGTCATTCACGATGCGCTTTCCGATGCTGACCGTTCCGGCCTCAACGTACTCCAATCCCGCGATCACCCTGAGTACCGACGATTTACCACTTCCTGATGGGCCGACGAGCACCATGAACTCGCCGTCATCGATGTCAAGGTTCAATCCTTTTATCGTAGGAATCGTGTTCCCTTCGTACGTCATCGAAACGTCGCGCAATTGAACTTCAGCCATCGGCGTTCTGGTCTCCGCTCATTTTTCTTGTGATGGTACTGAAGAGAAAGAGCTTCATGGAAAAGAAAAAAATGCTGAGGAAGGCATACCCGATCATGATCCCGACGAACAATTCATGATCGCCCAGGAACCAATAGATCGCGAGACCGCCGAGGAGGAAGAGCACAAATGACGTTGCGTAGATAAATGCTTTGAGAATTTTTGTTGAGAGAGCCATTTACATTTTTCATCCCTGAGAGTTGAGCGCCGCACAAAAGGAATGGCAGACGTTTCGATCGGTGTTCGACTCTATTCAAACGCTTCTCGAATAAGTTTCGCCTGTTCGAGATTGTGAACCGTTTGACTTCCGGTTGCCGGGCTGCCGCTCGCAACGCGACCGACATATTCGATCGTGATTGAGTCACCGAACGACTTAGGCAGGCGATGGAACATGTAATTCCACGCCCCCATGTTTTTCGGTTCTTCCTGAACCCAACGAACGGTTCGAATCCCGGCGTAGCGTTCCATCAGCGTCCGGACATCCTCTTGCGGAAACGGATAGAGTTGCTCGATGCGCACGATTGCCGCGTTATCGATGTGGTTCGCCTTTCTGTACGCGAATAAGTCGAATGCGATTTTGCCCGTGCACAGAAGGAGGAGTTCTGCATTCGGTGAGGCGTCATCGTCGTCGAGGACGTAGTGAAATGAATCGCTCGTGAAATTCGACGCACGGCTTTTCACAGCATCCGCGCGAAGAAGACTTTTCGGAGTCAAGACGATGAGAGGTTTTTTCTCTTCCATCAATGCCTGCCTTCGAAGAACGTGAAAGTATTGCGCCGCAGTCGTCGGGATGACGACGCGCATGTTGTTCTCCGCGCAGAGAATGAGGAACCGTTCGAGTCTCGCACTGGAGTGTTCCGGTCCCTGGCCTTCGAAACCGTGTGGGAGAAGAAGCACGATGCCCGCTTGTTGATTCCACTTATCCTCGGCGGCCGCGATGAACTGATCGACGATAATCTGCCCGCCGTTGATGAAGTCACCGAACTGCGCTTCCCAAACAACCAGCGCATCGCGCCATGCGACGGAATACCCGTATTCAAAACCAAGGACGGCATACTCGCTCAAGAGGCTGTCGAATGCCATGAACCGCGCTTGGCCCGAACGTATCGCAGAAAGGGGGATGAACTCCTCTTCGTCGGTGGAATCGACCAGGACGGAGTGCCTCTGGCTGAATGTCCCGCGACGCGAATCCTGACCGGATAGCCGTACCGGAATTCCATCGAGCAGGAGCGACCCGAAGGCGAGGGCTTCAGCGGTAGCCCAATCGACGGCGTTTCTTTCGAGTATGTCTGCACGGCTTTCGAGAAGGCGGCGGAGTTTCGGATGCGGTGTGAAGCTCTTGGGAAACGTCGTCAGAGCGCGCAGCACTTCATCGAGTGTTTCTTTCGGAACCGAAGTGTCCGGACTTTCTCCAACCGATTCGACTACTTCCCTGAAGATATGATCCTCTGAAGGTGCGGGAGGGTTTGCGCCTTTCGTCTCCTCGAATGCCTGTTCCATTTTTCGGTGAAAATCGACGAGCGCACTTTCCGCTTCTTCGATCGTGATGTCTCCACGGTTGACGAGCAACTCCGTATAGAGCTTTCGCACTGAGCGTTTCTCTTTGATGCGCGCATACATGATGGGCTGCGTGTAGCTCGGATCGTCCGCTTCATTGTGACCATGACGTCTGTAGCAAATGAGATCGACCACGACGTCCTTCTGGAACGTCAGTCGAAAGGCGAGTGCAAGTTTCATCACCTGGACGCAGGCTTCAGGATCATCACCATTGACGTGAAAGATGGGGGCCTGAACCATCTTCGCTACGTCGGTAGCATAGACGCTCGATCGTGCATCGGCCGGAGTTGTCGTAAAACCGATGCCGTTGTTCACGACGATGTGAATCGTTCCGCCGGTGCGATATCCTTTGAGCATGCTGAAGTTCAGCGTCTCGGCAACGACGCCTTGTCCTGCAAATGCGGCGTCGCCGTGGATGAGCACCGGTATGACCGACCGCCGTTCGAGATCATTCTTCATGTCCTGCATTGCGCGAGCCATTCCCTCGACAACTGGATTCACCGCTTCGAGATGGCTTGGATTCGAAGACAAAGTGACCTCCAGCGTTTGGCCGTCCGGTCTGCGAAATTGTCCCGACGCACCGATGTGGTATTTCACATCGCCGGAGCCTTGCATACTGTTGGGATCGAGGTCGCCTTCGAATTCACGAAAGATTTTCTGATGGCTCATTCCGAGGATGTTCGAAAGAACGTTCAGTCTTCCCCGATGCGCCATGCCAAGTACAACTTGTTCGATGCGTTCATCGAGGGCGTTGCTAAAGAGCGTATCGAGCATAGGGATGAGCGATTCGGCGCCCTCCAAACCGAAGCGCTTGTGTCCGATGTACTTCGTGTGCAGGAATTTTTCGAAAGCTTCCGCAGCGTTAAGCATGTCGAGCAGGCGGTGTTTTTCTTCTGTCGTTACCCATGAGCTTCGCTTCTTGCCTTCGACATGTTGTTGAATCCAGGCTTTCTGATCCGGCTCCTGAATGTGCATGTACTCAATGCCGATCGTCTGGCAATATGCCTCGCGCAGGATGGAGAGTATTTCCCGCAGTGTCATTCGCGGTTTGTCACCAAGCCCGCCGGTGAGAAACTCCCGGTCGTTATCCCAGACCGAAAGTCCGTAGCGTCCGGGATCGAGTTCAGAGTGCGGTTCGATTTCCGTTTTGAGTGGATTGAGGTGTGCCTGCAAGTGTCCGCGCACTCTGTACATGTTGATGAGTTGAAGTACGCGCGCTTCTTTCTCGATGGAATCGTCCGTTCCGCTTCCGTCATAGAGCGGATTTCTGTCCCGAGTAAGAATGACCGGATCGTAGGGGACATGGAGGCTCGAAAAGATTCGTTCGTAAAAACCGTCTTCGCCATTGAGCAAGGCATGAACGCGAGCGAGAAACAATCCGCTCTCCGCGCCTTGAATCACACGATGGTCATACGTACTGGTCATCATCATCACTTTCGAAATACCGAGGTTCGCGAGCATGCGCAAGTCTGCAGCCTGCCACTCCGCGGGATAATCGATCGCACCGGTTCCGATGATGGCGCTTTGTCCTTGCATCAATCGAGGCACGGAGTGAACTGTCCCTATGGTGCCGGGATTGGTCAGAGTGATGGTCGTTCCGACGAAATCATCCGGTGAGATTTGACCGGAGTTGATCTTTCGAATGACGTCATTGTACGCGGCGAAAAAGCCGGCGAAGTCCAATTCTTCCGCAGCTTTGATATTCGGCACGAGCAGGCTGCGGCTGCCATCTTTTTTCTGCACGTCCACAGCTAAGCCGAAGTTGATGTGTTCAGGGATGACTTTGTATGGGACGCCGACTTGTTCGTAGTAAATCGCCTGCATTGCCGGTGATGACTTGAGTGCCTGCAAAATCGTCCACGCAATGATGTGCGTGAAACTGACTTTCCCTCCGACGATATCGGCGAGGTAGTTGTTGATGATCCTGCGGTTTTCATCCAAGATCTTCACGGGGATAACGCGGGTTGAAGTAGCGGTCGGGACCTGCAAACTTTCCCGCATGTTTTTCACGATGAGTTCTGCAGGCCCACGCAGGAGAACCGCGCCTTTCGGTAATTCCGGTGTTTGCGTCGATGGAATCACCGGCGACGGAACCAGTGCAGCTTTTTGATCGACGCCGAGGGGAACGCTCATCGGCTTGTAGTCGGCGAAGAACTCCCGCCAGCTTTCGCCAACGGATTGCGGATCGTCCTTATAAAGACGGTACATCTCGTCGATGAGCCAGACGTTGGGACCGTATTTCAATTGCGAATGTGGTTTGTCAGGCATTGTGATGCGTTTCTTTCAACGCGTAAATCTACGAAACCGTGTGTTTTCCTATCGGGAGTAGAAATCGATCTGCTTCTCGATGGCAGCGCGGCACACCGGATCGAAATCGACTAAGCTCAATGAAAACATCCGGCAATCGAGCGCCGGTCGATACAAGCCTTTCGAGACATATCCAGCCCCTTCGAACGCACCGACGACCTTCTGCAGGTTTGGATTCGTGAGAATTTTTCGCTGTGCATTGAAGATCGGTTCTCGATTTGCGTAGTAATCCGTCGCGAGACGGTCGAGCTTTCCGAGCGCAGTCCCGAGGCTGTCGTATGCGACTTTATTCCAATCAACGGGAAGGTTGGTCCCGTCGCTCACGAAGATTTGCCATTTGACCTTGTTCGGTTCGAGCAGGCGAGTCACGTTCGGCTCCCAGGGCTCTACGCCTTCGGGATAGAATTCATTGTACCCGGTGGAAGAGCTGTAATACTCGTCGCCGAGTCCTCCGAAGCTGTGTCCGAATTCATGAACGTAAACATAGTCGCGCTGCCATGCCTGATCCTGATTCAGCTCGTTCGCATACGTCGTGGTATAGAGTTGATAGATGCCGCCGCCGCCATATCTGTTGTCATTGACCAGAATGTTCACGAAGTCGTACGGCGCCTGCGAACAGATGTCCCGGAATGCTTTGTTCGCGGTTGTCAGAATGTAGCGAGGTGAGCGGAACACGAAATACTGTGCTTCAAACGCCGACTTTTTCCACACATCTTTATCCGGGATATCGATTCCGGATTCATCGGAGATCACGCACAATGCCCGGACGTTGAAGTCCTTTTTCCTCTCTTTGAAAGGTGAAGTCCGAAACATCGCCTCGTTGAAGTGCTTCGCATCGCTTTTGAATTTGTCGATCTCCGCTCGTGTGTATCCATCTCCGACGATGAGAATATCAACTTTCGTGGATGGATCGCCATTGTCCATCAATGACACAAGTTCATACTGTGCGTGTCGCTTTTCACTATTTACCAATGCTTTGTCATGGGGATCGATGAGGAAAGATGCCTTCTCTTCGAAGATCATCGCCTTGTTCCGGCGGTGGATCGACACGATGACAGGTCGCTTTGGAAAAGGAAATCGTACCGACTCTGAAAACGACTTCGTTATGCCGGAAGCAGCTTCATCCGTCGTTTGCCATTCGTTGAAGACAGTCGAGTAGCCTCGTGAATAGAGGAGCAATCCCGTTTGGACGTCCGTCACTTTCACGAAGTATTCGCCAAGATTCAGAGTATCGACGAGATTGACTCGACTACCCGGCCATATCCCTTCCCGATACACGGCATCGAGCGCGAAGTGCTCGGTCGTTTTGGAGCCTGAGTGTTGGTAATCGACGCGAATCGTCGATGTGAGGAAGAATCGGTTGTAATCAATCTGTGAGGAGACGGGTCCGCAAAGGAGAAATACAAATAGAGCGATGATTGCTTTCATGACGATTACTCTGGATGATTAGACGAAAGGCGACCCGATGGATCGCCTTTTTGTAGCGGGGACAGGACTTGAACCTGTAACCTTCGGGTTATGAGCCCGACGAGCTACCAATTGCTCCACCCCGCGGTGGGTCATAAATATAGCCGATGACGGAGGGAATTCCAATTTGAGCGGAAGATTCCTACGGCATACCTCGATACAGTCCGCCGTCAACAAGGATCGTAACTCCGGTGATATATTCGGCGAGTTCGGAACTCAGGAAGGCAACGAGGTTACCCACGTCCTCGGGCTTTCCAAGCTTGCCGATAGGAATCGCTTTGCTCATTTCATCCGCGACATCATTTTCGGAACTCCCCGATTGTTCGGCTCGCTTCAGGATCAGTTCTCGAAGGCGATCTGTTCGGATGTACCCAGGCGCGATCATGTTGACCGTGATCCCTGAAGCGGCTACTTCATCGGAGAGTGATTTCATCCAAGCTGTGGTTGCGGAACGGTAGGCGTTTGACAGCGCGAGATCGGGAACAGGCTGACGCACGGAGATCGATGTGATCGTGATGATGCGACCCCATCGGTGTTCGAGCATCGAAGGGATACAACCATTGACAAGCCGGATGGTGCTCATGAACGTACGTTCCCATGCTTGCAAATACGATTCCTCGGAAAGAGCTAATGGAGTTCCCGTGGGAGGTCCACCATTGTTTGCGATGAGAATATTGATCGGTCCAAACTGAGAAATGGCTTCATCGAGCATCCTTCGTATTTGTGATGCTCTATCGAGATCGCCCGTGACAGAGAGAACAGGCGAACCGGTTTGCGATGCAATGTCTTCCTGTGTACGCTGAAGCATCTCTCGATTGCGTCCCGATATAATGACCGTGCAGCCTTCCTGCGCAAGCGCGAAGGCGCACGCGCGACCGATGCCGCTGCTCGATCCGGCAATGAATGCGGTTTTTCCAGTGAGGTTCAGTTTCATATTTTCTTCTTCGGGTTCAGACAACGACTCAATGATAAATACACACTCAGGCTAACAAGCACAAACGAAGCAGGCATCTTACACTATGGCTATCCGACCGATCTATACTTATGAAGCGTCCGTTTTGAGATCGAAGACGATCCCCATTTCCAAACCGTCGAACGAGGTGACGCGCCTTGCGCTCGATATGTTTGAAACGATGAAGGCTGCACAGGGAATCGGCTTGGCTGCGAATCAAATCGGTGAGAAGTATTCGCTTTTCGTTATCGATCTCTCAGCGCTCGAAGATTACGAAGACTTGAAGCCCTTGGTTATGATCAACCCGGTGATCACAGAATACTGGGGCGATGATATCGGCTATGAAGAGGGCTGTCTCAGTCTCCCGAACGTCCGTGAGGAAATCATCAGGCCTGAATGGATCCACGTTCGATATCGCGATCTGAATTTTCAGGAGATGGAACTGGAAGCCGACAACCTCCTCTCGCGTGTCGTTCAACACGAGTTCGATCATCTGCAAGGCGTGTTCTTCACCGATTATCTCAAAGGTTTGAAGAAACTGCTGCTCCAACCTTCGCTCGATAAGATCAAACGGGGTGAAGTGGAAGCGGATTATCCGCTGATGACCATGGAAGGCATTTCGATTTAATATCGCCTCGAATCCAATGAAGATCGTTTTCATGGGGACGCCCGAGTTTGCAGTCTCGACACTCAGAGTTCTGCTTGCTTCACATCATCACGTCGTTGCGGTGGTTACAGCGCCGGATAAACCTCGCGGTCGCGGCCAGCATATTTCCGGAACACCTGTGAAAGTGCTTGCTGAGGAGCACGGCATCACATGTATTCAGCCAGTGTCACTGAAGGATGAGGCGTTTCAAATGCAACTGCGTGCACTTCATGCTGATCTGTTCGTGGTTGTTGCGTTCCGAATTCTCCCCGTGTCAGTGTTCACAATTCCACCGAGAGGAACGATCAATCTCCACGCATCGCTCTTGCCAAAATATCGTGGCGCAGCGCCGATCAATTGGGCGTTGATTCGCGGGGAGAAGGAAACCGGCGTCACGACGTTCTTCATCGAAGAGACGGTGGATACCGGTGAAGTGCTTCTCCAGAGCGCCGTTCCGATCACAGATACGATGACAGCGGGAGAACTCCACGATGTCCTTGCATCCATCGGCGCAGGAGTCGTCTTGGAAACGGTGAACGGAATCGAAGCCGAAACGCTCGTACCCATTCATCAGGATAATGCGCTTGCCTCGCCTGCTTCAAAACTCACACGCGAAATCTGCCGCATCGATTGGTCGAAATCAGCGCACGAGGTTCACAACTTCATTCGCGGGCTGAGTCCGCATCCCGGTGCGTGGACAATGCATGGCAATTCGATCATGAAGATTCTTCGAAGCAATGTAGCGAAGGATATTGCTGCGGAGTCAGGGGTCATACTTTCCATGCAGGGCAGACTTTTCGTTGCGTGCGGTAGCGGCGCAATCGAAATTTTAGAAATCCAACAGGAAGGCAGGAAGGCAATGAAGACCGATGCATTCCTTCGTGGTTACCGGTTCACCACGCCATCTCGATTCGACTGAATGGCTATGGTTTTCTTCGCACATCGCGGAGATTCTGCGCACGCTCCGGAAAACACACTTGCCGCTTTTCGCAGTGCGGTTGAACAAGCCGCAAATGGTATCGAGTTGGATATCCAACTGACTGCTGACAATGAAATCATCGTGATGCATGATGCTACCCTTCAGCGCACGACAAACGGAAGCGGTTACGTTCACGGCAAGACTCTTTCACACATTCGCTCGTTGGATGCGGGAATGTGGTTTGGCAGGGAATTTCGAGGAGAGCGAATCCCAACACTCCGCGAAGTCCTCGAGATTCTTCCTCGCGGGATGATACTCGATATCGAAATCAAGCCGAGATCGGGACGCGGACATTCGGGAAAGAAACTCGCACGGCGCCTCATAGAACTGCTGAAGGAATTCCATCGCGAAGAGAACGTGCTTGTCACATCGTTTTCCGATGAAGCCTTAGAGTATGTCCGTCAGGAGAGCGCGATACTTCACCTCGGGTTTCTCCAGCATGGCAGGCAGACCAAGAAGCGCGTCGAGTCGATCATCCATCGAATCGACGTAACATGGTACGCACAGCATGTTCTGACGCTGACGAAGAAGAGAACAAGAGAACTACAGGAGATGGGAGTAACGGTCGGCGTATTTACGGTGAACTCGAAGCGAACGTTGAGGCATGCTCTGCATTGCGGCGTGGATTGCATCATCACGAACGATTGTTCTGCGATACGGAGCCATTTGAGAGAACTCAGTGCCTCGTCACTTCCTGAGAAATGAAGCGACGATCCGTGCGACGCGTTCCGACGCTCCCGGCGTTCCCATGGATTGACGAACACGGTGGAGTTTCTCTTTCGTCGTCCTGTATCGTTCGTCGCTTTGAAAAAGGGGAAGCAGTTCTTCCGTGAGATTGTCTGCCGTGAGTTCGTCCTGTATCAACTCAGGGATGATCCGCTCGCCGCTGAGGATGTTCGGCATTCCGATGTAGGGTACACGGATAATTTTTTTTGCGATGAAATGATTCAAGGCCGTCGAACGATACACGATAACGAGTGGCGTTTCATAGAATGCCGTCTCAACGGTCGCTGTCCCTGAGGTGACAATCGCAGCATATGCATGTTCCATCAGAGAGTGTGTTGCATTGCGAAGAATGACCACATCACGCTCTGACCCAACGATATTCCGATAGATGCCGTCAGGCTGCGTCGAAGCAGCGCCGATAATGACTTCGCAATGAATCTGACTGCGCATGCGGCGAGCTGCTTCAAGCATGATTGGAAGCGTACGTTGGATTTCCTGTTTTCGAGAACCGGGCAGGAGTGCGAGTATGCGTTTATCATCAAGGCCGTGGGCACAAAGGAATTCATCCCTCTCCGTGTGCTTGAGAATTTCAAGAAGCGGATGACCGACGAAAGTTGTCGGAATCCCTGCATTGGAAAACAGATCAAGCTCGAATGGAAAAACGACGGCAAGGTGATCGACGAGCCCTTTCATCTTCTGTACGCGATTCTTTCCCCACGCCCACACTTGCGGCGAGATGTAATAGATCACGGGGATACCGGCTGATTTTGCTGCGCGTGCTAATCGCAGATTGAATCCGGGGTAATCGATGAGCACGAGCGCATCAACGTTTCTGCGAAGTTCTTCGACGCAGTTTTGAAAAATGCGCCGGAGTGCAGGATAATGCTTGGCCACTTCGACAAATCCCATGACCGCGGTTTCCTCGATATGATGCAACAAAGTCATGCCTGTGTTGCGCATGCCGTCACCGCCAATTCCGGTGAAGATGCTGTCAGGACAAAGGCGGGCGATCTCTGGAATCAGCCGCGCACCGTACTGATCGCCGGACGGTTCGCCGGCAATAATCATCACGCGGTTCATTGTCGCACGAGCCACAGAGCGACAAGAATAACCGTGACGATCACCAACGCTTGCAACGTTCGCACTTCAGACTTCCAGCCTGCCGACCAATCGATCGTAAAGCGCGATGATGGTCGGTAGGGTGTGAGACGAAAAAGAAATCGAGGGACTGCTTTTCGATATGCGGCGTACTCGTCACCGAAACGCTCGCGAAGGAATTTTTCTTCCTCGCGAACGATCAGGGTGTATTGCCAGAGGAAGAAAAGAAGCGCGGCGACTTGCAGCCACGGAAACAACGTAAGCGACATGATGCCCACTCCAAGATAGATGAGCATGTTGCCGACGTATAAAGGATTTCGCACATAGCTGAATGGACCGCCCATCACGAGACGACTCGCACCGACATTCCCGGTGACGCGTGTTTCGCTCCCGACATAGAACACACCCCATGCACGTAGAAACTCACCGGCACATGCGATCAGGAATCCTGAAACGAGACTCCATAACGTTGGATTTGCGAAAACCACCATGACGATAACGAACGGTACCGGCGTGTACCCACGATATTGAAAGAGCTTTTGAGACAGTGACATACGACAGCCGTGAAAGGCCGCGCAGAAGGTAACGGAATCGGTAGTGAAACCAAAAGCACATTGCAATTTCGGCTGAGGAGTGTGCGCAGGGAGTATCGCCGCGTGTTCAGCAGTGAGCGCTGACATACGAAATGCGTAACTTCCATGTGACATGAGTATCGATACTGATTGGAGGCAAAGTATGTACTGGAGACTCGCATTCTTCTTAGCGTTCACATCATTGAGTGCCGTGTTTGCGCAGAGCATCGAGCGTGAATCGTTTCTGAAAGTACGGATCATGAGCAGCGACCCGGGGGTCGAGATTGCATTCTCTGCGGCGTGGCTGTTCAAATCCGCGGAGAATGAAATTTCGTGTGGTGACTTGAAGACGCCGTATGAGATCATTGGACCGGCGGAAGTCTTTTCGGGTATCTTCAAGAGAAAGAAAGGCGATGCAGAGCTTGTGGTGGAGCTTATTCAGAAGACCGGCGAAACAGAGCGCCTTGTCGAGGAATCACAGGGGAACGTCATTCTCATCGACAAAAAATTCGGGCAGCATTCATCGATAGGGTTTTAGCGTGGCTCGGATTCGAATTCAACTCCCTGAGCATTTCATTTTTGAAACGCAAATTCCGGTTCGTATCACCGACCTGAACTACGGGAATCATCTTGGCCACGATACGTTGCTTTCGTTGCTGCATGAAGCACGCGTACAATTTCTCGCATCGCTCGGCTATTCGGAGGGTGACATCGAAGGCGTCGGGATTATTCTCGGAGACCTTGCCGTCGAGTACAAATCGGAAGTCTTTCATCCGGACATGTTACGTGTAAGAATTGGGTACGCGGATATCTCTGCAACTTCATGCGATTTCCTTTATCATGTCGCCTCAGTTTCGACGGAGAAAGTTGTCGCGCTTGCGAAGACAGGTCTCGTGTTCTACGATTATCAGAGGAAATCCATCGCGCGTGTTCCAGCGCGATGGATCGAAATTTTACAACGTGCGGAATCGCTTGCACAGAAATTCCGATGAGTCTGTCGAATGAACCGCAAGCGTAAGAATCCCTGAAAGGATTGACCGAAATTCGGTATTGCTTTTTTGTTCAGATGGGGTCATTTTGTCGATGCGATCCGATGATCGTTTCCTTCCTTCCCTTTTATCGAGGTCTCAATGAAAAGTATTGCTTCAGTTGCCGTGGCTTTGATCCTGTTCACTCTCAGCAGCTTGTCTCAGCAGGTATCGTACAGCCCTTCCGTTCGTGCGGATTATCCCGTACAGTCCTTCACTTCAGACGGTGTCGGACCCATGCCCGCATCCAACCACGTTTTGAAGCTGACGTATTGGCAAATGACGCCGCAACAATTCAACTGGCAGTGCCCGCGTGATTACGGGTCATTCATCAACCACTATATGTTTCATCGCTTCACCTTGCCGGGGAACACTGCCTTTCTGGATTCCGTCGCGATCTGGGTGACCGCGATTAACCAAGGCTCCCTTCTGATTCGCGTTCGTGAGGACACCTTGATTCATTTCAACGGTGCGAGTTTCCATTTCCCGAAATCGCTCAATACACCGGCAATCGATTCCGTGATCGTTCCGGGTAGTTCATTGGAGATGAATAACTTCAACATCGTCAAATTGAACGGCAAAGCTGTTCCGAAGGAGTTCCACGTATCGGTGGAGTACACGATTTCAGGCGGCACGAATAACGTCTTTACGATGATCGGTGATGCACATCAGAAAGCTGCCCGCTCGACACAAAACTCACGCATCGTCATGCTCAACCAAGACAAATCATCTGGAGCGCTGACCATGACAATTCTGGATAGTCTTCTTGTCGATCAAAACCAGAATCGTGTCTATTCGACTTTGCGCATGGAAGCATACGTCGATACGACGGCATTTTCACCCGTACCGAGTATCACCTCGGTTCCTAAAACGAAGGCTTGGGCAACATTCGAATACACCTATGACGTCCATGCCAGCGGCTCACCGAGACCGACGTATTCTCTTCTGCAAAAACCTGCCGCTATGACGATCGATGCGACAAACGGTATCATTCGCTGGACGCCGACGCGATCGGATATGGGAGACCATCAAGTGCGCGTGCGCGCAGAGAATCCGAATGGCAGTGATGAACAGCTTTTCACAGTAACGGTTGCGGATACACTCTCACCGAAAATCACTTCGTATCCAAGGAAGAGGGCGATTGTCGGAGAACCGTATTTCTATCAGGTGACCGCAGTCGGTGGACCTGAACCGAACTTTTCCATTGTCCAAGGTGCAACAGGGATGACCATCGAGCCTGCGACGGGTATTCTCCGCATGACGCCTACTGCAGGACAGATCGGTTTAGTGCTCGTCAGCGTCGCCGCGAGTAATCCCTTGGGATTCGACGCTCAGAATTTCCCACTCATCATAGATGCCGCGCAATCAGCTCCCAAGATTGAATCGGTTCCAAAGGCAACGGGGACAGCCGGAATACCATACAGATATGTGTGCGATTTCACCGGAAATCCTCAACCGACGTGGACGCTGACGAAGGCGCCGACTGGCTTGGTTATCGGAAACATCAGCGGCATTGTCACATGGGATTCTCCCGTTGAAGGCAGCCATGAAGTAACCATCCGAGCTGAAAATCGTGCCGGTTTCGATACACAGACCTATACTCTCGTGATCAATCCGCCGACTTCCGGTCCGAAGTTCACTTCAACCCCGATCACTGTTGCTACTGCCGATCAGGAGTATTCCTACACTGCAGTCGCAACGGGCGCGCCCGCTCCGAGATATCTATTCGGTGTTTCATCGATCGGGATGGTCCTCGATTCATTGAGTGGGGTGTTACGCTGGACGCCGACGCGTCTTCAACGAGGAGTGCATCCGGTGACTATTCTTGCACGCAATCCTGCTGGAACGGTCGAACAGAACTATTCGATTTACGTTCGAGCGATTCCAAAAATCATCAGCACGCAGGTCTTTACCGCGAAAGTTGGAACACCTTACTCCTACAAATTAGAAGTTGAGGCCGAACCTTCTGCGACGTTCTCTTTGAAGGAATCACCTGCGGGTATGAGCGTCAATACCAATAACGGACAAATCTCGTGGACTCCGACTGCCGGACAAGTAGGGCAACATAACGTTCGTGCCGAAGCAACCAATGAGGTTGGCAGTGACGAGCAAATCTGGACCGTGGATGTCAGCCCGCAAACTTCCATAGGAGCAATCAGTGAAAACGGCTTCACACTGGAGGCTCCCTACCCGAATCCCGTAAGGCTAAGTGAAAGGTTCATCGTCGATCTCGAATTACCGATGGCTACCACCGTGCGTTTAGAGATTCGGAATGTCCTCGGTCAGGTTGTCGCAGCGCTTGCAAACCGTCGTATGGAAGCAGGTACACACGCGATCACCTACGATGTGCATGAGAATCGATTGCCCTCCGGTGTGTATCAGATAGTTATGGTGACACCGATCGCAACGCTTGCACGAACGGTGACCGTAGTCCGTTAAAACCGCGTTACTTCACGAGTGGGGTGTTTCGACACCCCATTTTTTTACTTCCATCGGTACAATCAGGAGAAATAGATGAAGGAAAGAATTGGTGTGCTCGGCTCCGGGCCGGTAGCACAGGCTCTTGGGAAAGGTTTTCTCGGATATGACTATCCTGTCATGCTCGGAACGCGTGACACAGCTAAACTGGAGCAATGGAAAAGCGAACAGAACGGCGACCTCCGTCTCGGCTCATTTCATGACGCGGCACACTTTGGCGAGATCGTCGTGCTTGCCTGCAAAGGCACCGCTGCATTCGATGTACTCAACATGGCCGGAGCTGATAACCTTGCAGGCAAAGTCATCCTCGACACGACCAATCCCATCGCTGATGCGCCGCCGGTGAACGGCGTTCTTCAATACACGACATCGATCAACGAATCCCTCATGGAACAGCTTCAAGCAGCGCATCCAACAGCGATGTTCGTGAAGGCATTTTCCCTTGTCGGAAATTCCCTCATGGTGAATCCCGATTTCGGTGGACTTTTGCCGACGATGTTCATCTGCGGGAATGATGAACAGGCGCGAAAGAAAGCCACGGAGATTCTTGAGTTATTCGGATGGGAGGTTGAGGATCTCGGGATGGCGGAAGCGGCACGTGCCATTGAACCGCTGGCAATACTCTGGTGCATACCGGGTTTTCTGAGAAATCAGTGGCAGCATGCCTTGAAGCTTCTTCGCTGATTCGAATCGACTGCAAATCATACGGCTATGAAATATCGACTGACATCCTTCCGGCTTTCCGCTCTGTGTATTCTCATTACGGCATGCTCTGATACAGAGACAAACTCAATGCAGCAGATCCGTGCAGTGCTCGATGCACAGGTCGCCCGATGGAATGCAGGGGATATCGAAGGCTTCATGCAGGGCTACGCAAAGACGGATTCGATCCGCTTCGCATCAGGGGGCAAGGTTTCCTATGGCTGGCAAAAGATGCTTGAGAGATATCGAAAAGGATATCCCGATCGCGCCGCAATGGGGATACTGATGTTTACCGATATCGATATTCGTTACATCGATAAAGACAACGCCCTCGTTTTCGGAACATGGAAATTGAAACGGGAAGAAGATGAACCGTGGGGTCTCTTTACGCTTCACGTCAAGCGACTCCCGGAAGGATGGCGCATCGTCCACGACCACACTTCTTCCGGCAACTGATCATCGGCTAAGTTTAAAAAGCTGCCAGTCACTTCACCGTTTTGGGGAGGAATGTGTGAAATCAGAATGACAGCCAATGCCCTATCTTGCAAACCGGGAGAACACACAAATCAGGATTCATGAAACACACACAAAAGAACGAACACATCAGAAACATCGCCATCATCGCACATGTCGATCACGGAAAGACAACGCTTGTCGATCACATGTTCAGGCAGAGCGGGCTGTACCGAGAGAATCAGGAGATCGTCGAGCGCGTCATGGATAGCATGGATCTCGAACGAGAGCGAGGAATTACCATTGCGGCGAAGAATTGCTCGGTCGTCTGGAACGACGTAAAGATCAACATCCTCGATACGCCCGGACACGCGGATTTCGGCGGAGAGGTCGAGCGTGCACTCATGATGGTCGATGGGGCGATTCTCCTCGTCGATGCATCGGAGGGACCGTTACCGCAAACGCGTTTCGTTCTGAAAAAAGCCCTCGAAACGGGGAAACGCATCATCGTGGTTGTCAACAAAATCGATCGAAGCGATGCGCGGCCTCAGGAAGTGCTGGATGAAATCTACAGCCTCTTCATCGACCTCGACGCGAACGACGAACAGATCGACTTTCCGGTTCTCTATGCGATTGGAAGAGCGGGAATAGCGCAGAAAACGATCGATGCACAAGGAAAAGATCTACAGCTTTTGCTTCGATTGATCGTCGATGAAATCCCCGCCCCGGAGTTCATGCCGGATGAACCGTTGCAGATACTCGTTTCCGATCTCGACTACTCGGATTACCTCGGACGCCTTGCCATCGGCCGCATCTTCAACGGTACGATCCGACAGAACGAAGAGCTTGTCTGCATCGGTGAAGATGGAAGCGCAAAACCGCTTCGCGTCACGAGATTGCAGGTCTATGAAGGTTTGACCTATCGAGACGTCGAGCAAGCGAGCGCCGGTGAAATTGCCATCCTTGCCGGGATCGAAGATGTGCATATCGGCGACACGATTTGCATGAAGGAACGACCGAAAGCGCTCAAGCGCATTGCCGTAGATGAACCGACACTGTCGATGACGTTTGGAATCAACACGTCGCCCTTAGCGGGGAAAGAAGGCAAACATGTACAATCCGCGAAAATCCGTGAGCGGCTCAACCGGGAAACGCTGCGCAATGTTGCCCTGAAGGTTGAGGGTGGCGCGAATGCCGACACGTTCATCGTCAAGGGGCGGGGCGAATTTCAAATGGCGATTCTCATCGAGCAAATGCGAAGGGAAGGATTCGAATTGAGCGTCGGACGTCCGAAAGTCATCATG
Source organism: uncultured Chromatiales bacterium (assembly GCA_964448285.1). GTDB lineage: Bacteria > Bacteroidota > Ignavibacteria > SZUA-365 > SZUA-365 > CAYUWG01. Next base: position 20,988 of record CAYUWG010000051.1, read on the forward strand.
AAAGAAAAGGACGGCAGGGTGCTTGAACCGATCGAGCATTTGTTCGTTGACTGCGATGAGAATTTCGTTGGGATCGTGACGGAGAAGCTTTCGCAGAGGAAGGGACGCATGATCAATCTCGTCAACCACGGAACAGGCCGCGTGCGAATCGAATTCAGCATTCCCTCCCGCGGTCTGATCGGCTATCGCAGTGAGTTTCTCACGGATACGAAAGGCACGGGAATCATGAACTCGTATTTACAGGGCTATGAAGAACACCGGGGCGAATTCCCGACGAGAATGACCGGCTCACTCGTTTCGGATCGCTCTGGTGCTTGCACGGGCTATGCACTCTACAACTTAGAGCCGCGCGGCGTGCTTTTTACCGTTCCGGGTGAACCGATGTACGAAGGATTGATCGTCGGCGAGCACAACCGGGACAACGATCTCGACGTGAATTCCTGCAAACCGAAGAAGCTCACGAACATGCGTTCATCGGGTAAAGATGATGCGATCAATCTTGCGCCCGTTACGCCGATGACGCTCGAACGTGCCATCGAGTTCATCAAAGACGATGAACTGGTTGAGGTTACACCGAAAAGTATCCGATTGAGGAAAGCAGTCCTTTCTGCAATCGAACGACACAGAATGCGTGGCGACAGTATCGCAGCACGTTCCTGAGAGCATGCGCGTGCGGTACGAAACGGTCTCTCGAACAACACTCGATCAAAGGAGAAGACAAGATGCAATCAACAGATATAGCGGTAACGATCGACTCGATAAGGAATGCGGCGAATCGAATACGTTCCGTCGCACATCGCACACCGATTCTCACTTCGCAAAGCATCAATCGAATGGCGGATGGCGAAGTCTTTTTCAAGTGTGAAAACTTCCAACGCGTAGGTGCTTTCAAATTTCGTGGCGCATACAATGCCGTCTTATCGCTCACCGATGATGAAGCACGTCGGGGCGTAGCAACGCATTCAAGCGGCAATCATGCGCAAGCAGTTGCGCTCGCTGCCTCGTTGCGTGAGATTCCGGCGTACATCGTCATGCCGCAGTCCGCCTCTGAAGTGAAGATCGGAGCAGTCCGTGAATATGGCGGGCTGATTACACTATGTCAGCCGACGTTGAAAGATCGGGAAGAGACATTAGAGGATGTCGTACTCCACACTGGAGCGATGTTCATTCATCCGTACAATGATGACCGCGTTATTTCCGGTCAAGGCACGGCTGCGCTCGAATTGCTCGAAGACGTGGAATCGCTCGACTATCTTTTGACACCGATTGGCGGCGGAGGACTTACCGCCGGCTCGCTTATCGCCGCGCATTCCATATCTCCATCGACACTGGTTATCGCTGGGGAACCACACGGTGCGGACGATGCCTTTCAATCCTTCAAGGCAGGAAAAATTATCCCGCAGACGGAGCCAAATACCATCGCTGATGGACTGCATACGTCCGTTGGCGAGCGGCCGTTTGCGATTATCCAGAAACATCTGGAAGACGTCATTACTGTGACTGATGTTGAAATCATCCACGCGATGCGAACGCTATGGGAGAGGATGAAGATCGTCATAGAACCGTCTGCCGCAGTTCCCGTTGCCGTCCTCCTTTCAGGAAAGTTGTTGCTGAAAGGGAAACGAGCAGGCGTCATCATCTCGGGAGGAAACGTCGATCTGAATTCTCTCCCTTGGTTTCCGAAAGGATCATGAAAGGACACGAGTACGCTTCGCAACTTGCGGGGCAACGCGAGGGATGAATCGAACTGTACTCATTACCGGGGCATCAGCGGGGATCGGTCGTGCTCTGGCAGTGCGATACGCTCACGAGGGAGATCGAGTCTTATTGCTGGCAAGAAGTACGGAATTGCTTCTGGATGTGAAGCGCGAGATTGAGACCCTTGGCGGAAAAGCACACGCATTCCCATGCGACGTTGCGGATTATGAAGACGTGCGCAGAACGATGATATCGTTATTCGAATCCATCGGCGCGGTTGATATTGCGATCCTGAACGCAGGGCTTGGAGGTCCTGAAGAGATGGAGAACGTCACGGCAAAAGGCATCAGGAAAGTATTTGAGGTGAACGTATTCGGGGTTGCACATTTTCTGGAATTCCTCATTCCTCACATGCGTGAGCGAAGGAGCGGCATCATTGCCGGAGTCGGAAGTCTTGCCGATGCACGCGGGTTCAGCGACTCCGGTGCGTATTGTGCGAGTAAGATTGCTCTCCGTCATCTGTTGGAAGCCATCAGGATTGAATTGACACCGTTGGGTATTCGCGTAGTTACGATTCGGCCAGGTTTCGTCCGCACTGCTATGACTTCGCGAAACGCCTTCTTCATGCCTTTTCTAATGGAACCTGAACACGCCGCGAACATCATCTTCCGCAAGATGGAGCGAGGAGTAGTTTCCATTGAATTTCCGTGGCTGCTTGCATACCTGTCATCACTCAGCAGGTTTGTCCCACGAGTGATCTTCGATTGGGTGATGCGTCGTCGCAGGAAAAGTCGCTTTTAGCTGCCGATCAGTTCCCGAACTTTCTCAGCGCCGGAAACAGGACAATCAGCAAAGGCATCGACGTATTCTCTGAGAATGTTGCGAATGTGCGGGGAATCGATTCCACCGAGGATGATTTTCGAAGCGGGAGATACTCGATGGATTTCGCGAAGGATTGCAATCGTATTATCGAGTCTTTCAACGGTACGGCTTGCAAGACAAACGGCGTCAGGTGTTTTCTTCTTGATCGCTTCAATCATATCGTCATGAGGAACGGACTCTCCGTAATAGTACGTTCGAAATCCCACCTTCTCGAGCAAATTCGTAAGGACCATTGCCGCAACGCTATGGTGCTCGTCCGGGACACAGCCGACGATGACGGTCCCAAGTGAATTTGTCGGGATTGATTTCATCGACTTCCACGCAATCAATTGCTTGATGATCTCGGTGGCAGCATGTTCTTCCGTGATCGTAATCTCATTGCTTGCCCACTGTTGTCCTATTGCGCAAAGTGCGGGTAAGAGAAGGTCGTTGTAGAGCGTCTGATCAGAAATCGACTGCGACTCCCACGCATGAGCCATTTGCGTGCAACGGCTTCTGTCGCCGTCTTTCAGATGCATGATGAATCGGGTCAATTCCGTAGAGATGTCCATCATCGCGCCTCCAGCTCTTGTTTCTTAATGAAGTGGAGCGTTGAGCAGATGGAGTCTTGTTCCGGTTCCGGTAAAAAGGCTCGCGTGGACATTTGAACGGCATGAATCATTCGCGGAAGGAATTTCGAATCGATCTCACGCGATTGAAGAAAAGATCTGAGCCATACGAGATATTCAGTCAGCGCATGCGGGACGTTGTATTTCACGCATGAATAAAAATTCCCGACAAAGATATTCGCGCTTTCCCGAGCAAGTCGCATCTGTTTGGCATCGTTCAAAGAATCCTTGATCACCGGATCACATGAGAAGCGGTCATAGACTGCTGTGAGGATCTTTTCTCTCTGTGTTTGAAATGCTTCGATATCCGCCGGTGCGATGGATTCGAAGCGAAGAGTGGTATCACTGTTCATTTCGCTTTCCTCCGTTATTATCCACGCTCTGAAAACAGCAAGCCTGTTTCATTTAGTTTCCCTTCGAAAATATGCTGTGCACCGAAGCGTTTCCAAAACCATCCTTGCTCGTTTTCCTCGAAGTCACGATGTTCGATCAGACTTATGAAAGGAACCGTCCATGAAAACATTCGCAACCATCTTACTGCTCGCCATCGCATTCCATTCCGGGCTTGCACAGTCGCCGGAGCCGAAACAAGTCACGGGTGTATCTCTCACACTGCCATCGGAGAAGGGTGATGCCCAGCCAGTAGCAATCCCCAAAGCGCTGAGTTTACAAACCGTAGCGCTGAGCTACCACGATACGTCACTCGCAAGACTGCTCTGGCGGATCCCGTCGAATTATGGTGACTTCATATCGCTGAATGTCACTCAGCACTTCACGCTTCCGACAAGCGAAGGAATATTGGATTCGATCGCGGTGTTCTTACCGGAATTGCCTCTTGGAGAAATACGGTTCGACGTGTATGCCGACACGTTGCTCCGCAGAAACGGGAGCGATACAAGACTCTTCCATTTCCCGAACTACTTCGTCCAACCGCTTACTCCGATCGATACCGCACGATTGAAAAGCGGTGATCGAAATGAGAACGGATACACGGTCGTCCGATTCAACGGCAAGAAAGTCCCGAAGGAGTTTCATATCGCAATTTGGCCAACGACGACAGGAGGGATCAGCAGTTTGTATGCGATATATAGCGACACGAAGCCTGGCGGCGAGGCAACGATCACGCCGGGAAATACGCGCACGACGGTATTCATTCGACTGCCGAATGGTTTGGAGGGGCCGATCCTCATGCAGGGCATCCCCGAAATCAACACCCAGTTCTATGGGCCGATGCTTTACATGATAGCCTATGCATCGGTTGACATCTCAACGAGCGTCTCTGTTGAAGTGAACAGTGAAGTGAATGGTTTGCGGCCTGTTTATCCGAATCCAGCACCGCTCGGTTCAACTGTGTCAATTCCTTTCTCCCTCGAAGATCGGGGTGACGCGACGATTGAGATTGTCGATGTATTGGGCCGAGTCGTTGCCCGTTTCCCGGCGGAAAACCTTCGCGGCGGTATAAGGACATACGCTTTAGAAACGAAAACACTGCGAGCCGGAATGTACCGTATTCTCCTTCGATCAAGTGCAGGCGTTCACTCGCGTTCCTTCGTCCTTCGTTAGTTACGGCATCTTGAGAATATCCCGTGCACCGACATAGTGGCGTTCGTAATATGTATCCCGCAACGTCGAGGTGATGACACCTTTCGAAGTTGATGCATGGATGAATTGCTCGCGACCGATGTAGATGCCGACATGAGTGATCCCCGGCCCGGCCGTCCTTTCAAAAAAGACAAGATCCCCCGGTCGCATCACCTCACGCGTGACGCCAGTCCCTTGTAGATACATATCAGAAGCGCGGTGAGGCAGCGCAATGCCGACTTTCTCAAAAACTCTGCTGACGAAACCGGAGCAATCCGCACCATCCATCGTATCGCCTCCATATCGGTATGGAGTACCCAGCCATTTCCGTGATTCCAACAGAATGATTCGTCTTTCCTTGCCGATGTCTTCGAAGGAGAAGTCTGCATCCGACCGGGATGCTGTTTTCGATGAACCACACCCGGCGATGAGAATCATTGAAACGAGTGCTGGAACCGCTGCGATGAATGGATGGCAGATAGCACGGAAACAGACCATGAATGAAAATAGACTTTTCCTCCTATCTGCGTCAATCTTCCGGTGTGCAGTGGTGTAAACGGTCATCAGAGGTACTGACTTTCATTGCATATCGGGCGTCCCTTTCGTAAGTTGGCCTACCAACTTTGGGGCTGTAGCTCAGTTGGGAGAGCGCTAGAATCGCACTCTAGAGGTCGAGGGTTCGACTCCCTTCAGCTCCACGAGAACAGAAAAAGGATGAGATATGATAATCTTTCACCGTAAGAGAAAAGACACATTGATTCCATCGGTTTGTATAGGGAATCGGGGAAGCGAAAAAGTGCACATTACGAATTGAGAGTGCACTTTTTTTATGCCGCAGGTCTCAGACATTCTTAACGCCCTTTTCGATTGGGCGCCGTCACATCTCGCATGGGAACGAGATAATATCGGTCTCATCGTTGGTTCACCGACCGATAACGTTCATAGGATATTGGTTACCCTGGATGTAACCTCTGAAGTGATCACAGAAGCGGTGAGCTTAGGAGCGGATGTTATTGTGTCCCATCATCCACTCTTATTCAAAGCGACGCATTCGCTTCGAACCGACCATCGAGAAGGAAAGATGTTGGCAGAGCTTATCCGAAACGGTATCGCTTTGATCGCAATGCATACGAACGTCGATTCCGCATACGAGGGCTTGAACTATGCCTTAGCGAAGCGACTCGGTCTGAACGAGATTCGGCCACTTCAGAAAACGGATCAACGATACCATACACTTCTGGTGACAACGACGGAGCAATTACCGGATTCAATCACGGAACTCGTTCGAAGGGAATCCGGCGGAAAGATCTTTCACGCATTGTACGAGGGAGTGATGAGATATGAACTCACGGTACCCGTATGGTTGAGTTCGAAAATTCAACGTCTTCTTATCGATGCGGAAGTTGATATCCGGTATGAGTTGAGAACCGAGAGCACGATCGCAGGGTACGGCCTCGGTGCAATCGGAAAGCTTCCGGCGACTCAGCTTGTCGAGGTATTTCTTTTACACACGAAGAAACAGCTATCCTGCCAAGGCATGAGGCATACACCATACAAGACCGGGAAAATTATCTCTCGTGTCGCAGTCTGCGGTGGTTCCGGATCGGCTCTCGTTGGTTCGGCAGTGCGTGAGAAAGCCGATGCATTTGTCACTTCCGACATTACGCATCATACGTTTCTCGATTATGCTGATGAAATCCTTCTGATCGATGCCGGTCATCATGAAACGGAACAGGTTTTCATTTCCCTCTGCTGTGAATACCTCAGGAATTTCGACTTCGATAGCAGGCAGGAAATTGGTATCTTGCCGTGCATGACAAACACAAATCCCATACGATTCTATTGACCATTAGCGAAGGTGATCCATTGAAAGTGAAATTGAGTTCCATGTATCTACTCCAGCTTCTTGATTCAGAACTGGATGAACTCCGGGAAATGCGGGGTGATTTACCGGATACGGTCAAGGAGCTGCAAGACAAAGTCCACGATATGCAGACCAAGGTTGAGAATTGCCGTGCTGCACTCAAAGCAGGCGCATTGGAGCGCGAACGCAAAGAAAGGGAAACACTGGAATTTCTCGAGAAGATCGAGAAGTACAAGTCCCAGCAACTGGAGGTCACGAACAACAAAGAATATGACGCGCTGACGCATCAGATCGATCAAGCCCAGTCAACCATCGTCGTCTACGAGGGAGAGATCGAACTCTTTGCCAACGAAGCGATAGAGATCAAGGCAAAGCAGGAAGACTATGTGGCACAACTATCTGTCCTTTCGGAAGAATTGGAGATAAAACAAAAGGAACTTGAGGAAATCCTTGCGGTGACCGCTGAAGAGGAGCGCGCGTTAGTTGCGAAGCGCGAAGAAATTCTCACTCAGATATTAACCGCGGATTTCGAACTCTACACTCGGATCCGCAATGCTAAGGGGAAGGCAGTCGCACCCATCCGTCGCGGTTCATGTAGCGGGTGCTACAACGTCGTTCCACCCCAGTTGATCCTTGAAATCAAGAAGAACGATCAACTGTACACATGCGAGCATTGCGGCCGCATTCTTGTTTCCGAGGAACTTGCTCAGGAGACAAGTATCACATAACGCGACAAGGTCCCAAGCCCATCGGGCAGTCGCTCTTCACGCACACCGTGAGGGGAGGAAAGTCCGAACTCCGCAGGGCAGGATGCCGGATAACGTCCGGGCGGCGTGAGCCGACGGAAAGTGCAACAGAAAAGACACCGCCTCGATTCGTCGGGGTAAGGGTGAAAAGGTGCGGTAAGAGCGCACCGGCAGTTTGGTAACAAACTGGCCTGGCAAACCCCATTCGGAGCAAGACCATGTAGGAATATCCGAAAGACACGCTGCCCGCGTGTTCCGCTTCGGCGGAGGTATTCGGGTAGGTCGCATCGAGTGTGGACAGTAATGTCCCACCCAGAGAAATGGCTGCCTCGTTCCGGGAAACCGGAATAGACAGAATTCGGCTTACAGATGGGCTTGAGACCTTTTAATGATGAAAAGAAAATGAGAATGAGAGAAGTAATATTTATTCATAGCTATAGGATACATTCATGGACGCAAGATGGAATGTCAGGCCCACCGCGGAGCCTGACCAGGTGCGTCGCCTTGTGGAGGATATTCATGTTCCGGAAGTCATTGCTTCGATCCTAATATCACGAGGCATAACCGACTACGACACGGCGAAAGCATTTTTCCGGCCTTCACTCAGTCAACTGCATAACCCCTTCCTGATGCACGACATGCAGAAAGCGGTTTCGCGTGTTGTGCAGGCGAAAGAGCACAACGAGAAAATTCTCGTCTTCGGCGATTATGACGTCGATGGGACGAACAGTGCGAGCTTGCTCTATCTCTTTCTGAAACGGATCGGTTGCCAGGTTGAAAGCTATATCCCGGACCGGATGAAGGAAGGGTACGGCATCTCTGAGGCGGGGATCGATTATGCAGAAAGTATCGGGACGAATCTGTTCATCTCGATCGATTGCGGAATCACCGCCGTCCAGCAGGTGGCGTACGCGAAGTCGAAGAACATCGACGTTATCATTTGCGACCACCACGAACCGGGTGGAGAGATTCCCGATGCGTTCGCGGTTCTCGATCCGCTGAAGCAATG
>CAYUWG010000052.1:0-25613 GCA_964448285.1 uncultured Chromatiales bacterium
TGCCGGGACTGATGACCGCGGCGTCTTTCTTTCCACCAACAACGGCACAAGCTGGACTACTGTAAATACCGGCTTGACGAGTGCCAAAGTCCGGGTTCTTGTCGTCAGCGGCACGAATCTCTATGCCGGGACTGAAGGCGGCGGCGTCTTTCTTTCCACCAACAACGGCACAAGCTGGACTGCCGTCAATACGGGTTTGACTAGCACGTATATCTCTTCTCTTGCCGTCAGCGGCACGAATCTCTTTGCCGGGACTTCTGGCGGTGGCGTCTTTCTTTCTACGAATAACGGCACAAGCTGGACTGCCGTCAATACGGGCTTGTTGACGAACAGTTCTGTCGTTTCTCTTGCCGTCAGCGGCACGAATCTCTTCGCCGGGACTTGGGGCGGCGGCGTCTTTCTCTCGACCAACAACGGCACAAGCTGGACTGCCATCAACACCGGCATGACTAACACTGACGTCTGGTCTCTTGCCGTTTCGGGCACGAATCTCTTTGCCGGGACTTTGGGCGGCGTCTTTCTCTCGACCAACAACGGCGAAAACTGGACAGCAGTCAACACCGGCTTAACGAGCACTTATGTCTGGTCTCTTGCCGTTTCGGGCACGAATCTCTTTGCCGGGACAGATGTCAGCGGTGTGTTTCTTTCCACCAACAACGGCACAAGCTGGACAGAAGTCAACACAGGCTTGACGAACACTGACGTCTGGTCTCTTGCCGTTTCGGGCACGAATCTCTTTGCCGGGACTGATGACCGCGGCGTCTTTCTTTCCACCAACAACGGCACAAGCTGGGCTGCTGTAAATACCGGCTTGACGAGTGCCAATGTCCAGGCTCTTGCTTTCTCCGGCACGAATCTCTTTGCAGGGACTTATGGCAGTGGCGTCTTTCTTTCCACCAACAACGGCACGAGCTGGACTGCCGTCAATACGAGCTTGACGAGCGCTTCTGTCTTTTCTCTCGCCGTCTCCGGCACGAATCTTTTTGCCGGGACTTTTAGCGGTGTCGTATTTCTTTCCACCAATAACGGCACAAGCTGGACTGCCGTCAATACGGGATTGACGGACAGTCCTGTCCTTTCTTTTGCCGTTAGCGGTACGAATCTCTTCGCCGGGACTGGGTACGGCATGGTCTTTCTTTCCACCAATAACGGCACAAGCTGGACAAGAATCGATATAACAAGCACCCATGTCTGGGATCTTGCCGTCTTCGACACGAATCTTTTCGCAGGAACTGGGGGCGATGGCGTCTTTCTTTCAACCAACAACGGCACAAGCTGGACAAAAGTCAACACAGGCTTAACGAACACTTACGTCTATGCTCTTGCCGTCTCCGGCACGAATCTCTTCGCCGGTACTCAGGGCGGCGTCTTTCTTTCTACCAATGGCGGCACAAGCTGGGCTGACGTCAATACGGGATCGACGGACAGTTCTGTCTATTCCTTTGCCGTCAGCGGCACGAATCTCTTCGCCGGTACTAAGGGCGGCGGCGTATGGAGACGGCCGTTGTCGGAGATGATAACTTCTGTCGAACTGCTCTCAAACCATCAGCCATCGCATTTCAGACTCGAACAAAATTACCCGAATCCGTTCAATCCAAGCACGACGATTGTTTTCAGTCTTCCGTCAAGATCATTTGTATCCCTCAGAGTGTTTGACGCCTTGGGAAGAGAAGTATCGGTTCTTATTTCCGAGGAATTGTCGGCCGGAAGGTACGTGCGGCAGTGGGATGCCGTAGGTTTGCCGTGCGGTATCTACTTTTATCGGCTTCAAGCTCGTTCTTTCACCGAAAGCAAGAAACTCGTTTTGCTCAGATAGAAGGGCAACTGCAACTGACAAGCGGGGTAACGACGCTCACGTGATCTGCGAGATGTGAATCTCGATCTCCATGCACTCTGTCGATTACTGAGCTATTTCTTCGGAGGCTCTGGCTTAGGTGGCGCCGGTGGGTGGTGAGGATCTTCAGGGGAGGGCGGCGTTTCCGGCGTGGGTGGGAGTACGCCTGCATCGATACCGGTTGGCATCGGTTGGCTGGGTGCTTGCGCATAGAAGAAGCCAAGCATGTCTTTCTCCAAAGGACCGATCGTGGATTCCACGATGCGACCAAACTCAGCGCCGTTCCTGAACACGATGATGGTCGGGACTTTTTTGATATCGTATTGGCGTTCTTCACCCGTCGGCGAGCGCAGGTTCTGATCGACTCCGATCATCGTCAGAATGTTCGGATCGACGTTCAAGGATTGGAGAACACGCAGGAGCCGCGGGATCTCACGCTTGGAGTTTTCCGACCACGTTCCAAAGACCGCGACTATTGTGACGCCTTCAAAATTCTCTTTCAAGCCATCGATGTAGGCTCTTTCGGGCATGTATTCTGTGAACTCCGGGCCAAACCATCCGGGAACGTCCAGAAGCTGCTCCAACGTGAGCACGCCCGTCAACGTCGTCGGAGATGACACTCCGCTTTCCTGGGCAGTGATTGACGTACTGAGAGAAATGACGAGAAAAAACGTGATCAATGATGCGAGTGTTTTCATGGATGAGACCTTTCCGAGATAATTCTTAACCGAGTGACCGACCGTCCTGAGCCCAACTGAGTTTTCTTCTGAGTGTATCGAAATACGAAGCGTCAGGCTGCTTGATCAATTTAATCGATTTATCGCCTTTGCACACACGGATAGCAACATCCGTCACGTTCTGGACAAGCGTGAAACCGTCCGCCATGACGATCACCGAACCGTCTTCGGTCGTGCCGTGCAGTTCGATGATGCTGTCTGCCGGAACGACAATGGGGCGTACGGTCAAAGTATGCGGACTGATTGGGCTGATGACGATGACGTCAGCGTATGGCATCACGATCGGGCCGCCGGTTGCAAGCGAGTATGCTGTGGAACCCGTGGGCGTGCTTATGATCAACCCATCACCGACGATGGATGCGAGTGAGTCATCATCGATCGTCGCTTGCACGGTGATCACTCGCGCAGTGCCGCCCTTCGAAATGACAACGTCGTTCAGTGCGTACTGCTGTATTCCTTGACTTTCGGTGAACAGCACCATCCGATCTTCGATCCTGTAATGTCCATCGAGGAGATTCTGAATTGCGCCTGGGACCTCGCTTACGGTGATGTCCGCAAGGAAACCGAGCTTACCGAGATTGACGCCAAGTATCGGCTTGTCATGTTTCAATGCATGTTGCGCTGCAGCAAGGATTGTCCCATCACCACCGAATGTCATGATGAAGTCCACATGACCGGCAACTTCGTTAGTGGGCATGCGTGCGGTATCGATCGAAAGCTTCTCCTCGGAAATCACCTCAGCGACTTTTTCATCGAGGATGAACTGGATTCTCTCGCTGGATGACAGGTGGAGCGCTTCAACGACCGCTTCTGCCAAACCGGGTTTGTGGATATGCCCGAAGACGCCGATACGAAGCGTGATCATACCGTCAGTCTCGCGCTAATTCGATGCGCCGCAGATGGGGGAGTTCGAAAAGAATCGAACGCTCGATGCCGGCGCGCAGAGTCATGAGTGAGAGAGAGCACGTCGCACAAGAGCCGAGGAAACGCACTTCGACGATACCATCATCGGACACGGAGACGAACTCCACGTCGCCGCCATCGATTTGCAGATACGGCCTGATCTGTTCGGCGATGATGTTGTGAATGCGATGCTCTGTTTCAGCCTGTGTGAGGGTCATGATTATAACGAGATCGCAATCTTCGGCGTCGGAGCCGATGTGAAGTGGTTTTGTGCGATGACACCGGTCAGCGTCATCGCGACTTCGCGAAACTGTCCGGCGATTTCCATCTCCGGTTGAAGTTCGACGATGGGAACGCCCTTGTCTCCGGCAACACGAACCTTCGTAACGATCGGGAGCTCGCCGAGAAATCGGACGTTCAGTTCTTCCGCTGCTGTGCGACCACCGCCATAATCGAAGATCTCGTCCCGCTGTCCGCAGTGCGAGCAAATGAAGTAGCTCATGTTTTCGATGATGCCGAGAATCGGCACGTTCACCTTCTCGAACATGCGTACGCCTTTCCGCGCATCGGCAAGCGAGATATCCTGCGGAGTGGTAATGATCACGGCACCGGTAAGAGGGAGTGATTGTGAAAGCGTCAGTTGAATGTCGCCCGTTCCTGGTGGCATGTCGAAGAGGAGGTAATCGAGTTCGCCCCAATCGACGTCCGTGAGGAACTGCTTCAACGCGCCGCTTGCCATCGGTCCGCGCCAGACGATCGCCTGGTCGGGATCGATGAGAAAACCGATTGACATGACTTTGACGCCGTAGTTCTCGCATGGAAGCAAACGGGTTTTACCGCCTTCCTGATAGGCACGCGGCTGCGTGTGAATGCCCATCATCAACGGGATGCTCGGACCGTAAATATCCGCATCGATCAAACCGACCTTCGCGCCTGCTTGTGCAAGTGCAACGGCAAGGTTGACCGCCACAGTCGATTTCCCAACGCCTCCTTTTCCGCTCGATACCGCGACGGTGTTCTTCACAGCGGGAAGTACCGATGACACCGCCTGGCCTGCGATGCGCACGTGTGATTCGATCTGAATCTCGGAGAAATGAGGAAGCGACCGTTGGACGCGGGTTTTTAGCTCCATGATGAAATCATCGAGCACGGGTTTCGGTGGAACGGGAATATCCACCGAGAAGGTCAATCTATGGTCCTGAACAGCGATGTCCCTCACGAGACCGGAGGAAATCACGTCCATATTTAAAAAGGGGAAGATGACCTCTTTCAAAACGTTCCGAACGTCATCTTCAGTGTACTGCGCCATTGTTATCCTTTCATCATCATTCTTCAATCTGCTCTCCCCAAGGAGAAAACTTATCTCTGCCTTGTGGGAAAAACAACCAGTTGTGTTGTAAGCACGGATTACAGATAACAGATAACGGATTCCCATGAGCACGACACGCTCGTATCCGTTCTCCATCCCGAGGATCCAGCGCTCCATTACGTTCAATCAGCCAAGTGCTAGTAGCCTTCATATTCCGGCGGTAACAAACACCGCCATCGTTTCTCGTGAGCGCGCCACGGTTGCGCTCAGTGTAAACATGCGATGGATGAAAGACGCCCAAAGTCCTCCCCCGTATGAGATATGCCACGCCTGAGAATCTTCACCTCGGAGAAAGACTCGTCCCGTTTCACCGAAAAGAGAGAGGCCGTATTCCGCCGGGAGTAGCAGCTTCGCCCTACCTATTCTTATGCGTGTGTCAAGCGCTCCGAACAGTGATGCATCACCGGAAAAGCGCTCTCGCACAAAACCGCGAAGGGAGTTCTCTCCGCCTAAGAATGCGGCATGATAAAAGGGATAATCACTCCAGAGCTTCTCAACACCTGCACGCAGCACGAACGTAAGGCGAGACAGAGGTGCCAGATACGCTCTTGCATTGATTTTGCTCTTCGTGAACGGCTGCATGCCTTCACGGATCGAAGGGAAGTGCGTCGCATTTGCTTCGACGAACATTCCCGATTGGGTGTATGCCACGTTGTCCCGCGAATCGAAACGAATTCCGCCGGTAAGTCCCAATGTGGTTGTCACACCGATGAATGAGGGTGCGTTTTTCGCGAGGTACGAACTGTCCTTCGCGGTAATGTCCGCATAGGAAAATGAGGCATCGACATGTACCGAACCCCGCTTTGTCAGATAGTATTCGAGCCCTGCGGAAAGGGAGGCAAGCTGCTGGTGAACGCGATAGTAGCTCTTATCCTGCAGGGCTTCGCTCCAGTGCGTCTCATTGCCTTGTCCAAAAAAATTCCGAATCGATAGCTCTGTGAACGTCCCGATAATGGTTGTATGAAAACCGGGAATGAGCCTGTAGAAATCTCCACGATAGGTAAGCTGTGGAGCCATCGCACCGAAAGCATAGGCTCCAGCAAGGTGTTGTCGATAGACGTACGGTTCGACGGCAAATCCAAACTCGTAGAGGATTGGGCCGAGACCGAGGATCAATCCATCGTCTGAAGAGAAGCCGAAGATTGGACCGTAGCGCCAATCATGTCCCCGGTTTTCAATGGGAGGTTCGTATTTCGCTTCGGTTGTTTGCGGATCGGGAAGCTTTCTTCTGCTCACACTTGTGCTCGGTCCTTCTATGATTTCCGACTTTTTCCCTGCGTCATAGAGGAGTGTCTTTTCTTCTGCATCGGGAATCGGAAGGAACGAAAACAGATAACCGTTCACTTTCGACCGATCGAGGATTGCATCTTGTCCTTTTCCACCGATGATCTGCACGAGAATGCTGCAATCGACTTCGCCTGCAATCACCACGGCATCATCTCCACCGAGGAGGTGAATGCGAATGTCCTTCGTCTCATTCGTGAAATATCTCTGTGCGAAAAACGGTGGACCTTTCGCAGCGCCCGTTTTCTTATCACGCTTCGAAAGCGTGACAAAAACGCTTTCGTCGCTTTCCCGAAGCACTTGGACGAATTCATCTTTGTCGCTGCAATACAGATCCATGTACTTGATGCTCCATCGATAGAAATCCTCTTTTGCATCATGCAGCTTATCCCGACGGGACTTGATCATGCCTGCAAGATCGAACGGTGCTTTCGCCAGCCATTCTTTCGGCTGAAGCGCCACGGCGCGTTCGATCACGTCATCAGTAATCGCCTGCTGGATGAAGCTCGCCAGCGAATCCCAGACGCGCCTCTCAACGCGAGGAAGTATTCGCCGGTCAAGATAGCGTCCGCTCCATGTGAGGTCGGATATTTTCGGGTAGTCGTATCCATAGCCTTCGACCTGCGCAACGGCTCGTCAGACCACAGCAGGAATCAAACCATCGTACATGCAGAAGGCCTGATCGCGGTCGCGTGGTATCGGCTTCCAAATGTGCTTACCGTTCGATGTGTATCTCGCCCATCGCCATTGATCCGTGTGGCGGTCCCAATCGCCAATAAGCAAATCCATGAGCCGCGCCTTGAGAAATTCGATTGCGTCAACCTGCTCGTCGTTGTCTTCATCCATTTTTTCCAACAGCGTGAAAGTACCGACGACCTTTTCAGCGCCGGCGAAAGTCACCCCTTCATCGGTATCGTCGGGATGTTCCTCGAGAGTGCCGAGCAATCCTCCGAATACGGGTCGATGCTCGCCTAATCGCTCATCGTTCGGCATGACGACGATTCTCGGCACGGCATTGAGCACGCCGACGGCGTTAAGTAATGGTGCCGCGATGACCGCCGAGAATGGGTGTGACGTACTGATCTGGTCCTTCACCATTTCCGCGACGAAGGTTTCCTGCAACTCGGGCAGGAGAAGTTTACGCGGGTCTTTGTCGATCGAACGAAACTTGTAGTAACGCCCGTCGCCACCTTTGAAACGCAACGAGAGCGTTTGAAAGCCGCCTCCCCTTGCGTGTGGTGTAAGTCCGCCGGCGAAGTTTTGCAGGTCGAGCACTTCAGCTAGAAAAGGAGTAGTCCAAAGGTCGCGCCAGTGTGTTCCGAAGAAGAATCTCCCGAAGGAACTCATCTCATATTCCTTTCCTGCAGTGACCTCAATCTTTGAAGGCGCCTGCCCGAATGAAGGAGAAGAAATACAGATAGCGAGAGAAAGGACGGCCAACCGGTTGAAGAAGCGCATAGCTATGCTCATCATAATTCAGTCATGTGCAATGTATCATGAAGCACCGAGAAAAAGCCAATGAAAATCCGGTCAATAGAGTGACATCTTCTCTCAATGAAGGAAAAACGGAATAAGGGGATTGCTCATGATTATCAGAGGATGTGAATCATCAACAACGGACATTCCCATACTATTGCTTGACCCACGATACAACTGCTCCTATGTTCTCAGCGAATCTTTGCTTGCCTGAAATGATGAGACCATTACCGAACACACGCCCTCAAGCTATGGCTCAGTGACGATCCCGTGATTTGCTGGAAAGGAGGTGATTAACGCAACAAGCGTCACACATTCCCCGCAGGCATTTGAAATCACTAACACAAACAAATGAAAGGAGTATCATAATGACACGGGGAATAATCCCGATGATTCTCACCGTTCTTGTGATGATGATCGTCGGTTGTGAAAAACAGGAGGGACCCGTTGGAACCTACCCGGACAACGGATCTGCTTCCATGGCGAAGTCCAGTGATTTCTGGACGACACTCGCTCCGATACCAGGGCTATTTGGCACCGGAGTAGAAGGAATAAGCGCATCGAACGTTGGCGATAAGATCGTCGCAGCATGTGGTTACGATGGTTTCGACTTGTCCACGACTCGTATTTACGACATCGCAACGAATACGTGGAGCTTCGGTGCCAACGCACCCGGTACGAACTCTGAAGCACCGGCCGTTACGAAGGATGGCTATGTCTATATCCTCGGCGGTCGCGGTCCAGGTACATTCGCGAACTGGCGATATGACCTCGCGAACAACTCATGGACAACGCTTGCACCATTGCCGACGAATCGAATCGGCTCTGCCGCTGCTGTCGTTGGAAATGCTATCTACGTTATCGGCGGAAGAACCGGTTCAGCACCGAATGGAGACGGCAAGCTATCCGTCGTCCAGAAGTACGACATCGGAACGAACACGTGGACGACTGTCTCCCCACTCCCGTATGCATTGTCGGATTGTGCGGCGGCGGTTGTCGGTGGAAAGATCTACATCTTTGGTGGATTCGATGCCACAGATGTAGTCCAGAATGCCGTGTTACGCTATGATCCCGTAACCGATACATGGACAACAGGTTACTCATCGATGCCAACAGCACGAGGAGCGATGTATGCCGTCGGTACATCCGGAGGTACAGTGTACGTGATAGGCGGAACCGGACAAGCATGGTCAGCGGCAATAGGCTCGACAGTTGAAGCATACAAAGTCTCGACCGACACGTGGACCACGGGATATACTCCCATGCCGACTCCGCGTGCTGAGCATTGTGCCGCCAGTCACGGTGGACGAATCTACATCATCGGTGGTGCGCAGCCTGGAGCCGGTGTCGGACGACAGAGTGCGAACGAATCCTACAAACCGTAGGCTCGGATAAAATCACGAACAGAAGGAGGGGGCGAACCGCCCTCTCCTTCAATATGTGGGCGCGATGAAGTTCAGCATTTCGTTCAGATCGTTACCATTTGTGGAAGAAGAAGTATCACAATGTGACTGATGCTTGCATATACCGAATCGCCGTCATATGTTGGCACTCCAATCTTCGCTTGCTGAAATGAAAAGGCCCTTGCCCAATAAAGGATTTCTATCCGCTGATTCAGTGAGGGTCTTCTATGGTCTGTTAGAGAGGAGGTGACATAGGTTTCTGCATATCATGGCATTGTTGGCAAGCAATCCCCACAAACAGATAGTTAAAAGAAAGGAATCGTTATGACACGAATTCATTTTTCGGTCATACTCACTGCAACTGTCATCCTTATTACAGGATGCGAAAAGCAGGAATCACCGGTCGAAACGTATCAGGGCAACAATCCTGTTACGATGACGAAATCGAGCGACGTCTGGACCTCACTGGCCTCAGTCACTGGTCTTACCGGGCCTGGAATAGAAGGAGTCAGCGCAGCAAACGTCGGAGATAAAATTGTCGCCGCATGCGGCTACGATGGTTCGGACAAAAACACGACGCGTATTTACGACATCGCGACGAATACATGGAGCTTCGGTGCCAACGCACCTGGTACGAACTCTGAACCGCCAGCCGTATCCAAGGATGGCTATGTCTATGTCCTCGGAGGTCGCGGTTCAGGTGCAAACGCGAACTGGAGATACGATCTTGCAAACGACTCATGGACAACGCTTGCACCACTGCCGACAAATCGTATCGGCTCGGCTGCTGCCGTCGTTGGAAACGCCATCTACGTTATCGGTGGACGAACCGGTTCTGCACCGAATGGATTCGGTAAGCTTTCCGTTGTCGAGAAATACGACATCGGAACGAACACATGGTCAACCGTCTCTCCACTCCCGTATGCATTGTCGGATTGTGCAGGGGCGGTGGTCGGTGGAAAGATCTACATCTTTGGTGGATTCAACGCCGCCAGTATGGTCCAGAGCGCAGTGTTACGCTATGATCCCGTAACAGACACATGGACAACAGGTTACTCATCGATGCCAACAGCACGTGGTGCGATGTATGCCGTCGGTACATCCGGAGGTACAGTGTACGTGATAGGCGGAACCGGACAAGCATGGTCAGCGGCAATAGGCTCGACAGTTGAAGCATACAAAGTCTCGACCGACACGTGGACCACGGGATATACTCCCATGCCGACTCCGCGTGCTGAGCATTGTGCCGCCAGTCACGGTGGACGAATCTACATCATCGGTGGTGCGCAGCCTGGAGCCGGTGTCGGACGACAGAGTGCGAACGAATCCTACAAACCGTAATCGTCAATAGACGTGACACAGAGAAAGAGAGGGCATCGCTCTCTCTTTCTCTTTATTACGTGCACAGTGCTTTTCAATTGGGAGAGCGATTGAGGAAACGATTCATGACGACAGTTCTTTCTTTTGGCATTCACTCCACTCTTTCTGATTTTCGAACCCATCATGAGCATGCAAGACGACGAGATTTTAGGAAAAGCATATGACAGCAGGCTCATGAAACGCCTGCTTCGCTATGCGCAACCCTATCGCTATCACATCATCGGCGGCATTCTCCTGACCATTTTTATTTCCGCGTTGGGACCGATACGTCCCTACCTCACAAAAGTCGCCGTTGACGAGGCGATTGCACGAGGGGATAAGGAGTATCTGCTCACGCTTGCGCTTATCCTTGTCGGGACGCTTGTTCTTCAGGGCATCGTGCAGTTCGCTGTAACGTACCTTACACAATGGATCGGACAGCGCACGATCCTCGACATTCGCATGGAGGTTTTTCGTAAGCTCCAATCCATGGGGATGCGATTCTATGACCGCAATCCGGTCGGGAGATTGGTGACGCGCGTCACCGGTGACGTCGAAGTGCTGAATGAAATGTTCTCCGCGGGCGTCGTCACCGTCTTTGCCGATGTCTTCATCATTCTCTGGATTATAGGCTTCATGTTTTTCATTGACTGGCAGCTTGCTCTCGTCACCCTCAGCGTGCTGCCGCTTCTCGTGTATGCGACGTTTCTCTTTCGTAAGAAAGTGCGGGAGACGTACCGCGACATTCGTTTTCACGTTGCGCGTCTGAACAGCTTCACGCAGGAGCGTGTTTCAGGCATGGCGACGGTGCAACTCTACGGCAGAGAAGAAAGCGAGTATCGGAAGCACGACGAGATCAACTCCATGCATGCGAATGCGCATATCAAATCGGTCTTCTTTTATGCGGTGTTCTTTCCCACGGTGGAGTTTCTCAGCGCGCTCACGATTGCGTTGATCGTGTGGTATGCAGGCGGTCAAATCATTTCCGGAATGATGTCGCTCGGCGTATTGATTTCATTCATCCAGTACACGGAGATGTTCTTCCGTCCGATTCGCGACCTCTCGGAGAAGTACAACATCATGCAGACGGCGATGGCCTCATCGGAAAGGCTCTTTCAACTGCTCGATGATCAGACAGTCATTCCTGAAGTGTCGAAGGAACGAGCGAAGCGGTATGTCCCCGGAGATATCGAATTCCGGAATGTGTGGTTCTCATACAACGAAGACGAGTATGTTCTTCGCAACGTGTCCTTCAAGATTCCGCGAGGCACTTCTTCCGCGATCGTCGGTGCGACCGGCGCCGGGAAAACCACGATCATCAATTTGCTCTCACGTTTCTACGACATACAGAAAGGCGAAATCCTGATCGGCGGTGTGGATATCCGGGAGTTGCCGCTCGATGAATTGCGAAAGCACATTGCGGTCGTACTTCAGGACGTATTCCTTTTTTCCGGAGACATCAGGCAGAACATCGGCCTTGGGCGAAAGGACATTTCCGACGAAGCGCTCTGGAACACGACGCGAATGGTTGGAGCCGATGGTTTCATCGGCAGGCTTGAAGATGGATTGAACTCCGAGGTGAAGGAACGGGGAGCAACGCTCTCGGTCGGCCAGAAGCAACTTCTCGCCTTCGCACGTGCACTCGCGTACGATCCGGAAATTCTCGTTCTCGATGAGGCGACCTCAAGCGTCGATACGGAAACCGAGCGGTTGATACAACAGGCGATCGAGAATCTCATGCGTGAAAGAACTTCTATCGTCATCGCACACCGCCTCTCGACGATTCAGCATGCGGATCAGATCATCGTCATGCACAAGGGGCAAGTGCGTGAATCAGGCACACATGCAGAACTGTTGCGCAAAGACGGCATCTATTCGCGGCTCTATCAGTTGCAATACAAAGAGCAAGAGCTTCAACAAGTTTGATCTCCCTGCGACCGGCGGTTCTCTTTGCTGCGACACAACCGTTCGAGTACATGCTTAAGAGAACAGGAGGACGCTGGAGTTCGATTCATCGAGCAGCGCACCGTCGAATCGTTTGCCGCAATGCCGGCATCTCCGTAACATGCCGCCGGTAGATATGCTTCGAAGAATCATCCCATCATTACACCTGTTGCTCATTGGATTTCTCCTTGTTTCCTGCAGCGGCAGCAAGATCGTCATCAAGGACGCCATGCAGATTCGGCAGGTGTTAGCGGAAGACCCGCTGGCCGTAAAGCTCCCTTCGGTCGATGGCGAGAAGGTTTCCGTGGGCGACGTGATCCTCACAGAGCGCTCCATTGACCGTGTACAAACGAAGACCGTGCATGAATCGCGATATGATCTTCTGCTGACCGTACGAGGCGTCGAAGAGCTTCGTTGGAAGGCATTCGCGCGCAAGCGCAGTGTGTCCGAAGCGGCATTCGTCCTGCATGGCGTCGTGCACCGCATGTTTCCAGTCGTTCGCCCCGATACGAGTCTCGTTACGATCATCGTGATCGACAGCGTCGCATCATCGGAAAAGGAACTGCAACGCATTGTCGGCGCAATCCGGAAAAGCGACTGAATACCACGAAATTTCCTTATTGAGATGCAAACCGCTCTCAGTGGCGCGGATTGCATTTCACTGATGCCCGGCCTACTTTCGAAGCAGCATCGCGCGTGTGCTTTCACTCATGCCTGAACAAAACCAACCCACGAATTTCTCTGACTATCGCTGTGGCTACGCCGCTTTGATTGGGGAGCCGAACGTCGGGAAATCCACGCTCATGAATGCAGCGCTCGGCACGAAGCTTTCCATCGTGACGCCGAAGCCGCAGACGACGCGCAGAAAAGTCCTCGGTTTTTACCACACGGAAACGGCGCAGTGCATTTTCATCGATACGCCGGGATTGATCGATCCGAAATACGCGCTCCAACGCTCGATGATGGACGCCGCACGTTCAGCTATTGCCGAAGCGGACGTCCTCGTACTGCTTTTAGATGTGAACAGCGCGCTATCAGCAGACCAGCCGTACACGCCTGAGCTTAGCGGATTTTTCGAAACAGCCCGTCTGCCGCTTGTTTGCCTTTTGAACAAATGCGACCTGTTAGGTGACAAGAACACGATGCTTCCGGTGATTGAAAGACTCGCCGCTACGGGCTTGTTCAAGGACATTCATCCGATTTCGGCCATGACCGGAGAAGGAGTGGAAGATGCGCTCAAAAATATTTGCGGGGCGCTGCCTGTTCATCCGCCGTTGTTTCCACCCGATGTTCTCAGCGACCAGCCCGAACGCTTCTTCGTCAGCGAGATCATTCGCGAGAAAATTTTCTTCCTGTACAGACAGGAAATCCCTTATGCCACGGAGGTTGCCATCGTGGAGTTCAAGGAAAAGGAAAACATCGATGTCATCTCCGCCGAGATCATCGTAGAGCGTGAAAGCCAGCGCCGCATTCTCATCGGGCACAAGGGTGAAGCGATCAAAAAGGTCGGGACTCTCGCGCGAAAAGACATCGAATCGTTCCTCGGGAGAAAGGTGTTTCTCGAACTTCACGTAAAGGTCAGGGAAGGCTGGCGCAACAGCGAGGATTGGATTCGCAGATTGGGATACTCCATTCAAACATGAGACACGAACACGCATGAACAGAAGATCATTCTTTGGAGCTTCGGCAGTCCTTGGCTCCGCACTTTCAACGAATCCTTTGAAGGCTCTCACGACGTCGTTCAACTCGTCGTTCAAGCCAATCGCCATTGCGAGTACGAACGGCATCGAGTGCACGCGGCTTGCAATGAAGATGATCAACGACGGCAGCGACGCACTCGACGCCGTGATTGCCGGAGTCAACCTTGTCGAGGACGATCCGAATGACAACAGCGTCGGCTATGGCGGACTCCCGAATGAAGATGGTGTCGTCGAACTCGATGCATGTGTCATGCATGGCCCGACTGGGCGTGGAGGATCCGTTGCATCCTTGCGCAATATCAAGAATCCATCGAAGGTCGCGAGAATCGTGATGGAACGCACCGATCACGTCTTGATCGTCGGCGAAGGAGCGCTGCGTTTTGCGAAGGCGCATGGCTTCGTTGAAGAAAACCTTCTCACGGATGCATCGCGAAAAGCTTGGCTCAAATGGAAGGAGAATCTTTCGACCGAGGACGATTGGCTTCCGGTTCATGACGTCGATTCGAAGGACATCGGCGGCGTCCTATGGGAGAAGGAACGACAGACCGGTACGATCAACTGCTGCGCGCTCGATCTGAAGGGCAACCTTTCGGGATGCACGACGACGAGCGGTCTTTCTTTCAAGATTCCCGGTCGGGTCGGCGATTCCCCGATCTTAGGTGCAGGCTTATACGTCGATAATGAAGTCGGCGCCGCCGGTTCGACGGGCCGGGGTGAAGCGAACCTCCTCTCGTGCAGCAGCGTCATGATCGTTGAGTACATGCGTGACGGCAAATCTCCGGAAGAAGCGTGTCTCCTCGCGTGCAAGCGCATCGCACAACAAACGAAAATGAAGCGCCTGCTCGATGACTCAGGTCGCCCGAATTTCAACGTTTCGTTCTATGCCATCAACAAGCGCGGGGAATACGGAAGCGCATCGCTGTGGAGTGGACGACAATTCGTCATCAATACCGACGGTGGTGCGAGCAAAGTCCTCGACTCGGCGTACCTGTACAGGAAGGCATAATCACTCTCTCCGATGCAGTGTCGAATATGCCGCAGTACCGGTAACCACGAAATATTTCGGGTGCGTGAGATGATGTTCGGATTACGCGAGGAGTTCGAATACTTCCAGTGCATCGAATGTGCGTGTCTGCAGATCTCGGAATTCCCGGATGATATATCCCGCTATTACGGCGAAGGCTACTACAGCTTGAGCAGCGATCCTTCGAAGAAGAATCCGTTGATCCGTTTCCTTCGCAGACGGCGAAACCGATACATCATGGACGGAATCGGCTCGGTTGGAAGGTTTCTCAGTCGTATTCAACCGAATGATGCGCTTCATGGCGTTGCACGCCTTGGACCGAAACGGAGAATGCGTATGCTCGACGTTGGAAGCGGTGCGGGAGACCTCGTTTATACGCTCAAGGAATTGGGATTCGAGTCCGTTCTCGGAATCGATCCATATCTCAAAGAGGACATCGTTTATCCAAACGGTGCTCTCGTGAAAAAGCAGTCCATCGAGGAAGTTGTCGGTTCATGGGATATCATCATGTTCCATCACGTCTTCGAGCATATGAGCAATCCATTTTCCGTAATGGATGAAGTTCGTCGGCTGCTTTCAGATGAGGGTGTATGCCTTGTTCGAATTCCGACCGTGACTTCTGAAGCGTGGGACATTTACAAAACGGACTGGGTACAACTCGACGCACCACGACACTTCTTTCTCCATAGCCATCAGAGCATTCGGCAATTCGCTTCGATAACGGGCTTCGTCGTTCACTCACTGTCGTGTGATTCCACCGCTTTTCAATTCTGGGGCAGCGAGCAATACAAAGACGATGTTCCTCTGATGTCGAAGGATTCCTATCTTGTCAACGGGTCGGCGTCGCGCTTTTCGAAAATGACGATACGTGACTATGCAAACAGAGCTGAACGATTGAATGCGGAACAGCGTGGCGACCAGATAGCAGTTCTCCTCGGAAAAAATTCCTGATGATGCAAGAAGAAGACGGTAAACGACACTCCTCGCTGACGGCGCCTGACCGCACGACGAGCGATATCGATTTGGAACGCACGCTCAGACCGCTGCGATTCGAGGACTTCGAAGGGCAGCAGAAGATCGTCGATAACCTGCAAGTGTTCATTCAAGCAGCTCGGCAGCGTGGTGAGCCGCTCGATCACGTTTTGCTGACCGGCCCACCGGGATTAGGCAAGACGACGCTCTCGTACATCATCTCGAATGAAATGCACGCACAGATTCGAATGACATCAGGACCGGTGCTGGAACGACCGGGTGATCTTGCGGGCCTGCTCACGAGTCTTGAATCCGGAGACGTTCTGTTCATCGATGAGATCCACCGCCTTTCAGCCGTCGTGGAGGAATACCTTTACTCTGCGATGGAGGAT
This sequence comes from uncultured Chromatiales bacterium, assembly GCA_964448285.1. GTDB lineage: Bacteria > Bacteroidota > Ignavibacteria > SZUA-365 > SZUA-365 > CAYUWG01. The sequence continues at coordinate 16,398 of CAYUWG010000052.1, forward strand.
TACACGCTCGACATCATGATCGATAGCGGACCGAATGCACGGAGCGTGAAGATCGAGTTGAAGCCGTTCACGCTTATCGGAGCCACAACGCGCGCGGGGCTTTTGACTTCACCGTTGCGTGCGCGGTTCGGCATCACGAACAGACTCGATTACTACACGGTCGAACAGCTTCGCCGGATCGTCGTTCGTTCCGCGGGCATACTCGCCATCGATATCGACATCGAGGACGGCGCGCGAGAGATTGCCCGGCGCTCCCGAGGCACGCCGCGTATCGCGAACCGGCTTCTTCGTCGCGCACGCGATTTCGCCCAGGTGAAAGGCGACGGCATCATCACAATAGAGATTGCAGATTATGCGCTGAACGCCCTCGAGGTCGATGAACATGGTCTCGATGACATGGACAAACGGATCCTTACGTGCATCTATGACAAGTACCGGGGCGGGCCGGTCGGATTGAACACTCTCGCGATTGCCGTCGGTGAAGAACCGGGAACGATCGAAGAGGTGTATGAGCCATTCCTCATTCAGGAGGGACTGATCCATCGCACGCCGCGCGGAAGGGAATTGACGCCGCATGCCTACACTCTTCTTGGGAAGAAACCGAAATCGAAGCAAGGGCAGGAGCGTTTGGATTTATGATCACTCGCGTCATGCGCATTCGTCTGCGATGAAAACTGTTTTACTCATGCTCTGTTTCGTCATGAGCACGTGCGATCACAAAGTGAAGCCGCCCGTGACCGGAGACATCGACCCGCAAGCATTGCCGGATCAGGAGAGTTGGAATTCACGAATCACGTTTTCCGATTCCGGCATCGTCAAGGCGATCGTTCATGCAACACACATCCGCTTGTATGAAGAAAAGAAAGAGACGTTGCTCGACTCCGGTATCGTCGTGGATTTCTTCAACGCATCGGGTCAGCATTCCTCGAAACTTACCGCAGACAGGGGGCGCGTCCATGACGTCACGAAGGACCTCGAAGCATACGATAACATCCGTTTCGTTTCGGATAGCGGGACGGTCGTCGTCACCGATTACCTTTTCTGGGACAACGACCAGAAGAAAGTTCGCTCCGATAAATTTGTCACGGTCACTTCGCGGAAAGAGCGATTGCAAGGGTATGGCTTTGAAGCCGATCAGAACCTGAAGAATTATGTGATCTACCGCGTAAGCGGGCGGGCGGAACTGGTAGAGGAGAAGTGATCAGGAATAGTATTCCTGCAAGCTGCGCACGCTTCCGATTTCTTGTCGTGAGCGCTTGATCCCTTCGAGCAGGGCGAAAGCAGCGGAGATGTTCGTGACGTAAGGAACGTTGTACGCAAGCGCGGCAATGCCGATAGCGTTCTCATCGAAGCGCGACACTTCACCGGCCGGTGTGTTCACGATCAGTTGCACGCGGCCGTTTTTGATTTCATCGGTGATGTCCGGACGGCCTTCATGGACTTTCAGGACACTGTGGGTTTCGATTCCGTTTTCATAGAGATACGTCGAGGTTCCGCGCGTTGCAATGATCGTGAATCCTGCTTCGAGAAAGCCCCGAGCAAGATCGATCGTGCGCTGTTTCTTGTCGCGTGGATTGACGGAGATGAATACCGTGCCTTCCGTCGGAAGCACGGCGCCTGATGCGAGCTGCGCTTTCGACATTGCTTCGCCGAAGTTCGAAGCGATGCCCATCACTTCGCCCGTCGAACGCATCTCAGGCCCGAGGAATTGTCGAGCGCCTTGCAGTTTGATAAACGGAAACACCGACTTCTTGATCGCAAGATAGTCCGTGATGACAGGCTCGGTAACGCCAAGCTCTTTCAGTGTTTTTCCCAGCATCACCTTCGTGGCAATCTTCGCGAGCGGTACACCCGTCGCTTTGCTGATGAAAGGCACCGTGCGTGAAGCGCGAGGGTTCGCCTCGAGCACGTAGATCACGTCGTTCTGCAAGGCGTACTGCACGTTGATCAGGCCGACCGTGCCTAAGCGAAGCGCGAGACGTTTGGTCGTGTCCTTCAACTCGTCGATGATGCTTTCTTTTTTCAGCAATGGCGGAAGGATGCACGTGCTATCCCCGCTGTGGATGCCGGCTTCTTCGATATGCTGCAGCACGCCGCCGATCACGACGTCGGTTCCGTCACACACCGCATCGACGTCGAACTCCATTGCGTCTTCGAGAAACTTATCGATCAGGACGGGATGCTCACCGGAAATCTCAAGCGCATCATCGACGAAGTCGCGCAGCGATTGCTCGCTATAGACGATCTGCATGCCGCGTCCTCCAAGCACGTATGACGGACGGAGGAGAACGGGATACCCGATGTCGTTGGCGATGCGTGCGGCTTCGTCGGCGGTGCGTGCATTGCCGGCGGGCGGTTGTTGGATATCAAGTTCACGCAGCACCGCGCTGAATCGCTCACGGTCTTCCGCAAGATCGATGCCTTCGTATGGCGTTCCTAAGATGCGGACTCCCGCTTCGTGAAGTTCTTTGGCAAGCTTGAGCGGAGTCTGGCCGCCGAAGCTCACGATGATCCCTTCAGGTCGTTCGAGTTCGATAATGCGCATCACGTCTTCGAAGGTCAGCGGCTCGAAGTAAAGTTTGTCGGCGATATCGTAATCCGTCGAAACGGTTTCGGGATTGCAGTTCACCATGATCGCTTCGTAGCCGAGTTCCTTCGCCGCGAAGACGCCGTGCACGCAGCAGTAATCGAACTCGATTCCCTGCCCGATACGATTCGGCCCGCCGCCGAGAATCACGACCTTCTTCTTGTCGCTCGAAATGGATTCGTTCTCCACTTCGTAGCTCGAGTAGTAGTACGGCGTGTACGCTTCGAATTCAGCCGCGCATGTATCGACGGTCTTGAAGACGGGTGCGATATTCCATTGCTTGCGCAACGCGCGAATCCGGGCCGGCGTGGATTTGAGGAGGTGGGCAATCTGCACGTCGGAGAAACCGAGTTGCTTTGCTTTCAGGAGAGTGTTGGGCGTGAGTTCGGGCATAGAGTCGAAATGTTAATCTTCAGAAGCGTCATCCGGAAGCTTCGGCTCGACCATGATAACCTTTTCGCGTTCAAGGTACACAGTTCCTGCCGGGACGCCTTTCGGTTTGCGGACGTATTTCTTTTGTGTATAAGCGACGGGGACGGACTTCGCGTTTCGATGCTTGCTGTAATACGCCGCAACGGAAGCTGCCGCACGAATCGCTTCTTTCGGCGGATTGTCTTCGCCCTTCTGTACGCGAAGGATGACGTGCGACCCGCCCACGCCACGCGCATGAAACCAGTAGTCGTGAGGCCGTGCATGGCGAACGGTCAGTTCATCGTTGTTTGCGCTGCTCTTCCCGGCCCATACTTCATAGCCGCCAACGACAGTGAAGCGTCGGAAAGGAAACGGAGATTCGTCCTTCATGCCTTTTGCTGTGAGTCCGAGTGATGGGAGAAGCGCGTCATGTTGCTTCAAAATACTCTTCAGCGCTTTCTCATCATCGCAGGGTAAAAGCTCTTCGCGCAAAGCATTCAGTGCTGAAAGGCGCCGTTCGAGTTTCGCTTTTCGTTCGATGACGTGATCCTTGGATGCACGCAATGTCCTCGCTTTTTGGAAATAGCGCTGCGCATTCTCAAGAACGGATTCGGTTTCATGCAGTGGTATGCTCACAACGAGTCGAGGATCGGTGAAAATATCAGGGACAGTCATGCGACCCGGTTGCTCCGGCATGTCGTGCATGTGAATCATCAGGAGGTTGCCGAACTTCTCGCACTCATCTGCGCGCCGGTCGAGCGCTTGCGGGGAATCCATCTGTGAAAGCGCCCGTTCGATTCGATCGTGCTCCTTCGTCACTGCTCTCAGGATTGTCTCCTTGCGACTAATGATATTCCGGCTTTGCAGTCGAAGGCGAATGAAAGTGAACAGCGCTTCATGGATGTCGGAGTAAGGTTTCTCAGTGAGTCGGCTTTGTCGCAAAGAAACGAGGGAGAAAAGCTCAGCGGTGTCGTTTTCGAAATAGACGAACGAACGGTTCGCATTCAAATCTGCGAACACGGATTCGACCGCACCGATAACGTTGGTGACCGCTCCTTGCGTCAATTCCTGGTCGAGGGACAGTGAAGCTCGCGACGCTATCTCCAGAGCCAGCGTTCCCTGTATCCACGGTCGAATCTGCTTCAGCGCCTGATGGACACTTCTCCCCGTTGCCGAATGGAGTACTTGCGAGACTTCATCGAGCAACAACGATGGCCGTTGATTATCGAACGCAAGGTCGAAATTCGGTACGGGAGTTTTATGCTTGAAAACATCGAGCAACGCACCATTCGTGTCGAAAAGATGAACGTTCGCGCGTGAAGAGAAGAGTGTGAAGCACAGGGTACAGCCGTTCGAAATCCTTATCCTGATGATACGGTCGGTCGTTGCGATTGCCACTGAGTCAATTTGCTGTCCGATCAGATCGGGGAAAAGGTCTATGGAGTTTTTCCGTGCCCTTGTGAACGAAGAACGGAGAAACAAATGCGGCAGGTGGTGATCGACAGAGCACTGCAGGAAGAACTCAACGGACAATTCGTCTCTTCCCTCTGAAGAGACGCCGGGAGTGGATTCACGCTCCAGCCGAAACACGGCTTCGTTCTTTTCCTGCGAGAAGATCTCAATGAACCGCGCACGATGAAGCTTCCGGTTCAGGGACTCAGCAACGGCACGGAGTGTCAGCCAATTCGAAAACATGAACGAAGATAGGGAGAAGGGAGTGAAGAGGTGAAGAGGTAAAGGGGTGAAGAGGGGAAGAGGTGAAGAGGGTGCCGGCCCATCATTCTCGTTCCCACCGCTCCCAGTGGGAATGAAGCGCTTGACGCTCCGCGTCGTTTGCTCGATTGTCAGGATCACGGATTAATGATTACGGATGAGGGATTTGCGATGTGCGATTTGGGATTCCTCTCGTTCCCTCGCGACGAAGCAATCTTTCGATACATTCGAAGATCGTTGGTAGGAGATTGCTTCGCTGCTCGCAACGACTTTTTCACATTGCTTCCGCTGATGAGGGATGCCGTTTTATCTGCCAAGGCCTGTTTGCGCAGCGGTTGAGGTGTGGTCCAGTTGATGAAACTCTAAGATGGACGGCTTCACTTTACTGGCATCGACACTCTTTGAACTTCGAATCGAAATGCATAGGTTGAAACAGAGCTTATAATCTGACATTTACCTCGCAGGAGTAATTGGTAAGCTGAAATGACGATTGCAAAAAGAATTTCATTGACGGAAGGATTCGTATCAGTCCTTTTAGCTGCATGCGTCATCGTTGCGCCGCTCTGGTCGCAGTCCTCGCGGTATCTCTCAAGACATTACACCGTCAAGGATGGCTTGTCGCAGAACTACGTGTACTGCATGCTTCAGGACAGCAAGGGATTCATGTGGTTTGGGACGCGCGATGGGTTGAACAAGTTCGACGGATATTCGTTCACGCATTTCAAGCACAAACCGTTCGACGCGAAAAGCATTTCTCACAATATCATCCGTGATCTCGTCGAGGATAAACACGGGATGATCTGGATCGCAACAGGTGGCGGGGGATTGTGCATGTACAATCGCTTCACGAACGAGTTCACGACCTTTCGCAACGATCCGAAGAATCCGAACAGCCTGAGCAATGATTACGTTGAGTCGCTCTTCCTCGATGACCAGCGCAAGCTTTGGATTGGGACGCTCGGAGGCGGATTGAATGTACTCGCGCTTGAACAGACCACCGGTACAAACGACTCACGAGCGAAGAAAAGTCTATCCACTCCGCTCACGTTCAAGCACTATCGATACGATGAGCAAAACTTCAACGGGATCAGTGGTGACTATGTCGGTCAGATAAAGCAAGACCGGTCAGGAAATTTTCTGATAAAGACAAAAGACCTTCTGGATATTTTCGATCCCGCCACTGAAACCTGGAAGCATTTTGGATGCAGTGTTCAGGACAGTTCCCTCATACCGGTTAGGAATTTTAAGGAGAAACTCAATCCGTGGATTGACTTCAATACGATCGTCGGGAGCCATGCTGAAAGACTCTGGATCAATATGGCTAACAGTACTTATAGCTACGATGACAAGACGCAATCCTTCCATCGGATAAACTCACCCAATGGCAGTCTCATACAAGTTGATAAGCAAGGATTTTTCTGGTGCATCCATAACGGGCTGCACACCATCTCTGCTGACCCCAACCGATGGCGGGAAGACGTAGCACTACCAAGCGCGACTTTGTACGATAATTTTGGTAGTTACTATTCAGCGATCGAGGATTCACACGGCGGTGTATGGATCGGCACTGAGGAAGGGGTGTTTCGCTACAAGCGATCTTCATCGGGATTTATCCATCAAGCAGAGAGCTTCGACGTTCGGTCAATTTGCGAAACACCTGAGGGGCAGGTTTGGCTTGGGACGAGGATGAATAACTTCAGAACACTCGATGTACTGTCAGGAAAAACGAAAGAACTGAACGTGGGTGAGTGGGTGATATTCAAATCTCTTGGTTATAACATCACGAACGTCATATCATCTGACTCTTCTGACGTTTATTGGATCGGTACATGGGGTGGAATTTTTACTTTCGCGAAAGGTCGAACGGCGAAAAAAGTAATGCTCGATGCTCCATTGAGTAGAGTAATCGACTATTCTGGAATCTTCACAATCATGCACGACTCTCATGGTCCCATCTGGTTCGGAGGTTCGGACATGAGTCACGGTGTGCTCTTCAAATACAATCCATCAAACAACACATCCGACACGACGGACAATGTTAACAGAAGCGTTCTTGCGAATTGTGGAACCGGGGTGTGGAAGTTGTTCGAAGACTCGAAACGCCGCTTGTGGATTGCGACGACGGAAGGGGTGTTTCTCACGCGCGCGCCAACCGAAAACGTGCGCTTCTTCAGATACGATCCTGAGGATTACACGAGCCTCAGTCACAATGAATGCTGGGCTGTATTCGAGGACAGTCAGCGACGCCTTTGGTTTGGAACGATGGGCGGAGGCTTGAATCTCTGGGATGAAAAGACGAATACCTTCAAACATTTCATCGAAGAAGACGGGCTTGCGGGAAACGTCGTGTACGCGATCCTCGAAGATCATCGCGGCACGCTGTGGATCAGCACGAACAACGGTATCTCGAATTTCAACCCGGGAACGAATGTTTTCCGCAACTACGTCAATCAGGAAATACAAAACGTCGGTCAATTCCATCCGAATGCCTGCCTTCGCGCGCGGAGCAGCCATTTGATGTTCGGAGGAAAGAACGGCGTTCTTCGCTTTCATCCAGACAGCATCCGCGAAAACCGACAACATTCACCGATCATGATCACGTCATTCGCCGTGCTCGGTAGAAGGATGAGAGACGAGATTTCGACCGGTGAAGAAATATCGATTCCTTACAGCGACAACTACGTCACGATGGAGTTTGCATCGATCGATTTTCGCAATCCACAGAAGCTTCAATACGCGTACATGTTGGAGGGCTTGCATCATGAGTGGATTCACGTCGGAACGCGTAGGTATCTCTCCTTCTCCAATCTTTCCCCCGGCGACTATCTCCTGCGCATCAAAGCGAAGAATGCGGATGGCGTGTGGAATGAAGCCGGCTTCTCCATGACTCTTCGCGTTATACCGCCGCTGTATTTGAAGCCATGGTTTCAATGGACTTTCGGGATTGTCCTCATCGTATCGGTCATTGCTCTTTCATACTGGCGGGCAGAGCACCTCCGGCGAAAAGAGCAGAACAAGCGGCGACTCGTCGAATCCGAACTTCAGGCTCTGCGCTTGCAGATGAATCCGCATTTCATTTTCAACTCGCTCAACTCGATCCAGCATTTCGTGATGCATAATGACATGGAAAACGCGAACTCGTATCTGACAAAGTTCGCTCGCCTCATGCGAATGATCCTTGAAAACTCGAAGCAACCGACGATACTCCTTTCCGATGAGATCGAATTTTTACATCTCTATTTGGAGATCGAGTCGTTTCGCTTCGAAGGTCAATTTCAGTACTCGATTAATGTCGATCCCGCGTTTGCTCGCGACGTGCAGATTCCATCGATGCTTCTTCAGCCATACATAGAAAACGCGATCCGGCATGGGCTCCACCACAAAACAGGCATGGGATCGCTCATGATCGATCTCCGCGCGAAGGACGACATGGTGATCGCCGTGATTGAAGACAACGGCATCGGCAGAATGAAAGCGATGGAAATCAAACGGCGTCAGGGAGCTTTGTACAAATCGTTCGGAATGGACATTACCCACGACCGATTGGAAATCCTGAACACGGTTCGAAAGAAAGAGATGAGTCTGAACATCGTCGATCTGCATGACGAGAAAGGAGAACCTTCAGGCACACGTGTCGAAATTTATATTCCACCTGAGTAACACGCAGGAGAACTGTCGGAATGAATACACGATATCGAACGATTATCATCGAGGATGAGAAGAACGCATCCGATACGTTGCGGATGATGCTGGAGAAAAAACATCCCGAAATAGACGTCGTCGCTACGCATGAGGATGTACGAACGGCAGCCGAATATCTCCGCGAGAATAAAGTCGATCTCGCCTTCATGGATGTTTGCATCAGGGGCGGGACATCATTCGATATTCTCTCCCAACTCCCGACGATTCCGTTTCAAATCATCTTCATCACCGCGCATAATGAATACGCACTCGGCGCTCTGAAGCTCTCTGCGCTCGATTATCTGCTCAAACCGATCGACATGGATGAATTGGAGTTCGCGATTCAGAAATTTATCAGTACGCAGTTCGATCACGTCCAGCGAGAGCAACAACTCCAGATATTACGAGAGCATCTCGCCTCAGCACATGCGTGCGATGGCTCGGTGGTTATCCCGACAACCGATGGATACACCGTCGTGCCCATACAGGACATCGTTCGCTGTGAGGCGCAGAGCAACTACACCGACATTTATCTCAAGGACAGAACGAAGCTCACCGCCTGCAAGACGCTCCGAGAATACGAGGAGCTGTTCGCATCGCATAACTTCTTCCGCATCCATCACTCGTACATCATCAATCTCCATCACCTCCGCAAGTATGTGAAGGGCAAGGGCGGCTACGTGATTCTCTCCGATGGAAAAGAACTGGAAGTCTCCGTCCGAAAGAAAGAAGAATTCCTCCACCGTTTAGGCGCGTAACTCCATCCATTCTCGTTCCCACGCTCTGCGTGGGAATGCAGACCTGAAGCTCCGCGTCCCCCGTTC
>CAYUWG010000052.1:25713-28589 GCA_964448285.1 uncultured Chromatiales bacterium
CTCGTTCCCACGCTCTGCGTGGGAATGCAGACCTGAAGCTCCGCGTCCCCCGTTCCTTAGCCCGGCTGTCATCCCGCCGTTGTCGTGAACCATTTCACGACAGTATCTCCTCGTTCCCACGCTCTGCGTGGGAATGCAGACCTGAAGCTCCGCGTCCCCCGTTCCTTAGCCCGGCTGTCATCCCGCCGTTGTCGTGAACCATTTCACGACAGTATCTCCTCGTTCCCACGCTCTGCGTGGGAATGCAGACCTGAAGCTCCGCATCCCCCGTTCCTTAGCACGACTGTCATCCCGCCGTTGTCGTGAACCATTTCACGACAGATTCACTTTCTCACTCACCGCACGCACTTACTCACAGAACCGCACAGTTACTCAATGTAACTGGAAGTGCGCGCTTGCATTGTGTTATTTCGCATACAGAAAAAGTAATTCTCGATGCCGAAATCAATAGAACACATTCGATCAGTCGTAATCGAGGATGAAGGAAGAGCAAAAGAAACACTCGTGATATTACTAACAGCATATTGCCCCATCGTTGACATCGTCGGAGAAGCCGCCTCAGTGGAGGACGCCGTGAGCGTGATCCGCGAGACGAAACCCGACCTCGTCTTCTTGGACATAGAGCTGATCGGCGGGACAGGCTTCGATGTATTGGAGCGGGTAAAACCCTTCGACTTCGCAATCGTCTTCACGACAGCGTACGGGAAATACGAAGCGCTCACGAAGAGCTATCCCCGAAGCGTGCTGATGTTCAAGCCACTTGGGATAAAGGACGTGGTTGGAAACGTGATCGAGCTGTTTCGGAAGAAATGAGGGGATTGAAGGGAGAGAGGATCAATACAGAAGACGAAATGAGGAATACAACGAACAAAAAAGTCACGAGACATGCTTACACTGGTAAGAAGGAAATTGCGATGGCTCATATTCTCATTCTCATATTGTTTGTCGCTACGCAAAGCGCGCATGCACAAGAGCCCAAGGTCAGAGTAAAACTGGTACAGCCGCCGCCCAACAGACTTGCTGTAAAAGATCTTTGGAATCTCACCGTCACGAACGCGTCCAAAAGCGAGATAAAGATCACGCTCGAAGGGACGGTGGATGAAGCGAAGGATGGGAGGATCGTCGAAGGGGCAACGGGTGTATTCACTTTGAAAGCGAATGAAGCGAAGAGACTCACTGCGGATAATATCCCCGGCGGAGGCACATACACATGGAACAACAACAAATACAAAGAGGCGATACTCCGCACGGGAAGCGCTCCCTCCGGCAGTTACACGATATGCATCTACGCGAAAAGTGAGACTGGGCAACAGTTAGCCATGGATTGCATACAGCACAACATCGAAATGATGTCACCCCCGACGCTTGTCTCACCAGCAGATGGAGAGACAATTCCGGAAGGGCAATCACCGACTTTCACCTGGCTTCCTCCGATGCCCGCCCCGCGTGAAGCAAAGTACACGTTGAAAATCGTGGAGGTGATCGGAAACCAGGCGCCGGAAGAGGCGATGAAAAGGAATCCAGCTTTGTTTGAGAAGGGAGATATTCGAACCACGACGCTGCAGTATCCGACGAGTGCGAGGAAGTTGGAGAAGGGGAAGAAGTATGTGTGGAGGGTTACTGCCGGAACAACGGAAAGCGAAGTGTGGACTTATAAAACTGCGACGAATTACATTGCGACAATCGATTCTGTCGACATACGATGTAGTGATAGTGGAGCTATTTGTTTTGACTTCCAGGTATTTGTGACAAACAACAATGCTCCAAATGCTGCGGACCAAATTGGAAATAATGGTGAAGTTTACGATTTGCAAGTTCCTGGTAGTAGTTCGGTCTTAATCAGTTCGCCACTTGGTTTTCCATCCTCTCCGCATGTTCTTAGTTACAACGCATCTGTAACAATAATGGGAAAGGTATGCTTTTCCTCCTTTCCGTCGGTTCCATTGAAGTTCCGCGTATCAATTCGTGACCAGGGAAACCCAAATGATCACGATGCATTTACCACTAAATTTGTAAACACGCTCCCTAATTGCGCTTGCGATCCATGTACAGATAAGACAACCACGTTTGGAAATCCGAATGACTCTACTGCCATAACGTACCAAAACGATGGTTCTCTCAACACATCTTCAACTGTGACGCATACACCGAGACATTTGTTAAGAGTATCGGCACAAATAGTCGATTTCCAACGCTTAGGAGAAGCCGGGTGTCTGCTCTGCACGAATGATAGCAAGCAATTTGGAAACTATACTGGGGGTTCACTGAACGGCTCCGCAGGAACCATCGTCAAAGACGAAAAGGGATACGGAAAGCTGATAGAATGGGAATTTCCCACACCGACTCTCGTGAGCAATTTCAGCTACGACTTGCAGATGATGTTTCCTCCGCTGGCGGCGGTAAGTTGCTGTAAAGATAGTATCCGTATATGCACGAGATGGAGCTTCACTGATGACAAATGCATAACCTGCGATACGTTGATTTGCAGTACGATCATAAAAGAATACAAACCACCGTCCAAGGGACCGATATTCTCTTCGGGCGCTGCGCGCAAGCAAATGGACGAAAGAATTGCGAAGATGGGTGAACCGTATGTAAGCTGGTACAAGCAGGAGAGCGATGAGCTTCCACGAGATTTTACCTCGCAGGTCCAGGCGTTGTATAGGAGCAATGAAGATAAGCATGCTACGGATCGAATAGTAGAATTCGAGATTAGGGTGAAGGCTACCTTTTTTGCGATTCGAGAAATGAAAAAAACTGCAACCAGTAGCCTATGGAATGCAATTCAGAGCAATATGCAGGTAAGCGATATGTGTGGCAACGGCAGCTTTCCGAATGGCGTCCTGGACGTAGCGCAATGGTCTGGCGGTTACGGG
>CAYUWG010000053.1:0-26703 GCA_964448285.1 uncultured Chromatiales bacterium
CCGAGGCCGCGGCGGAGGCCGAGCGGACCGCGGCCGCGTTCCTGGCGCGCCGGCGGCGGCTTCCCCCTTCCGAGGAGGAGCCGTTCCAAGTGTGGAACATGGCCGAGATCCGCGGGGCGCTCGCCGAGACCAGCAGGACTCTCTCGGCCCTGCTGGCCTCGATCGCCGCGATCTCGCTCCTGGTGGGCGGGATCGGCATCATGAACATCATGCTCGTCTCAGTGACGGAGCGCACGCGCGAGATCGGCATCCGCAAAGCTCTCGGCGCGACACGCCGCAGCATCCTCAATCAGTTTCTCATCGAGGCCGTCGTCATTTGCCAGTTCGGCGGCTTGCTCGGCGTCGTGCTGGGATTGGGCGGAGGAAATTTCGTTGCGTGGTTATTGGAGATCCCCGCCGTTCTCCCGATCGGTTGGGCTGTAGTCGGCCTGCTTGTGACGACGTTCGTCGGTGTGGTCTTCGGCGTCTATCCCGCGTGGAAAGCCGCCAACCTCGATCCTATAGAAGCCCTGCGCTACGAGTAACATTTTTCACCAAGAAAGGATAGGGATATGCACCTCCCGGAAATTTCATATACCTGCGTCGATCGGTTTCTCAAGTACGTCACGTTCGATACGCAATCATCCGAGACGTCGGAAACGTTTCCCAGCACGCTCAAACAAAAAGCCCTCGGCGAAGAGCTTGTCGCCGAGCTTCTTCAGATGGGACTGCCCGACGCGAAGATGGACGAGTTCGGATACGTCACTGCGACGATACCCGCGACAAGCACGAAATCGGGTGTGCCCGTCATCGGATTGATCGCGCACATGGACACCTCGCCGGAAGTGTCCGGTGCGAACGTCAAGGCGGTCGTTCACGAGAATTACGGCGGCAGGGAGATCGTTCTTCCGGGCGATGCTTCCGTCGTTATTCGACCCGTCGATCATCCGCACCTGAGGGAGAAAGTCGGCGAAACGATCATCACATCCGACGGGACAACACTGCTCGGCGCGGATAACAAAGCGGGTATCGCGGAGATATTCGATGCGGCGCGCTATCTCCTTTCGCATCCCGAACTCCCGCATGGCACCGTTCGCATTTGCATCACGCCGGACGAGGAAGTGGGGCAGGGGACGAAGCACTTCGATCTGAAGGGCTTCGGCGCGGACTTCGCCTATACGATTGACGGCGAGGAGTCAGGCTCGATAGAGAACGAAACGTTCTGTGCCGACAGCATCACGTTTTCTTTCGTCGGCATCAACACGCATCCCGGGTTTGCGAAAGACCGCATGGTGAACAGCCTCAAGGTCGCGTCGGATTTCCTTGGCCGTTTGCCGAAGGGCACGCTCGCGCCGGAACACACTGCGGATAAGGAAGGCTACGTTCACCCATACGTGATCCACGGAGGCGTCGAAGAGACCTCCGTCAAGTTTCTTCTCCGCTCATTCGAAGTCGATGAGCTGCGCGTACAGGAGCGGCTGCTCCGCTCGCTCGCGGATGAAACGATCACGCGTTGGCCCGGCGCGCGGGTCGAGGTGAAAGTCGAAGAGTCATACCGCAACATGCGCTACGTACTCGATCATTACCCTCATGTCATCGACCATGCAGTGGAAGCGATCCGTCGCGCCGGTGTCGAACCGAAACTTGGAAGCATCCGTGGCGGAACCGATGGCGCGCGTCTTTCCGCGATGGGGCTTCCGTGTCCGAATCTCTTTGCCGGCGAACATGCCTTCCACAGCAAGCAGGAATGGATCAGCGTTCAGGACATGCAGAAAGCCGTTCGGACGATCATCCATCTTGCAATGGTGTGGGAAGAAAGAGCGTGAAGAAATGCCGGAGGCTTTGACACCGTCCGACAGACGATAAGGGGTTTATCCCGCCAGTTCCATTTGCGTCCGCTTTACATCACGCGCAATGAGCATTTCCGCAACGCCGCAAACAAGCGCTAACAGCAACATGTATTTCCAAAGCTCGACTCCGTAGCGCGATTCCATCACCGCCTGTTGCACGCTGTCGGCATTGGTGATCACCGTCGGTTTCTCCACGCCAATGGATAGGAAGAAACTCTCGCGTGCGGCGGCATCGATTCTCGCCATCCGGGATTCCGCCGGTTCCGTGTGAACGGCGATTTTCCGCACCGCCGCCTCTCCCGATTTGAGCGTATAGATCCCAGGCTCGTCGAGTTGGTCGATCGTGAAGTATTGCCCCGCGCCGAGTGTCTTTGCGGTAAGCCGCGACGTGATGCCGCCGGGAGCGACCAGATCGAAGAAGCCTTCCTGTGCAAGCGGCGGGACTGCAAGGTCGAACGGCTTCCCGACCGTCGTCGCCCGAATGAATTCATCACGCGCTGCGAGATAGAACATCGCGCGATGCATCAGTGGAACGAATATCCCCTTGAGCGGGAAGTCCGACCAGCGCAGCGACGGACTTACGCCTATGACGAGCACGCGCCCTTTCCCGAATTTGCCGTCCAGCAGGAACGCATCCCCACTGCTCGTGGTGATGACTTCCCGAACGGCTTCGTTTCCTTTCAGTCGCACATGGTGGTAGAGCTTCGGCGATTCGACCTGCGGTTTTTTCTCCGTGTCGGATTCCCGGAACACCGTGCGGAACAGCGGATGGTCGAAGTCGATCGCGCCGAACGTTCCGTAGGATGCCGCGCTTCCGATCGTCCCGTTCGTGCCTTGCGGAATGGGGAAACTGAGTTTGTCCATGAAGGAGGAGAATGCCTGGATATTTCCGTCCGCATCGGGAAAGAGCAGAAGGCTCCCGCCTTCGCGAACGAAGGATGCTACCCGTTGCAGGAATGCATCGCTTGCGGACGCAGTCCCGATTAACACGATGACGTCGGAGCGCTGGAGATTCGCTGAGAGCATCGCGTTTCTGTCGGGCGCATCGATTTGAAACGTCTCGGTCGCTTGATCTTCCGCGAGTGGCTGCAGAGCGAGGCGCATGATCGAGGACTCTTGCGAACCGGACGGTGCGAGAAGGATGCGAAGCTTATCCGGGACGTAGAATGCGAATGCGCGCTTGTTGTCCTCCGGCAGCGCGTCGTTTTCCAACTCGATGAATCCCTCGACGAAGCCGGTGTTCTTTGGCACAACGGTGAACTCCACGGTTTTGGTCGTGCCTGCTTCGAGATCGACCGAGCGCTGCGCCACGCGCTCTCCATCGAGGAAAACGCTTACCATCGTGCTTTGCATTGGCGAGGAACCGTCGTTCAGGAGCGATGCGGAAAGTTCGACGGGTTTTTCCTTTTCAAAAAGCACGCTCTGAACGATCACGTCCGTAACTGCGGCATTGTCGGGCTTGCGCTTTCCGACCGGGACGACGTACAACCGGTCCGACGGATCGAAGAGTTGAGCGATGTCATTTGGCTCGGTGCTGTAATTCGATTGTTGCTCGTCGCTGATGAGATAGACTTCGCGGTTGATGTTGTGCGATTGCTGGAGAAGGACGCTTGCGGCGGTCAGCGCTTCATAGACAGGGAGATGTGTGTAGCGATGTTCGACGGCGTTGATTTCATCCCGTACTGCATTGAGCGCCGAAGTGAACTGCCGTTCCTTGCGCGCTTCCGAAAAGCGAACCAGCGCGACTTCATCGCCCGGTTTGAGCAGGTCGAGAATGGCGAGCGCCTTTTCTTTCGCCTGCCTCAACAAACTCCCGCCTTCGTCCGATGCCATCATGCTGAAGGAATCGTCGAGGATGATCACCACGGAGGATTTTGCGTCGGAGCCGGGAAGGAATCCGAACGAGCTGCGAAGGGCAGGCCGCGTGAACGCAAGCACGATGAAGATGATGAGGAGCGTGCGCAAAATGAGCAGCAGCCATTGCTTGATCTTGAGCTTGCGGATCCTGCTTCGCTGGAGTTCTTTGAGAAAGCTGAGCGTGCTGAATTCGATGACGCGCGTCTTGCGCAGGTTCAGCAGGTGCAGGATGATCGGAATGGCTGCCGCGGCAAGAGCGATGAGATAGAGAGGATTAAGAAAAGTCATACCGGAAGTTCTTGTTACACATGGTAAGCGGATGGCAAGCTATTGGCGAACGGCTGGAAATACAAGACCAAGAGCGGTAACCGGTGGAAAGGGCGCCGTTTTCGATATGTGAAATTCGGCCGACATGGATTGGTCTTCATTTTCTTTCGTCGTACAGAACGGTAGATTCAAGGCGCGTATGAAGACCGTCACGATCGTCCTCACATCACTTTCGCTTGTCATTATGGTGCTGATTCTCGCGCACGGTTTTTTCGGCGTACCAGCGGCGATCGATGATTACATTTTTTTCGTTCGCGCCCGAACGATGTCGGCTATCGATCTCGGAGTGTACAATTTCACGCATTGGGATGGCCGGGTTCTCAATTTCATCACCGTGGCTGCACTCGTGCGTGACATCGACACACTCTTCGCCGCGACAACGGCATGGACAACGGGCTTTATCCTCATTTCGTTTTTCATGGAACGCCTCCTTCGCCTTTCGTTTCCCTTTTCCGATTCGACGGGGGAACGAATGCTTCGCGTGGGTATCATCCTCTGCGCACTCTGGCTTGGTATGCGCGACATCCTCAGCCATACCGTACTCTGGGCCTCAGCGGGTGCTTACTCCGTTTGGGCTACCGCAGGCTTGCTCTGGTTATGGCTTCTCTTTCGCAGATTCATCGTCGAGACCTTTCAGGGTTTTTCTCCGGGTGAAGCCCTTTGCTGGATCGGCGGGTCGGTCATACTCGGTGCGCTCACACAAAACCTATCCGTGCCGATCATCCTTGCCATAGTCGTCTTCTTCGTTCGTGCGATACGAGACGGGAATTCACACGCGGCTATCTGGCTGATCGCGTTGTTTATAGCCGTATGTGCCGGGCTGCTTTCGCTGATGATCGCTCCGGGACTCTATGTTCGCGCGAACCTGATGCCGAGCGCATTGAAGTTCGATCCCCTATCTCTTGCGTTGAATTTTCAACTCATCCTGAGTGAGTACATCCAGCTCAGTCTTCGTTTGATTCCATTTTGTCTCGCTGCCGCAGCGATCCTTGCCCTGCATCTTCCGGTGCGAGACTCAAAACGAAAGCCGCCGATGGGCGCATGGTTCTGGTTCGCACTTGCGCTCGGGGCAGTTCTCCCAATGACTGCCGTTCCCGATTTAGGAATTCAAAAGCGCACGGCAACGTTCTTCCAGGTCTTTCTCGCCATCGGGATCGTGCAGTCGGCAATACCGCTTTTTCAAAGTTTCATCAAACACTACATCACGAAGACATGGGTGCGTTCGATACTCGCTCCAGTCCTTTGTGCCTTGCTCTTCCTTCCCGGCGTGTACTTGATCGCACGGGACCTTTCGATGGCTTATACGCTTCGGCAGGATGTCTATACACGCCACGCTTGGATCGTGAAGAACGCTCGCCCGAAAACAGATATGGTCATTCCTCGCATCCGGGCGAATGTCCCGACACCGGTATTCTTCTATGATTTTCGGTCGGACCCCGACGACGAGTTCAATGTCTGGGCTGCGAAGTTTTACGGCGTGAAGAGCATCCGCACGGAGAAGTAACGTCGCGCATTACATCATGCCTTGCGGATCGACGTCAATGTCGATGCGCACGCTTTTCGTTTTGCTCTTCGAAAGATATTCCCCGTGAGCGATGCGCAAAGTTTCCGCCATGCGGGCGCCGTGCGGGTCGTGTTCCTTCGTCACGCGAATCAGCATGTGCCAGCGGTACCGCTTGTTGATGCGTCGCACGATTGCCGGTTGCGGCGGATGGACGCGGTAGAACGACGCCAGTCTTTCCAACTCTCTGCGATACAACGTGGCGGCGCGCGAGACGCTCTCGTCATTCGCGCCGGAAAAAGTCAGCAGCACGAGCCGCGTGAACGGCGGATACGCGAGGTTTCGCCGCGTGCGCAATTCGTTCGCGATAAAGCCGGGATAGTCATGATGCATCACGCGCTGGAGAACGTGATGCTCGGGCCGCATCGCCTGAAGGAAAACTTCGCCTTTTGATTTGCCGCGTCCCGCGCGTCCGCTCACTTGCGTCAGAATCTGAAACGTCCGCTCACCGGAACGGAAGTCGGGAAGCAACAACGACTGCTCCGCGGATATGACGCCGACGAGTGTGACACGGTCGAAGTCTAAGCCTTTCGCGACCATCTGCGTCCCGACGAGAACGTCGGCTTCGCCTGCCGCGAACGACGTGAGGATGAGGTCGTGCGCGCCTTTCCTTCGCGTCGAGTCGAAGTCCATGCGAAGGATGCGCGCTTCCGGAATCGCTTGCCGCAGTTCTTCTTCGATGCGCTGCGTCCCCGCGCCGATAAGGTCGAGTTCCGCTCCGCCGCATCTCGGACAGACGACCGGCGTGCGTCGCGTCGCACCGCAGTAATGACAGCGAAGCATATTTCGATCTTTGTGATACACCATCGAGATGCTGCAGTTGGTGCATTCTTCCACGTGACCGCAATCCATGCACTCGAAGTGAGGCGCGTAGCCTCGGCGGTTCTGAAGGATGATCGAACCTTCGCCGCGCGCGACGCGGTAGCGGATTGCATCGAGAAGTTCGAGCGAATAATTGCCGTGTCCACGTCGCTGTTTGCGTGCCTGCGCCATATCAACCGGAATGATCGTCGGGAGCGGAACGTCATCGATGCGAATCGGCATCTCGATGAGCTTGTATTTCCCGTTCATCGCGTTCGAGTAGCTCTCCGCTGAAGGCGTTGCAGAACCGAGCAGCACCGTTGCACCTTCGATGAAACCACGCATCACCGCCGTGTCGCGCGCATGATAGCGGGGTATCGCGTCCGATTGCTTGTATGTCGCTTCGTGCTCTTCATCGACGACGATGAGGCCGACGTTCGCAAGCGGCGCGAAGACAGCCGAGCGAACGCCGACGACGATGCGATAGCGTCCCTCCAGGGTCTGGCGCCAAGAGTCATAGCGTTCGCCGACGGACATGCGGCTGTGCAGGACAGTGACATCCTTTTCGAACGCAGTTCGAAAGCGCGAGACGAGTTGCGGCGTCAACGAGATTTCCGGGACGAGAACGATCGCGGTTTTCCCCTGGGCCAGTGCATGATGAATCGCGTCGATATACACTTTGGTTTTGCCGCTCGCAGTTACGCCGTGGAGAAGGATGGTTCCGAAAACGTTTGCGTCGATTTCCTGCGTGACGCGTTGAAGTGCGGCACGTTGGTCGGTCGTAAGCTCGAACTCCTTCACGGCTTCTTCATACCCGACGCGCAGTTCCCGGATCACTTCTTCTTCGAGCACCTCGATGAGTTCCTTCTCCACGAGAGCGCGAATCTGCTGGCTGCTTGCCTTTGCGTGCCGAAGCAGATCCGTCATGGGAATCGTCGGTTCACCTTGCTTGAATGTGCGCCAGAGCACGGCGAGAATGTTCACCTGTTTCGGCGCGCGTTTCTCCAGCAATGCCATCACTTCGAAAATCCGCTCCGCACTCGTCCACGATGGCAGCAGCCGCACGACGCTGATCGTTTTTCTCCGCGCCAACGGACGTTCGAGGACGGATTCGTAAGAGATCACGCCTTCGGATAAAAGCTCTCGCAACTGCGGGGCGATGGACTTCAATCCAATCTCCCGGCAGAGGACGTCTTCCGAGATCAACTCGCCCGTCGAGAGCGCTTCGACGATCCGTCGTTTCGTTGCCGAACGTCCGATTGCGCTCTCCAGCCTCGCTTCGTCATCCGTAGCGAGCGAGACGAACCGTTCGCTTTGCACGTCGATGCCTTGCGGAAGCGCTGCCTTCATCGCATCGCCGAGACTGCACGCGTAGTAGCGAGCGATCCATTCACACAGTTGGATCATCGACGGGGAAAAGACAGGTCGCGCGTCCAACACTTCGTGTAACGGCTTCACCGCAAATGCGGGCTCCTCATCGTCGGCAGCGATCACGTATCCGGTGACGTAGCGTTTGCCGAGCGGCACGACGACACGCATCCCCGGCGCAAGGCGCTCCCGCAATCCTTCCGGAATCGCATAGCTGAGTTTGTCCTTGGGTACGTTGGGAATTGCGACAGACGCGAATTCAGGCATGGCGTGGTGAAGTTACGTTTCCACGCACCTCCATCAAACGCAACGACGCGTTTCAGCCGAGCTTCGGTGTCATCCGGGAGATTGCCTTTTTCGCTTGTTCGCCCTTGTCTATTTTCCCCCATGGTTCGCGTCATCGCCTTCGCATCGATTCTTACAGCGCTCACAATAATTGGGGAGGGTATCGCACAACCGATTCGCCCAACTCTCGCGGGGAACGCGGCGCTCTCGAACGGCGAGCTTCTTTCCACACTCAGGGATAACGGCCTGCTCAGCTTTCGTCTCGGCATCGCGGAACGAATCGGTGACGCACTCCTCGAACGCTACCATGAGCACGGATTTTATTTCACGCGCATCGATTCGCTTTCGATCGAAGCTTCACGCGACTCAACGTTCTATTCACTCTTCGTCGAATTGACTGAAGGTGCTCCCGTCACGCTCGGTGAATGTTCCGTGACGGGAAATTCCGCAATCGAAACCGTGAAGCTCTTCGATGCAATGGAACTCAAGCGCGGCACCACGTTTTCGCAAGCATCGCTCAGCGCCGGCATCGCTTCCATCATCGCGCTGTATGAAAGACAGGGTTATCCGTTCGCATCAGTGACGGTCGATGATCTGAACCTCACGGATACGGAAGACGGACCTGCGATGAACGTTGCACTGCGGATCGATGAAGGGAGGTTGTTCACAGTCGATGAATTCACCATCGAAGGAAATACGCTCACACAGCCCGAGGTCATTACGCGCGAAACGCGCATCGCCGTCGGAGAAGTCTTTCACGCGGAGAAGGTCGCATCGATCCGACGGCGGCTTGAACGGTTAGGGTTTTTCTCCGGCGTTTCCGAACCGGATCTCTACGTTCGCGGTGATCGCGGCGGCTTGCTCATTCGTGTCGTTGAAGGACAAACGAATGTTTTCGACGGTGTGATCGGCTGGCAACCGGAGCGGCTCGGAGTTGAATCCGGATATCTCACCGGCTTGGTGAAGCTTTCCTTTCGCAACGTGTTCGGAACGGGAAGACGTTTTGACGCGCGATGGGAACGCGCGACGCGAGAGGTGAGCGAAATCGAGATCCGGTATTTAGAACCGTGGCTGTTCGGACAGCCGCTGAATCTCGGCGGCGGGTTCTTTCAGCGACAGCAGGATAGCGCTTACGTCCAGCGCATGTTCGACGCGAAAGCAACCGTGCTTGCGACGTCTTCGCTCAGTCTCAGCGCTCTTGTTCAACTTACCGAGGTCATACGCTCGCAGAATTCCATCATCGCGAGTCTTTCTTCGAGCAAAACCTTGAGCGGTGGATTGGAACTCCTGATCGACACACGGGACGACGTGTACAACCCGCGTTCCGGTCTGATGCTGCGGAACGGCTACTCTTTCGGCACGAAGCGAACGACGCTTTCCGGCGCAGTGCAATCCGAGATCCTGCAGAAGCTCGAAGTGGACGCATCGTATTATCACGAATTCTTTCCCCGGCACGTCGCTGCGCTCGCGCTTCACGGAAGAGAGCTTCGCGGAAACGCTGCCGACCAAACGGACTTCTATCGCCTTGGCGGAGCGAACACGCTTCGAGGCTATCGCGAGGAACAGTTTTCGGGAACGCGGATCGCCTGGTTGAATTGCGAATACCGCTACAGCCTCGGTCGCCGCTCCTTCGCGTTTGCGTTCTTCGATCTGGGATATATTTTTCTTCCGGCAAACGAGGCAGCCTCCCGCGCTGAGTTCACCGCGGTGCAACATGGACTCGGAATCGGAGGTCGTTTGGAAACGGGACTCGGCGTCATCGGTGTCAGTTATGCTTTGGGTGAAGGAGATTCTCTCACGAACGGGAAAGTCCATTTCGGATTGATCAATGAATTCTAACGTGGCAATAGTTTCCGGCAGAGTGCGGCGCGCATACGCGTTGCTTTCGCTCATGCGGCCGCTCAATGCCGTAATCACGTTCCTCGCCGTGTTCGCGGCGGGTACGATTGCGGGAGCGGGAGAGGAACACCTGCCGGTGTTGCTCTTCGCTGCCGCGGCAGGTGCGTTCCTCAGTTCCGCGGGCAACATTATCAACGACGTCTATGACGTGGAGATTGACCGTGTGAACAAACCGCTGCGCGCTCTCGCGTCGGGCATCGTCAGGAAATCCTCAGCCTTGTGGTGGGGAGCTTGTTGCACACTGATTGGGTCACTCTTCACAGCGCTTGCGGGAATCCACCTACTCCCAATTGCAATCGCGAGCATCATAGTCATGTACGCCTATAGCGTTTCACTCAAGCGGTATCCGCTGATCGGCAACGTCGCCGTCGGAATTCTCACCGGGACCGCATTCCTCTTTGGAGGCTATGCCGTTGGAAACATCGAAGCAGGTATCATCCCGGCGCTCTTCGCCTGCTTCTTCAACATCCCGCGTGAGATTTTGAAAGACGTGGAAGACATCGAAGGCGATAAAGCCGGGCGTATCAGGACGTTCCCTTTGGTGTATGGTGTTGAAGTGTCGATGCTTCTCATTACAGGATTCTTCGGTCTCATCATCATCGGAACGTTTCTCCCATTTTGGCTGGGCGTTTATAACCTCACGTACCTGATACTCGTGTTCCTCGGCGTCGATCTCGTGCTCGTTTACGTTGCAGTCACGATGTGGCGTACGCCGACGACGCAGGTCATCGGGAGACTCAATCATGTACTGAAGTACGACATGCTTATGGGAATCAGCGCGATACTCATCGGTACGACGACATAACAACAAATGGAAAGGACATTTTTGATAACGGTAGAAGACATCGAAAGAAAACAGCGCCGTTCGCGCTTCATCACACGCTTTATCATCGGGCTGCTACTACTCGGCCTTTGCATACTGGTCGGCTGGCTCATTTCATGGATCGGATACGAAGACCTTCACGATCCACACAGTATGCTGTCATCTGTCTTGCATGACCGGCTTATCGCGACGTGAACGCGCGCTTGTCGCCTCAGGCGTCGCTCGGTTCGCTGGTGTGGATGAAGCCGGGCGTGGCCCGCTTGCCGGCCCGGTCGTCGCTGCTGCGGTAATGTTCGCACCATCCATTCGCATCGAAGGCGTTCATGATTCCAAGCAGCTTACGGCGAATGAACGCGCGGAACTTGCCGAACGGATTCGCGCGAGTGCTGAATCCTGGGCTATCGGAGTTGCAGAACCGGAAGAGATCGATCGCGTGAACATCCTTCAGGCAAGTATCATTGCCATGCATCGCGCGATTGAAGCGCTCCAACCGCGTCCCGAACTTTTGCTCGTGGATGGAAATCAGTTCCATCATCCTGCGCTTCCGTTTGAAACGATCGTGCGCGGCGATGCGACGTGCTTCTCCATCGCCGCTGCCTCCATTCTTGCGAAAGAGCATCGCGACTGTATCATGACGCAGTTGGCCGTTGTCTATCCGCAGTATGATTTCGCGAGCAATAAAGGCTACCCGACGCCCGGACACATCGAAGCGATTCGTTTGCATGGCACGTCACCCGTTCACAGGCGTTCCTTTACCGTCAGGCAACTTTCGCCGCAGCTTGCTATCTTCGACCGGCATGAATTCGAATCTTGAAAAAGCCAAGCAGGGCGAAGACCTCGCCGCCGATTTCCTGGTTCGCGCCGGCTACACGATCCTCGCGCGCAATTACCGCATTGGGCACGGTGAGCTGGACATTATCGCAATGGATGGTGAGTATCTCGTGTTCGTCGAAGTGAAAACGCGCACGTCCGAACACTATGGACACCCGGCATACTCGATCACGCGCGGGAAGCAGCGCCAGCTCATCAGCCTCGCGGAGAAGTACATGTATGAAAACGGTCACAACGACATGCCATGCCGCATGGACGTCGTGACGGTGGAATTCGAAGCGGGGAAGCCGGTCATCAATCATATTCAAAACGCATTCACCTACATTCCCTGATATGCCCGACTCCCTCGCATCCTGGCATCCGTTCATCGTGCATTTCGCCGTTGCGCTCACGATCGCGAGCGCCATGTTCGATATCCTCGATTTCTTCTTTCGCAATCCGAATTTCGAGCGAACGGGATTGTACCTCATGTTTCCGGCGGTGCCGTTTCTCGTTGCGGCTGTCTTCACGGGAAACTTTGCGGAGATACATTTTGCGGGGAGCGGCAAAGCATCCGTCATCGACCAGCACAAGACCTATGCGAACATCGCCCTTTGGGTCTTTACCGGAGCAACCTTCTGGCGCATCTTTCTCCATACGAAGCGGCGATACTTCGGCCTGCGAAAAATCGCGTACGTCTTCATCGTCACACTCGCAGCCGTCAGTGTTTTTCTCGCGGCAATGAAGGGAGGAAAGATCAGACACGGGAGCGAACAACCGATTTCACGGATTTACGATCAAACGTCGAGTTCACGATGAGACGATACTTCCTTACGACACTTGTCTTTTTTCAGACGGCATGTTTTGCACAAGGCTGGGAATGGCAAAATCCGCTCCCCCACGGTAACCTCATCAACGATATCCTCATGATGGATTGGAACGCCGTCGTTGCCGTTTGCGATAACGGTTTCCTTCTTCGCTCATGGGACGGGGGAAAGACGTGGCTCACGACAAGCGTCGGAATGAAAAATCATTCGAAAATTCTGTCACTCTACCCGGGAGAGCTTCTCGTTGCCAGCAATCAGGAAGCGATCTATCGCACGACGGATTTTGGCGAAACCTGGACAACCGTCTATGACCGGACGACGCAATCCCTCACGTTCGCCGACGTGATAAAACTTGGCGATGACCACGTTCTCGCAACGCTCGGAGGGAATCGTATTCTGGAATCGACCGACCGAGGCATTACATGGACACAAGTATTCCTTCAGTTGCAAGGCAGCGAAACGATCCGTTCGGTTGCTGCACGCTCAGCTTCCGATTGGTTCGTCATCACGAATCGCAATGTCTATCACTCGACCGACGCCGGTGTCCTTTGGACCATCGAACCGACCTACGTTGCTCGCGGTTTGCAGAAGCTCGTCTTCTTCGATACGTCATATGGCTATCAACTCCGCGAGGGACAGGTGCTGCAAACGAAAGACGGCGGGGCGTCGTGGATGGAAATGAACGTATTCGGATTCGACATCAACGTGGACATCGCGGTGCAGGGGAACACGATCTATACGTTGAGTGCGGGCAAATTCATCGTCAACAAGTCCACCGATGACGGTGTGACATGGAACATCAGCCTCCCCGGTACCGCCTTCTCCGAAGCGTATCCATCGGCGATATCGTTCATCAGTCCCGACCGCGGCGTCATTGCCGGTGAAGGCGGGCGAGTCCTTCGCACGGACGATGGGGGGATCACATGGTCGATCACGCACGGTCTCGGTTACCTTGGCCCGATTGCGGACATGTACTTCATATCATCGCAGGTCGGCTTCGCGCTATCGTATTCCGAGACGCTGCTTCTGACGACGAACGGCGGCAGACGCTGGGATGAATCGATTCCGACGCCGGGATATTCTTTACGCGAGATGCACTTCTTCAACGACCGTGAAGGATTCGCCGTCGGTCTGGATGCGCGATATATCAGCAGGGTGTTTTACACGTCCGACCGGGGGAGAACATGGGTTCCGCGCGGAGTGCTTCCGATCGTGCAGGATATTTTTCGGAACGTCCAGCCGCAAGGTATTCTCGCCATCTCGTCGGATACCGTGTTCGTTCCTGTCAGCTACGGTGACGTTTATCGTTCCGTCAACGGCGGTGAAACATGGGACTCGCTTCTCGTGAGTATCGAACTCACATCGCAATGGTATTCCGGATTGAAGATGATTCATTTTCCTCCGTCGCACATCATCCACGTTTCCGCTGACGGGATTTCATCATCGACGGATATGGGCAACTCGTGGACGTATTACCGCTCCGCGCAGGGACGTTTCCTCACGCAACCCCATTTTTTCTCGAAGACGGAAGGCGCCGCGCTCCTCTCCGGTTCCCCTTCCTTCACGACGGACGGCGGAAAGTCATGGTCCATCGGTTCGCCGGGCGGACTTCAACTCCTCTGGTTCTTCGACAGGCAACGCGGCATGGCGTTCTATACGCGATACAAGGGCGAAGAGATTGGCAACGTGATGCACACATGGGACGGCGGAGCAACGTGGACGGAATACACTACGCGCGAGAGGCCGACGTTTACCGATTGGGTTATGATCAGTCCGGATGAAGGTTGGGCGTTCGGCCAGGGAGGAATGATTCGCCACACGAAAAATGGAGGAGTCACTTCTGTTCGAAATGAACGCACGATTGCGGACGGCTTTCATCTCGGCGCGCCTTATCCGAATCCCTTTTCTGCCGCGCAGCATGGAGTCCTCTCGATCCCGTTCATGATCGGTGGCACACATGCGCAGCGCGTGAAGCTCGATCTCTACACAACGCTTGGGACACACGTCACAACACTTCTCAATCGGGCTTTGGAACCGGGAAGTCACGTCGTGACAGCCGATGCGTCGCGGCTATACGGTTTGCCGGCGGGTACTTACTTCCTGCGCGCGGAAAGCGGCGGCACGATAACAACCATTCAACTCATCATTGTTCGATAAGAAAGGAATCACATGAGCGAGAACACAAAACCGGAACAAGGAACGATCGTCTGGACGGACCTCACGGTTGAGAACGCGGAGGCAGTCCGGGATTTTTACGCGGCGGTTGCCGGATGGACACCGCAACCGGTGAGCATGGGGGACTACGATGATTACAGCATGTGTACGGCGTCAGGCGCCGGTTCGGCTGGCATCTGCCACGCACGCGGCGTCAATGCCAACATCCCTCCGCAGTGGCTCGTGTATATCACTGTTGAAGACTTAGACGCGAGCATCGAGCGCTGCAAAGAGCTTGGTGGTGAAGTGGTGGATGGACCGCGAAAGCTTGGGAACAACCGCTTCTGCGTCATACGCGATCCAGCCGGTGCGGTCGCGGGATTGTATGAGTAGTTCATTGCAATGGAAATAAAAATAGCCCCGATGAATCACCGGGGCTTTTTTCTGAGAGAACATCAACTCAGGACGCAGGTCCTTCAATGGGAATGAAAGCCGTGTCGCCATTATCCGTTTGAACACGCAGAAGAACCGATTCACCCGGGCCCAGCGCGTTGATGATCTTCTTCAAATCTCCTACGCTTTCAATCTTCAGCACCGTGCCGCCCTTGCGTGCTTCGAAGATCACGACGTTCGGTCGCAGGTTGTTTTCGAAAGCAGGCGAGAACTGCTTGACGTCGGTGACGAGCACGCCGGTCGTTCGATCGAATTTCTTCCTTGCGTCTGAGTCCAATCCCTGGACGGTGAATCCAGCTTTCTCGAACGTGAGCGTTGTGCGCGCATCCGAGGCATCCGATTTCTTTCCATCATCTGCCGATGACAACTTTTCGGCTTCGCCATCCTTGCCTTTCAGCTTGACCTGTTTATCGATGTACTTTCCATCGCGCCAGATTTTCAATTTCACGATGTCGCCGGGCTGATGCATTCCGACGCGTGCCTGCAACTGGCTCGCACTCATCACTTCTTTGCCGTCCACTTCAACGATCACGTCGCCGTCCTTAACGCCGGCGGCTTCTCCGGCTCCGTCTTCAACGAGGTTTTCGACGAGCACACCCCTGAAGCGATCCAACCCAAGTGCTTTGGCTTTCTTCGCGTCCATGTCGGAAATGCGGATGCCGATATACCCGCGAACGAACTTCCCTTCTTTGATGATGACGTTTGCCACGGTCTGCGCAAGGTTGATCGGGACGGCGAAACCGTAGCCGATGGAGCGACCGGTGTTGGACGCGATCGCGGTGTTCACGCCAATCACTTGCCCGAAGAGATTCACGAGGGCGCCGCCGCTGTTGCCGGGATTGATTGCCGCGTCAGTCTGGATGAAGTTCTCGATTCCCAGTCCGTCGCCGGAACGAATGATTCCGATGTTCCGGCTGATGGCGCTGACGATGCCGGCGGTGACCGTGGAAGTCAGGCCGAGCGGATTGCCGACGGCGATCACCCACTCGCCGACCTTCACGTCGTCGGAGTTACCCATCGAAGCGGGCTTGAGATCACTCACATCGATCTTGATGACGGCGATGTCCGTGTTTTCATCCTGCCCGACAAGGGTGGCGTTGAACTCACGCGAGTCGTTCAGCGTGACGCGGATTCCGTCGTCCTTCGCGCCTTCTACAACGTGCTTGTTCGTGAGGATGTACCCGTCCTGCGTAAGGATGATTCCCGAACCGGAACCTTGCGTCTCGCGCGGTCCGTCGGGAATGTTGAAGAAGTCGTGAAAAGGCGTCCGGTTCGCGGACGTTCTCGCAGTGACCGTGATGAACACGACGGACGGCGTGACGGTCGATGATACTTTCGTAAACGTTTCGTTGAGACTCAGAACGTCCGCTGAGGGAGTGAAGGGGGGAGTCGTGTTGAATTCGACGTTCGGGCCGGCGAGCGACAACGAGATCCCGCTGAAGCTTGAGACGACGATGGCTCCGAAGATAATGCCGACGCTGATCAGAGAGATGGCAGCGAGGACTGTGCGTTTAGACATGTTCGTAACCTCCAGTGATGTTGTTCATGATTTTTTCTTCGTTTCTTTCTTTAAAACCAGGCATAAGTTCCAACAATCCCATGGGTAAAAAAATGCCACACGGGATCACAAAAATACAAACGCGGCGGCGGTCTCAATGCAGCCAATCTTCGAACAAGTCGAGGGAGTGAACTTTCCGCGCGTCGGGAATGTGCGTCCTGAGATGATAGTCGAGGAGGCGAAGAAGCGCTGCACCGGTCTTGGATGTGTCGCACGAGTTGAGTCGGTCAGGTTCGCTCTCCGCGAGCCGTCGCAAACTGAGAAATGCGCTTTCAGCGAGAACGACACCTCCGGCGCTGCGAATGCATCTTCCACACGTGAAGCCGCCATCCTGCGCATCGAACTTGACATGCGTATGTGTGCCGTCGTCACGCAGTGGTTGGCGGCAACCAAGGCAGAGCGAAATATCGATACCGAAGCCGAGTTCCTGACAGAGATCGAGGAGAAAGCGCAGAAGGACATTGCGCGGATTTCGGTCGATGGCGTTGAGCGATGTCAAAGAGCGGTGGAGCGCGTCGAAAAGCCGCTCGTGCGCCTCTTCGCCGTGAATGACGGATTGAATGTACTCGATCAGCGCAAAGCCGACGACGAGCTTGTCGGGATCGTCGATCACTCCCCGGAACTGCGCGAGAAGATCCGCTTGCGAAAGTGTCTGCAAGTCGCGGTTCTCTTTGCGGTAGTACACGACCTGACTGTAGCTCATCGGTTCGAGCGCGGCGCCGTACTTCGATTTTGCTGCGCGCGCGCCTTTCGCAATGACGCTGACCTTCCCATGCTCACGAGTGTAGAGCGAGACGATCCTGCTTGTCTCGCCGTATTTCATGGACTTGAGGACGATGGCTTCGGTGGTGACGATCATTAGCGCTTTCAAACTGCCGATATAAGGCAATCTTCCTCCTAAGATAAGAAAGGACATTAGAGCGCAGAACTGAGGGAAGGTCGAAAAGCGGGTAGTGCATGTGCTTGCACACATCAGGTATTCTTTTTATCCTTGTCACAGTTATGAAAGCCAGACCAAAAGTCCCCGTAGAATCAAAAGCAAAATCAAAGAGCAGAAAATCAGCTAAGACAAGCAACATTGCTAAGGACTACACTGCTGCGTATAACGCACGCAAAAAAGCGGTGGTTGATTATTCTTGGGATTTTCGCAAAGTCAATACTAAAGAGTACACGCATTGCTTCCACTCCTATCCAGCTATGATGATACCACAGGTTGCAAGGAGGATCATTCAAACCTACGGTGAAGGCTCAAAGGTTCTTTTTGACCCATTTTGTGGAACGGGGACATCTTTAGTTGAAGCAAACCTTAGCGGACTTACCGCTATTGGCACGGACATTAACCCACTGGCGCGTTTAATTGCTGTTACTAAAACAACAAGAATAGACTTACAGGTCCTGGATCTTTTTCTTCATGATTTTGTCGATTATCTTTTTGCTATCAACTTTCAGGCTGATAGGATTAAATCAACCGTAATACCCGAGGTTAAGAATATTGACTACTGGTTTTCCAAGGATACCCAAAAGAAACTAGGGATAATATTGGGTTACATCGAAAGTATTAATAATTTAGCCATTAGAAACTTCTTCCGTGTTGCTTTCAGCGAGACTGTGCGAGAAACATCATTTATTAAGGCAGGGGAGTTCAAACTTGTTCGTACAAAGGATTTAAGTGACAAATCGGAGCTTGATGTTTTTGGAGCAATAACAATGAGGCTATCACGAAATAAGAAGGGTCTGATAGAATTCATGAATGCTTGCAAGAAAAGAGCTGCGTCACACGTCTATGATTTTAATTCTGTTTTTGGAATACCCTCTAATCTGTTTAAACCCAATTTAGTAGATATTGTTTTAACTTCCCCACCTTACGGCGATTCTCGTACCACGGTAGCATATGGCCAATTCTCAAGGCTAGCGAACGAATGGCTAGGATATCCAAAAGCGAACCAAATTGACAATCTGCTAATGGGAGGTGAAAAACGCAAGCATCACCACGTATTCAAGAGTTCCATATTGAACGAAGTAATTCGATTAGTTCGAAATCAAGATTCGAATCGAGCAAGAGATGTTATTTCATTTTACGAAGACTATGAGAGAGCTGTTCGAAACATAGCAAAAACCGTTAAGAGCGGAGGTCATGCCTGCTTCGTAGTAGGAAATAGAACTGTAAAAGGAATCAAGATACCCACAGACCAGATCACCGCAGAAATATTTGAAGAGAATGGCTTTACCCATATAGAAACCATTGAAAGGAATATTCCTAACAAAAGAATGCCGTCAAGAAATAGTCCATCAAATATTGTGGGTCAGACTGCATCAACAATAAAAAACGAATATATCGTCATCTGTAGGAAGAACTGACATGAGATTGTTAGAGCTAACAAAAAGACTTCAGAGCCTTCGTGATAAGGGCTTTGTTAAAACTATTAGAAAAGGTCCTACAGGCATTGGCCATCTTCTCGAGCATGAACTTGAGTTAAAGGAAAACAACATTGCAATTCCAGATATAGGAGGTAGGGTTGAACTAAAGGCGACACGTCGAAACGCAAGTTCATTGATTACATTGTTTACCTTTAACAAA
This sequence comes from uncultured Chromatiales bacterium, assembly GCA_964448285.1. Lineage (GTDB taxonomy): Bacteria > Bacteroidota > Ignavibacteria > SZUA-365 > SZUA-365 > CAYUWG01. The sequence goes on from CAYUWG010000053.1 coordinate 19,131, forward strand.
GGTGTGTGGCGGATTAAGCAAGCAGATCTCATAGCTAAATATGGGTATATGGACGAGAATGAGAGACATGCTTTGTACAATATCGTTAACATGAAAACACCAAATTCGCAAGGCTTCTATTTAACGATTGATATAGAGAAACATCTTATTATTTTGAGGAATGTCTCTGTTAATAACAGTATTGCCGAGTGGAGTACTTATGTGATCGCGGGTAAATTTATGACGAAACTGGACAGACTAGTATTGATTTTGGCTGATTCAAAATATGAAGAGGATGCGGAGTACTTTCACTATAATGAAGCATACCTCCTAGAAGAACCAACTCCAGATAAATTTTTAGAGGCTTTTGAGAAAAATGAACTCATGATAGATCTCAGAATGCACCTAAAGGAATCTGGTGGCGTTCGAAATCATGGCACAGGATTTCGAATATCTGAGAAGAATCTCATGGATCTTTACGCAAGGATCAAGCAGCTAATGTAAGGGGCTAAAAGTCATTTGTTGTGTGGCAGGCTTTCCTCGAATGGTGCGCGCGCGATTCCCTTCTCTGTGACGATCCCCGCGATGAGATCGTGTGGCGTCACATCGAAAGCTGGGTTGAAAGCGCTCGAGCCTTCAGGTGCAATCGGCGACCCGAAAACGGATGTGACTTCGCTCTGAGCGCGCTCTTCGATCGGAATCTCGGCACCGGATGCAATTCCAAAATCAACGGTTGACAGTGGTGCTGCGATGAAGAACGGAATACCGAAATGCTTTGCGTTCACCGCGTGTGAAAGCGTGCCGATCTTGTTCGCCGAGTCGCCGTTTGACGCAATGCGATCTGCGCCGGTAATCACGCATTGAATCCGTCCCGACTGCATGAGTGATGCCGCCGCGCCGTCCGTGATGAGCGTCGCCGGGATGCCGTGCTGCTGAAGTTCCCACATCGTGAGACGCGCACCCTGCAAGAGCGGTCTCGTTTCGCACGCATAGACGTGGATGTTCCTTCCAGCCCGATGGGCATGGAGCAACACGCTGAAGGCCGTCCCTTCGCCGCCGGTTGCGAGCGCACCGGTATTGCAGTGCGTCAGGACTCCCGCTCCTTCCGGAATAATCTCGCTTCCATGCGCACCGATTGCCGTGCATCGGCGTGCGTCGTCTTCATGAATCGCTCTCGCTTCTCTTTCTAACTCAGTCATGAGAACTTCTACCGAGCTTCCTCGTGCGATCGCGGCTTTCATTTTTCCTACAGCCCACGAAAGATTCACGGCAGTCGGGCGCGCAGCGATGAATTCTTCGCAGACGGAGTGAAGCATCGATTTGAATTCATCGAGCGAACCGACCGCCTTCATTGCCCGCGCGGCGACGACGACTCCATACGCCGCGCTGACACCGATAAGCGGCGCGCCGCGCAGACGAAGCGACTTGATACCTTCGATGACATCCCGATAGTCCGCAGTCTCAATCACATGGACTTCATGCGGAAGGAGCGTTTGGTCGAGAAAGCGGAGAGTTGACTCGGTGAGCAGGATGACTTGATACGCTGGTAAACTCATTACGATGTTGATATATCGAAGCTTGAAAACTCATGAGATGCGCTCACGCGCTCCGCGATCATCGCATCGGAGAGATTTCGCAATCCCTCGACACCGAACTTCTCGACGCAGAACGACGCGAGGACGCTGCCGTAAATGACGGCTCTCTTCATGCTCGAGAAGCGCGTTTCGTTCGAACGTGCGATACACCCGATGAAACCGCCGGCGAAGGTATCCCCGGCGCCCGTCGGATCGAGTATCGTTTCCAATGGAACGGCCGGCGCGAGAAACATCTCCGACGCGCTCATGAGAATCGAACCGTGCTCTCCTTTCTTTATCAGAACGACCTTCGGACCCATCGTGAGAATCTTTTTCCCCGCGGTGAAAAGATTCTTTTCTTCCGTGAGTTGCTTCGCTTCCTGATCGTTGAGAAGGAGCACGTCCACGCGTGAGATCGTCTGGAGCAACGAGTCCCTGCTGATGTTGATCCAGAGATTCATCGTGTCGCAGATGACGAGCTTTGGATTCGTGATCTGGTCGAGCACGTGTTGTTGCAGAGAAGGGTGGATGTTGCCGAGTACGACGTAGTCGCTCTCGCGCCAGTGATCCGGAATTTCCGGGCTGAACGTTTCGAATACGCCCAACTCCGTGTAGAGCGTATCGCGGTTGTTCATGTCCTCATGGTATCGTCCGCCCCAACTGAATGTCTTTCCCTCCGTCGCGCGCACGAGGCCATCGAGCGCTATGCCCTTCGAGCGAAAGAACTCCACGTGCTCGTCCGGAAAATCCGCACCGACGATTCCGACCATCCGAATGTCGCTGCTGAGATAGCTCGCCGCAACGGAGATAAACGTTGCCGAGCCTCCAAGCGCGCGCTCCATTTTTCCAAACGGTGTTTCCAGATAATCGAGTGCAACGGAACCGACAACGAGAATACTCAAGAGAATACCTTTCAATGATGATGATGAAAACGATTATGCTCGGCGGTTCAACGCGTCCGATCCGCAGGTGATTTCATGCGGTCGCTTTTCCGGAGAACGTCGATCATTTGCGAATGGATCTGTCCGTTCGAGCCTAAGAATTGCGGGCGATAGAGGTCATGCATTCCTCCATCGAAATCGGTCACGCGACCGCCGGCTTCGACGATGAGAATCTGCCCTGCCGCTTTGTCCCACGGTTGGAGTGCGACCTCCCAGAATCCGTCCATGCGTCCTGCGGCGACATACGCTGCATCGAGCGCGGCGCTGCCTAAACGCCTGACCGCTTGCGCATGCATCAGAAAAGAGATGAATCGCTCATGGCAGGAGTCGGGATTCTCCTGCACGTTGTAAGGAAAGCCGGTCACCAACAGCGCCTTGCTCAAATGCGAAACCTCAGAGACGCGGATGGGGCGATTGTTGAGAAACGCGCCTCCACCGGCTTCCGCATGGAACATCTCTCCTCGAACGGGATCATACACACAACCTGCGATGACGTGCCCTTCGTACTCCAAAGCGATTGAGATGCTGAAGAGTGGAAGGCCATGCGCAAAGTTCGTCGTTCCATCCAGCGGATCGATGAGCCATTTGTACGGTGAGTCCGTTTCGCTGCCTCCGCCTTCCTCGGCGAGGATGCCGTGCTTCGGGTACTTCCGTCGGATGATCTCCACGATCCTCGCTTCGGAGGCCTTATCCGCCTCCGTGACGAGGTTGAACGCCTGATTGTCCTTGATCTCGACGTGCCTCACCGTTCCTAAGTGTTGAAGGAGAATTTTCCCTGCATCGTGTGCAGCTTCGAGGGCTGTCTGTATCATCGCGATTTCACATTCGTGGCTTTCATCATCGAAAAGTAGCCACAAGCACACGCACGACACAAAAAGCTCATACGAATTCGTCACGAAACGATTGTTCTTCTAAGGTTGGCTGTCCCCCAAGGGAATTCCTCGTCGCAGCGAGCGCAGCCGAACCGTGCGATACCGTGCGGATTCATCTTACGACTGCGTCCAGAATGATGATGGTGTGACGTTTAGGACAGCCTCCTGAAAGCGACGATAACAGGTCAGGCTCTCAGAAGGATTTCGAGGAAAGCGAATATTAGGCTCTTGATATTGATCTCGCTCCCTGCGATGTTAGCGATGGACCGTTTGACCTGAATGGTTTTCAAGGAAGAGGATAAAAATAACCAAAACCACCCATTTGAGGACATAGTATGTGTAAGAAATTAATAGTTTTCATTTTCCTTTTCGCAGTAAACCTCATTTACTCAACATTTGGCCAGCAATGGGATACGATCGAAGAAGCTGATTCCTGCCGAAAATTCCATCGGCCAGCGCTGACGTCGTTGCCGCCTTTGAACACCTCAATGCCACTCGACGTGCTTATCGGATACATCGCCCTTGATAGCATCTGCAGAAACGTGGAAAAAGAGGAATTCGAATCAAGGGTAAGAAATATGACACTTGATTCGCTGAAATATGGTCTCAAGTATCTGCAGAGGATAGCGAATTACGATCGTTTGCTTTATGGGCAGTATAATCGGGCTACGTATAAACGGGAGGGGTATAAAATATGGCCCAATGAAGCGTATGGTCTTATTCTTGAGCAATTTCGACAGCGTACGCAACTGGACAGAACCGATTCACTCCTCCTTCAGGCGATGTACATCTATCACGTTCGACCCATCGATCAGATCGTGTTTACAACTCCTTGGGTTTTCGCGCCGGACACCGCGCGCGTGGAGATATATTGTACAAAACTCGAAGTATTGGACGTCGTCGTTGGGGACATACTTCCCAACTCCTGCCGCAATCTTAAACATATCGTAAGCTCCCCCCAAGCGCTCGGGTGCATCACCGTATCTTGGCCTCGAAGACATCCGGCGGATACTTTCGATAGGCATGACTCCCTATTCCAGGAATCCCGGGGTCCCGGCTTGTTTGAAGTCGGCAAGGAATACATAGCGTTCTTTGCAACTCACACAGGAGTCCTTGCGGATACCTCGGGAAGCGGTGCGGTATCCTATGGCATTACAACAGAAGATCGTTTAGGATGGCATGCTCTAGAGACATTCATCTTACCGATTGAACAAGGTATCGTTATAGATCAATACAACTCCTTCGGTTTGGGTGAAGTGATGCCTGTTGCTTCTTTCAAAGATCGATTGAGACGAAAGTTGAGGGATCTATTCCAATGAAGCGCGCACACTCGGTATTAGGAGCGATTGTATCTCGTTCGCTTTTCATTCTTCTCGTCATTATCGTTATGCATTGCCGCGCCCACGCGAGAGACAGTCGTGATTCGCTTTCACTGCATGTATTCGTGAAGAGCAGTGATTGCTCACGTTGTCTTATCGTAGTCGATAACATTATACGAGAACTCAAGGATAGAAACATACCGCTGAGTCAGCGCATCGTCTTGGAGTCATCGCGCGTCATCGAAGCGAAGCGGATATCGGAGCAATATACGTGGCCGGTACAAGTCATCCCGGACAATGGGAGCCTGAGGAAGTCGTTGAACATCAGCAATCATAACGTCTGGGCTATCATAAGCAGGGATTTTGTTGTTGCATCGGGCAGCTTATTGACACAGTACGGAATAGATCGTTTGTGGGAATATGTGGAGAGTATCGAAAAAAGCGACAGATGGGAAATCATACAGGAATCGGAAAAGTACATCATCGAGAGCGATAGCTTCATTTTAACCGATATCATGATGGGCAGCGTCAGCGACAATGGCACGATGGCCATCGCGCAAATGAAACAACGCGCAGTAGCATTTCTCGATATCGCTCATGCAACGCTTACAGACATGCTGCAGATTACAGACTCCATTGCACGTTCACTTCTGCGAGGAGAAGAGCAACTCTGTCTTCGTCCGGAGTTCGGCTGTGACTTCGAGAAAATTCAGGTTTTCGATTGCTTCCTAATCGATACCACACAACTCGGAATATTCTTCAGTATTCCCGTTATCGGGCCAAACACTTGGACGGGTGTCGGATTGATGATTGAAGATAAAAGCCATTTTCTTCGATACGACGTGGAGCGAAAACGTATCGTATCCTGCAAGCGATTGAGTGATGTGAGTCCGTTCTTGAGCCATGTCGCCCCACGCTTCATTTCGTTCGATGGACGGACTTTGGTTATCGGTAGCGCGCTCACGCAAGGGACGACTTCTTACGATTCCGTTTTAACGGCACACACGATCGATATCGAAACGGGAGAACATCGAAGTTCTTTCCCGCTGGATTCTGCACATCGTGTCGGGAATCTCCAACTGCATCAGTCTAGCGCGCATACAGCGATCATACGGAGTAATGTCTTTGCCGTACATTCGTTCGGCAGTAAGCTCGCAAATATCACAACAGGCGAAGAAGTGTTCATTGAGGAGACGAACATCTTTCGTCATCCCATCAATTCGATGCCGCGTTACGATTATTCTGCACCATTGACTCGCGATGGAGAGATAGAACGTGTCATGCAAATCCTGAAGAGCGCTCCGATACGGTCATTCGGTTTGGTTCAATGCGCACCGGATCTGTTGTGTTTGCGTTTCGTACAGAAGATGGACTCTGAAACTTCACGCTACTTCATTCAGGTCTATAAGTTGTCTCCACTGCGCTTCATTTGCGAATTGCCCTTCGAAGGCGGCGCAGTGTCATACGATACTCACCATGATAGACTCATCGGCGTACAGCGTGACGGTGAGCGCTATCTTCTCAAAACGTTCGTGCTGAAACGACCGCGGTAAACTTTTTCCACCGATGAGACTACATGCGTCGCTCAGTGCGAGTGCTGTGCTTCGAACACCGCCATGGCTGTAATGTTGACGATGTCGTTGACATCGACGCCGGGCGTAAGGAGATAGACCGGCTTTCGGATGCCGAGCAGTATCGGTCCTATCGCAGTTGCGCCGCCAAGCTTTGCGAGAAGCTTGTAAGCAATATTCGCCGACGTGAGGTCAGGACAGATGAGCACGTTTGCAGGCCGTTTGAGCGAACTGAACGGATAGAAGTCGGAGAGAATATCCGCCGAGACTGCGGTGTCGGCCATCATCTCACCGTCGATCATCAGGTCGGGCGCGCGATGCTTCACAAGCTCGGTCGCTCGCTTCACCTTCTCCGTCAAAGGATGGCGAGTACTTCCGAAGTTGCTGAATGAAAGCATCGCCACGCGCGGCTCGACGTCGAGCTGCCGAACTTTCTCGACCGTCAGCATCGTGATTTCCGCCAACTGCTCGGCAGTCGGTTCGATGTTGATCGTCGCATCGGCGATGAAGATGTTCTTGTTCTTGAACACCATCATATACAGGCCGGCGATCACGTCGCACTGGTCGCGTTTCCCGATGATCTGCAGTGCCGGCCGCACGGTGTCCGGATACGATTGCGTCAATCCGGAGATGAGGCCGTCGGCGTCGGCGTTGCGGACCATCATCATTCCGAAAACGTTGTGCGTCTTCAACTGCCGAAGCGAATCTGCGCGTGTCAAGCCTTTCCGCTGTCTCATGCCGGAGTATTGATCCACGTAAGATTCGAGGCGCGCGTCTTTGGATGGATTGATGAACTCGATTCCTTCGAGGTCGAGACCGAACTCAAGCGCTTTCTGTGTCATGACCGTTCTGCTTCCGAGCAAAACAGGACGCGCAATCCGTTCCTCGAGAATGATTCTCGCCGCGCGAATGATGTTCTCTTCTTCTCCCTCAGGAAAGACGATCTTCTTCGGCTCGGTCTTCGCACGATTGATGAAGAATCGCATGACCTCCCGCGATTTTCCAAGTCGTGCTTCAAGCGCATCGCGATACTCATCGAGATCCTGAATCGGATTGCGCGCGACTCCGGTGTCCATTGCCGCTTTTGCGACAGCGATGGATTCCCACAGCAGCACGCGCGGGTCGAACGGCTTCGGAATGATGTATTCACGACCGAATTCGATTTTCGATTTCCCGTATGCTTTTGCAACCGACAGCGGCACGTCTTCCTTGGCGAGTCTCGCAAGGGAGTAACTCGCCGCGATCTTCATCTCATCGTTGATTGCCGTTGCGCGAACGTCTAACGCACCCCGGAAGATGAATGGAAATCCAAGCACG
>CAYUWG010000054.1:0-1031 GCA_964448285.1 uncultured Chromatiales bacterium
TTCGAAAGCTGCGCCAACCCGATTGCCGACGCAATATCCGTGAGGTTGTACTTGAACCCCGGCGCGACAATCTCATAATCCCACGTCCCCGAAGCGGTGAAGCGTTTCCACGCATCTTTGTTCATCCCGTGAAGCGACATCAATCTCATTCGCGACGCAAGAGCTTCATCCGCCGTTACAGCCATCCCGCCTTCACCGGTCGTCATCGTTTTATTTGCATAAAAAGAGAAGCACGTAATCAACGAAGTGTCATCACCGACAAAACGAACATTCGTATAAGACCTCCCATCCTTACGAGCGTAAACCTTCCCCTCCTTACCGGTGTAAACTTTCCTCTCCTTACTAAGGAGGAGATCAAGGGGTGGCGGTGGTGGTCCCCAACCCGCCGGAAACGCATGCGCAGCATCCTCGATAACAGCGATATCATAAACACCGGCAAGCTGATTTACGCCGTCCAAATCGCACGGCTGGCCGGCATAGTGCACCGGGATGATCGCTCGAATCCTTCCATAAGGCTGCTCGATTCCCGGCCAGGGCTTTCCCGACGTGAGCGCGTCGAGGCACCTCGCGAGTTCTCGGACCGAGATGTTGAGCGTATCATCCTCACAATCGACAAAGACGGGGGTTGCATCAAAATATCGGACAACCTCCGCAGTAGCCGCGAATGTCATCGAAGGAACGATAACAAGCTCGCCTCGCCGAAGACCGATAGCCTCGAGCGCAAGGTGCAGTGCTGCCGTACAGGAGTTCAGCGCCACCGCGTGTAGCTGGCGCTCGGGATTGAGGTACGCGGCAAAGGCTTGTTCGAATTCCTTCGTCTTCGCGCCGGTCGTCAACCAGCCGGAGCGAAGACATTCTTCGATACCTGTCATCGCATCGGGATCGTATTCAAATCGAAAGAAGGGGATGTGCATAGTTATTTATTTATACTTCGCAGGATGTGGATCGACGCGGAACGTCTCATGCTGCGCTTCCATGAGGAGCGTCTCACGCTGCGTTCCCACGCGGAGCGTGGAAACGAGGGGAGGAGG
>CAYUWG010000054.1:1131-3109 GCA_964448285.1 uncultured Chromatiales bacterium
TTCTTGTTCCCACGCTCTGCGTGGGAACATATAACACAGATGCGCTGAACCTCCTCTATCCAAATCCTGGCTCATCATACATCATTTATATAACATCCACTTCTGACGCGGAGCGTCGCACGCTGCGTTCCCACGCGGAGCGTGGGAACGAGGGGAGGGGGTTCTTGTTCCCACGCTCTGCGTGGGAACATATAACACAGATGCGCTGAACCTCCTATATCCAAACCCTGGCTCCTCATACATCATTTATATAACATCCACTTCTGACGCGGAGCGTCTCACGCTGCGCTCCCACGCGGAGCGTGGAAACGAGGGGAAGGGGTTCTTGTTCCCACGCTCTGCGTGGGAACATATGTACATGAGGGTGGCTTCTCTCTATACAAATTTTATCCGCCGTGCTGCGAAGAGGACCATGCGCAGCAGGATCATTCCGTGACGCCAGCGACGGATGTTCGTCTCACCGTACTTTCGTTCGCGGTATCGGATGGGTAGGTCGATGATTCGGAGATTCAGTTTGGCTGCGCCGAAGAGAAGGTCGAAATCTCCGAAAGGATCGAAGTCTCCGAAGTATGTCCGGTTCATCGCAATCCGTTCATAGTCCTTTCTCCAGAGCACCTTCGTTCCGCACAATGTGTCCTTTACCGGCTGTCCTAATAACCAACTGAACGCCCAGCCGAAAAACTTATTCCCGAGAAGATTGAAGAACCGCATCGCTCTTTCCTGCATCGGATAAACGAGACGCACACCGTTGATGAAATCTCCCTTGCGCTCCCTGAGCGCCTGGTAAAAGCGCGGCAGGTCTTCCGGTGGCACTGTCATATCTGCATCGAGTATCATGAGTACGTCACCTGTCGCATGGGAGAATCCGTGTCGTACGGCATCGCCTTTTCCACGACCGGGTTGTTTGAGCAGCTTGCACGGCAGATCATATCGGCGATGTAATTCTTGCTCGATCGTTGTATAAGTATCGTCCGTCGAGTTTCCTTCAACAAAGATCAATTCCGTTCCTCCTCCCATGACCGGAACGCGGTCGATGATCTCACCGATGTTTCCCGCCTCATTTCGCGCTGCGACCACGACCGATACCGTCGGTTCCTTATGAAGTGGTTGTGGCTGCGGACGGGCGACGATCATATTCGTGAGGCTGAAATAGTGGAATGGCCAGAGCTTGCCGATAAAGCGATTCAGCAGTGGACTGACGAACGGAATTCCGAATGGAAAAAAGATATCACGCCAATGTTTATATACTTCGAAGCCCCCGAGCGCTGCAATCCCTCGTATATCTTCAACGGTGAACCAGTTTTGTGCAAGCACCGGCCGAGCGAGATTCAACCGAGAGGCAAGCGCAAGCGGTAGCTCCCACATGCGACTGTAAGAATTCAATATAATCCGAGTCTCTGCAGTACAAAGCGGTTGAAGCCGTTCGAATACCTGCTGCACGTCCCATAACTCATTGACAAGATCGGATAGAATTATCGTGTCGAATGTATCATCAAGGGTCAGTTCATGAACGTCCATCTCGACAAAACGCAATCCCGGATGCTTCCTCTTCGCTCGCGCGATCATCTCGCCTGAGAAATCCACGCCAACTCCATATGCCGGCTTTACTGAAGCTAACAAATCCCCTGTAGCACACCCAAGCTCCAGGACGCGATTGCCCGCAGGTATCATCAATGAATAAAGTCTTTGCAACCGCCAATGATAATACCCACCCAAACCCGCCCAAGCGTCCATTTTCTTCGCAACGGAATTCCAATGCTGGATGCGCTTCTGTTTGTACTCACTTGAAGCGTCATCAACACGTTGTGCGACTTGTGACGTTGAGCTATCTATCATGGGATAGTTAAGAGGGAAAGAGGTAATCCCCTCTAACAAGAGGGGTGGCGCGAAGCGACGGGGTGTGTTTCCCCTCTAACAAGAAGGGTGGCGCGAAGCGACGGGGTGTGTATCCCCTCTAACAAGAGGGGTGGCGCGTAGC
>CAYUWG010000054.1:3209-14321 GCA_964448285.1 uncultured Chromatiales bacterium
GACGGGGTGTGTTTCCCCTCTAACAAGAGGGGTGGCGCGTAGCGACGGGGTGTGTTTCCCCTCTAACAAGAGGGGTGGCGCGTAGCGACGGGGTGTGTATTGCACTTTCGCTCTTCCCCGAACTCTTCGCTCCACCCCACACGCACACACCCCGCCCTGAAGGGCACACCTCTCAAGAGGGGATATTGCGATGCGCGAAGCGACGGGGTGTGTAAGGGGGTGCTTCACCGAACAATTCCCCTTTCTGCTTCTAATCTTCGAACAACCTGCTTCAACCAATCAACAACACCCTGAATGTTCCTCGTTGCCTCTGTTTCCGTTATGCGGACTACATGGAATCCCATTTCTTCAAGTTTTTCCTGACGCTGCATATCGCTTTCTCCTCGGTATCTATGACTGCTTCCATCAACTTCCACAACAAGACCTAATTGGATACAAATAAAATCGACAATGTAATCACCAACTGGCTTTTGACGATGGAAATCGTATCCGAGTAATTGCTTTCCCTTGATTTGTTTCCATAGCAACACTTCGCCAAGCGTCATGTTCTTGCGAAGCTTCCGTGCTTGCTCTTTCAGCTTGGGATTGTAGTAGATTTTCATCTGTTAGCTCTCACACACCCCGCCCTGAAGGGCACCCCTCTCAAGAGGGGATATTGCGATGCGCGAGCGACGGGGTGTGTTTCCCCTCTAACAAGAGGGGTGGCGCGAAGCGACGGGGTGTGTAATGTACTTTCGCTCTTCCCGCATTCACACACCCCGCCCTGAAGGGCACCCCTCTCAAGAGGGGATACTCCGTCCCTCCGATACTCCGTCCCTCCGATACTCCGTCCCTCCGATACTCCGTCCCTCCGACACTCCGTCCCACCGACACTCCGTCCCACCGACACTACGTCCCACTGCTACTTTCCCTTCCGCAGGAGACCGAAGTAATGTGTTCGAAGAAACGGAACTGTGACCAGCATCGGATAAAGCATGCCTGTGAACATACCGAGTCGACGTGCAAGAGGTGGTAATAATGTTATCGTTTTCAATTCCTGTATATACCGTGGAAACAGTTTCCGTATATCATTCTTCTTCATGCCCCGGACATTCTCATTCGATGGATTGTTATAACGGAAGTCATACCACACGACGATACCATCCGGCGAAAGGATGCGATCGACCTCCTTTGCAACACGCTCCCGCACACCGGCACCCAGGATTGACGAGAATACCGTAAAGATTAGGGCGATATTCATGGACGATTGCTGAAACGGCAGTTGCGTGGCATCTGCAGTACGGATATCTATTTTTGGATAATGCTTCGATGCTTCCGCTACTCTGTGCTCGAGTATATCAACGCCATGCAGACGCTCATCACGTGCACCAAGAGTACGCAAGCCCGCAAGCACACCACCACCCCCGCAACCGATCTCAAGGATCTCCATCTCCTGAAGCTTGTAAGACGCCAGCGCTTTACGAAGAGCACTTTGCCGCTCTCTGAGGATGGCAGCATTTCCAGGGTTTTCACTATCCCACGCAAACTGCTTCCCAGCGTCTTCCTCATATCCCCGATAGACACGCTCAAGCCGCTCCCGCTCACTCTTGATTGTTACCGGTACTCTATCTTCCATAATTCATGATGCACGTTTTCATGATGCACGTTGTACACGCTTCAGCGTATCGCCAGATATCACATCTTGTTCCCACACTACGTGGAAACACATCTCACAGACGCGCTGAATCTTGTCTATCAATTCTGGCTCTTCATACTTGATTATATATAACAAATAATTCTGACGCAGAGCGTCTCACACTGCATTCCCACGCAGAGCGTGGGAACGAGGAAACTCCGTTCAACCGTCATTCCGTGACTCCGTCCCTCCGTCACTCCGACACACCGTCACTCCGACCCACCGACACTCCGTCCCACCGACCCGTCCCACTCAGGCACTTTCCCCTTCCTGTCTCCCCAGCGATGGATGAAGCGGAATAAGCCAACCAAAAAGCCTGCACCATAGCTGATATGCAGTGTTGCAAACACCACCGGTAGAAGAGGGAGATATCTCATTCCTCTTCGTGCTGCAACAATAACAGACGCAGCGATATTGGCACATAGATATGCCGATGCAACAAAAATATATGGCAAGGACGTCCCGATAAAATACAATACCGCAGTGCCCAACACTGCAGACACGAACGCAACCGGCACGAACTGCCGCCACTGCATCTGGCGTGGATGCTTTTGAAGAACACGGACTTTCCAGTAACCGTATTGAAAGTATTGCTTGAAAAGCGAAGGGAGCGTTGAGCGGGAATAATACCGTGTTTTAAGGTCCGGACTCAGCAACAATCGCTCCCCTGCTTTCCGCACGCGATAATTATACTCGTCGTCCTGATTACGCACGAGCTCTTCATCATAAAGACCGACCTGATTGATCACTTCTCTTTTATACGCCGGAAACGGAATCGTATCGACATACATTTCCTTATCCTGGTTGATACGAAAGCTCGAACCGCCAACGCCAAAGGGAGAACTCATCCCAAGCGCGATAGTTTCTGCAATAAATCCTTGTCCGATCGTTTCTATTGGGCCGCCTGCACCTTGAACATCTTTTCCCGATAGAAGCGCAACACACCGGGCTATGTAATCTGCTCGTATCTCGCAGTGACCATCGATGCGAGCGATAATATCACCAGATGCATGCTTCAATGCGATGTTCATTGCTGTGGGCACTATTCGTCTTGGATTATCAAGTAACACCCAGTGCAGCCGAAGAGTTGGAAGTGCCCTCTCAATGTACTTCCTCGTTCCGTCTGTTGAACATCCATCAACGACAATGCATTCAAGTTTCTCTGATGGATAGGCTTGTGCCTCGATGCAGGCAATCGTTTTTTCGATGAAATCTCTCTCATTACGGACAGGTAAACAGATGCTGACGAAAGGGACATAGTTCATCCTGCTTCAACGCAAAATACTTGCAACCACTGGTCGAGATAATACAACCTCATGAGCAGGACATGTCGTTCATCCATTTTCGAAATCGATGATTCTCCAAGCAGTTCATCGGTGAATGAACGTAGAGCAGCGAGATCAACCCACTCTTCAATTCGCTCAGATGGGTTCCGGCTCCATTCGCTAAAATGTTTATTAAGAGATGAGCGAATCCATTCCGATTGTGGTGTTTCAAAACCCACTTTCGTCTTACGCCATTGGATTTCTTTGGGAATGATTCCCTGCATCGCTTTTCGAAAAGCGTACTTGTTCCATCCGGCATGCAGATTCACTTCCTCTGATAACGAGAGAGCGAACTCAGCAAGTGGAACATCAAGGAACGGATAACGCCCTTCTACTCCGAATGCCATAGAATTTCTGTCCTCCCATTTCAGCAGTCGCGGGAGATGGATATGCGTTAATTCATGTAACCGATACTCCCGACCGCTGACCTCTTTGAACCTGTCAGCCCAGTTTTCCTGCAATGAATAGCCATGATGGCGATACGGTCCCGCAAGGATTTCGCGATTAGATCTCATCTTTCTGCTACGATATACACGAAAATGGGGACCGACTTGCTTCAGAAGTTGATAATTCCCGGTCGGCATAACTGCGCCAATAATATGTCGCAGGGCTATCCAGGGCGTGGAAAATCTTCTGGACAAAAACTGATAATACGCCGGCCAATACCCTGAAAACAGCTCATCACCACCTTGTCCATTGAGTAACACTTTAACATTGTGTTCGCGTGCTGCTTCCATCACTGACCATGCGGCGAACATACTCAATGAGCCGGGTGGCTCATCGTGATGATGAATGAACGAAGTAACGGATTGAAGGAAGGATTGAGGCGTTGGTTGTGCGAAATGATTCGATCCATTCAGTACATCGATGAGGTATCGGACAAACTCTACTTCGTCGAAACGAGGATCGTCGTACTTTGCCGTGAAGGTATTGATAGAATCTCTGCCATTAAGTGACTGCATTGACCGATAAATGGACGATGAGTCTAATCCACCGGAAAGGCAAACACCTACCGGAACATCGGATCGAAGACGTATTCGAACTGCGCCCATAAACAGCTCACGGATCCTAGGAATTACGTCAGACCGCTTTCCCTGATATACTGTTTCTGGAGGCTGCCAGAAGGTTCGTGCCTGAATTCTATTCGGTTCGGATAGAGGGACTTCAGCAAACGAAGCTGGAGGAAATGCCGTTACATCACGAAAGAGGGTTGTCGGAGGGAAGTCGTATCCGGTGTCGATGTATTCCGCGATTGCATGACTGTTCGCAACCGCTCTAACCCACGGCGTCTCAAAGAACTGTTTGATCTCCGACGCAAACAATAATAGATTCGGCGACGATACCGTGTACAAAGGTTTTATACCAAAATGGTCTCTTGACAGAATAAGTACTCTCTTGACTAAATCGATGATACCGATTGCCCACATACCATTGAAACGGCGAAAGCAATCGACTCCCCATTCACGATAAGCGGCTAGAATGACCTCCGTATCCGTTCCCGTTTTGAATTGATGACCGGTTCTTGTAAGCTCTGCTCGCAGTTCGATATAGTTATAGATCTCGCCATTGTGAACGATCCAATGCTCACCATCCGGTGAACTCATCGGCTGTCTTCCCGCATCTGATAGATCCAATATCGATAGCCGTCTGTGCCCTAATGCTGCTACACCAATTGTATCTCTTGTCGCTTCAGATTCATTGTAGTATTGTCCATATGATTCACCACCATCCCAAAGCCAATATCCTACACCATCAGGACCTCGATGAGTGACAATATCCGTCATCGCAACAACCTCACGAAGCGATATGCCATCTTTTCTAATTATGCCACTAATACCGCACATTTCTTACTCTTTCATACACCTGATAAACACGGCTTGCAACAGCTTCAACTGAATCCTTCTCAATGATTGACCGCAATTTCGTACTTCGTGGCCGATTCAAAACGCGAAGAACAGCATCCGCTAATGTTCTTGGATCCTGGCGAAGTACGAGCTCTCCTGCTTCGTGTTGAGCGAGCAAATCCTTTACATCCCCTGCTGCTACGGAGACAACCGGCAGATTACATGCAAACGCTTCCCGAACGATGTTAGGCGATCCTTCAGCGTCCGATGTAAGCAAGAGGCAATCCGATGCATTGAGGTACGCTGGAACTTGTTCATGTGGAACTCCCCTCAAAACGAACAAGCTCGCATCATGATGAATCTGCTTTACTAGCCGTATAGTTTCCTCCGCGATGTCTAAACGCTTTACTGGATCACGATTATTATCGCAAAACAGTATGGTCTTTTCACTTTCCCAGCCTAATTCGACACGCGCAAGATTACGATCGCTTGGTTTGAATAAGTGCATATCAACACCCATAGGGATAACCTCGCATCTCGATCTTACAACAGCCGGAAGACGTGCTTTCATTTCTTCAGACATCACGATTACATGATCGATGAAGCGACTTAACATTCTCGTTATGACTGCTGCAATATTAAAGACTGTATTCAGAGAAAGGTTGCTGAGCCTCTTAATCGGATAGCCAAGAATATCTGAGCCATGATAAGTAGCAACTACCGGACAATGTGGTCTTGCAAGCAAAACAAACAGTGTTGCTGTCATTCCATAATGTAAATGAACGAGATCTGCATCCCTCTGTTGAAGTCGCCGCCTCAATTCCCGGAATCTCCCTATGACACCCGTTCCGGAATTCGGCCGAAGATGAAGAATCTCCATCGTTACGCCAATTTTCTCCAACGACCGCTGTTGCTTCAATATGACGGCACCATTTAAGGGATTGGTTGTCGTCGGGTACATACCTGTAACTAACAAGACCTTCAAATGAAGCGCTTGACCGGCTTAGGAGTTGTCTGTCTTACTTCACCAGCCTTCTCTTTTTCCTCGTCCGAGAAATCGAAGTTTGCCATACCAAGGCCGAAGAGAAATGAGGGTGCGACTAATCTCATCGCTTGATGGAAGGTGTAGCTAATGCTCCAGGCAATAAGAGATACCGAGAAAGCTCTCTCTATAGGCTTCGAGCGTTTGAGCGTTTTGCTTACCGCCATCCACAGAAGGAGGAAGAGTGCAAGAATTCCAAGCAACCCATGCTCCCCAATAAGACGTGAGAACTCCGTATGCGAACTCCCCCTGTTATAACGATATTCTTTTGAGCCGCCTATCCCCGCGCCGAAAATCGGATTATCCTCGAAAGCTTGTATCTCAGCTTCGATGTGTTTGTCACGGCCAGTCAGATAATTTTTTTGCCTGTTTCTATCCGTGGGTGCGTACCTCTCAATAATGGCGCCACCGGTAATATCATCAAGAAACGGCAACATAAAATTCAAAAATACTAAAACGAGGAACCCTCCTTTTAGCAATACACGAAAACGATTCCCCTTTGCCGATGCCAAAAAGAACATACAGAGAAAAATGGCCACGGCAGCGCTGAATACTCCACCTCGTGAGAATGTCAATGCTGCTTGAATGATCAGTCCAACCATTAACCCATTCATAATGATATGCAGCAAAGACCATTTGCGAAGTAGAAGTGTGATAAGAAATGCGGCAAAAGCACCCATGCCAAAGGCTGAAGACACTTGATTACCCTTCAGGCCGCCTGATGCAAGCTCCATTGTCGAAAACGTAAGCACTTCCACGTCCGATGTTGCAATGCCGACAACAACATTCATCCCGGCAGTAACGACAGGAGTCAACAGTGATATAAGAAGGATTCTTACATGCGACTTTTTTAATGTTATCGAACTGAAATACATCGCCGATACTGCAAGTGCGAATGGTCCGCTCAATGTGTAACTAATGTACTCCCGGCTGATCGCGTCAACAGACGCAGGTACCAAAAGGAGAAAATATGTCATTGCAACTTTATTTGATTTCACAACATAGCCACGTTTCCACAGGTTCATGAATGCCAGCAGAGCAATGCTGTACTTGCCAAATTCCCATACCGGCGCTGCCATCATCATGCGCCAGAGGATCTCACTTCCCGTAATATACGCTGCAATATATGCGACATACTCCGGCGGCTTCCCCTCTCGAACCCACTTCAATCCTAAGAGAAATGCACCGATCGAGTGGACGAACGTCAACAGAGGGACATAATGAAACACCACGCCAAGCAGGAGATGAATCGCAATGAAGCGAAGTGTGAATTTCGTGAATTCCTTCTCCGCAACGCGTTCCTTCTGTAGATTGAACGTTCCCAACTGCTTCGCAATGGGAACCCCGTTCACTTTGCGAGCATCTATCGAGTCACTAACTATATGGGGTTGGGGCATGGGCTAAGTTAATAAGTAAAGAGGTGAAGAGGTGAAGGAGTAAAGAGGTTGCTTTTTTGTGAACATCCAATAGAACGAGAATTCTTGCTTACCCAGTGTCGTGACCTTAGAATATATGGCAACCAGGAGCGATTGCCATTCTGGTTGTTTTCAACTCCCCCCTGCCCCCCCTCTTGGTACGAGGGGGAATAGAACGTTGACTCCGACCGCTGACTTCCGACCTCTGATCTCCGACCTCTGATCTCCGACTTCTGATCAGAAGCCTCCGACTACGCCGGCTCATCATTGTCACTGTCGCCGAGTACCCAGTGTAAAGGTTGGCTCCTGAAAGCTTCCATTGTCTCAGAAGATTCTGAATGCCAGCAGAAACGGCTTAAAGAAGAAAGTGAGAAGCCACACCGCTTCGCAGCTTTTTGTAGATGCGGCAACGTTGCCATTATCGTAATCTGGCTTGAGCCTCTTTTAACAGAATCCTGGTAAATGCGAATCAATCCGTAATAGATTGCCGCTTCATTATAAATGTCTCCGAAAACGTCCAGCACCCGCGTTACAGTTATCTTACCGATGTCGAACAGTCGTGTAATGAACACGACAGAACCGTTTTCTTTGGATTCATATCGATACCAAGTCAGTTCACGTGCGTATGGAGCTTCGATATATCGCCAATTGAAAAATTCCTGATCACGCATCGTTGTTACCGAAGGGCTTTTGTGTGACGTATAAAACACTCTCGCGGCTTCGTCTGAATCAGGATTATCCCATATCGAAACGGATGATGTCATTTCACGGCAAAGCCTAGAGCGCATGAATGAAACGTACGGTGTCATCGCAATTGCAGACATGCGCAGTATGAATCGCTTTGCACCTCTTGTCTGAACGATAGATTTGAGCTTGATAGGGTGTAAAGGAGCAAGAAGCGTAAGCCCATTTTCATGCACACCCCATTGGTGCTTACGATGGATCTTCGCGGCAAGTGCATTCGGAAAACCCAGTTTGAGATCGGTCATGGCTCTGATAGTATCGTCGAAGCGTGTCTGCAAGCCTTTTCCCCGGTACGCAGGGTCTATGACCAGATCGACCCACCAGATCGCGTCTCGCGCCGCGCCGTTCAACCGAATGCGGGCGGGAATGACAGCGCAATACCCCGCCACGATGCCGTTGTGAAGGAGAACGAAGCGGTGTCTGTTTCCTCGGTGCAACCAGGCGCCATGCTCCAGAATAAACTCAGCTTTCGTTTCCGAATACATCCTTCGCAGAAAGTCATAGAGTATTTCAGCATCGCAATCCTTCGCGGTTACCAGCTCTACGTTCATAGAAACCACGATATCACTTCCGCTCCTTTCGTGTTTGAAATCGGGAGTGAACTCACACGGTCTTCAACGCCTTGAGATAAACTTCCTGTAACACTGGAATGACGATATCCGGCCGATGGTGGCTCCTGACTGTTTCCTTCGCGCAGGAGACGATTCTCTCTTTCAACTTGCGATCACGAAGAATCGCCAGCACAGATGCCGCAAATTCGTCGGGATTCTCCGGCGACACGATGAATCCGTTTTCTCCGTGTCGGATAAGGTCCGGTATTGCGCCAACCGGTGCGGCAACGACCGCCGTCCCTTCTTGCATGGCCTCCAGGACGACGTTTGGCATTCCCTCGCTTTTCGACGTCAGGCATAAGACGTCTATGGAATGAAGGAACGACCCGACGTCGGCGACAAAACCGGCAAACGTCAGGTGATCAACGACCTGACGCTGCGTCGCCAATGCGTTCAGCCGTGCGAGGCTTCCCGTCTCGACCTCCTGACCTGCGATGATTCCGTGCGCCTGCGGCTGTTCCCGAACCACACGCGACAGCACTTCGATGAACGCCTCATGATTCTTGACGGGCCGAAGGTTTCCGATCGATGCTATTCGTGCGCATCCGTTCTCCCTCAGGACTGAGCCACTGTCCAGCGTCACGTCCTCGATGATATTGGGAATGAACGCGATACGCGAAACATCGATTCCTTCATGGCTCAGTTCCTGCTGCATCACGGTTGCGTTGACAACCCACCAGGAAGTCGAACGAAGCGCGAGAAAAACCATCCATGATGGCATCGTTTCCCGGCTGTGCGCTAAAGTATTACGCAGAGACCCGAACCGGATCGGCTGTTGGCTTCGAGCGCCGAGCACTGTTGCGATGATCGCCAGATGGAAGGACCATGCGTGAATGATATCGAAGTGTAAACGCCTGGTGAGACGATGGAGATAGAGAATCGATGAGATATTCCCTGAGCGACGATACAAACGGTGCACGACAGCTCCGCATCGCTCAAGCGCTGACTCATAATTCTCATTCGGGCTTTCATGGAACACCGCTACGTGCGACTCAAAGCGCGTCGGATCGAGATGCTTGACCGAGAGATACAATTGTCGCTCAGTGCCGCCAAAGCCTAAGTGGGAAATGAGATGAAGAATTTTAACGGGACTATTCACTCTGAACCCTTTTGACTCCTTCTAATTACTAACATACCGATCTCCCCCTTTGCGGGTTGAGGGGGAGCGCTCGGGCGTTCGAGAACACATTCCTTACTAACCTCTTCCCCTTCCGCATCTGAACTCATCCCCCTACCCCTTCTCTTAAAAATAAGGGTTCCCCCTCTTCTCAAGAGGGGGGCAGGGGGGCGTTCAAGAACACACTCCTTATCAGCCTCCTCCCCCTTCCGTATCTGAACTCATCCCCCAATCTTCTTTCTTGAAAAGAGACGGGTTCCCCCTCTTCTCAAGAGGGGGGCAGGGGGGCGTTCGAGAACTCACTCCTTATCAGCCTCCTTCCCCTTCCGTAACTGAACTCATCCCCCAATCTCTTTTATTGAAAAGAGACGGGTTCCCCCCTCTTCGCAAGAGGGGGGCAGGGGGGCGTTCGAGAACACACTCCTTACTAACCTCTTCCCCTTCCGCACCTGAACTCATCCCCCAATCTTCTTTCTTGAAAAGAGACGGGTTCCCCCCTCTTCTCAAGAGGGGGGGCAGGGGGGCGTTCGAGAACACATTCCTTATCAGCCTCCTTCCCATTCCGTAACTGAACTCATCCCCCTACCCCTTCTCTTAGAAAGAGAAGGGGAGTTATTTTCTTACCTTCTTTTCTTAGGAGGGGACCAAGGTGAGAAATGGATATGAGCTTATCAACTTCGTCTTCCTGAACTGAACTCATTATCGCCATTTTATCAGAAGGATATGAGGAGATATATATCTCAACGATCACGGTCGAAGGCTCCCAGTATTCTTGAAGATCAATTCTATCAGAGTTTCCATGACTACATTGATATTACTTTCTATCAATTCGTTCTTGAACCGCACAACTTCAATCCCTAAATCATTGATTGCCTTCGTTCTCAATTCATCATGATGTACTGTATAATCATGAACCTTTCCATCTATCTCAACGACAAGTTTATACTCATGGCAATAGAAATCCGCTACATAAAATGTCTCGCGGCCATCTATATCAACGAACAATGGATGTTGACGATAGAACTTAAGAGCTTGAAAACGTCTGTCCCTTACACGCTCCCAAAATATTCGTTCAGCGGAAGTCGATCTCTTTCTTAAATCTCTGCAAACCACTTTAGCTACTTCCAGTAGAGCATGGCTTTTACTTAGGCTCATAGCTTCGATTTCCAAAGTTCCAGAAAAGGGTCGGACCGATTCACTCTCCCTCTTCTCAAGAGGGGGGCAGGGGGGCGTTCAAGAACACACTCCTTATCAGCCTCCTTCCCTTTCCGTAACCGAACTCATCCCCCAATCTTCTTTCTTGAAAAGAGACGGGTTCCCCCCTCTTCTCAAGAGGGGG
>CAYUWG010000054.1:14421-26492 GCA_964448285.1 uncultured Chromatiales bacterium
CCCCCAATCTTCTTTCTTGAAAAGAGACGGGTTCCCCCCTCTTCTCAAGAGGGGGCAGGGGGTGTTCAAGAACACACTCCTTATCAGCCTCCTTCCCTTTCCGTAACCGAACTCATCCCCCTACCCCTTCTCTTGGAAAGAGAAGGGGTAATAGACTTCAAATTAACCGCCTCGCAGGCAACGGCCTCCTGTGCAAGCCACTCAACTTCAACATAAGGTACCAGCGTTTCGATGAATAGATACCAATCCGTGGTATCGCATAAGGAGAGTTTAATTCTTTCGTTCCGTCTGCTGCGAAGGCTGCTCTATAGCCGACATCTTTTGTAAGAGCCATGACTCTTTCATCATAGTCACCGGTTGGGTATGCGAAGAGATCCACAGTTCTCACGGTTTGCTTTTCTAACCATGTACGGGACTCGGATAACTCAAAATGCACTTCTTCATCCGAGCAGCGCGTGAGGAAGGGATGTGTAACGGTATGTGCACCTATGGTGACGAATGAACTTGAGGAAGCCTGTTGAAGCTGTTCGATTGTCATTCCATCATACCAGTCTTTCGATACATCATCGACCTCATTCTCATCACCCCACTCCTTCGCTGCCATTATTTTCGTTGCCGGCAGCCAATTCCGAGGCTCCATTACATGTTGAGTCGTCACGAAGAATACGGCCGGGGCTTGGTATTCTTCTAAGAGAGGCAGAACGTTCTTCGCATTGTTTGCAAATCCGTCATCGAACGTCAGGAGGACACCAGCACGCTCAGTCGTAAGAAATTCATTCGGAGTCAGAAAGTGAAAGCGACGCGAGAGCCATTGCAGAACCGAACGAAACTCTGAGCGATCGAGATACGGTTGGGCATCGCGTTTGATATCCATGCGCTTCATCGACGACACGCCATGAAACATCAAAGCATATTTCCCATTTCTATGAACGAGCATTCCTAAATTCAATTTCGATCAAAGACGAGGTGACGGTGTGGAGTACGCTCTTGAAGTTCTTTCGAGATTCCACTCAACCAATCAATCACTCCTTACCCATTCCTCCCCAGGTCTCATTCAAAAACTCTCGGATGTCCTCTATCCAGCGTTCCAGTGTGTAATCATGCGATTTCTGACGCGCGTTTCGACCCATCGCAGCCATGCGTCCGGTATCTTTCACCATCTCTGTGACCGCTGTTGCGACGTCTTCCGAGGTAGTGCCGCGTAGAACCATACCGCAATCATCTTTCAGCAATTCCGGAATGACGGAAACGCCTGTGGCGATGGAGGGAAGTCCACATGCCATTGCTTCCAACAGTGCTTTCGGAAAACCCTCCTTGACACGAGTAGGGAACACGAAAATATGCGATTGGGAAAGCAACTCCATCACACGTTCATGCGATACGTTCCCATGAAAGCAAATACACCGTTTATATCTCTGATCTCCGACCTCTGACCTCCGATCTCCAATCTCCACCCCTCCGTCCCTCCGATCCACCGACTCAATGACCTCCGTCCTCCGACCTCTGACCTCCGACCTCTGACCTCCGACCTCCGTCCCTCCGAACCTCCGAACCTCCGACCTACTGACCTCCGCCTCACGACCTCCGACCTCTGCCTCACAACCTCCGATAACCACAGCATGACGCTGCAGCTCCTCACAATCTGGTCCTTCTCCTACTATATCCAACGTGACGCGTAATCCAGTTTTCCTGAGATGAGGCAGTGCATCGATTATGGCTCGGGCATTTTTTTCTTCTGTTACTCTTCCCACTGTAATCAAACGAAGTTCATCACCTCCAGTCCAGGGTTGACCTTGTGGAAGTGTTTGCCATTCTTGCTCTGTAATAGACGTCGAAAATATCCACTTTATAGCAGGATTTCTCTTCGAAGGTGCTTGCGAAGCTCCACCGGTAGCGAGTACGGCATTTCTATCGCCGGCAATTTTCTCTAATAACCAGAGCAACAACCTATCAGCGATCGTAACCGGCTCACCCCACGTCCCACAGTGTCGCACGAATAAGCGCTTTCGCTGTAAAAGCGCGATCATCAAACCGATACTTCCGATATCACCGGGTACGGGTGTATGTACGACATCGGCCTTTCGTATTTCACGCCACATATGCAGGATATTTCTTGGAAGCCATCCTATGAGTGCGAGCTTACGTCGCAGATCCGTTCCATTCGGTTCTGATATTGGATGCACAGTAAGATTGTGACCCTTCAAAGGACGCAGCCCGGAGGGTTGTATCGTATTACGCATAGGTACAACAACCACAGTTTTATCGAATAAACGTGATATTGCGTCCATATGAAAAGGGAAGCCGCCGTCTGTGAGCACCACATTGCCGGGATTCATCCAGCATGGCTTGTAAGAAAAAACTATCGCTGTCAACGCAGGTTACTGTTTTCTATATACAAGTCGCTCTGTACCATAGTCGAGGCTATTTCGGCAATTGTAGAATTGCGATAGATTGTGAAATGATACCTTTTTAACTCTATTTTTGACCAATTAAGAGCGGACGAGTAAAACCCTTTGGTGCAAATATCTTAACATCAGGATATCCACTATCTATCAATAGCTTTTCAAGATATTTCGTAGATGATTTATCAGCTTTGTTATCCTCGGCATTTCTTCTCGTTCCAATATTCGCTTGCAATATCATTGTAGGGGACAAGTTACTGACGTGTTGAACAACTGCAGCCATATCTTCTTCATTAAGATAATACAATGAGCAGAATGCAGTTACAACGTCGAATTCACCCCAGTCAACAGAGAGAATCATTCGCATATCACCCTCATGGAGCTTAAAGTTGAATCTCTGCATATAGCGCCACTCAAACAAGCGCTTTACCAATCGAGCAGCTTCAGAAAAAACCGGAGACATTTCTATACCAACGACTTCTTTTGCACCATCACGTAACATCAACAATGGATTGAGTCCATTATTCGACCCAAGATCCAGTACTCTCTTTCCCCTAACAAGCGGAGCAATAATCTTACCGTTCAAGTAATCCCATCTTCCAGTCCCACTATCCGTGGACCAAAATCCTCCTATTGTGAATCCTTGCCCAAGATCGATAGGGGCATACCAATTTGGATGAGATCTCGTAAATGAACGAACTTCATCTCGAGCACTTTCATCTGTCAGTATATTTGCATGAAAGCGTTGATTGAATTTTTTTCTCCCATTGTTTCTTTTGTACCAGAAAATAGGGTTCTTAAGGGATAATTGATAACTACTTTCAAAATCGATAAGAAATGGAGAGCCGCTTGCTCTATCTACAATGATGTTCCCGAACGTCGGGACAATATTAACCATGCCATTACGATGCATGATATTGACTTGATCTTCCAGTTTCATTAAGAATTCGTCCGTAACTGCTTTGCGCATTACAGATGCACCGCGTTCAATGATCTTGAGACTTCGGACTGCTGGTTCAAGCGATAAAATCTCGGGGTCGTTGTGATTCTGTGCATGCATGATCCTTGCTCCTGCGTTGACAAGCAGATCCCGCAGGTTATCACCAAGAACGAAGTTCTTATAGATAATACATCTGTCTTCGTCAACGTCGTACACCGCCGGCGTGTTGATTTTGCCATAGAGAAACACGGAATTGTACCATTCCCGTAGTAAACCCAAACGACTTCCTCTCAAATCTTTTTTTACCAAAACGAAACCGTCACGAATAACTACTGAAATCTCTGTTCTAGTGCGTTGAAGAAATTCTTCCGACGATACTGGGGGCAACCCAGGGATCGGACCGTAAAACCCGCACATGCGTAGATCATGATCGATTTTCGCAATGACCAACTCATTGCCGTTCTTTTCCGCTAATGCGAGATCGATGTTTTTTCGTGTTTGATTGTCAACCGGAAAATATTCCCATATTGTGAAGGTCGTTTTGGAGTATGTCTTTTTCGCTTGAGCAAAGTATTTAACAGCCTTTTTGTGCATCTTTGCAATCTTCATTTTTGGAAGAGCAACACGCATGAGTATTGCAAGTGCACATTCTCCGAGCAATACAGTCGTCGCTGTAAGTGACGGAAGAAGTAGAAAAATTAGCACAGAATTAATTAGGATCGAGATGACAATCAGCGCATATAATGCTCTACGAATTGCGTGAGGTGGATAACGATCGAGGACCGCAACACCGATTTTGGGGAAGAGCCAGCCATAAAACAAATACCAGAAATATCCAATACCCCTTCTACGAAAAATGATAACTATTGCATGGCAAATTCGGTAGAAAATCATACCCTAATTATTCTCAATTGTTACTAATAGATAATATACTTTTCAATTCTTTTGCCATTTTTTCATATGTCGCTACATAACTGAATAAGCTTTCGACTTGCTTACGAGCAAAGATACTCTGACGGTTCAGTTCCTCAGGATTGCTCAGCAACTGCAAAGCTCTCGACGAAAACCGCGCAATGTCCTCCGTAAAAACACCTACCTCATTCTGGAATCCCATCCCGAACACTGCATCATGTGTTGTCACTACCGGTACACCGACAGCCATCACTTCGATCAGACGGCTTCGAAAACCGTAGGTCCCGGACCAGGGACAAAGTACAAGCGACATCGTGGAAAGAACTTCGACGACATTTTCGACAAAACCCGTCACCTGCACTCTACCATCCCGCGCGAGTTCGGTAATCGTTTGAGGAGGATTGCTTCCTACAATCCACAGTTCCGCATCGGGTATCTCCTTCCATACTTCTGGCATTACGCGAGTATAACAGGCAAGTGCGTCTTGTTGATTGTGCTCGCTTCCAAGTCCGCCGTAGTACGCGAGTCTCGGAGGTTGCGACGGTAGCCACCTGTAGGGCCATACATCAAGGTCCGTTCCCATGGGAGCGTAGAACAATCGTTGGCCGTTTGTCAAGCGGTCCCTGACGTATGCATGCTCTCCCGCGTTTATCGTGATGAGCGCGTCATATCGCTTCCAGGCAGTTTCTTCGCGCCTTCGATAGGACTGCACCGCGTATCGTTTCCACCATTCGGGTGCTCTCGATCCGCTTATCTGACGAGCTCGCGACTGCCACAAAACATTGTGCATGTCTAGGACGGTTGGAATTCTCCGCTCCTGGAAAAGTGCAAGGCTTTTCTGTGCATGCCAGTACTCATACAGGACGACTTCAGGTGCGGCCTGTTCGAGTATGGCGGCCAGTCGTTTCGGGGTGAATTCCAGGAAGTCCATGACATAATTGGAGAACTTCAGACCCGTACAAAGTGAATATGCGCCGCCTATGATGCGATGAATGAATCGTGTCGCGGCCGTCTTCCCATACACAGCGTCCAATAGGATAACTTCGTCGCAAAGTTCAAGGAGTTTCTCTTCCGTTTCCTGCTTGTTCTCCCGCGCGACAGATGTCAGGAAGATGATCGTGAAGTGATCCCGAAGAGCCTTGAGCTTGTAATAGACTCGTTGCTGTTGTCCTGAGGAGCGAGGAAATGGCAGGACATGCGATATAACGAGGAGACGAGGTTTCAATGTTGTGTGGTGGTAAACTGTCTCCGATCCCCTCGTTGAAACGAGGGGTTAATGGGTTCATTGCAACACGCCTCATTCTTCATCGACACTTTTGCTTCAGCTTTCGCAAACACTCGATTCCATTAACACCGCACTTCAGAGCGGTGAGGCAGACGCTCACAGAATCCTCTTCAACCGTTTCAACGGTTTCCATGTTGTCACTCCTCATGCCATTCCATTCCGTAAAGTCGGACGAATCTCTCGTACTCTTGCAGGTAACTCCGCCGACGATGATGTTCTTCCTGATTGGCGATGTAGTCGGATACGCGCTTGAGATGTGAATGAGACACTGAGAATGCCCCATAGCCTCTTCCCCAAGCGAACTTCACCTTCAGTAAATCACTTTCGTTGATCCAATGTGAGGATTCACCCTTCAGGAGTTTCACAACACCTTCGATCGTTTGACTTGTCGGCAAGTCTATCAGCGCATGGACGTGCTCGGGCTGAACAGCGTTGATGCGCATGTAGATCTGTTTGGATTGTGAGTATTCCGACAAGTGCTTCGACAGCTTCTTCCCGATTTCAGGCGTGATCAGTCGAAGCCGGTCTTTCGTGGCCCATGTCAGATGAAGCCAACATCGTGAGTAGGAATGGACGGACATGGTGACCTCCGTGCGTTGTTGAGATTACGTGCTTACGAGTGTGAAACTGTTAAAACAGTTCAATCAAGGAAGGCTCTCCGTCTTGATCCCCTCGTTGAAACGAGGGGTTAATGGGTTCATTGAAGCTGGCAACATCCTTCATCGACACCACTGAAGCGCTCTTCCCGGCAGGCTTTCGCAGACCGATCACATTAACACCGCTCTTCAGAGCGGTGACACCAATGCTCACAGAACCCACTCCAACCGTTTCAACGGTTTCCTGAGTAGTGAGAAACTGTTAAAACAGTTCAATCAAGGAAGGCTCTCCGTCTTGATCCCCTCGTTGAAACGAGGGGTTAATGGGTTCATTGAAGCTGGCAACATCCTTCATCGACACCACTGAAGCGCTCTTCCGGGCAGGCCTTCGCAGACACCGATCACATTAACACCACTCTTCCCGGTAGGCTTTCGCAGTCACTCATTAACACCGCTCTTCAGAGCGGCGGGGCAGACGCTCACAGAATCCTCTTCAACCGTTTCAACGGTTCCAATGACGAGTGAGAAACTGTTGAAACAGTTCAATCAAGCAAAGCTCACCGTCTCAACCCCCTCGTTGAAACGAGGGGTTAATGGGTTCATTGCAATGCACATCACTTCTCATTCATGCCCGTCATTCCCATCCAGGACAGGCGCTCTCTTGCATCACTTTTCGCGGCCAACCGATTCCATTAACACCGCTCTTCAGAGCGGTGAAACCGACGCTCACAGAACCCACTCCAACCGTTTCAACGGTTTCCAATGACGAGTGGTAAACTGTTGAAACAGTTCAATCAAGGAAAGCTCACCGTCTCTGACCCCCTCGTTGAAACGAGGGGTTAATGGGTTCATTGCAACGCGCCTCATTCTTCATCGACACTTTTTCTTCAGTTTTCGCAGTCACCCGATTCCATTAACACCGCTCTTCAGAGCGGTGGGGCAAGCGCTCACAGAATCCACTCCAACCGTTTCAACGGTTTCCCTCTTCTTCTTGGTTTGCAAGCTCCACCAGCGCATCCGCAACCCGCTTTCCTGCAAGGCCATCCAAGGTTCCATCGAACATCCACTGTGTGAAAGATGTCCGGAGAGCACTGCCTTCGCCGGGATTCCGAAGACCTCGTTCCAGCATCGAGCGGAGTTCCTCGATCGATCGGGCAACCATCGTGGCCTTCCTTTCGACGATGGGCTTGTAGTGCTCATACTCCACGTGGCGGGAGAAGCGCGACCATTGTGGGAGATCGCTGCCCGGCGGTTCCATTCCGATGTTGATGACCGGTTTATCAAGCATCATGAGTTCGAGCGAAACCGTCGAAGCCGTGTTGACGCCCAGCGCACAGTGATGCAGAAGGCTCGAATAGAGCGCAAGGTCTTCGTGCAGCGGCATGATCCACTGCCCGTCCCAGAGTATCGGTGGAAAGACTACGTCCGGATGTTGCTCCTTACTTAGGGCGATCATCTCCGGACTGTTTCCCTTGATGTACGTGCGAACGATCAGTTGCGGCTTCGGTGTGATATCCGTCTCTTGGACGAAGCGAATAACTTCCCGCACGAACTTATGCTCGTCGATGAAGTCCGTATCCATCCCGGTGCAGTACAGCACGAACGGTCTCGCAGGATCAAGCCCGACCTTAGCACACAGCTCTTCACGCGAGAGAATGAACTCCGGTTTGAAATGGAAATCGAACTGCGGCGTCCCTGTTACGATCACACGATCGGGTCGGATGTGCCGGTATTGGGATAGCAGTTGTTCTTTCATGCCGTCGTTCCACATCAGAAAGTAATCGTAAGGCACGAAGATACGGCTGCGCGAGGTCAGATTATCCCAAGAGAAAACGAAGGTCGCCGTTGGGATTCCCATTCGCTGTGCAACTGTCATTGGCAGATCGGCTTGTGGCCCGTGTATGTGCGAGCAGTTGAACACGAAATCCGGTTCGAGCTTTCGGAAAAGCGCGTCGAAATCCTTAGTGGGACGAAGTTGCCATGTGACCTCCTGCTCGAGTGCGTTCATGAGCTTCAATCCTGGTCGATGCGCTAACAGCCACGCGCCAGTACGGTTAAACCACCAACGGAATTTCTCACGCAGAGTCCTCGCACGGTGGGAGTGTAAACCCCAGTAGTACTTGACTGCCTCACTCCATATCCAGCGGAAGTGCGCGTAGTGTGCAAGCATGCGGGTATGCAGAGTCAGCGTATGTTCGCGGTATTCCTTCAACGCAATAACCTGCTCAACGTATGGCTTCACGCGATCCATCACCTCCCCATGATCGACAAGCGAAAGCAACGTCACGCGTGCATGTTTACTCAATTCGGGCAGCGTATCGGAGTAGAGAAAGTTCCGCACCGCTTCGCCACGAGCGACAACGAGGATGATGTGGGGCTTATGGCTCATGGGGTATGGCGTATTGCGTATAGCGTATTGGGTATTGGGTATAGCGTATAGGGTATGGCGTATGGAGATTAGAGCCGGGTCTTGATGGATTTAATTAGTGCGTTGAGTTTTTTCGCTATCGTTATTGCCATTCCTTCAAGGGCCGAATACTCGATATCCGTGCAAAGCTTGTGACGTTTTATTATTTCCAGAACAGTGACTGTCTCAAATAGGGAACCACGCGCGATAGAAAGAAACTGTATAAACTCCTTCAAGGAATTCCTGCCTTTTCCTTCGGCGATGTTCATCGCGACAGATGAGGCACAACTTTCCAATTGTTCTATGAGTCTGAAGTGCTTCCTTGTCTTGGCAATTCCTTCCGTGAGAACGAACACATGGCCCGCAAAATCCACTGCAAGTTGCCAGACAATCAATTCTTAATGGAAAGTCCTCACCATCCCGCTCAATCTTATTCAATCTTCATATTCCATACGCCATGCCCTATACGCTATACGCTATACGCCATACCCCGCCTACTTTCGCAGCCTCGCAATCAACGGCCGCTCACTCTCATACACTCGCTTCACGCCGTCCCCAAGAGCTTGTTCGATGATGCGGATGTCCCGGACTAAACGCATGAAGCCTTGCGGTTCGATGGATGCAGCCTGGTCGCTTCCCCACATGGCTCTGTCGAGTGTGATGTGTCTCTCGATAAGACAAGCGCCAAGCACCACCGCCGCGTATGTTGTTTGCAAGCCTACTTCATGTCCTGAGTAACCGACAAGCACGCCGAATTCATTTTGCAAGGTCGGGATCATCCGAAGGTTCAGTTCCTCAGGTTTGCAGGGGTATGCGCTCGTGCTGTGCGCGAGGATCAGTTTATCTCTTTCGAAAAACGACACTGCCTCCCGTATCTGCTCCATCGTTGACATGCCGGTGCTGAGTATGACTGTCCTTCCCGTCGCTGCTGTATGTCTCAGTAGCGCGTGGTCCGTGATGCACGCCGAAGCCACCTTGTAACACACCGGATCGAACTGCTCAATGAAATCCACTGATGGAATATCCCACGCCGAGACGAACCAGTCTATCCCCTTATCCCTGCAGTACCGGTCGATTTCCGTATACTCCTCCTGTCCAAACTCCACTCGCTCCCGATATTCCATATAAGACATGAGACCCCACGGGGTCTCACGCATCACGTTCCGTTGTTCGAGAGGGACACAAAGTTCGGGAGTGCGCTTTTGAAATTTGACGGCGTTACAACCCGCCAACGAGGCGGCGTCTATCAATTTTTTCGCAATATCAATTGAACCGTTGTGGTTGATGCCGATCTCGGCGATGATGTAAGTGCGGGCGGGTTGGAGTTTCAGCATGAATGAGCGAGGGGTATAGTTGTATGAATGTATGGCGGTATGGATGTATGGGGTATGATTCAGTGGTATTTGAAATCATCATTCCATGGTTCGTTTTTCTTTTGTTTTTCCAACACACCCCGGATGAGACTGATCAGTTTGTTTTCGAGTGTATAGTGCATTTTGTCATATTCCTCGAACCATCCCGCGTCTAATACATCAGATTCCTTGAGCGCATAGAGTTGTGTGTAGTTTTCACTCAACGACCCTAAAGAATAACTCAAATGCTGAATGAATTCTTTCGGATGTCTTCGTGAATGACCTTCTGCAATATTTGAAGGTATGGACAGCGCAGAATCTTCAATCTGGCCTTGAACCTTGAAAGGAATCCCTGGAATCACAACCAGCTTCTTATGGACAAAGACAAAAAGCCCGATGGCTAATTGCCATACCTCCAATTTTCTGTACCCACGATTAATGTTCCGTCGTTCGTCCATCATTCACCCATACATCCATACACTCATACACCCATACATCCATACACCCATACTTTCATACTTTCATACTTTCATACTTTCATACTTTTAATTACCATCTCCGCCAGCTCCCGTATAGCTCCGTTGCCGCCGGCGTGCTCCAGAATGATCCTTGCGTATGGCTTCACTTTCTCGTGTGCATCCGAAGGACATACCGCGCATCCCACCACTGTCATGCACTCAAGGTCATTGATGTCATTACCTACATAGATGAGGTGCGACAGCGGGAGATCGCTGATTTCTGACCAGCGTTTCATTTCGGTGAGCTTGTCTTCTAAGCCTTGAATGTAGTCGAGCTTCAGTTTCTTACATCGTGCGGCGACGACGGGATTGGTTTCTTTTGAAAGGACGATCATGGGTACGCCTGCCTTTTGCAGGAGGCCGATGCCATAGCCATCGCTGCGATCGCAACGAACTGATTCGACTCCTTCCTGCGTCTGAGTAACTTTGTTATCCGTGAAGACCCCGTCGAAGTCGAACACGATCCCGGATATCAGTTGAGGGAGCAACGATGCGCGATGCTGACGCTGGCGATCACGCAAAAATGATTCTGCGACTTTCAGATCAGCCGGTTCATCTATTTCCATCGAGCGCTCTGCCGGGACGACATGCATGACGGTTTTCCCAAAGAAGCGGTGTC
This sequence comes from uncultured Chromatiales bacterium, assembly GCA_964448285.1. Taxonomy (GTDB): domain Bacteria; phylum Bacteroidota; class Ignavibacteria; order SZUA-365; family SZUA-365; genus CAYUWG01. The sequence continues at coordinate 25,453 of CAYUWG010000054.1, forward strand.
GCGCTTTGAGAAAACCCGGGATTCGCATGACATAGACTGCCCCTGTCTCCACGTACTCCGGCTCCCTGTCCTGACGCCTCAGGCGTTTGGTCGTATCGTGATTCACACCCATTGCGAGACCATTGTCCACCCGCCAGATGAAGCGATGATGAAGCGATGCAGTGAACGCTGAATCAGCCTCCGCAGCTTGCAATGCTGCAACGGTACCACCAATGTCCTCAGGCTGTATGAGCGGAGACGTGCACTGAAGAAACACGAGGATTTCAGGTGTGTATCCCTGTGTGCGTTGTATATGCTCAAGCGCGTGAAGAAGCGCAGTTTCAGACGGCTCTGTATCGCCACTGAGTTCATCAGGCCTAAGAATGACTTCTGCGCCATAATTCAGCGCCACCTGTGCGACCTCCTGACTATCCGTGGAAACATATACACCGTCCACGCTACGAGCAGCTTTTGCCGCCTGAATCGTGTATGCGAGGAGTGGTACCCCGGCAAGCGAGATGATGTTTTTGCGAGGGATTCCTTTCGAGCCTCCGCGCGCGGGAATGATGGCGATGATTTTCGATACAGTCACGTAGCTAACGATTACCTGCTCGAGTTATTGCGTTCGCTTCCAGCTTCGTTTTCACAATGACCGGGAATTGGAGACATCTAAAAGAGGTTGTATTTACTTTGCAAAGCGATCTGAAATTCGTCGAAAAGTTTCCTGGAGGATTGGTGCATATTCAACGATCTCCTTATATATGCCAGACACCTGTTCAGGTAAATATGCATGCGCGATTTTGTTGCGAAGCATTTTCATGTCGAACCACTGCTCAGCAGACTCGATATATCCCTCTTTTTCCATTCTCAGAAATCGGTCGCGCATATTCCGCGATTTATCTCCATAGAAATACAATTCCAGACTCGTAAAGAGTTGATTCCCAATGATATCCACAACACGTTCGAAGCGCGTGCACAGTGCATCATACGGCTCCCATTCCTCGGCGCTTCTTGCTTGTTCGATATCGAATATCTGAACTCTTTCGACAGATGAAATCAGG
>CAYUWG010000055.1:0-26000 GCA_964448285.1 uncultured Chromatiales bacterium
AGCAGCGGTCTCCAAAACCGCAGGTTGGGGGTTCAAGTCCCTCCTCACGTGCAGAAGGAATCATTCCGTTTTACCTAACACCCTGACACCGCACCACTCATGAAAGAAAAAATCCTCACCTTCATTGACGACGTCACGAAGGAAATGAAGAAAGTAACGTGGCCGACTAAAGAAGAACTGAAAGACTCTACGGTCGTTGTTTTAGCGACGACGGTCGTGCTGTCTTTATTCATCGCACTCGTAGATCTTGCGATGACCAAAATCATCGATATCGTTCTTGGAGGATAGGCTGACAACTCCCGACGAACATAAGCAGACTGAAAACGTGGAGAATCTTGAGCATATGCGGTGGTATGCTCTACGCACGTATTCCGGGCATGAAAACAAAGTGAAAGCGTATATCGAGAACGAAGTGAAACTCGCCGGCCTGGAAGAAAGAATTGCCGCCGTAGTGGTACCGTCGGAAAAGGTTCTCGAGGTACGAGATGGAAAGAAGCGTACGAAAACACGGAATTTTTTCCCAGGCTATGTTTTAGTGCAGTGCATTCTCGATCGGGATTCGAAGCACTTGATACTTAACACGCCATCGGTTATTTCGTTCGTAGGGCCGAAGAATACAGCGGTCCCGTTGCGAAACGACGAAGTGGAACGAATCCTCGGACGCATGGAGGAGCGAAAGGACGCAGAAGTTCCGCAACTCCAGTTCCGCGTCGGCGATCCTGTTCGGGTTATCGATGGGCCGTTCAACACCTTTAGCGGATTAATTCAGGAAGTCAATAAAGAAAAGATGAAGATCAAGGTGATGGTCTCCATCTTCGGGAGAAAAACTCCGGTCGAACTGGACTTCAATCAAGTGGAATTCGACGCGTAATCCGAATTCGTAGTCATTCATAGGATAAAGATCATGGCAAAGAAAATTACAGGTTACATCAAATTGCAGATACCCGCTGGTGCTGCGAATCCTGCGCCCCCCGTTGGTCCGGCACTTGGCCAAAAGGGCGTGAACATCATGGAGTTCTGCAAGCAATTCAATGCAAGAACTCAGGACAAAGCCGGTCTTATCATCCCGGTTGTTATCACAGTGTATGCGGATAAGTCGTTCAGCTTCATTACGAAAACGCCGCCGGCGGCGGTACTTCTGATGAAAGCTGCCAAGCTGGAAAAAGGATCACCGGAATCGAATCGGAACAAGGTCGGGAAAGTCACATCCGGGCAGGTGCGGGAAATCGCAGAGTTGAAGATGCCCGACCTGAACGCCCATACCGTCGATGCCGCCATGCGCATGGTCGCCGGGACTGCGCGCAGTATGGGATTGACCATTGAAGGATAGGAGATTGAGAAAATGTTGAAGACGAAACGTATGAAAACTATCTCGACACTCGTCAATAAATCGAAAGAGTATTCGATAGCCGAGGGTGTGGAGCTTCTGAAAAAAACGGCGAAAGCGAAGTTCAACGAATCCGTCGATATCGCATTGCGGCTTGGGGTCGATCCGAAGAAATCCGACCAAATGGTTCGCGGTACGGCTGCATTGCCGCATGGCATCGGTAAAACGGTCCGCGTCCTCGTCCTGACAAAAACCGGAATACAGGACGCTAAAGATGCCGGTGCAGAACACGTTGGGTTTGAAGATTACATCCAGAAAATTCAGGAGGGATGGACGGACATCGACGTCGTGATTGCGACGCCTGACGTTATGGGAGAGGTCGGCAAGCTCGGTAAGATTCTCGGAACGCGAGGTCTTATGCCGAATCCGAAATCAGGCACGGTTACGACCGACGTTGGAAAAGCCGTTCGTGAAGTCAAAGCAGGGAAAATCTCCTTCCGTGTCGATAAAGCAGGAATCCTTCACGCCATGGTTGGTAAATCCTCCTTCGGTTCGCCGGAGCTTGTCGATAACATAAAGTCGCTGATCGCTACGGTGAATCGCCTCAAGCCTGCAACTGCAAAAGGCGTGTACATCAAAGGCGTGACGATCTCCAGTACGATGGGCCCCGGCATTCCATTGGATAAAACGGAAGCGGCAAATATCCATTGACACAAAATTGAATCTCAGCACCTCCGGTTGCATCCACCGGTTTACGCACTCAATGCTTCTCACTAATTCACATTCACCACATCACCATTCCCATTTGAGGAACCTGTGACCAAAGAACAAAAAACAGAAGTGATCAAGGACACCATCTCTCGTATTGAGCGGGCTAATGGTTTGTACCTTACGAACTTCACCGGTATGACGGTCGAACAGGCGAACGCACTCCGGAGTGAGTTCTTTAAAATCGGCGTTGAATACAAGGTCGTCAAGAACACGCTTCTCAAGAGAGCGATGGAGGAAGTCGGCGGTTACGATGGCGTCTTCCCTTACCTTGTCAATCAGACAGGAGTCGTCATTGCATACGACGATCCCATCCTTCCTGCACGAGTCCTTGACAAGTTCGTCAAGGGCACCGATGGAAAACCGCAAGTCAAAGTTGCGGTCATCGAGAAGCAGGTGTTCGATGGTTCGCGTCTGAATGAACTCGCGACTCTTCCGACTCGTGACGACATCATCGCCGGTATCATTGGAAGCATCGCGGCTCCGATGCAAGGCATCGCGGGCGCGATCAATGGAGTCCTGACGGATCTCGTTCGTACTTTGGACGCCATAGAAAAGAAAAAAGCGGAAGCCGCCTGACAGCGATTCCACACTCTCAATCACATTGAATTTCAAATCGTTTATTTCATCCCTTTTCAGAGGAGACTCAATTCATGTCTGTCGTTGAAGAACTAGTAGAAAAAATCGAGAAGCTGACGTTGCTGGAAGCTTCCGAACTGAAGAAAGCATTGGAGGATAAGTTCGGCGTCACTGCCGCAGCTCCAATGATGATGGCTGGCCCGATGATGGCCGGCGCCGGTGCAGCCGTTGCCGAAGCAGAAGAAAAAACCGAATTCACCGTCGAGCTTGCAAGTGCGGGCGCGAACAAGATCAACGTGATCAAAGTGGTTCGTGCGGTGACAAGCCTTGGGCTGAAGGAAGCCAAAGACCTCGTCGATGGCGCCCCGAGCGTTGTGAAGGATGGTATTCCGAAAGACGAAGCAGAAAAACTGAAGAAGGAATTAGAAGACGCAGGCGCCACAGTCGTACTGAAGTAATGATCCGCAGACCGGAACACAAAGGCGGTCCGCGCGCATTGCACGGCATCAATTTCTGACAGGACGGGTCGAAACGCCATCGACCCGTGCTTGTCGTTTCTCAACAATCTTTCTTCAACTGTATTTATCACGAGCATAGCTGAGAGCTAAGGAGCCAGGACATTGAGCAAGAACGAAGCACAGGATCAGAATCAGTTGTTCACGACGCTGAACGTACGACAGAGCGAGAATGGACGGTACCGATTCGGAAAAATCGCAGAGGTTATCGAATTCCCGAATTTCCTCGATGTGCAGCGTGAGTCGTACGAATCGTTTCTCCAGGAACGCGTTTCTCCCCAACAGCGGGAATCCAAAGGATTGCAACAGGTATTCGAAACGAATTTTCCCATTACAGACACGCGGGAAAATTATCTGCTCGAATTCCTTGAGTACTACATCGAAAAGGCAAAATACACCGTTGCGGAATGTCAGGAGCGAGGTCTTACGTACAACGTTCCTTTGAAAGCGAAACTGAGACTCTCGAGTAAATCGGAAGACCCGAACAGCAGCGAGTACATCGAATCCGTCGTGCAGGATGTGTATCTGGGAAACCTTCCTTACATGACGGAGAAGGGAACGTTCATCATCAACGGCGCCGAACGAGTCGTTGTCAGCCAACTCCATCGCTCGCCGGGCGTGTTCTTCGGAGAGTCCATCCATCCTAATGGGACGAAAATGTATTCGGCGCGGATCATTCCGTTCCGCGGCTCATGGGTTGAATTCGCGACGGATATCAACGCAGTCATGTATGCATATATCGATCGGAAGAAAAAATTCCCCGTGACGACGCTGCTCCGGGCGCTCGGTTATTCTTCGAATATCGAGCTTCTCGAACTCTTCGAACTCGTTCTCGACCTTCCCATCTCGAAGGCAAAGATGAACGATGTGTTTGGACGCGTCCTTTGCGACGATGTGATCGACGAGGAAACGGGCGAACTTCTCGTTTCTGCCGATACCGAACTTGATGAAGACATCCTCCCATCGATACTCGAACACGGTGTGAAAACCGTTCGGGTATATAAAACCGATAACGAGAACGCACTCATCATCGCGAACACGATCCGGAAGGATGATTCGGACAACGAACAGGATGCGCTGGAGTTGATCTACAAGCAATTACGCAGTGGTGAAGCGCCTGATCTTGAAACGGCGCGCGGCCTCATCGACCGTCTCTTTTTCAATCCGAAACGCTACGACCTCGGAACCGTCGGTCGTTATCGATTGAACCGGAAGCTTGGTCTCGATATTTCGCCGGAGGTCACCACGCTCACGCGTGAGGATATCGTCGCAATCGTGAAGTACCTCATCGAGCTTTTGCAGGGGCAGCAACCTGTTGACGATATCGATCATTTGGGCAACCGACGCATTCGTACCGTCGGAGAACAGTTGGCCTCGCAATACAACGTCGGCGTAGCGCGCATGGCCCGAACGATCAAAGAACGCATGAATATTCGTGATGTCGAAAGCTTCACTCCGTCGGACCTTGTCAACGCCCGGACGATTACGAGCGTCGTGAATGCATTCTTCGGGACCAACCAGCTTTCCCAGTTCATGGATCAGACGAATCCCCTCGCGGAGCTTACCCATAAGCGCCGAATGTCTGCACTGGGTCCCGGAGGTCTTACACGCGAACGCGCAGGTTTCGAAGTTCGCGACGTTCACTACACGCATTATGGCCGGCTGTGTCCGATTGAAACTCCCGAAGGTCCGAACATCGGATTGATTTCATCGCTCTGTCTCCACGCTCGCATCAACGATTTCGGATTCATCGAAACTCCATATCGCGTTGTGAAAAACGCCAAGGTGACAAGCGAAATTCACTACCTCACCGCCGAGGAAGAAGACGAATTCGTTATCGCGCAGGCAAACGCGCCCCTCAATCCTGATGGGACGTTCGTCCTCGACCGCGTGAAAGCACGATATCGCGGTGACTTTCCGATCGTCGAGCCGAAGGAAGTGCAGTACATGGACGTAGCGCCGAATCAGATCGTCAGCCCCGCCGCAGCGCTGATTCCGTTTCTCGAACATGATGATGCGAACCGTGCGTTGATGGGCTCGAACATGCAGCGCCAGGCGGTGCCGTTACTTCGGCCCGAAGCACCGTTCGTCGGAACCGGCTTAGAAGAGAAGGTCGCGCGTGATTCCATTGCAATGATCGTTGCCAAGGAGGACGGACAGGTTCTGTTTGTCGATGCAAATCGGATTCGCGTTCAATATGACTTGAAGCGCTCCGCACAGGAGACTCTCATCAGTTTCGATGCGCAAGGTATTGAAGAATACGAGTTAGTGAAATTCTTTCGGACGAATCAGGATACGTCAATCAACCAGCGTCCGACCGTCAAGCCGGGGCAGAGGTTCAAGAAGGGCGATATCCTTGCCGATGGCAGTTCCACGCAATTCGGAGAACTTGCGCTCGGTCGGAATGTGCTCGTCGCATTCATGCCGTGGCGTGGGTATAACTTCGAAGATGCGATCGTGGTCAGTGAACGACTCGTTGCCGAAGACATTTACACATCGATTCACATCGAAGAATTTGAACTTCAGGTCCGCGATACCAAGCGGGGTGAAGAGGAGCTTACACGGGAAATTCCGAACGTCTCCGAAGAAGCGACAAAGGATCTGGACGAGGATGGCATCGTTCGCGTTGGCGCGGAAGTGTGGGAGAATGACATCATCATCGGAAAGATCACTCCCAAAGGCGAATCCGATCCGACTCCGGAAGAGAAACTCCTCAAAGCCATTTTCGGCGAAAAGGCCGGCGACGTAAAAGATGCGTCACTGAAAGCGCCTCCGGGAATGAAAGGCATCGTCATCAAAACGAAGCTTTTCAGTCGCAAGAAAAAAGAATTGGATACAAGGAAAGAAGAGAAGCGCAAGCTCGACGCGTTGGATGCGGAGTTCGATTCACGTCGCGCGGAGCTTCGTAAACTTCTTGCAGAAAAGCTGACAAAGCTTCTCGAAGGTGAAAAACTTCTCGGTGTTCGTGACCTCAACGGAGCGAGTGTCATCAGAGGCGGAACGATCGTCAAGGAAGACACTTTCACCGATCACATCGATGCGCTCGAACAACTCGACCCGAAGAGTGATTGGACCGAGTCGTCGAAGCTCAACAAACTCATCGAGCGGCTTTACGCGAATTATCAGTTTACCTCAGCCGAACATGAGGATGAATACAAGCGCGAGAAGAGCAAAATCCAGATGGGAGATGAACTTCAGCCGGGTATCGTACAATTGGCAAAAGTGTACGTCGCAAAGAAACGGAAGCTATCCATCGGCGACAAGATGGCCGGCCGTCACGGAAATAAGGGCGTGGTTTCCAACGTCGTTCCCGTTCAGGACATGCCTTTCCTCGCCGACGGTACACCGGTCGATATCGTACTCAATCCTCTTGGCGTGCCGTCGCGAATGAACCTCGGACAACTTTATGAAACTGCTCTCGGATGGGTCGCAAAGAAGCTCGGTGTACGGTTCGCATCGCCGATCTTCGATGGCACTTCATGGACGGAGATTCAGGACTTACTGAAATCCGTCGATCTCGAAGCGAGTGCAAAAACGGTGCTCCACGATGGAAGAACCGGCGAGCGGTTCGACCAACCTGTAACCGTCGGATACATCTACATGCTGAAGCTTTCGCACCTTGTCGACGACAAGATCCACGCTCGCTCGATCGGACCGTACAGCCTTATCACCCAGCAACCACTCGGCGGAAAGGCACAGTTCGGCGGACAGCGTTTCGGCGAAATGGAAGTATGGGCACTGGAGGCTTACGGAGCGGCACATGTCCTCCAGGAGATTCTCACGGTGAAGAGCGATGACGTACAAGGACGATCGAAAGTCTATGAAGCGATCGTCAAAGGTGACAATCTCCCGGATCCGAACGTGCCCGAATCCTTCAACGTGCTCGTGCGCGAACTACAAGGTCTCGGTTTGGAGATCAAGATTGAATGATGAATGCAGAGCTATCTGAAACCCACGATGATTTACGATTCACGAAACTGAACTGACCGGAGAAGAGCATGCCGTTTAAAACCCAGGACACACTGAAAAAGAACTTCACGAAGATATCCATCGGACTCGCTTCATCCGATGCGATTCTCGCCCGTTCGTTTGGCGAAGTAACGAAACCGGAGACGATCAATTACCGGTCGTTCCGTCCCGAGAAAGATGGACTCTTTTGCGAGAAGATCTTCGGACCCGTTCGCGATTGGGAATGCCACTGCGGGAAATATAAACGCATCCGCTACAAGGGAATCATCTGTGACAGATGCGGCGTCGAGGTGACACAAAAATCCGTTCGTCGCGAACGCATGGGACACATCTCCCTTGCGGTTCCGATCGTTCATATCTGGTACTTCCGCTCACTGCCGAGTAAGATCGCCGCGATACTTGGAATTACATCCAAGGAGTTGGAGAAAATCATTTACTACGAGAATTACGTCGTGATCAATCCCGGCACGGCGGGATTCCCGAAACCGTTCGGAAACCTCGATGTCGCGGTCAATCCGGACGAAGAAGGAAAGGTCGATAAAACGCTCTTCAGCAATGACCTCACGTTTCTCACCGAGGAAGAATACCTCGCGACGCTTGCGACTCTCGATCCATCGAATTACGACTTGGACGATGACGACCCGCGCAAATTCGTGGCGTTGATCGGCGGTGAAGCCATCAAGGCGTTGATGCGGAAAATCGACATCGAAAAACTCGCAGACCGCTTGCGCTACCAGATCGAAGTGGAAACCTCTCAGCAGAAGCGCCTCGAAGCCATCAAGCGGATGCGCGTCGTCGGCGCCTTTCTCCCTGAAGAAGGGAACATGTTGAACAGACCCGAATGGATGGTGCTCGACGTCATTCCTGTGATCCCACCGGAGTTACGTCCACTCGTTCCACTCGAAGGAGGACGCTTTGCAACGTCGGATTTGAACGACTTGTATCGCCGCGTCATCATTCGAAACAACAGATTGAAACGCCTCATCGATATCAAGGCACCGGAAGTCATTCTCAGAAACGAGAAGCGCATGTTGCAGGAAGCGGTGGATTCGCTGTTCGACAACAGCCGCCGAGTGAACTCCGTTCGAAGTGATAACAACCGCGCACTCAAATCGCTTTCCGACATGCTGAAAGGCAAACAAGGCCGATTCCGTCAGAACCTCCTCGGAAAGCGTGTCGATTATTCGGGTCGCTCGGTCATCGTCGTCGGTCCGGAAATGAAACTGCACCAATGCGGATTGCCGAAGGACATGGCCGTTGAATTGTTCAAGCCCTTCATCATCCGCAAGCTGATCGAACGCGGTATCGTGAAAACTGTGAAGAGCGCCAAAAAAGTCGTCGATAAAAAAGGCCCGGAGGTTTGGGATATTCTGGAGAAGATCATCGACGGCCATCCAGTGCTGCTCAACCGCGCACCGACGTTGCACCGTCTTGGCATCCAAGCCTTCCAGCCATTGTTGGTCGAAGGAAAAGCAATCCGCCTGCACCCGCTCGTTTGTACGGCGTTCAATGCGGACTTCGACGGCGACCAGATGGCTGTGCACGTGCCCCTTTCGTTCGATGCGCAATTGGAAGCCGGAGTTCTCCTGCTTTCCGCTCATAACATCCTCTCGCCACAAAACGGCGCACCCATTGCAATACCGAACCAGGAAATCGTTCTCGGATGTTACTACCTGACGAAAGCGCTGCCCGGGGATAAGGGGGAAGGAAAAGTGTTTTCTTCGATGGATGAAGCGGTGATCGCATATGATCAGAGGAAAGTCGGTTTGCACGCCCGAGTGAAAGTGCGCTATCCGCTGCCCGTTGAAGAATGGGAAAATGGTAAACCGAAATTCACGCTCATAAGCACGACGATGGGGCGAACCCTCTTCAACCGAATCATCCCACAGAAAATCGGGTTCATCAACGAAGTTCTCACGAAGCGACGACTCGTTCAGCTTATCGCAACGATCTTCTATCGAACAGGAAATCGGGATACCGCACGCTTCCTCGATGATCTGAAAGATCTCGGATTTGGGTTCGCAACCGCGGGAGGCCTTTCAATCAGTGTCTCCGACGTGGAGATCCCCGATGAGAAAAACCAACTCATCGAAAAAGCCCAAGCCGACGTCGAAAAGATCATGCAGCAATACCAGCGGGGTTTCATCACCAACGGTGAACGCTACAACAAAGTGATCGACATCTGGACGCGTACGACCAACCGCGTCGCGGACAAACTCTTCGACACGCTCCAGAACAGTCAGAACGGATTCAATTCCCTCTACATGATGATGGACTCCGGTGCGCGTGGTTCGAAGGAGCAGGTACGCCAGCTCGCCGGAATGCGCGGTCTCATGGCCAAGCCTCAAAAAAGCCTGACCGGGCAAACGGGTGAGATCATCGAGAATCCGATCACTGCGAACTTCCGGGACGGCCTCTCGATTCTCGAATACTTCATCTCCACTCACGGCGCTCGAAAGGGACTCGCCGACACCGCGCTGAAGACCGCCGATGCAGGATATCTCACCCGTCGGCTTGTGGACGTCGCACAGGATACCGCCATTTCCGAGTTCGACTGCAAGACCATTCGCGGAGTCAGCGTATCAGCCTTGAAGGAAGGCGAAGATGTCAAGGAGCCTTTGCACGAACGTATTCTCGGTCGCGTTTCTCTCGATGAGATAAAGGACCCGCTATCGGGTGAAGTTCTCGTGCTAGCGGGCGATATGATCGACGAAGAAAAAGCCAACGCCATCGCGCAAACGTCTATCGAATCCGTCATGATTCGCTCGGTGCTGACATGTGAAGCGCGGCGCGGCGCGTGCGCACGTTGTTACGGTCGCAACCTTACAAGCGGTCGTCTTGTGGACGTCGGGGAAGCGGTAGGAATCATCGCGGCACAATCCATCGGAGAACCCGGTACGCAGCTTACACTACGGACTTTCCACATCGGAGGAACGGCAAGCCGCATCGCCGCGCAGTCACAGATCTCGACACGCTTCGAGGGGCGCGTACAGTTCGAAGGCTTGAAAACGGTAACGTATGCTGATGACGTAGAAGACAAGGTTGTCACAGTCAATCGCAACGGCGTCATAAACATCTTGGACAATGACAACCGAGTGATCTCGAAATACGATATCCCATACGGTGCCACAATCCTTGTAACGGAAGGACAAATAGTTGCCCGAGGAGAAGTGCTTTACGAATGGGATCCCTACAACGCTGTGATCATCGCAGAACATAGCGGAACGGTCGTCTTCTCAGACCTTTTTGAAGGACGAACTTATCGGGAAGAGCCTGACGAGCAAACGGGTCACATTCAAAAAGTGGTGATCGACTCGAAGGATAAAACACACAATCCGACCATACAGATCATCAATAGAAAAAAGGAAATTCTCGTCGGTTACGCTACCCCGGTCCGGGCACATCTCACGGTTGAAAACGGGCAGGTGGTCGTTGCCGGAACCGTTCTCGTAAAAATCCCTCGCGAGATCGGAAAGACGAGAGACATCACCGGTGGTCTGCCGAGAGTGACCGAGCTTTTCGAAGCCCGCAGCCCTCAAAATCCCGCCATCGTTTCCGAGATCGATGGTGTGGTTACCTTTGGATCGCAAAAGCGCGGTTCTCGCGAATTGATTGTGACAAGCCACGACGGTTCTGATGTTCGAACGTACCTTTCGCCAATCGGGCGACACGTTCTCGTTCAGCCTCTGGATCACGTTCGCGCCGGCGAACGGCTCACTGATGGAGCGATCAACCCGCACGATATTCTTCGGATTAAAGGTGCCGGAGCCGTACAGGAGTACTTGGTGAATGAAATCCAGGAAGTGTACAGGATGCAGGGCGTGAAAATCAATGATAAGCACATTGAAACGATCGTCAGACAGATGCTTCAAAAGGTGCGCATCAAGTCGCCGGGTGATACGCGATTCCTTGAAGGTGACGTCGTCGAGCGTATTCGTGTGATCGAGGTAAACGAGGAACTTGAAGATAAAGTGATCATCGTGGAGAAGAACGACTCGAAGTTCAAGCGAGGACAAATCATCCAAAAGAAGAAGGTCCGTGAAGCGAACCTTGAGATAAAAAAGAAAGAGAAACAGCCGGCAACCGTCCGCGATGCGGAAGCTGCGAGCTATGAACCCGTACTTCTCGGCATCACGCAAGCCTCTCTGACGACCGAGAGCTTCATCTCTGCCGCCAGCTTCCAGGAGACGACGAAAGTGCTGACGGAAGCGGCGATTGAAGGCAAAGCGGATAAGCTTCTTGGCCTGAAAGAGAACGTCATCATCGGACATCTCATTCCGGCTGGAACAGGTTTGAAGAAATTTAAAAACATCATGGTTATCCCGACAACGGAAGAGGGATTGGCGAAAGAGAAAGAATCCGTCGGATTGGTTTCTGAGATTAGCAGATGAAGTCGATCGCATTTCCCGAATGTTTTTCAGTGAAAACACTTGATCAGCGAGAACTCGCCTTGACTATCCGTGGATTTTTCGCTAAGTTTACAAGCTCTTGTGGGCTATTTCAACCACAAACAACCATAACCGAAGGAACAGAGTAACTACATTGCCAACGATTAGTCAGCTTGTCAGAAAAGGCCGAAAAGTGATTTTGGCCAAGAAAAAGGCTCCTGCTTTGGAGGCATGCCCACAGAAGCGGGGAGTGTGTACACGTGTTTATACGACCACGCCGAAGAAACCGAACTCTGCTCTTCGCAAAGTCGCAAGAATCCGCCTGTCCAACGGTGAAGAAGTGACCGCGTATATCCCCGGCGAAGGACACAACCTTCAGGAGCACTCGATCGTCCTGATCAGAGGAGGCCGCGTGAAAGATCTTCCGGGCGTCCGCTATCATATCATCCGGGGGACCTTGGATACTCAGGGCGTTCAAAACAGAAAACAGGGCCGTTCGAAGTACGGCGCGAAACGACCGAAGCAATGATAAACGTTATCCAATACTGACATGAGAAAAAAGAGAGCTGAAAGACGATATCTGACACCGGATCCAAAGTTCAATGACATTTTGGTATCCCGTTTCGTCAATAGTATCCAGTGGAGCGGAAGGAAGAATACCGCACAGAAGATCCTCTACGGGGCGATTGATATTGTCGGCGAAAGAACGAAGCAAAACGGATACGAGATTTTCAGAAAAGCGTTGTTTAACGCACAGCCTGTGATCGAAGTGCGTGCGAGACGCGTTGGCGGCGCGACGTATCAAGTCCCGACGGAAGTCCGACCCGAGCGAAGGACAGCGCTTGCCATCCGATGGCTTCTCATTGCTGCCCGGGCACGTTCCGATAAATCGATGGAGTTGCGCCTTGCTGCCGAGATCATCGCCGCATCGAACAACGAAGGCGGAGCGATCAAGAAGAAAGATGACGTCCACAGAATGGCTGAAGCGAACAAAGCCTTTGCACACTTTAAATGGTAACGATTGACACGAATAGTTGAGTTGAATTTCTGAATGGCAAAGCGACAGTATAGTCTCGAGAAGACACGAAACATCGGCATCATGGCGCACATCGACGCCGGTAAGACGACCACGACGGAGCGGATATTGTTCTATACCGGCGTTCTCCATCGTATGGGTGAAGTGCATGACGGCGCCGCAACGATGGATTGGATGGAGCAAGAGAAGGAACGGGGAATCACGATCACGAGCGCCGCGACGACTTGCTTCTGGAACGACAACCGGATCAACATTATCGACACTCCGGGACACGTGGACTTCACCGTCGAGGTCGAGCGATCCCTTCGCGTTCTCGATGGCGCGGTTGCGCTCTTCTGTGCGGTCGGCGGAGTAGAGCCGCAATCGGAAACAGTATGGCGCCAGGCGGACAAATATCGTGTCCCGCGTATCGCTTTCGTCAATAAAATGGATCGCGTGGGAGCGGACTTTTACAACGCCGTCGGAATGATGAAGCAGCGACTCGGCGCGAACGCCATTCCCGTCATGCTTCCGATCGGGCAGGGAGAAACATTCGTTGGAATTCTCGACCTGATCACCATGCAAGCGAGAATTTTCCATGAAGAGACGTTTGGCAACACCTGGGATGAAATCGACATTCCCGCCGATCTCAAGGACAAGGCGCATGAATACCGCACGAAGATGCTCGAAGCCGTCGCTGAAGTCGATGATTCACTCCTCGTGAAATACCTTGAGGGTGAAACGATCAGCAAGGAAGAGATTATCAGCGTTCTCCGCCGGGCAACGATTGAGATGAAGATCATTCCTGTCCTGTGCGGATCATCGTTCAAGAACAAGGGTGTGCAAAGGCTGTTGGACTCAGTGGTCGATTTCCTTCCTTCACCGCTGGATGTCGGCGCTACGATGGGACATCACGTGAATCTGAACGATCACATCGAACGGCAGCCCTCAGACTCCGAGAAGTTCTCTGCGTTGGCATTCAAAGTGGCGACCGATCCATACGTCGGGAAACTCGTTTTCTTCCGTGTGTATTCCGGCCAGGTGAACGCGGGATCGTACCTGTTAAACTCCACGACGGGAAAGAAAGAACGGCTTGGTAGAATTCTTCGAATGCACGCGAACCATCGTGAAGACGTTGAGACCGCATATACCGGCGATATCTGTGCGGCTATTGGCCTGAAGAACACGCGGACGGGCGATACCCTCTGCGAAGAATCTGATCCCATCATTCTCGAAAAAATGGAATTCCCCGAACCGGTTATCGATGTCGCGATCGAGCCGAAGACCAAAGCCGATCAGGAACATCTCTCCGAAGCCATCCAGAAATTGGCGGAAGAAGATCCGACCTTCCGCGTGCGCAGCGATGAAGATACCGGACAGACCATCATCAGCGGTATGGGCGAACTGCATCTCGAAATTCTCATCGATAGGATGAAACGCGAGTTCGGCGTTGAAGCGAATGTCGGTAAACCGCAGGTCGCGTATAAGGAAACGATCAGGAAAAAAGCAACGGCCGAATCGAAATTTGTACGGCAGTCCGGCGGTCGCGGCCAATTCGGACACGTCGTGATCGACATAGAGCCGAACGAAAAAGGCAAAGGCTACGAATTTGAAAACGCCATCGTCGGCGGCGTCATCCCGCGTGAATACATTCAACCGGTATCTGAAGGCATTAAGGGTGCGATGCGCAACGGTATCATCGCTGGATATCCGGTCGAAGACGTGAAAGTCCGTTTGCACTATGGGTCGTACCACGAAGTCGATTCATCGGAAATGGCATTCAAGATCGCCGGATCGATGGCGTTCAAAGAAGCCGCCAAAAAAGCAGATCCGGTCATTCTCGAACCGGTGTTTTCCGTCGAAGTCGTGACACCGGAAGAGTACATGGGATCGATCGTCGGTGATCTGAATTCACGCCGGGGAAGAATTGAAGGGATGGGCACGCGAAGCGATGCCCAGGTCGTAAAAGTGACGGTACCGCTTTCCGAAATGTTCGGATACGCAACCACGCTGCGGTCGCTCTCACAAGGCCGCGCCCTTTACACGATGCACTTCAGCCATTACGAAGAAGTGCCGAAAAGCATCAGCGATCAAATCAAAGAGAAGTTTTCCGGGAAAGCCGTCCCCGCTGATGCATGACAAGGACAATCAAAACTCTCTCACTCAGTCACAGGAGCAAATAAGCCATGGCCAAAGAAAAATTTGAACGCTCTAAACCCCATGTCAACATCGGGACCATCGGTCACGTCGATCATGGGAAAACCACTTTGACAGCCGCCATCACCATGGCGCTCGCACGAAAGGGCCTCTCTGCCATTCGTTCGTTCGACAGTATCGATAACGCTCCTGAAGAACGGGAGCGCGGCATCACGATTGCGACGGCTCACGTCGAATATCAAACGGACAACCGTCACTATGCGCACGTGGATTGTCCCGGTCACGCCGACTATGTCAAGAACATGATCACGGGCGCTGCCCAGATGGATGGCGCTATTCTCGTCGTCGCTGCCACGGACGGCCCGATGCCGCAAACACGGGAACACATCCTCCTCGCCCGTCAGGTTGGCGTGCCGAGAATCGTCGTGTTCATGAATAAAGTCGATATGGTCGATGATCCGGAGTTGCTGGAACTCGTCGAGCTTGAACTTCGCGAACTTCTCAGCTCCTATGAATTCCCCGGTGATGAAATTCCTATCATCCGCGGCAGCGCGCTTCAAGCACTTGAAGCAGGGGCAGACCAAAGTTCGTCACTCGACGATGACCGCTTCAAATGCATCTTCGAGTTGATGGAAGCTTGTGACAGCTACATTCCGATACCGGAGCGCGAGGTCGATAAGCCTTTCCTCATGTCCGTCGAAGACGTCTTCTCCATCACCGGTCGTGGAACCGTAGGAACGGGTCGCGTCGAGCGTGGCCGCGTGCACGTTGGTGACGAAGTCGAACTCATCGGTCTTGGCCACCATAAGAAGAGCGTCGTTACCGGCGTGGAAATGTTCCGCAAGGAACTCGATGAAGGCCAAGCAGGAGACAACCTCGGACTGCTTCTCCGTGGCGTTGAAAAGAACGAACTCGAGCGCGGGATGGTTATCGCCAAACCCGGTTCGATCACACCGCACAAGAAATTCACCTGTCAGATTTACGTCCTCAAGAAAGAGGAAGGCGGACGCCATACTCCGTTCTTCAACAACTACCGTCCGCAGTTCTATTTCCGCACGACGGACGTTACCGGCGTCACTCAACTTCCCGAGGGCACCGAAATGGTTATGCCGGGCGACAACGTCGATGGAATGACCGTTGAGTTGATCACACCGATCGCGATGGAAGAAGGTCTTCGCTTCGCAGTGCGTGAAGGCGGACGTACCGTCGGCGCAGGAGTCGTTTCGAAGATTCTCGAATAAGAAGGATTCACGTAGCGGCGGCTGGCTTTTCCCGGTCGCCGTTTTTCTCTAACGAAGGATTGCACAGTGGCACAGCAGAAAATTCGCATCAAACTGAAATCATACGATCACAACTTGATAGACAAATCCGCCGAGAAAATCATTAAGACGGTGAAGTCAACAGGCGCTGTGGTATCCGGTCCGATCCCTCTTCCCACGAAGAAGAGCATCTACACCGTTCTTCGTTCGCCCCACGTGGATAAAAAATCGCGCGAGCAATTCGAAACACGCTCGCACAAACGATTGATCGATATCTTCAACTCTACCCAACGCACCGTGGACTCTTTGATGAAGCTTGAGTTGCCCGCCGGTGTTGACGTGGAGATTAAAGTTTAACAACTGAGCCTTTGAGAATCATATGTCTGGAATGTTAGGAAAAAAAATAGGTATGACGGGCGTCTTCGACGAGAAGGGGAAGATGATCCCATGTACGGTTCTTGAAGTCGGGCCTTGTAAGGTATTGCAGGTTCGGACCGCTGAAAAAGATGGATACGATGCCGTTCAATTAGGCTTCGAAGAGAAGCGAGAGAAGAACGTCAACAAACCGATGATGGGTCAATTCAACGCCGCAGGAAGTTCACCCCTTCGATACATTCGGGAGTTCCGCAACTATGAGCCCGGCTCTCTCAAGACGGGTGAAACCGTATCCGTGGGTCTCTTCGCGGAAGGCGACGTGATTACGGTATCGGGCGTTTCGAAGGGAAAGGGTTTTCAAGGAGTGATGAAGCGACATGGTTTCGGCGGTGTCGGCGGCACGAGCCACGGCCAGAGCGATCGTTTGCGAGCGCCTGGTTCTATCGGTTCAAGCTCATACCCTTCGCGCGTCTTTCGCGGAATGCGGATGGCTGGACGCACAGGTGGGAATCGCGTGACGATGAAAAACGTAAAAGTCGTTCGCGTGATCCCTGATTCGAATATCCTCATCGTCAGGGGTGCAGTGCCCGGTGCGAAGCAGGGTCTGGTCGAAATTCGGAAGCAAAGTCGATAGGATTGAACGAGATGAAAGTGCAGAGCTATACAACATCAGGAAGCAACAGCGGCGAAGTCGCCCTGAACGAGGGCGTATTCGGCATCGAACCGAATCCGCACGTCGTCTATCATGCTGTTCGAACACATCTGGCGAACAAACGTCAGGGAACATCCAAAGCGAAAGAGCGCTCCGAAGTGCGCGGTGGCGGAAAGAAGCCGTGGCGTCAGAAAGGCCGTGGAACCGCACGGGCGGGCTCCTCACGCTCACCGTTGTGGGTTGGCGGTGGTACGATCTTCGGCCCCCGACCGAGAAACTACCGTATGAAATTCCCAATCAAGATGAAGCAATTAGCGCGCAAGTCCGCCTATGCGATGAAAGCCGCAGACCAGCAGATTATGGTTGTCGAAGACTTCAGCGCTCCGAATGCGAAGACGAAGGAAGTTGCGACCGTGCTCAGCGCGCTTGCGCTCTCTGCCACAAAAACCCTTCTACTCGTTGCCGGTTATGATGCCAATCTCTGGCGCGCCGGACGCAACATCCCGAATCTCCAGATTCGTGAAGTTGCGAATGTCTCCACCTATGATTTGCTCAATAACCAGATACTCCTCATTCAGAAGAGCGCGTTGCCGGTCATCGAGTCAACGTTCACAAGGATTTAACGGCAAGCACTATGGATACCATTATCAAACGACCACTGCTGACCGAAAAAATGACCATGCTCAACGCGCATCGGCAATACGCCTTCGAGGTGATGATTACGGCAAACAAAATCGAAATTGCCCGCGCGATTGAGAAGCAGTTTTCCGTGAACGTCGAAAGCATTCGCACGATCCGCTACAAAGGAAAACAGAAATCGCAGTTTACACGCAGAGGACGCTTTACCGGAAGACGCCCTTCATGGAAGAAGGCTATCGTGACTTTGAAAGAAGGTCAGACGATCGAAGTATTCGAATCGTAATGCGATCACCCAGAGAGAACAAGAGGAACAGACACAGTGGCTATTAGAAAATTACGACCGATGACTCCCGCGACGCGGTACTATACCGTGTCCACGTTCGAAGAGGTCACCTGTACGACGCCTGAAAAATCCCTTATCGCACCGCTAAGGAAATCCGGTGGTCGAAACAATAAGGGACGTATTACCTCGCGTCACCGTGGCGGTGGACATAAACGCCGCTATCGCTTGATCGACTTCAAACGCGATAAATTCGACATCCCGGGTCGCATCGAAACGATCGAATACGACCCGAACCGAACGGCGCGTATCGCACTGGTCGTTTATGCCGATGGGGAGAAACGCTACATCCTTGCACCGAACGGACTGCGTGTCGGAGACACGATTCAATCCGGTTCGAATGCGGAAATCAAAGATGGCAACACCCTTCCACTCTCCGGCATTCCGGTTGGCTCATTCATTCACAACATCGAACTGAAACCCGGTAAAGGCGGGCAACTCGCGCGTAGCGCAGGGAACGCCGCGCAGCTTACCGCTAAGGAAGGCGAGTACGGTTTTGTCCGGCTTCCATCCGGCGAGGTTCGCAAGATCAGATTGAATTGCATGGCAACGCTGGGAACCATCGGAAATACCGATCATGAGAACATCAGCTATGGAAAAGCCGGTCGTATGCGATGGCTCGGTGTTCGTCCGCAAACCCGCGGCATGGCGATGAACCCTGTTGACCATCCGATGGGCGGCGGTGAAGGCCGTTCGAAATCAGGCGGCGGCAGGCAACATCCCGTTTCTCCGTGGGGACGATACGCCAAGGGAGGCAAAACGCGTAAACGGAAAAATCCTTCGAATAAATTCATTGTCAAGTCCCGGAAGAAGTAATGGCACGTTCACTGAAAAAAGGACCGTTCATTGACGAGAAGCTCATGAAAAAAGTGGAGCGACTCAACGCAACGAATCAAAAGCGCGTCATCAAGACGTGGGCGCGCCGATGCACGATTCCACCGGATTTCATCGGCCATACGTTTGCCGTTCACAACGGAAATAAATTCATCCCGGTTTACATCCAGGAAAACATGATCGGCCACAAACTCGGCGAGTTTGCACCGACGCGAATCTTCCGGGGACACCCGGGTACGAAAGCAGAAAAGGCATCCCGCTAAACGGACGCAAGAGAAAAGAACATGGAAGCACGCGCGATTAAACGATACATACAAGGCTCACCACGCAAGATGCGATTGGTTGCGGACATGATTCGCGGCAAGTCGGTCGATGAAGCGCTCAACATCCTCCACTTCACGCCAAAGCATGCCTCGAAGGTTTGTGAGTTGACCCTCAGATCGGCAGTTTCAAACCTCATGAATGCGAAAGACGGCGGGCGCGTTGAGCCTGAGAACATTGTCGTCAAGGCAATCACGGTCGATGGCGGGCCGGTCGCGAAACGCGTTCTTCCCGCACCGATGGGTCGTGCGTTTCGCGTCCGCAAACGGACAAATCATCTGACAATCATCGTTTCTGAGATAGAGTAAGAAAGCAAGGAGTATTTCGTGGGTCAAAAGACACATCCCGTTGGTTTAAGGCTTGGCATCGTGCGCGAGTGGGATGCGAATTGGTACGAAGAACGTACGTTCGCGGCAAAGCTTCAGGAGGACTTGATGGTGCGGAACTACTTGCGCAACCGCTTGAAGAAGGCAGGCATCTCCCGTATCGTCATCGAACGCACACCCAAGCGCGTCGTGCTTGCTATCCATACCTCCCGTCCCGGTGTAGTCATCGGAAAAAGCGGAAAAGAAATTGCGCAGTTGGAAGAAGAACTCAAGAAAGTCACCAACAAGGAAGTGAAGATTCTCATTACGGAAATCAAACGTCCCGAGCTTGACGCTGCATTGGTTGCGGAAAACATCGCGAGCCAATTGGAAGGCCGCGTATCATTCCGTCGGGCGATGAAGTCCGCGATCACCTCGGCAATGCGCATGGGCGCTGAGGGAGTTCGTGTGATGTGCGCAGGGCGGCTCGGCGGAGCGGAAATGTCCCGCACCGAACAGTACAAAGACGGACGAATCCCTCTGCACACCCTGCGAGCCGATATCGACTACGCGGTAGCGACAGCCCAAACCGTTTATGGCGCTATCGGCGTGAAAGTGTGGATATGTAAGGGAGACATCATCGGGAAGAAATCCGGACCGGCGTCGAGAACGTAAGTCACCAATAAGAGAGCAAGGATAGCACATCATGTTAATGCCAAAAAGAGTCAAGTTCAGAAAGTCCCAGCGAGGCCGGCGTCGGGGAAAAGCCCAGCGCGGTGCAACGGTGGCCTTCGGATCTTTCGGAATCAAATCGCTCGAACCGGGATGGATTACCAGCAGGCAAATCGAAGCGGCACGTATCGCACTCTCGCGAAAAATGAAACGCGACGGGAAGGTGTGGATTCGCATATTTCCCGATAAGCCCGTTTCAAAGAAGCCGCTGGAAACACGAATGGGAAAAGGGAAGGGTGCTCCTGAGTTTTGGGTAGCCGTCGTGAAACCCGGACGCATCATGTTCGAGGTTGGCGGCGTCGATAGCACGATCGCGCGGGAAGCTCTCACGCTCGCGGGACACAAACTCCCCGTCAAAACGAAAATCGTCGTTCGCCCGGATTACACAGGCGAATGACAAGCAGTAAGGAAGAAAGATGAAGGCAACAGAAATCCGTCAAATGTCCGATATGGAACTTCGCGAGCGCCTCTCGCAGGAGGAAAAGAATCTCGCGCGTATGAAATTTCAGGCTTCCACGAGCCAGTTGACGAACACGTCACAAATAGCACTTGTCCGCAAAGACATCGCACGGATAAAAACCATTCTGAATGAACGAGCAAAAACCGGAGTATCTCCATCATGACGACAAACGCACCCAACACGACGCGGAGCGCCCGGAAGACACGAATCGGAATCGTCGTTTCCAATAAGATGGAGAAAACGATTACCGTCAGCATCGAACGACGGGTGCCCCATCGCATCTACAAAAAGTATTACAAGACCACCAAGAAATTTCTCGCACACGATGAGATGCAGACGGCTGAAGTGGGCGACACCGTCATGATCATGGAGACGAGGCCATTGAGCAAGCGCAAGAGATGGCGTTTGGTGAAAATCGTTGAACGCGCACGCTAATACACACAGGTAAAAAAGATGATCCAGGAAGAAACGAATTTAGTAGCAGCCGATAACTCCGGCGCCAAGCGTATCAGATGCATTCGCGTTCTCGGCGGCTCCGGACGACGCTACGCTACGGTGGGTGACATCATCGTTGTCTCCGTGAAATCCGCCATTCCCGGTGGCGGCGTTAAGAAGGGAGAAGTATCCAAAGCCGTGATCGTTCGGACGAAAAAGGAGTACCGCCGCCCGGATGGTTCGTATATCCGCTTCGATGAAAACGCCGCTGTCCTTATCAATCAGAATCTCGAACCGCGAGGCACGCGCATCTTCGGACCGGTTGCCCGCGAGCTTCGTGAAAAACAATTCATGAAAATCGTCTCACTCGCACCCGAAGTACTTTAACCACGACTATTCAGCATAAGACTATGAAGATCAAGAAGA
Organism: uncultured Chromatiales bacterium; assembly: GCA_964448285.1. Taxonomy (GTDB): domain Bacteria; phylum Bacteroidota; class Ignavibacteria; order SZUA-365; family SZUA-365; genus CAYUWG01. Next base: position 21,497 of record CAYUWG010000055.1, read on the forward strand.
ACGATATGGTATTGGTGATTGCAGGAAACTCCCGCGGCAAGAGCGGAAAAGTTCTTCGCGTGTTTCCGGAGAAGAAACGCATCATCGTGGAAGGAGTGAACATCGTCAGCAGGCATCGCAGACCTTCACAGACGAATCCTCATGGTTCGATCATGCGGCAGGAAGCCCCGATCAATATTTCGAACGTCATGCTTCTCGATCCGAAATCCGGGAATGCCACGCGCGTGGGGAAGGCTCCGATCGAGGATCCGAACACAGGAAAAATCAAGTTCGTCCGGCGCAGTGTAAAGACCGGCGAAACCATCGACTAATCAACGGTAGAAATCAGTTCCATGGCACAAACGAAACAGGAAAAGAAAGCGTCCGGAAAGCCGGCGGCAAAAGCGAAGAAAGAACAGGAACACGGTGACGATCCCGCCGGGACTCCCCGTCTCCTTGAGCGGTATCGTACGGTCATCGTTCCGGAATTGATGAAGCAGTTCTCCTATAAGAGCGTCATGCAAGTCCCGCAACTCCAGAAAGTCAGTTTGAATATCGGCGTGGGTGACGCCGTGCAGGACCCGAAACTGCTTGACGCCGCGTTGGAAGATCTCGAACACATCGCCGGCCAGAAGCCCGTGATCACGAAAGCAAAAAAGAGCATCTCGAATTTCAAACTCCGCGAAGGCATGCCGATCGGAGTTCGCGTCACGCTTCGCGGCGCCCGAATGTATGAATTCATCGACCGGTTCATCTCTACCGCTATCCCACGTATTCGCGACTTCCGCGGGGTATCGGATAAATCGTTCGACGGCAGAGGCAACTACACGTTCGGCGTCAAGGAACATATCATCTTTCCGGAAATCGACGTGGACAGAATATCGAGGCTTTTCGGCATCGATATCACCATCGTGTCATCGGCGAAAACGGACGAAGAGGCAAAAGCATTGCTGAGCCAATTCGGTTTGCCGTTCAGGAAAAAAGAAGTTGCATAAACAGAACAACCACGCATCCAAGAACAAAGAGGAAGAATAACTGTGGCTCGCTTAGCAATGATTGTCAAAGCCAAACGGAAAAACAAGTTTTCCGTGCGCGACTATAACCGTTGCAAACGGTGTGGGAGGTCCCGTGCATATTACCGGAAATTCGGTGTCTGCCGCCTCTGCTTCCGAGAGCTTGCTCTCAGTGGAATGATTCCCGGTGTTCGTAAGGCAAGTTGGTAAGAACGAAGAGAAGAGAACCCTATGACCGATCCGATAGCAGATTTCCTCACGCGTATTCGCAACGCCGCGAAAGCAAAGCACAAACAGGTTGAGATCCCGGCTTCAAACATGAAGAAGCGTCTTGCACATATTCTCTATGAGCAGAACTACATAAGCGGGTACTCCATCATCGAAGATACACCCCAGGGGACTGTTCGCATTTACATGAGATACAAAGCCGGTAAATCGGTCATTACGGGACTTCAGCGCATCAGCAAGCCCGGTTTGCGTCGCTACACGGGTGCGAAGGCACTCGACAGGACGCTCAATGGTCTCGGCCTGACGATCGTCTCGACACCGAAAGGCGTGATGACCGACGCGCAAGCGCGAGAGCAAAACATCGGCGGCGAAGTCATCTGCAGAATCTGGTAACGTGAAATTGAACGAAGGAAACGCACCGTGTCACGAATAGGAAAAAATCCGGTAACGCTCCCCAAGGGAGTTTCCGCAAAGAAAGAAGGCAATTCCCTTGCGATCAAGGGACCGAAGGGCGAATTGACGATTTCCTTACACCCCGAAATGAACGTGGATGTACAGGGCTCTGAAATTACCGTCACGAGACCGACCGATTTGAAATTCCATCGCGCTCTTCATGGAACCACTCGCGCGAATATTCAGAATGTCGTCACGGGAGTTGTCGAAGGATACAAGAAGAACCTTGAACTCGTCGGCGTCGGCTATCGCGTCGAGCTTCGGGGGAAGATTCTCATGGTATTGGTTGGTTACTCCCATCAAATCGCTTTTTTCCCGCCGCCAGGAATCACTATCGAAGTTGCGACGCCGACTGCGTTATCCATATCGGGTATCGACAAACAGCTTGTCGGGCAGGTCGCAGCGAAGATTCGCAGTCTTCGGCCACCCGAACCGTACAAAGGCAAAGGCATCAAGTACGAAGGCGAATACATTCGTCGTAAAGCCGGTAAGACGGCCAAATCGTAATCCGTGAAACAAGTCGTAACACTGGAAGACACAGAGAAACTATGATTAAGAGAAAGAAATTATCCGGTCGCGAAATCCGCAGGATTCGCATTCGAAAGAAAGTTAACGGAACGGCAGAGCGTCCGCGCCTGTCGATTTATCGCAGCCTCAAGCACACGTATGCACAGTTGATCGACGATGAAAGAGGAATATCCTTGGGATCAGTATCGACAAAATCGGAGGCCATATTGAAACAGGCTGCAGAAGCGAAAGGCAAAGTAGAACCAGCCAAGTTGGTCGGTATGGCCGTTGCCGAACTTGCGAAATCAAAAAACATTACCGCAGTGGTGTTCGATCGCGGCGGGTACTTGTATCATGGTCGTGTCAAAGCCGTTGCCGAAGGCGCACGCGAAGGCGGCTTGCAGGTATAATTCGATGAACAGTAATCTGAGGAGAGAACTTGTCTAAGGTAAAAGCCAGCGAACTCGAGCTGAAGGAAAAGCTTGTCCAAATCAAGCGGGTTGCGAAAGTCGTCAAGGGTGGACGTCGTTTCAGCTTCAATGCAATCGTCGTTGTCGGCGATGGAAACGGACACGTCGGGATCGGATTGGGGAAAGCGAACGAAGTGACCGACGCGATTTCCAAAGGCGTTGAAGATGCGCGCAAGAACGTCGTGAAAGTTCCGGTTGTGAAGGGCACGATCCCGCACGTCGTTACCGGTAAGTACGGTGCAGGGAAAGTGATCCTCAAGCCGGCATCACCTGGGACGGGTTTGATAGCTGGTGGCGGAGTACGCGCCGTTCTGGAATCCGCCGGGATTCAGGACATTCTCACGAAATCTCTCGGCAGTTCGAATCCACACAACGTGGTGAAGGCAACCATGAGTGCGCTCCAGCATTTGACGGATGCCCACACGATGGCTGATCGCCGCGCCGCATCGGTTCAGGATATTTTCACCCATAAGCCACAGCACTAATCAACACTATTACGATATGGCAAAGATCAAGATCACACAGACACGCAGTACCATCGGACGGATCGAAAATCAGAAACGCACGATCGAAGCGCTCGGATTGGGACGCCCGAATCACTTTGTAGTACAGAACGACACGCCGCAAATACGCGGTATGATTGCCAGGGTAAGCCATCTCGTGAAAGTCGAAGAGATCGCAGAATAATTCCGACATCTATTTAGAGACGAAAAGACAATGAACCATTTAGGAAATCTTCATTACGCGGAAGGCAGCAGGAAAAAGAAAAAGCGTGTCGGCCGGGGTCAGGGGAGCGGTCGTGGAGGAACATCGACGCGCGGCCATAAGGGTGCACAATCCCGATCCGGTGCAAAGAGCAAGGTCGGTTTCGAAGGCGGACAGATGCCCCTGCACCGCCGCGTTCCGAAGTTCGGCTTTACGAACATCAACCGCGTGGAATACCTTCCGATCAACCTTTCGCGCCTCGAACGCCTTTCAAAGGATGGGAAGATCACCGATGGCATCGTAACGCCGGAAACGCTCTACGCACTGGGTGTTGTCGCAAAGAAACGATCGTTGATCAAAGTTCTCGGTACGGGTGAGTTATCTTCTTCCCTCACCGTCAGCGCTCACGCTTTCAGTGCTTCCGCAAAGGAAAAGATTGAAGCGTCCGGCGGCACAGCTCATATTCTCACAGACTAATTCGATGCAGGTTCATGGCGGGATTCGGCGATAATATTCGAAACATGTTTAAAATTCAGGAGCTGCGTGAGCGGATCCTGTTCACTCTGTTCATGCTCATCATTGTGCGTTTCGGTGCACAAATCACATTGCCGGGTGTCGATGCCGCATTGCTTTCCTCGCTGTTAAGCTCCGGCGCGGCCGGGGGCTTACTCGGAATGTTCGACTTGTTCGTCGGTGGCGCCTTCAGCAATGCCGCAATTTTTTCGCTGGGCATCATGCCGTATATCACCGCGTCCATCATCTTCCAGCTTCTCGGTGCGGTCGTTCCGTATTTTCAGAAGCTCCAGAAAGAAGGAGGAGAAGAAGGGCGCAAGAAGATCACACAGTACACGAGGTATCTTACGATCCTGATCGCGGCCCTCCAGGGATGGGGAGTGAGCATCAGACTCCAGAGTTTGACGACGCCGGGCGGCGCCCCGATCGTTCCACCGGAAGTGCAGGGTTTGTTCTTCACCTTCAACACGATGCTCATCATCGCAGCTGCAACGATGCTCATGATGTGGATCGGTGAGCAAATCACGGATCGCGGTATCGGCAACGGTATTTCGCTGATCATCTTCGTCGGTATCGTTGCACGACTCCCGCACGCCGTGATCGCGGAGTTCTCGCGCGGGCAGAATATCATCATCG
>CAYUWG010000056.1:0-24766 GCA_964448285.1 uncultured Chromatiales bacterium
TCCATATCGTTGGTATGGAATCAGGGTTGACATTCAGCAAAACCATCCGGATGACCCTGAACAAGTAAATTCCGGTTTGTCTTGGGTTATAAAGGGGCTGCACAGTTTTGTGCAGCCCCTTTTCGTATTACTCGAAGACCGGCTTAATAGCATGGGTGGAAAGAGCTGCTTTGAATGTCTCCATGTGAGTCATGTTTTCTAGTTTGAAAATGAATGGAAATTAGAAGTGCAAGAAGGATAGTACAGATTGGAGTTGGAGAGGCCATAGGATTATTGTGTCAAAAACAACAGTTTTTTTGTGGTCAAATTGGTAGGTCAACCTGTAAAGCTCGATTTATTCAAGAAAAGTGAAAAAATAGCTCTTGTCCTGACTTTATGCAGAGCCTATTTTTCACTGCGTTTGAAGTTTGCTTCAATCGTCCACAGAGTTCCTTCTAATCCGTATCATTGTTTTAGTCTTTCATGCACAGTCTGGACTGTTCCGATCTGCCATAAGAAATGATAAATCCTTGCCCGATACATTCTCTTCTTCACATAAGCCAACTAACTTCACAATTCACACTCACATTCTCGATTGGAGATTCATTCATGAAACCGTTTAGTACGATTGGCTTCAAAGCCCTGTGTACAGTGGCTTTTGTTGCTTTGCTTACCACAGGAGGTTACGCTCAATTGAGCGGCACCTATACGATCGGAGGCGTCGCCCCGAACTATGCGACCGTTGCTGACGCTGTCAACGCTTTGAACAGTGTCGGTATCAGTGGCCCGGTCACGTTCAACATTCGCAGTGGAACGTACACCGGTCAGTACACGATCAACACGATCACGAACGCATCAGCGTCGAACACTGTAACGTTCCAGTCAGAAACCGGCAACAAAACGGATGTGATCCTGACGAACTCATCCAGTTCCGCGAGTAACTTTACCGTTCGCCTTAGCGGTGCCGATTACGTAACGTTTCAGAACATGACGATTCGTGGAACGAACACGAGCTATGGAACAGCGGTTGTGCTACAGAGCGGCGCTGACAACAACCAGTTCATCGGCAATAACCTTGAGTCGATATCGACAACTTCGACCAGCACAAACCTCGCGGTTGTCTATTCCACGAGCGCTGCGAACGACGTCAATAACAGATTCGAAAACAACACGATTTTGAACGGCTCGTACGGCATTTACCTGTATGGCACTTCCACCGGTGAAGCTGGGAACATCATCACCGGCAACGCCTTCACGAATCAGCCGGCGTACGGTGTTTATGCGTATTACCAGAACGGATTGACCGTGACGAACAACACGATGACGAATACAGGAACGACCGCATACTATGGTATCTACAGCTACTATCCGCGTCAAGGATGGAACTTCTCCGGCAACACGATGACGATGTCGGGCGCGACCACGAAAGGCGCGATGTACATCTACTACTACGGTAACGCTTACAACCAAAACGACATTGTGATGTCCGGAAACAACGTCACCATTACGGGTGCATCAGCAATGTACGGTATCTATGCATACGGATATCAGAATCCCATCGCAGGAAGCGTGTTGATTGAGAACAACGTCTTCAACATGACCGGTACCTCGACAACCTACGTCATGTACTTATACGGATACCAGAACAATATCACCGGAAACATCCATGTCCGAAACAACAATGTCACCGCTTCTTCGACTTCAAGCACGTTCTACGGTCTGTACGACTACCTGACGTACTACTATGCGACTTTGGGTGGAGATTATAGAGTTGAGAACAACACCTTCAACTTTACCGCTGCAAGTACCACGTATGCGATGTACCTCTACGGATATTACTACGGCAATTTCGGAGGTGATATATCCATCAGTGGAAATAACCTCACTGTAGTCAACGCCACGACAAGCACGGTGTATGGTATTTACGCGTTAGTTCCCTACTACTACTGCACGGTTGCCGGAGACTATCGTTTGGAAAACAACACGTGCAACTTCACGAGTGGTGGGTATGTGTACAACTACTCATACACATACTACTCAACCATCAACGGTGATCTGCTTCGTCGCAGAAACGTGATCAACATGAATGTCTTTTACGGCTACTACGGGTTGATCTGCTACGACTATTACACTACCGTAAACGGTTGGGCGGAGACATCGTACAACAAGATCACGATCAATTCGCAGTACTATGCATACGGGATGTACATGTACGCCCCGTATTCGATATTCGCGAATCCGATGCTCATCAAGAACAACTTTCTCACGATCAACGCCCCCGGGGCATCCTATCAGGTTTACGGAATGATGTTGTATTACATCAACGCCCACGTGGTACATAATACCGTGAGCATGACGGGAAATAACTACCAATACTCGACTCCGCTATACGTTTACAGTTATGGTGGTATCGGCGTCATACAGTCGATCAAAAACAACATATTCCACAACACGGGCACCAGCCTTGCAACCTATGAGTACGCGTACAACGCTCCGGCTGCAATGGATTACAACAACAACCTTTTCTACACCAATGGAGCGAACTTTGCGTACGCGTATTATGGTACCGCGTATCAGTTCTACCCGAGTTTCGCAGCGTGGCAGGCAGCGACGAATACGAATGCAAACAGCCAGAACCGCATGGTGACTTTCGAAAACCCAGCCATCGGCAATTTGCATCTTGGCGGAGTTTCGAAAAACGACATCTCGATTTCAGGTCCGTTGCTTGCCAACGTTACCGATGACATCGACGGTGACCCGCGTGTGATTCCGTACCTCGGCGCTGATGAAGCGTGTTACATTCTTCCGGGAACCGTTACAGGTCGATTGGTCGATGGTAATGGCCAACCTCTTGTCGCATTCAATTACCCCGGTACGGTAAACGCCGAGTACATGATCGCTTATCCGAGCGGCGGCTTTACGGCAACCGTGACGGTGAACTTCTACTCGATCCCGTCTCAGAATCTCGCCTACACCTACTCGTTCAACGTAACGAAACTGCCGAATCAGACTTTGACTGGTACTCAATCCGTTCCGGTCCCCGGTAACATGAGCGCGGGTTTCTACCGAGTCGAGCTTGTGATAAACACGATGAACTCCTGTGAAAGCTTCTTCAACTGGATTGCCGGTTCGTATGCGCTGCTGATGCTTCCGCAAGGTTCCAGTCCTTGCATCGTCTGGCCGGGTGACACGGACAACGACGGAATGGTTAACTATGGTGACATCAGAGCTTTGAATCGCTATATCCAACTGGCGATGCTTCGTGCTGCCTGGCTCTATGGGCCGGCACGCTATCGCGCGGATGCAGCCAGCAATCCAATGGCATACATCCTCTGGGAAGCGCAGGCCTCTGCTCCATGGGCAACACCGGACGGCTGCTACAAGGATACCGATGGCAACGGCGTGATCAACAACTTCGATTACCTTGCCATCAAGATCAACTTCATGCGGACACAATCGGGAACGTACAAGTCAAGCGCGTTCTCACCGGTGACGTTCGATATGGATCAGAACTATCCGAATCCGTTCAATCCAAGCACGACGATACGGTACAGTGCACCGGAGCGCAGCACGATGTTGCTTGAAGTGACTGATATGCTCGGTCGCACCGTAGCGACACTTGTCAACGGTGAAGTCGCTCAGGGTGTGAGCACTGTTACCTTCGATGCATCGGATTTGGCAAGCGGTCAGTACATCGCAACCGTCCGCATGGTCGGTCTCGAATCCGGTCTGACCTTCAACAAGTCGATCAAGATGACTGTGAACAAGTAATCGTTCAACTCACGGAAAAACGGAAAGCCGGTCAATCGACCGGCTTTCTTCTTTTACACGAAAGAAATGAATCCGAACTACTTCTTCATCCAACTCGCCCAATAGTCTTTCCACTCGATGGATTCTGCTTCGGGTGTAAGATGAAGCGTGTGATAGGTGTCCATCATCACTGCAATCTCGTTCGTTCGCGGTCCAGCGGTGAACATCTTTTCGAGCGCCTTCGGATGCGGTCCATGATGAATTCCCGTAGGATGAAGGGTGACCATACCCGGCTTGATATTGTCGCGACTGAAGAAATCTCCCGCGTGATAGAAGATGACTTCGTCATAATCGGAGTTCTTATGGAAGAACGGAACCTTCAGTGCATCGGCGTCTTCTTCAAGCGGGCGGGGGAGGAAGGTACATACGACGGCGTTTCGCATGAGGAACGAAGTGTGCGCCGGGGGCGGCAGATGAACCCGATGACTCATGACCGGACGGATGTCGCGCACGTTGATTTTCCATGCATAGAGATCACCCTTCCATCCAACAGCATCGAGAGGGTTGAAAGGATAGATGACCGATGAGAGCTTTCCATCACGCTGAATTCGGATTTCATGCTTCTCACCGGCTCGCTCCTCGTAAACCTGCGGCAGCGTTGCGATCGTGATAACGGATGCATCGAACAGCGCGTGCATTCCGATGAGACCTTTGTCCTCCTTCGAAGGAGGTTGGATTTCGGAGAACGCCTCGACGATCAGGAAAAAATTATCCTCGGCATCGGGATGAACGCGGTATGTCGTGCCGCGTGGCAAGACGATGTAGTCGCCCGGCTCGTATGCGAGGTTGCCGAAGTCCGTCTCGATCGTACCGGTACCTCGATGGATGAAGTATAATTCGTCCGCGTCGCCGTTCCGGAAATAAAACGGCATCGCGTGTTTGCGACGTGAGACGTGAATGGCGACATCGTCGTTGAACATGAGCTTGATACGCATGCCACGCGTGTCGCGTCCGTCGGAAGGATCGGCTTCGTTGAAATCGAAGGCATGAGGGCGCAACTCTCCTTCAAAGGCAATCCAATCCGTCGGAGGGTGTTTTCGGTAGAGGTGCGATACCTGCCCGAAGAATCCCTGCCTTCCGTGTTCCTCCTCGAACGTGTCTTCGGGAAGTCCAACGTGTGCCTGCTTCGTATGCTTGCCTTGGTGATAGAGATACATGATTGAATGACCTTTCAAAAATTGTTCAAGCGAATTTCCTCATGTCCGAGACGAGATACAACTCATCATCCCATGTTTTGAATAAGCTCGGTAGCGAACTCGGAGCACTTCACTTCACGCGCACCGTCCATAAGCCGCGCAAAGTCGTACGTCACGGTCTTGTTTCCGATTGTCTTGTCCATGGTTTGAAGAATAAGGTCGGCCGCTTCCACCCAGCCTAAATATCGCAGCATCATCTCGCCGCTGAGAATCACCGAACCGGGATTCACCTTGTCGAGGTTCGCATACTTTGGCGCTGTACCGTGCGTCGCTTCGAAAATCGCATGGCCGGATACATAGTTGATGTTACCTCCCGGTGCGATACCGATACCGCCGACCTGCGCTGCGAGAGCATCGCTCAGGTAATCGCCGTTGAGGTTCGGGGTTGCGATGACATCGAACTCATCCGGCCGCGTCAGCACCTGCTGCAGGGTGATGTCGGCAATCGTGTCTTTCACCATGAGCTTGTTCTTCCATTGACCGTTGCCGTGTGTGGGTATGAGTTTCAACGTCTTCTCAACTTCAGCGCGTATGTCCGATTGCTGTGCTTCGGTCATCATATCATATCCGGGATCGACCGCGCGGGCATTGTCTTCGACAGAGAGGTTCGGGTTTCTATCCTGATTGTCGATGATCCAGCTCTCGCGTTGCGTTATGATCGACTGGCGGTATTCTTTCTTCGCAAGAGTGTAGCCCCAGTCGCGGAATGCGCCTTCCGTGTATTTCATGATGTTGCCTTTGTGAACGAGAGTCAGGCTCTTCCGGTTGAAGCGTAACGCGTATTCGATTGCCGCTCGTGCAAGCCGCTCCACACCGGGTTGCGAAATCGGTTTCAATCCGACGCCGACTTTATTCGGATGATCTTTTCCGAATCGAATCTTCTTGAATTCACCTGGAAACTCGGCCTGTAAAAACGCGAGGAGCTTCGTAGCCATTTCTCCGCCGGCTTCGAAATCGATTCCCGCATAGATATCCTCCGTGTTTTCGCGGAAGATCACCATATCCACTTTCTCCGGACGCTTGACGGGTGATGGAACGCCCTCGAAATACTTCACCGGCCGGAGACAGACGTAGAGATCGAGTAATTGCCTGAGCGCAACGTTGAGCGAGCGAATGCCTTTCCCGACAGGTGTTGTCAGCGGACCTTTGATCCCGACGAGGTAATCCCTGAAGGTATCGACGGTCACTTGTGGGAGCCATTCACCGAATTGCCGGAATGATGTTTCGCCTGCATGAACCTGCAGCCAGTGAATCTTGCGCAGTCCGCCGTAAGCTTTCGCCACTGCCGCATCGAACACGCGAACGGAGGCGCGCCATATGTCCTGACCAGTTCCATCGCCTTCGATGAAAGGAATGATCGGATTATCGGGAACGACGAGCTTCCCGTCCGAGATGGTGATTTTCGCTCCCCCGACCGGGGGTTCGACTACGAGTGTTGACATGAATACTCCTTAAGCAATTTGTCCAGGATGAAGTGTTTGAATAGGTGCACGGAACTGGCCGGCGAAACAAAGAAAGGTACAAAAAGCCAAAGAAAGTATGATGAATCTCACGCAAGATTGGCGAGTGGTCAGTGGGACGGTGGATCGGTGGGTCGGAGGGAAGGTGGAACGGAGGGACGGTGGAACGTAGCTCATAGCTGATAGCTGTTAGCTGTTAGCTCCCGCGGGTTGTCTGATTAGTCACACCGACATCATCCTGTACGAGTCGAAGATTGATGTCCTCTCGTTCCCATCGCTCCGCGTGGGAATGAAGTGCTTGACGCTCCGCGTCGCTACCACGATTGTCGAGATTACGGATTACTGATTGCGGATTACGGATTCTCTTTCCGCATCACTCTCGTTCCCATCGCTCAGCATCGCTACGAGGATTGTCGATTGTCGGTCTCGACCACGAACTGAAGCTCAAGGCAATGAGATGCAGCGAGTGACATACATCCATCCTTCGACTTCGCTCAGGATGATGATGGTCCCCCGTTCCTCCGTCCACCGTTCCTCCGTCCCACCGACACACCGTCCCAGCTATCAGCCATCAGCCATCAGCTATCAGCCAACAGCCGCGAGCCAGTCTTGCTCCCTCAATCATGCGATGCCATTTTGAGGTGTGAGATTGAACAAGGTACTCCTCGGCATACTGATAGCAGCGGCGCTTGTGCGCATATACCACATTGACTTTCCGGTTGCGGGATGGCATGCATGGCGACAATCTGATACTGCAGGTATCGCGTGGAATTTCGTAGAGTCAGGCTTTCGGCTTCTTTACCCGCAGGTCATTTGGAGTGGAAGCACTTCAGGATACATCGAGGCGGAATTTCAAATCTATCCATACATCGTCGCGCTCCTTCACGCTGCGTTCGGCATGACGGATCTCTGGGGCCGTGCCGTATCGGTCATCTTTGCGTTGAGTACGACTGTCGTGCTGTATTCACTCGTGCGCAGAATCCTTGACAAGCGCGTGGCACTGTGGTCGGCAGCGCTCTACGCTTTTCTCCCGCTGAACATGTACTACGGGCGGGCGTTCATGCCGGAGTCCATGATGCTCTTCTGCATCTCGTGCGGGATCCTCTTTTTTCATCGGTGGTTGGATTCGGAAAAATGGATCGACTTCGTTATTGCGTGGGTGGCATTGACTCTCGCGGCTCTCATCAAGCTGCCCGCATTGCATGTCGGACTGCCTCTCGTTTTTCTCGCCTGGCAAAGGGATAAATGGACGTTCGCTTTGAAACCGAAAAACTGGTTGCTCACCGGTAGTGTCGTCTTGCCCGTCGTGTTATGGTATCTTCATGCAGACGCGTTGTACGAGGACTCAGGGCTTACGTTCGGGATATGGAACTTCAGCGAACGCAAGTTCGGTGCACGCGACTTGCTCCTCACGACTTCATTCTACGACACGGTCTTTCTTCGGAATATCGGAGGAAGGCATCTGACGTACATCGGCTTTCTCGTTTTTCTCGTCGGGCTTTTCGTTAAACGCAAGACTGCGCCCGAACGACTCTTCGATTGGTGGCTCGCTGGAAGCGTCATCATGATCCTTGTCGTCGGCAAGCACAATCTCGAGCACGACTACTATCAGCTTCCGTTCACCCTCGCCGCGTCCGTGTTCATTGCGAAGGTGTTCTCGCGACACCTGTCATTGAAAGAGTGGAGAGGTGCTTCATCTCGTCATCGGATACGGATGCTTGTGTTGGCGATGTGTATCCCGGCGATACTTACGCTTTCCGTACATCGCTGGCTTCCGTTGATGCGGATGGAATTGCCCGATGCGCCGCTCCTCCAGCTTGCTCGCGTCACTCGTTCGCACACGGCGGATGGTGATCGTATCGTCGCACTTTCGACTGGAAATCCCGAGATGCTTTACGCATCCAAGCGTCGCGGGTGGATCGTCGCTCCCGACACGGTGCACGTTTCGCTGTTGGAAAGACTTTCCGACGAAGGCGCCGTTGCCGCTGTTGGGTATTCGTTCGACTTCAATTCATCCGAGCGAACGTCGCGGCTTCAGGCAATCGCCTCCCGATTTCCCGTCATCGCGATGAATGAGAATTATTTCATCGTGTCGCTACGTCGATGAACCGAGTTTCATCCGGAAGTACGCGGCTGTTTTCATCAAGCCATCACGTCTCGGGACTTTCGGTTCCCAGCCCAGAAGAGCGCGCGCCAATTCGATGTTCGGTTGACGAACTTTCGGGTCATCGACAGGGAGTTCCTTGAACACGACCCGGCTGCTGCTATCGAGAATCCCAATCACTTCACGGGCAAGATCGAGCATCGTGATCTCATCGGGATTGCCGATGTTCACGGGTAACGCATAGTCACTCATGAGCAAACGATAGATTCCATCGACGAGATCGGTGACGTAACAGACGCTCCGCGTTTGTGAGCCGTCGCCGAACACCGTCACGTCTTCACCACGGATCGCTTGCGACATGAACGCCGGAATCGCGCGTCCGTCATTGATCCGCATGCGTTCACCGTAAGTATTGAAGATGCGTACGATGCGCGTTTCTACGCCGTGATGACTGTGATATGCCATCGTCATCGCTTCGGCAAAGCGCTTCGCCTCGTCATACACACCGCGCGGACCGATAGGATTGACGTTGCCCCAATACGATTCTACCTGCGGATGGATGTCCGGGTCGCCATAAACTTCGGAAGTCGATGCGAGAAGAAAGCGCGCCCTTTTTGCTTTCGCCAATCCGAGCGCTTTGTGCGTTCCGAGTGAACCGACTTTCAATGTTTGTATCGGAAGCTTGAGGTAGTCGATCGGACTCGCCGGCGATGCGAAATGGAGGATGTAATCGAGCGGGCCGGCGACGTAGATATACTCCGTCACATCGTGTTTGACGAAGTGAAATCCCTCGCGTCCGATGAGGTGGGCGATGTTGTCTGGGTCACCCGTGATGAAGTTATCCATACAGATGACCTCATGCCCTTCCTGCAGCAGCCGCTCACAGAGATGACTTCCGAGAAAACCCGCGCCGCCGGTAATGAGCGAGCGCGGCATTACTGAATCGCTCCCGCAGCCGCCGTGTCAGGAGCAACTCCTTGTTCTCCTCGCAGCATGCGTTCGAAGTTCTGTATCTGGGCTTGAACGCTCTGATCGTTCGGATAGACCTGCTGGTATCGTCGGAGGATGTCGATAGCCTTCTGGTATTCTTTCCTCATCTCGTAGATGTTGAGAAGGATTGAATACGGTGACCGCACAGACGAGCGTCCGGTGATGTCTCGTTCCAATTCTTTTAGAAAATACGCTTCCAATTCGTTCGCAGCTTCGAGGAATCGCGCAGTATCGTTCATGAGATAATACATGGTGCTCATGTCAGTCTTGAGCGTTTCGTCGAAACGATGATAGGCAGGCGGCATAACCTTGTTCATCTTGTCGAGAACTTCGGCAGCGCCGGCTTTGTCGCTCATATCCTGATAGATCACCTGTGCGAGTCCCATGAAGAGGTAACGATAGCTCATGATCATCTTCGTCGAAGCTTCATCGAGGTTCACGTGCGGATTGTTGAGTTCTCGGAACATGAAACCGAAGGCACGATTGCTGTCCGCAACGGAAACGGGATTCAAGACATGACGTCGCGTAACCGGAATATTCACGTTCGGGTAATAGCGGTCGCCGCGCATCGGGAATTTGAACGGAGTCACGCGCGCCGCAAGTCCTTCGACGATGAGGTGTTCATCCAAACCGATGCGGTCGGTAGGCGCCGTGCTCAACGCAAAATAGATGGGGCGCTTGGAAAGGTTCTTTGTCAGGATGTCGATGATGAGAATGTCCTGATTGCGAATTCCCGGCGTCCCTTCCGGATCTCTGTACGTCGGTTGAACGGTGAACTCCAGCGATTGCGGAATTTCGAGTTGCGCCTGCACGAAGGGGACGTCCTTCATCGAGCTGAGGTCGATCGACTGCGCATCGACCGGAATGCTCATCTGACGTTCCTCCCAGGCAACGGGGCGCATCATATCCAGTTCCTGATCTGTGTACGATAGCTCGACCGGTAACGCACCATACGGGCGCTCGTTTTTCAATTGCTTCGAATACCAGTTCGTGTTGACTAGGCTGAGGTTGACGACACGTATGTCCCTCCTGATGCCCGCGACATACTGGAGATACCAGACGGGGAATGTGTCATTATCACCGCCGGTGAAGAGAATGGCGTCTTGGTCGCACGACTGCAAGAGATTGTATGCGTAGTCGAATGCAACGTAGTTGTAGTGGCGTGTGTGCGTCTGATAGTTCTGGCTCAGCATGTTTATCGGTCCAACGACAAACAGCACCGCAGCCAACCCGACGCCGATCACTTCCTTCATGGCGAATCGTTCTTTCAGCAAAGACCACAATGCGAACACACCGACTCCGCACCAGATCGTGAACACATAGAATGAGCCGATGAAGAAGTAATCGCGTTCGCGAACCTGCGGATCGGCCATGTTGAAGTAGATCACAAGACCGACTCCCGTCATGAAGAAGAGGACAGCCGTGGCCGTGCCGGTCTTCCAATCTTTCTTGAAGTGAAACCAGAGACCGAGCAGACCGAGGACCAAGGGTATCGCATAGTAGCGATTCGGATAGCCTTGGCTCTCCGACCAGTTACCCTGATCCCCGATGAAGGCGACCGGTGCGTCCTGAATGTCACCTGCGCGTCCGACGAAATTCCAGAGGAAATAGCGGAAGTAAATGTGCCCGAACTGAAAACGCAGGAAGTAATCGAAGTCCGATGAGTAATTCGCATAGCTTGAGACGTTATCATGGTTCCAGCGTCGCGGCAGGAATTTCGGCACATTCGTGATGCTTCGCGTGCGGTCGTCGTAATTCGGACCTTTGAGAATAGGATAAGATCCGTATTGTTCACGGTTGAGATAACTGTAGAGCGTCTTCAAATTGCTCGGGTCATTTTCGTTGAGCGCGGGTTTCTGACTCGCTCGAATCGGGACGAGTGTATATGTGGAGTATCCGAGAGTTACGAGCATCACGCTGAGGCAGACCATGCGAAGCTGGTCGTGGAGTTTCTTCGACGCGATAATGAAGATCATAACGCCGACGAGAATAAGGAGGAAATACGGACCGACCTTGCCGGAGAGAATTTCCGGAATGTATTTGACGATCCCCGGATAGATGACCGAGAAGCCAATGCCCGAAAGAAGCAGGAAGAGTACAACGCTTTTCACCGTGATATCTTCCTTCCGGCGACCGCGGAAATAAATCAACACGAACACGAAGAACAGCGCGAGAAGCGACAACAGGTGCACACCGATACTCAAACCCATTAG
Source organism: uncultured Chromatiales bacterium (assembly GCA_964448285.1). Lineage (GTDB taxonomy): Bacteria > Bacteroidota > Ignavibacteria > SZUA-365 > SZUA-365 > CAYUWG01. The sequence continues at coordinate 11,753 of CAYUWG010000056.1, forward strand.
GTACGCGATGAGAAGCAGAGAACGCTCCGAGTCGAACACTCCGGCATGCGCATACCATTCGAGCGCAATCCACACGACGGCGCTGATGAAGAACATCCCGATGCCGTACACTTCCGCTTCGCTTGCGTTGAACCAGAACGTATCGCTGAACGAGAGGATCAACGCACCGGTCGCCGCCGCAAGAATCATGATCACCCCTTCAACGGTTGACTTCGGCTCGCCCTGCCACATGCGCAGCAAACGCATGATCACGAGATAGACGAACAGCACCGTTAGCGAACTGGAAAACGACGAGATGAGATTGACGCGAAACCCGATGTCACCGAAAGGGAGCAGTGAAAAGATGCGCCCGACAAGCTGGAAGAACGGCGCACCCGGCGGATGCGGGATGGACATGGTTACCGCAGCGGTTATGAATTCCCCGCAATCCCAGAAGGACAGCGTCGGTGCAACGGTCATGAGGAAAATGATCGATGATATCGTGAAGACGATAAACGCCGATGCGCGATGCCAGAGTGTGAAGTTCATAGGAGATCTGAATGGTGAGTGTTGTTGTTAATTCATTCCAATGAGTTGGCGAATTTCTTCTTGCTTCAGACGAATGTCTTCTGCTTGGGGAAAGCGCTTCGCCATGATGTTGAGGACTTCCATCATACCGCCGTAATTGCGTTCCATCTGATGGATGTCGAGCAGGTATCGATACGGGGAGTAAATGGTCGGCGGTTGATCCGGATGCCGGTTGATCGCATGCCAGCAAAGATCGGTGACGCGCCGGGCCAATGTTTTGAAGCGTGCACGCGCGCCTGCTTCATGATACAGCACTGCCTGGTCGAAGAGGAAACGGAAGTTCTGCGGGAGATATGCTTCGGGAATTTTCCTCTCCATTTCTCCGAGTATGCGAATCGTTTCCGTGCTGTCGTGGAGTGTCAGTTGGGCGAACGAAGCGAGACGCATGAAGAGCCTCCGGTAGTTCATGACGACTTCCTGCGCAGGTCCTTCAGCACAAATCGTCGAACCGTTCATGTTCGAAAAGCGGAAGCCGCGAGAAGGCTCCCTGTGCATCTCACCCGTTGGATACAGCAAATGTTTGCGAAGAATGCTGTAGGCCACGTTGCTCCCATCGTTGATGCGCAACGGCGTCACGCGCATTGCAAGACCGTCGAGGCGGAGGTAGTCGATCATGCGGTTATACACGTCCGGAGGGCACATGATGGAAAAATACACGGGATACGTCCACGCATTCGTGCGAATGATATCATCCACCATCACGTCGCGCCATGGCCGGTAGAATCGCATTTCCGTCTTTTCGGGATTGACGGAAACGGGAATGTTCGCATGTACCACGTACGACATGAAGGACGGCGAACGCCGTGGAGCGAGTGTGTCGCGGAGTGGAGCGGATATCCCTTCCCGCCGTTCACGAATGAAACGCAAGCCGACTTCAAGCTCGACAGGAACACGCATTTCCTTTTTGTCCGATTGCAGTCCTACGCGTCGCAGCGCTTCCGGCGTCATGCGTGGGAGCGTTTCCAGTTCATCCGGAGAAAAGCTCGTGAGCACCGGCTCCGAACCCGTTACCCGATGCTTCGTGATTTGTCTGTTGTACCACGGAGAGGAGAGGAAGCCGAGATTGACGACACGAACGTCGCGTCGCACACCTTCGACTGTTTGAAGATAGAGCAGGGGATACGTGTCGTTGTCGCCGTGTGTGAAAAGAATTGCATTCCGTTCACAGGATTGAAGGAGATTGTACGCGAAATCCTTTGCGGTAAAGTCATCGCTTCTGTCGAGACTTTTCCAATTCGCAAGAAGGATGTTTCCGGGTACGAGTGCCAAGAAGATGATGAACGAAGTGATCACGATTGCGCGTGATGAATTATCGTTTACGAAGCGAGACATGATGCTCGCTGCACCGACGCCGACCGCAACGCTGAAAGTGAAGAAGGCAGGAACGAACATCCCATCCGTTTCACGGGAATGCACTCCGCCATCGTTGAGAAAAAACACGGTTCCAAGACCGAAGAGAAGGATCACTGCCATGAGCAACGTGCCATACATCGGTCCGTTCTTCATCAACCATATCAGGCCGATTGCTCCGACAAAAAGCGGGATGCCGTAATAGCGAATCGGATAATTCAGCGCTTCCGGGTGCTCGCCGTTCGTCGCGGTGAATAATCCAAGGAGATACGGTTCCGAGCCATTTCTCGGATGCTCTTTCCCAATGAAATTCCAGAAGAAATAGCGCACGAAAGAATCGAAGAGTTGATGACGGAAGAAGAAGGAAAAATCGGAATCGTAGCGAGCGTAAACGGGAATCATTTCCGTGTCGGTTTTCCATCTTCGGTCGAATGGAGAATCGCCTGACCTGCTCGTGCCATCGTGGAAATACCCTGCAAGACGCTCTGCATTCGATGCCTCTCCCATGTTCATTGCCGTGTCGTGCGACGCGCGAAGAGGGATTATGCCATGCGTCGAGTAACCGAGGATGAACAAGACAATGCTCATCGAAAGGAGGAGCGCCCACTTACGCAAACGCGTGTAAGAGAGGAGCATCCCGAGAAAAAGAACGAGTGCGCAGAGGACTGCGATGGAACCGAACAACGCTGTCACTGCCGGAAGTTCAGGATTCACCAATGCAACAGCGGCCGGTAGTAAAACAGTGATTCCGGGAAATACGAAAAAGAACAACAGGAACGACAAAACGCCGACGACGAAGAAGGTCCTTCGCGTGACGTCGTGGTATCTCCAGGCAAACGCTCCTGCAACCGGAAACAGAAGCAGCAAGACGGTCCACGAGACGCCTGTCGCAAGTCCGAAGACGTATGCACTGAGAAGAACGATCCACGTTTCCGTCTTTGGCGATTCGAACAGCGTGACGGTTAGAAGGAGGAGAAGCGCGGTGAAGAGGACGATTGTGTTTTCCGGTTCGACGTGAATGGCATTCTGCCAGAAGGATAATGTGAACGCAAGCGTCAGACCTGCGATGACTCCCGCACTCAATGCAACGCCATTGCCTTCCATGCGATGCTGCAGAATGTTCTTCACGATGCGGTACGTCAACAGAACCGTGAGATAGACAGCCACAGCGGAAATCAGTCCCGAAAGAAGATTCGTTCTCCATGCAACGTCCGATGGAAATGGAACAAGCCCGGCTACGCGAAGCAGCAAGACGAAAAACGGATTGCCGGGAGGATTGAAGACGCCCACCGTTTGTGTTGCAGCAGCCCAGGCTCCGTTCGTCCAGTAGGATACCGTCGGCGGAGCAGTGAGTGCATAGACCACGAAAGCGCTCCCTGCCGTGAGACCGCCGGTAAGATGGTATGTGCGGGCTTCGGTCACGCGCAGGGTTATTCCGTCTTCGCAGCTTTCTTTTTGTAGATGATCCCGATGGGAATGATGATGCAATATCCGATGAACAGGATGATCGGAGCGACCGTCACCGAGAGTGGATTCACAGCATCTCCTGCCATCATCACGAGATAGCCGATGATGACGACGACGACTCCGGCGACGATGATCATGTAGTTGATCTTTTGCGGGAGTTCGGCTTCCGCGACGAAGCCTTTCTTCTTCACTGGTTTTCGCTGGATGGTTTTCGCCATGTATTCTCCTTGGATTGAAAATCGAAATGTTATACCGCTGATTCCTGAACGTGCTCAGGCGTGAGAACGCCTTCATGAAGCCGATAGATGAAATCCGCCCGCGCCGCGAGCGTGACGTCGTGCGTGACGACGACGATGGTCTGCCCTTTTTCCCGCGCGAGCGACCAAAGTAAATCATGGAGATGATCGGCGTTCTCTTCATCTAAATTGCCCGACGGCTCGTCCGCGAGAAGAAGGGAGGGATCGTTCATCATTGCGCGGGCGACGGCGACGCGTTGCTGCTCACCGCCGGAAAGCTGTGACGGCTTAGCGTCGGCGCGATGATCGACACGAACAAGCTCGAGCAACGACTGCGCTTTCCTTCGTGCGTCTTGATGCGGCTGCCCCGCAATCAAGGCAGGCATCGCGACGTTTTCCAGCGCGCTGAATTCCGGCAATAAGTGATGAAACTGAAAAACGAATCCGAGTCTCTTATTGCGGAAGGAAGCCAATTCTTCATCGTTCATCGTGAAGAGATTCTCACCACTGATCGTCATCGTGCCTCCCGTCGGGCGGTCGAGCGCACCCATGATATGCAGCAACGTACTTTTTCCTGTACCCGAAGCGCCCACGATAGCTACAATGGAACTTGATTGAATTTCAAGATCGACTCCCCGCAAGACCTCAAGCTTGCCGGTAGCTCCCGCTGGATAGGATTTGGTGATGTTTTGAAGTCGAATAACGGTGGTAGGCATGAACGCTCGGTTATCAAACGTCAAAGATACGACCGACGTGTTTTGCCATCAAAGGTCGGCGTGCTCGCTGCGTTGAAATCCGTTGAGGGCAAAGGTGACGCGAAGCATCGCTTTCGATTGTGGTACGGGAAATCGCTCTTTACTCCCATCGGATCGCTTCGATTATCTCGACGCGTTGTGCGCGCTTTGCGGGAAACCATGCCGCAAGGAAACAGAGGGCGAACGTGGAGATCACGATCGCAACGATATCCGAAACCAGTACCTTCACGGGCAGTGATGGAATGATGAACGCTTGATCCAACCGGATGAGGCCGAACTGCGCCTGAAGAAAGACCACTCCAAGCCCAAGCGCCAGTCCACCGCTGACGCCGAGGATTGCGATCCATAGACCTTCGGTAAGGAATATCCTCCGGATGCGAGCGCCGGAAAGACCCATTGTCCGCAGGATGCCGATATCCCGCTTCTTTTCGAGGACGAGCATTGTCAGGGAAGCAAGTATGTTGAACACCGCAACCGCAATGATGATGCAAAGAAGAATGAACGCACTCCATCGCTCGATCTTCATCACGGAGTAGAGATCCTTGTGCAGGTCGTACCACGTCAGGACGTTCCAGCCCGCGCCGATTACCTGTGAGAGTTGCTCCTTCACGGCCTGGCTCCTTTCGATATCCTTCAGACGCAGTTCGAATCCCGTGATGGTATTTCTCATGCGGAAGAGCTTCGATGCAGCTCCCAAAGAGACGAAGGCGTATGAACCGTCATAGAGTTTATTCTTCGATTCAAAGATTCCGACGACGGGACATCGGAGAATCGTCGGCGTTACGTACTGTGTCAGGAGGTTTTCCATTCCTGCAGGACTGATGAGAACGACCGTATCTCCGACGAGCACGTGCATTTTATCGGCGAGGTTGATTCCGAGGACGATACCGTTGGACGACACGTCGAATTTCCCGAGGACGACGTTTTGCCGCACGTCGGAAACACCATCGAGACTTGCCTCTTCAATGCCTCGTATCCAGGCGAAGTTGTTGAACTCCTTCGACGTGATCATCGCCTTTCGTTCGATGAACGGAGCGAGTCCGGTCACGCCGGTCAGCGCCTGCAAATGCTTCCTCACGGAATCTTCCGATATGCCGGTCTCTCGCTGTGTTCTTTCCACTTTGATATGCGGATCGAAGTCGAGGAGAATGGAAACGACGAGATTGCTGAAGCCGTTGAAGACCGACATGACAACGATGAGCGCGGCAACACCGAACATGATTCCGACCGTTGCGAGGAAGGAGATGATGTTGATGAAGCTGAACTTCTTCCTTCCGAAGAGATAGCGACGCGCGATGAGTCGTTCGGCGGTCATTTCAATGGAACCTGATGGAGTGGATGGGATTCATGCGGGCGGCAAGCCATGCGGGAATCATCGAAGAAAGAACCGAGAGGACGAGAGCAAACGAGCCGACAAGCGCGAAGACTTCCCAGGAAAGGAGTATCGGAACCGTCTTCATGTAGTAGATGTCCTCCGGCAGGCTGAAGAATTCAAATCGCTGCTGGGCTGCACTGAACGCGAATGCAAGCACGGAACCGATGAGGACTCCGATCACGCCGATTGCAAGGCCTTGCAGGAGGAATACGCGTCGAATACTTCGCTGGCGCGCGCCAAGCGCTTTGAGTATTCCCACGTCCTGTGTCTTTTCGATCACGACGAGAAGGAGCGTTGCAATGATATTGAAAACGGAGATGAGGATAAGCGAACCGACGACCACCGGGATCAACTCCTTTTGCAGGTCGATCCAGACGAAGAGATTCCGATAGATATCGAAAACGGTTCGCGGGTCGAACGGATATCCAAGCGTCTTCTGGATGTGTTCCGTCGTTCGATCGAGCGCGTCGGTGTTGTAAGCGAGCACGTCGTAACCGTTTATCTTTCCGTGCAGCGCGAAAAGCTTGCCGGACGTTTCGAGCGAGACGAAAACGAACAAGTCGTCGAAGTATTCCGCCATGCCGGTTTCGTAAAGCGCCGAGATTCTGCACTGAACTTTCGGAGCGCTGGTGATGTCCTGCATGTTCGTAACGCCGAGCAACACGAGTTTATCGCCGACCGAAAGAGCAAGCTTATCCGCGAGCCGCTTTCCAAGGATGACCGATGGGAGACCGTCCTTGCGTTCAAGCGCGTATCGTCCCTGCACGATGCGATTCTTCAGCGACGAAACATCCGTCCGGGAGACAAGTCCCTTGACGACGACGCCATCGATATGATCGCGCGTGATAACGATAGCTTCCCGCTGGAGAAACGGCGATGAAGCGGAGACGTTTTCAACGGAATTCAACAATGTGATCTGTGCCGGGTCGTACGGCGCGAGTTGATTGCGAAACGTCCCGACGTGAATGTGCGATGAGAAACCGATGATCGTATTGCGTAGCTCTCGCTCAAAGCCGTGGAGGATCGTGTAGGTGAGAATCAATCCAGCCGTCCCGATGGCAACGCTGCCGATTGCCACCATCGTCATGAATGAAAGGAAGCGCGAGTGATTTCGCGTTTTCAGATAACGCAGTGCGAGGAAAGATTCAAAGCTCACCAACGTTCCTGCGGCGCTGTTACGTCGGCATCGTTGCGACAGCCGAGCCGTACTTCAGCAGATAGCCCGTGACGAATTCGGAAATCTCTCCGTCCATCACGCCCTGGACGTCGCTCGTTTCGACGCCGGTGCGATGGTCCTTGACGAGATTGTAGGGATGAAAAACGTATGAGCGAATCTGGCTGCCCCATTCGATTTTCTTCTTACTGTCTTCGATGGATGCAAGGCGGCTCGCTTCCTTTTCCCGTTCGATCTGGTAGAGACGCGACTGGAGGAGTTTCATTGCCGTCTGGCGGTTCTGAAATTGCGAACGCTCCTGCTGGCAAGCGACAACGATTCCGGTCGGCACGTGGGTGATTCGAACGGCAGTCTCGACCTTGTTGACGTTTTGTCCGCCTTTCCCGCCGCTGCGAAAGGTGTCGATCTTCAAATCCGCCGGATTGATTTCGATCTGGATCTCGTCGTCGATCTCCGGATAGACGAATACGGATGCAAAAGACGTGTGCCGGCGTTTGTTCGAATCGAAAGGGGAGATGCGCACGAGCCTGTGAACGCCGATCTCCGATTTCAAATAGCCGAATGCGAAGAGGCCGGTGACTTCCAACGTGGCGCTTTTGATCCCTGCGCCTTCGCCTTCCAATTCATCGATGAGTGAGACCTGGAATCCCCGCCGCTCGCAATAACGCAGATACATCCGGTAGAGCATTTCGGCCCAGTCTTGTGACTCTGTTCCTCCCGCTCCGGAGTGAATGGTGAGAATGGCGCTGCGTTTATCGTCTTCACCGGAGAGCATGTTCTTGAACTCTAAGTCGTCGAGGAGTCGTCCGACTTGTTCCTGCTCGCTGAGAATTTCTTCAGCGAGCGTCGCGTCCTGCGCTTCCTCGCCTAATTGAATCAGCGTTTCAAAGTCCTCGAGTTTTTGCGAAACGTTTTCCCATGCGTTTACCCATTCCTTTCGAAGTGCGATGTTCTGCATCACTTTTTGGGCTTCGATATTGTCATCCCAAAAACCGGCGCGGTGCGTTTGACTCTCGAGTGTCGAGAGTTCCGCCTTCTTCACGTCAATGTCAAAGATACCCCCGGAGGTCCAACACGCGTTGGCGGATTTCTTTTGCTCGTTGGGTGTATTCTTCAAACATGCTTGTTCCTTAAAATGAAAGTGAAGGAGAGATTGATGATTCAGGAAAGGGAAAAGTTGGGAAGATCCTGGGTACTCGATGGGAGCGTCTTCTCCGACGCACGGGCATCACGCATTCGATCGGTGATGGTTGAAAGATCAAAGCCTGTCCCATTGGCTGCATCGCAAGAGCCATGAGGAGGAAGAGCAACACGATCGCCTTCCGTAGTCGTTGGCGGGATGAATCACTCTGCGCGGCCATTCTCATGGTGAAATTTCTCGTACGCTTCGATGATGTTCTTGACGAGCTTGTGGCGCACCACGTCCGCTTTGTCGAGATACACGAACGACACGCCTTCCACGCCTTTGAGGATGCTCTGAATTTCGACAAGGCCCGACATCGTTCGCGAGGGAAGATCGATTTGCGTAATGTCGCCGGTTATCACGGCTCGTGCGTTCGCACCCATGCGCGTGAGAAACATCTTCATCTGCATGCTGGTGGCATTCTGCGCTTCGTCGAGAATGATGAATGCATTGTTGAGCGTGCGGCCACGCATATAGGCAAGCGGAACGATTTCAATCGTACGACGCTCAACGTAAGTTCTCAGCTTCTCCGTTGGAATCATGTCCTCGAGAGCATCATAGAGCGGTCGCAAATACGGATCGACCTTTTCACGCAAATCACCGGGGAGAAATCCGAGGCTCTCGCCGGCTTCGACGGCCGGGCGCGCCAGAACGATGCGTAACGTCTCGCGGCTTTTCAGAGACGCGACGGCGGCTGCGACTGCGAGGTAGGTTTTTCCCGTACCCGCTGGCCCGATCGCGAAGACGATATCGTGCTGGCGCATTGCATTGAGATAGTGAATCTGCCCGCCGGTTCTCGCCTTGATGTAATCGTTCTTCGCATAGAGAACGATGGTATCGACGTCCTCCGGACTGATCTCCGGCGAAGAACCGCTGACGAGGATGTCGATGACGGTGTTGACGTCCCGTTCGGTCAAAGCGTCGGTTTTGTTCACGACGAAGACCAGCTCCTTCAGAATCTTTTCGACTTGAGTGACGGAAGGTTCGTCACCTTTGATGATAAGCTGATCCCCGCGTGCTATGATGATCGTATCGAGTCGGTTTTCAATCAACCGCAAGTTGCTGTCGTTGGAGCCGAAGAGAACCAGCGGGTTCGTTGCGGGGAGTTTTATTCGTCTTTCGATGATGTCCAAATACGTCCGGTGTTTTGTAAAAGGGAAAACCCTTACATCACAAATGTAAGGGTTTTCGATTCGAGATGTGATGCACGAGCGTGTCGCTCATGCAAGGCTATTTATTGACGTTCTCCGGCGAAGTCGCTGTCGTCTCGGTTCCGCCTGCCGCCGCTTCGCGTTTCTGTCTGTAGTACTTACGTGCCGCGCTCTCTTCCTCCGGTGTGAGCGGTGCTGGAGCGGGTATCTTCAACACCTGTCCGGGATAGATCAAATCGGGATTCTTGATTTGGTCGCGGTTCTTCTGCCAGATCTTGGGCCACTTGAATGCATCGCCATAGATGTCCGGCTTCTTCGAAATATTCCACAGGCAATCGCGGTCTTTCGCCCACGTACCGACGACGTAGGTTTTCTCTGCACGGCTGAGGGTCTCGCGCAGGACTTTGATGTTTTCTCCGACGCGCTGGACGCGATCGAAGAAGGCCGGGAGAAGGCTGATCTTGTTTCCGGAAAGGCTGTTGTATTCCGCTTCGGCATCATCGACTTCCGTTTTGCGCGCAAGCAAATCCATCGGCGAAAGCCGGAGAAGCTCCGATATTTTATCCTCAAGCCGTTTGAGGCGTGAATCGAAGGCGTCAACGTCTTTGCGGGTTGCACCGACAAGTGCATAGAGCTCATCGATGCATCGCTCGTAATCCGCCTGCTTGGTTTTGAGGATGCTGTTCTTCTGTTCGATTTGCTGATCAAGCGTCGATTGCTGTTTCTTCAGGTCAGCAGCCCGTTGTTCGAGTTGTTTGATCTTTTGTGCGGCTTGCTCTTCCGTCATTTGCTCCTGCGCAATGACGCGTCCACTACCGGCAATCATCAGGACAACGGCGAAAAGGGCAAGTATGAGTGTGTTCGTTTTCATGAGTGATCTCCTTGTGATTTCTTTTCTCTTATACTCGATGGTTACTTGCCTTTCCAGTTTGCCAGACGCTGCTTAACCAGTTCTTTGTCCTTTGCACACTGGTCAAGTTTGGCTTCCTGGGCGGAAATTTGGCGATCAAGCGTTCCGATCTGCGATTGTTTTGTCTGAATCGCAGATTCGAGAGAACTGATCTCACGTTCAAGTTCGGAGATTCTCGCAAGCTGCTCCGGGGTCGCGTATGAAGTACACCCGGACAAAAACAATCCTGAACTGAACGACACGATCGTCAACATCAGGACTATGGACATGCGGAGTTTCAGCATATGTTTTCTCCTCCTTAGGGCTTGGTGAGTTAAAGTTGAAATTTAGGTTGCGCTACAGAACTCATTCAATTCAATAATAAGACAAACCGAAAGAGCAATCAAGGGGAACAGTCAGATTTGAGCGTGATTCCGACGATTTTTCTTTTTCAGCAGTGAGTTGATCTCCATATGTGAGGAATCTGTAGAGAACATCTTCGGCTTCCATGAGGGTAACCGGTTTCATAAGCATCTGTCTCAGGAATCTGTTGTCCGGCAGATTTTTGAAATAGCCGACGTAGTGCTTTCGCATTTCAAGGACTGCGCGGCGTTCGCCCTTGATATCTACAGAATACCGTAAATGCTTGATCGCGGTGTGAACGCGCTCTTCCAACGTTGGAGATGGAAGGTGGGAATTCGTTCTCAGATGATGTTTCGCTTCGCGGAAAATCCAGGGGTTGGATATCGCTCCCCGTGCGATCATCACAGCGTCGGTCCCGGTTTCATCGAACGCTCTTCGTACGTCTTCAGCGGTACGCACGTCTCCGTTGAGAATGATCGGAATGGAGACTGCTTCTTTTATGCGGGGAATCCAGGACCAATCCGCTTCACCGGAATGCCCTTGCTCTCGTGTGCGGCAATGCACCGTAAGCGCGCGGATGCCGACGTCTTCCAACATCTTCGCGACCTCCACGATCCGGATCGAATTGCTGTCCCAGCCGAGGCGCGTTTTTACCGTAACGGGGACTTGCGCTTCCCGGACAATGGTCGCAGCCATATGTACCATCGCTGGGATATCACGCAGGAGACCCGCGCCCGCGCCACGCATCGCGACGTTCTTCACCCAACAACCGGCGTTGATATCGAGCACGTCAGGCTGGGCATCCTCAACGATCTTCGCAGCTTCCCTCATGGTATCGAGATTCCCGCCGTATATCTGAATGCCGATCGGGCGCTCATTCTCTCCGATGCGGAGTTTCATCCGGGTCTTCGTCGGTTTCTTGCTGCGCACGAGTCCATCAGCATTGACGAATTCCGTATAGACCATGTCAGCCCCAAACTCTTTGCAGATCATCCGGAAAGAGATATCGGTGACATCCTCCATTGGGGCGAGAAAAATTCCGCGCTGGACGCCGAGCGTTTCGAGAACATTCATCTGTCGGTCGCCTGTTTCCATATCTGATTCATCGTCGTTTTCATCTTAAGAAATCCTCGTGCAAAGTACTGCTTTTGAAATTATCCGTCGAGAGGTGGTGACGAACTGCCCAATAATGGAAAGGCAGACTATCCGGGAATCAGCGCCGCATAGAGTGCTTCGATACGTGCGACCATATCGCGGACATGGAACGTCGTCTGAACTCGCCTGAATGCGTTCTCCGAAAGACGAGTACGAAGCGCATCGCTCGTGACCGAATCCACGATTGCTCCCGCGAGCATCGAAGGATTTTTCGGTTCGACGAGAAGAGCATCGTTTCCGTGCTGCAATATCTCGGCAATGCCATCGACGTGCGTTGCAACGATTGGGACGCGGGCGGCCATCGCTTCGAGAAGCACATAAGGAAAACCTTCCCACAGTGACGGGAGAACGAACAAATCCAGCGTGCCGAGAAATGGTTTGATATCGCGCTGAGCCCCTAAGAATCTGATATGAGATTCGAGGCCCAACGTGTGAACGAGCTTCTCCAAATCGGGCCTCAATTCGCCATCTCCTACGATGTGAAATCGTACATTCGCGTGGTTGTCCGCGACGCTTCGCGCTGCTCGAATGAGGTGCTCGATTCCCTTTTGTGTATGCAGACGAGCAACCGTCCCAACGATGAATTGCCCTTGTGTCCGTTCGCGTGTGATGGATGAGAATTCATCGACATCGACGCCGTTGGTAATGACATGTCCCTTCGAGTGCGTGACGACGCGCGATTTCAGGCCAAGCGCGAAGTCGCTCTTTGCAACGCAGATGACGATATCCGTGCGCTTGAGCATGAAACGGTCGATGTACGAAAAGAGCGTGCGCTGTAAACGCGATCCGTGGAGATAATGAATTCCGTGATACGTGTGGACGATTTTGATCAGACGATGGCGTGACGTGGCAAGCCTGCCGTACACTCCTGCAACTCCGCCATGCGTATGCACGATGTCCGGTTGAAAAGCAGCAATGGCTTCAACACATGATTCGTATGCACGACGACTGACTCTCTTGCCAATGGCGATAGCGTGCGTTGTGATTTCTTTCTTACGCAACTCATCGATGAGAAACCCTTCGGATTCCGTTGCGACGCGAACATCGAAACGATCCCGATCGAGACCTGTGACGAGTTGCAAGACGTGTCGTTGACCGCCACCCAGCATCGCTTTATCTATCATGAGCAGAACTTTGATTCGCGCATCGCTCACGGCTTCGTACCCTTCAAGTGTTTGATGTATTGTCCGACGAACCATCGCTCCCATCCCGGTCTGTGCTTTTCGTAGTAGAGGAACTGGCTCTTCCGATATTCCATCGCGAGGAAGGACGCATTGTCGCTGCTTATGCTACCTCCACGAAGATGCACGACTGACGTTTCCGCGCAGTAGAGAGATTTCCAGCCTACC
>CAYUWG010000057.1:0-19715 GCA_964448285.1 uncultured Chromatiales bacterium
TCGAGCCGGGCTTTGTAGCGCGTACGGGAATCGAACCCGTGTTTCGGCCTTGAGAGGGCCACGTCCTGGCCGCTAGACGAACGCGCCAATATTTAAGGAGAGTGCGATCTCCATTGCTGCCCCTCTAGGGCTCGAACCTAGACTTTTCTGATCCAGAGTCAGACGTGTTGCCAATTACACCAAGGGGCAAAGGCAGGACAAAAATAGAAGAATGAGAAGGCTGAACCAAACGCAGACGGCGCATCGAGCTTACTTCAATATGGCTAACCGTTCGACGAATTCGGAAGTGTGTTCGCCCATGCGGAGAATGAGCTTGTAGAAATACACGCCGTTTGCGATTGCATCTCCTTCCCCATCGCGGCCATCCCATGGGACACGGTTGAAGCCGACGCGAAGTATTTCCGGATCGATGGCGATTTCTTTGATCAATTTCCCGCCGAGTGTGTAAATCTTGATTCTTCCTTCATCCGGCTTCAGATCGCCGAGCACGCGAAACGTAAAATCCATCGGGCCATTGGAGGGATTGGGAAATGGAAGGATGTGATCGACGCGGTTCGTGCCGGAGACTTGGAAGCGTACCTGATAGGGTATCGTGTCTGCAGGATTCCCGCTTGCATCCTTTGCGGTCACGGCAAGAGAATGCACGCCCGGAGCGAGAGACGGCGTGATGCGAATACTGATCTTTTCATCGCCGTTCATTCCAGATGAGTACGTCACCAGGGGATTGTTCACGAGCCAAACGAGACGACCGTCAAGGTACACGCGCACTGCCGACGTGTCGGTAACGGGCAACGGTGATTTATCACGAACACGGACGTCGATGGCGGGATTAGAACGAACGAAATCATCGTTGGCTATTTCCACGTCGTCGAATGTCACAAGGAGTTGCGGCGGATAATCATCCTTCGTCGAATGGAATCTCCCCGAGTAGAAATCGTTGCCGAGGTAATATTCCACGCGCTCCTGATCGGGTGAAAGCTGGACGTTGTACGACCATTCCCCACGCAAGCCGGCCGTTGGAAGCTGGAAATCGACGTACTGCAGTCTCTCGCCGTGCGGAATGACTGCGAGCGTTCGTTCCTCCATCCGTTGAGTATCGCCCTGAATGCTGAGCCGGACTTTGATCTCCGATGCCGCGGTTCGTCCTGCGTTTGCAACGCCGACACGCAGCATCATCGGTTCACCCTCCAAAACGGAATCGCTCGATGCAATCACACTCTGGTTGTTGATCCCGAGTTCGGGAAAGATCGAGCGATAGGTGAAATCCCATGACTGCATACGTGGACTGGACGTTCCGGAAGAATCCCATAGCTGAGCTTCAAAACGAATGTACGGTAGTTGAATTCCGGGGAAGTTTGAAAGTGGTAATTCCGTTCCGGGAAGTACGTCCGGAAAGAGGTGAAGCAACGAGTCATTCTCGCCGGTTGCAGAGTACACTGCGATGTCGATTCGGCCTGCGGATGTGCCGCGTGAACCTTCCCATCGCGCCGTGCGCCATTCATTCCCCGGTCCGATGACGGGACTGCGCACCAATCCCGATACTGCCGTGACGTTGAGCGTGTCCTTGAAGATCACCGCACCGAAACCGAGATGCATTTCACGGACGCGCGCGGGATTGCTCCGGGTTCCGATAAGCGCATAGGAGTCGCGAAAACGGATGCTGTCCACGAGCGCGGCGCCGAACGCTTTCATCTCCGTCTTCAATTCATCGGTGAGCATGTTGTTGTTCGACCCGGCGGCGTCATCGGCTATGCCGATCATGACGATGTGATCGTCGGGGACGGCTCGCAGAAACGCGGTCATCGCATCGACGTTGTCTCGCGACCAATACGTGTCGAACATCGCCGAGTCCACGATGAAACCGCGAACCGGTTCGAGGACGAGCACGTGGAAGCTGCGTGTTTCCGAGTAGTAGCGTCGGCCATCGATACGCATCTCGACGAAATTCCGAATGTCGATGTTGTTGTTGCCCGCTGAAACGATTTCCAGTTCGATGTCACGTCTTCCGAGGATGAATGAGCCGTCCGGCAATTGCTCCGCGTTCACGCGCGCATGCGTACCCGATTGTCCGGCTTCTTTCATCCACCAACGTTCGTCGGTGAGCTGTTGCGCATCGAAAGAAAATGAACGTGTGATTGTCCAATCTTCCACGGATGACTGCGAGATTACCCTTGCGCGCCAGTACAGCGTTCCGTCATTGAGGCCGGGTGTCCATTCGATGCGTGTGAAGACGGAGTCCAGAGGTTGTGAGAGCGTTACGAGCGGAGCGTTGAAATCCGGTGTGCGTGCGACCTGCAACTCTATGCGCGGCTGGAAAACCTCGTCAGGAACCGTCGGAGGATTCGCGAGCACGAAGGTGATCTCGGATTGGCTCGATGGAATGACGGCAAGATCGAGCGGAAAGATCGGGGTGATCCCACGGGGGAGAATGTTGCGGGTGATCGCGGCCGTGTTATTCGTTTTCACCGCTTCGGTGACTTTCCCCGCCGGGTCGATTTCGACGGAGATGGAAACGGTTCCGAAGACACTCGCGAAATCGAATGGCCATTCAAGTTCCGTCGTAAGATGGAAAGGCTCGATGCGCTTCGTGATTGACGCAACCTCCTGCATCCCATGGACGACACGCAAGCGAACATCGACACTGTCCGTCAGGCATTTGCCGAAATTGTTCAGGCGCGTCTTGATGATTGCGGGTTTCAATTGCGTGATGATGTCGGGAGTCGTTCGGATGTCGCTCGCTCTCACCGCGAGTTCTGCGTTCGGCGACAGCGGCAACCGCGTCGCCGGATCGCCGAGGATGACGTATTGGTTCACCGTGTTTCGCGTAATAGGATTGCCGAGACTCGTCGCATCGATGAGTTTGTTCTTCGCATAGGTCGATATCTCGCCGTATGTCGCTAACGGATTTCTCGTAATCGCATCGAACATCCCTTCGCTCAGCACTTCATCATAGCCGACAACGCCTAACCCGGACGTGCCATACGAAGCGATGGAGCCATTGCGTTTTGCCATGAGGAACAGTTCGTTCAACCCGGTTTCATATGGCTCGGCGAAGTGCGCGGTGTTGCAGGACATCGTGATGAAGAACGGATACTTCCCTGCAGTGTTGAAGATGTCGGGGCGTTCGATGCCAACGTCAATGATTCGTGTCCCCCCGTGTCCGACGAAGTAGTACCACAAAACGCCGTTGTTCATCTCCCACCGCAGCGTATCGAGATCGTCGTAGCTCACGAGATCGAGGCTTTTTTTGATGATGGTTCGCGGTTCGAGACAATAGGGATTTACCCATGTGTTCGTCAGGCGTTTAATGCCTGGGAGAAAATACCGGTCTTGTTCCTCCTTCGTTTTTCCACCGATGGAAAAAAGAACGCGGTTGTTCCAGTCCTGCGGTGGTGCGCTTTCATACTCGACGATTTTATCGATGACATCATGCGCCTGATCGAGTGTTTCGCACGGGATGCGCCCGACGTGCAGAAGTGGTTGAAAATTGTTTTCGTCGGGTCCCAGTGCGACGAAGTAATTGTCGTTCGCAGGATTGCCATACGTCGGGACGATGTCTTTCTTAAATCCGGCAGGATGGTGGGATTTCGGATCCCAACTCGCATCACCGAGGATGAGTAAGAAGCGCGGTTTCTTCGTTGCACGTTCGTAGATCGATCGCACGAAGTCCTTCATCGCACGAGGGTGTTTCAATCCGAAGTTGTATTCGAGATAAAGATCGTCCACCTCGGCGATGAGCGTTTCATATCCGTCCGTTGTGTTGCGATACGAGGCGAGTCGTTCGGCAGCCGGACGAAAGCTCTTATGCGTGAGGATGATGTAGTCCGGTTCAACCGTGCCGGCACTGAGCGGAAGCGTTATCCGGGAGAGTTTCGCCGGAGATTGGACGGCATTAGAGGTGAAGAAGACATACGAATCCGAAGTGATGATTACGCATTCAACCGAGTATTCACTTCCGCTCGAAGTGATTCGCGTATTGGCAAGCCGCTCACCAGTGGTGCGATTCAGAACGGTGATTTCGGGATTGGAAAAACCTGAAACGATAACGCGTCGTGACTCCGGGCCTGCCGTGGAATCATATCCAATAGCAGCATCGAGATACAATTCATTCGATGCACGGAGCTTCATCGGGTAAATGCACTCAACCCAATCCACGTAGAAGCGCTCGATCGAACAATTCGGATTTTCCGGTGGACAGGCAACCTTCCCGACACTGGTCACGATGAGCGTGTTCGAACCGTCTTTGAGAAGACCCGCGGCAAGCGTTTCCTTTCGCGTCATCAGTTCCCAGCCCTGAATGTCGAACTCGGATACAATCGTACCATTGATGCTCAAACGAACCAGGCTCACATCGCGAGACGATCCCTTGAGCCGGACGAGGAGTGTTGCATCGCCTCCACCGAGGTCGGGTGCTTCGAACGGAACGACTAGCGTATCCTTCTTCAGTAAATATTTCCACACCCAGCCTTCACCAAAGACATATTCGGAGTCATTCTGTTCGAAATCGTTATCACCGGCGTGGTAAATGACTTCGCGCTCGAAGTGTAGTCGTTGCTTATAGGATGAAAGCAGAGGCTCGCTTCCCGGACGTGCATCGATGGGAACGTGCCGCTTCCCGATTGCACCGCCCCAAAGCAGAAACATAATGTTCTCGTCACTCCAGAAATCGTAGTATGCACCGTTCTCCCCGTACCGCCGCATCGCAAAGAACTCGATGAAATCTCCTTCATCCCAGCGCCCGTCCGCTTCGCCCTGAAAGGTGATCGGCTCTTCGTTCCCTCGATTCATCAGCCTTACCGTCCGCGGATCGACCGCATCCGGGTTCATGCCGGCATTCATCGCGTCGGTTTTCGTGATGCGATATATTCCATCACGCAGAATCGATATTCTCAGTGCGTCTTCACCCGGTTGATACCAACCTGGCACGAGCTGCATCGGGGTTGCCGGGCTTGCCCAATGAACAGCATCGGTTGCGTTGATGACGTCCGGTATTTCCGTTGAAATCGTTGTCACTCCTAAACCATCGGGCGCTGAAATCGTGATCTCCGCCGTGAGTGATTTCACCCATGAAAGCGAACGGCGCTGCGCATCGTAGAGTGCGGGCATGAACTCGACAATCGCTCGTTGCAATCCGACGTGGGAAGACTGGTATGAAACGGCGAGATGCTCTTGCACTTTCGGCGCGTTGTATTCGTCAGGACGAAAGGCGAGCAGCGAGCGGCTCTCATTGACGATGTCCGATGACGTCACTTTGATTTGAACGGTGCCCTTCGGCGGAACACCGAACTCGAATCGTTTGAAAGGCATAGCAGGCGAGCCGTACTGAGGCAGGGAACGATAACCGGGAATCTCAACGCTTGAGTATGTATCGCTTCCCGCGTGAACTGTTCTGAAACGGGGAAGGTCATTCCGTACGGTTAACCGCCATCGGAAAGCGTCAATCCGTTCTATGGAAAACGGCGAGTCCGTTGCCGAACGTGCAACGAGATGAAGTGGCGAGAAAAGGAAAAAGCAAAGGGCAGCGCGGATCAACATAGAGATTGGAGAATCGTGAGATATCGCTGAGCAAGCGTATCGAGGTTGTAATGTTCGCGGACGTAACGGTATGCGTTCTCACCGAATTGCTTCCGCAATACCGCATTGTTTTTCAAAGTCTGAATGGCTGCAACGAGTTCATCGGTATTCTGTGGTTCGACGGCAATTCCAGCTTGTGCTTCGAGAAGGATGCGTTTCGCTTCTCCATCGACGCCGAGAACCATCGGCTTACCGCTCCCCATGATCTCGAACATCTTCGAAGGGATTACGGTCTTGAACAACTCCGCATTTCTGAGCAGGACTAACGGGAGGTCAACTTCGTTCAGCATCTCCGCGACACGTTCCCTCGTTTGCCGGTCTATGAATACCACATTCGAAAGGCCGTTCGCATACCTCTTCAGATGCTTCTTCTCTGCCCCTTCTCCGACAATGACGAATTGGTAGTCCGGTTCATCCTGCAGTCGCCGTGCGGCATCGATCATCGTTTCGAGGCCGTGCGCAAGCCCTTGCGTACCGAAGTAGGCAACGATGAATTTGTCGTTCATCGGTCCGTTGAAATGCAATCTCTTTCGCGGCCGGTTGTCGAATACGGTCGTCGCAACACCGTTCGTCACGACGTGGATTTTATCATCGGGAACGCCCTTCCCAATGAGGTGCGCACGGAATGCATCACTGACAATCACGATTCTGTCCGCCTGTCGATACATGGATCGTTCGATGCGCCTGAGAAAGTTCAGGAATGCTCTGCTCGTATTTATTCGGACTGCCTGAATCGAGTCCGGCCAAAGGTCGCGAACCTCCAGAACGAGCGGGACATCGAGGAGCCGTTTTACGAACGTTCCGCTCACACCGGTGAAAAACTGTGGAGTCGTGGCAATACAAACGTCAACGTCTTGCAATGCATGGCTTGCGAGTGCCGCTGAAAAACCGAACGAGAGAAAATTGAAACTGCGCCGCCACTTCTTTGCATTGGGAGTGACGAATACCCAGGTGCGATAGACGTCGATGCCATCGATGATTTCGTGAAGGAGGCGTTTCTTTTCATAGCCCGGATATATTTTCCCGACCGGATGATTGGGAATCCCGCAAATCACGGAAACTTTATGCCCCTCGGCGACCCATCGCTTGCTGAATTCATAGGCTCGGGCGGCAGGTGCGCCCATTTCAGGAGGGAAATACTGGCAGATGTAAAGTATGTGCAAAGAGAGTAACCGATCTGTAGGTGAAAGGACCCAACAAGACGGTTGAAATGTGCACTATTATGCAGATTCAAACAAGGAAATCTCCATGCCCTACGATGCTGTGAAAACCCAAGTTGGACGAGCAATCCTGCTTGACCGATCGCCATTCATCTTCGATGAATGGCAAGCAAGAATAGTCGCCCTTCAGCCTGTGTGAAAAGGTTATTACTGAGTCATTGCGAGGAGCGAAGCGACGAAGCAATCTCTCAATACGATTTAAAACCGAGGGGATGAGGGCTTCGCTACGCTCGCAATGACTTTTCACACAGGCTGTCTTGCGGCAGAAAATTCTCGACCTCCCCATGCACAGAGAACGGATAAATAAGATTCTTCATTCGCCGGCGAGCAGAATACCATGGCACAGGGTATAATCACTATCTTCGCCACGTGTTCAGCATGTCACTTCACCCGGACCGTTCTTGAAGCAATAATGCACGGATTCGCCTCAATGAATATTGAGCATGGAAGACGGCGGTTCGAATGGATGCTGCTCGTTTCAATCCTTCTCCTTGCACTGATTCTGCGACTGTATCAACTCGGAGAGCAAAGCCTCTGGTGGGATGAAGCGCAGTCATGGTGGTTCGCATCGCATTCCATCAGTGAGCTTATTCCAATAATCATTGAGAATGACCAGCATCCTCCGCTGTATTACATCCTAATGTCTGCGTGGCTGAAGGTCGATACTTCCGAATGGTGGATGCGATTTCTCTCCGTCATTTTCAGCATAAGTGCGATACCGTTCGTTTTCGCCATCGGGAGGATGCATTCCTTCACGACGGGGATGATTGCGTCTGGAATAATCGCGTGTTCTCCTATCCAGATTCAATATGCGCAGGAAGCGCGGATGTACGCGATGATGTTTTTCTTCGCGGCACTTGTCATGTGGAGCGTCGCGAAGTTCATCACAGATGAACGACCGAATGTCCGAGTTCAGGTTGCCTATGTGATTGGTTCGGTCGGTGCACTGTACAGCCATAACACTGGCATATTCCTCGTGTTCAGTGCATTGCTCGTTCTTGCCTGGAACTTCCGACACGAGAAGACAAGACTCCTGCTTGTCGCTTCGCTGACTTCTGTCGTAATCCTTTCATGGCTTCCATGGATTCCCTCTCTGATGGGACAGATCCGTGAAACAGGAGAACACTTCTGGATTCCTCCGCTTCAGCCGGGAGGGATCCTTCAGGCCATCGAGCAGATTGTAACCCCGTTTCATTATCATCAAGCGATAGCGGTGCGCATACTGCTCGTCATTGTTATCGTGGCAATCGCGTTAACCGGTGTTCGCGCAGTCCGGAATGATCGTCGGCTATCGGTATTCACCATTGCATTCATCGCCATTCCATTCCTTAGCATGACATTCATAAGTGTGTGGCGTCCGATACTCCTGCCCAAGACAGTGTTATGGATGATGCTTCCGCTTTCAATTCTTATTGGAGCGGCAATTTCATCCATGAAGCGGCGATTCACGGCAATCGCAGCCGGCGCACTCATCGTTCTCATCGCAATAAGTGGTGGATTCTATTACTTCGGTTCTGTGCAAAAGGAAGATTGGCGCTCCGCTGCAAAAATGGTTCATACGCTCGCTCAACAGAGCGTCTTTCCACTCTACACGTCGCCTCTCAGTGAAATTCCTCTGCAATACTATTGGCATGGCCTGGGAGTCGAGGTCGAAGGTTGGGGCATTCCCGCGCGTCTGTTCGAGCGTGGATGGGAGCCAATCTTTACTTCGCGTGACGAAGCGCAGGTTCGCCATTTGGCAGAAAGCGAACGAGCGTTGGCTCTTGTCGTCAGTCACTCCTGGATATCGGACCAACGTGGACGAATCCCGGAGATCATCGAAGAGACACACGCACGACATAGAGAATACACTTACTATGGCATCAGGATCATTCACTATCGCCGGTAGCTGTTTCGCCGTTCTGATTTTTTTCTATATTGCGCACCAATACGCAGCTACGGCACTTGCTGAAAGTGCGGTGAATTCTGTGATACACTACGCTCGCTTCCCAAATACCGCACCGTTTCCCCGTGAGAAAGACCTCGATCGTACGACGACGAAGTCAAGAAAGGAGCCATTGAATGAGTCTCAAACTGCTTGTTGTTGACGACGAGCCTGATCTGGAGCTATTGATCCGGCAGAAATTTCGCAAGAAAATTCAACAACAGGAGATGAAGTTCGTTTTCGCGCAGAACGGAATTGAAGCGCTGAAAATCATCGAACAAGAACCCGACGTCGAAATCGTCATGACCGACATCAATATGCCGGAGATGGATGGGCTGACTTTCTTAGGGAAGCTTTCGGAATCGAACAACCGTCCATTGCTCAAAGCCATCGTCGTTTCTGCTTATGGCGACATGGAGAATATCCGCACAGCGATGAACCGGGGTGCTTTCGACTTTATCACGAAACCGATCGATTTCACCGACTTGGAGATTACGCTCGCAAAGACGACGAACCATATAGATACGTTGAAGCAAGCCCTGAGTGCGCGAGAGCAATTGTATGCAATCCACCAGGAGCTGAATATCGCCCGCCGAATACAGCAAGCGATCATTCCACAGGTTTTCCCGCCGTTCCCTGGCCGGAAGGATTTCGATGTCTTTGCAAGTATGACGCCCGCGAAGGAAGTAGGTGGCGACTTCTACGATTTCTTCCTCATCGATGATCGTCACTTCGGATTCGTTGTCGGTGATGTCTCAGGGAAAGGGGTGCCCGCTGCAATTTTCATGGCGATGAGCCGGACGTTATTGAAGAGCACGGCGATCAAGGGCGTCAGTCCCGGTGAATGTCTCACTCACACGAACAAGATTCTCAGCTCTGAGAGTGAGACAGCGATGTTCGTGACGGTCTTTTATGGAGTTCTCGATACGGTAACGGGAGAGATGACCTATTCAAACGGCGGGCACAATCCTCCGTATATCCTTCGTGCCGGTGGAGTGGTTGAAGAAATCGGAATCACAGGAGGCATTGTCGTCGGCATCATGGGAGGATTCACGTATGAGCAAGCATCATTGAAATTGAATCCGGGTGATTCCATTTTCATTTTCACTGATGGCGTCACAGAGGCAATGGATATTCAGGATGAAATGTACTCTGACGAACGTCTCAAGGAGTTCCTCGAAAAGCAGTCGGATTCAACGGTTGAAAGTCTTGTAAAAAATGTCGTTACCGATGTACAGACCTACGTCAATGGAGCACCGCAATCGGATGATATCACCGCTCTCTCCGTTCGATACAACGGGATATAAGCCCCATCGAGGAAAAACAGTTTTATATCCAACACCAGAGGAGTATGCCACTTGGAATTCGTTGATGAGAAAAAAAATCAGATCGCAGTTGTCCGGCTGATTGGCCGGATCGACTCGGTATCAGCAAAGCAATTCGAAGAGAAGATCGTCTCGGTTCTCGATGCAGGCGAAACATCGTTGTTGGTGGATTTCAGCCAATGCGACTTCATCAACAGTACGGGACTGCGTGTTCTCTTACTGGCAGCGAAAAAGGTGCAACCGAAGCACGGCAGCATTGCAATCTGTGGATTGACAGAATACTTGCATGAGCTTTTCCGCATTGCCGGTATATCCAACCTGTTCATCGTCCGATCTACGGAGGATGAGGCGATTCAAAGCATGATTGCCTGAAGGGAGATAATCGTTCGCACCGCAGGCGAACTCTATCAATGAACACAATCATTTCAGAAACAACCACAGACTTTTATCGGAGGTGAAATGCTTATTGCTCGTGCTTTCAAAACGCTCATTATTCTTCTGGTGATTCCGTTACTCTCTTTCTTTGGATGCAAATCGAACGGAGGAGATGAAGGACAAAAGGATGGTGCGAAGAAGCGTTGGAAACTCACGATCGTGAAGTATGAGGACCTGAAGCAAACCGAGGATACGGAGAAAGGTTTGCTCGTCGGTTTGCGGGACGTCGGCTTGGTCGAAGGCGAGGATTTCGAGCTTCAAACCCGAAGCGCGCAAGGGGATATCCCGACGGTGTTAAGCCTCATCGATGCGACAACCACCGATGGAACCGACATGCTGCTTTCCCTTCAAACGCCGACGTTGCACGCAGCAGTGAAGCGGGCTTCTAAACTTCCAATCGTATTCATGGTCGTGGCAAACCCATTTGTCATCAGCACGGTTGGGGAAAGCGACTCCGCTCATCTTCCGAACGTTACGGGAGTTTACACGATGACCACGTTCGATCGGATGATCGAGTATATCAAGAAATGCCTGCCGAATGTAAAACGTATCGGAACATTGTTCTCCACCACGGAGCTGAATGCAACCTACTATAGAAGCCAGTTGCTCGCTGCCGCGAACAAAGCAGGGATTGAAGTAGAATCCTTCGGTGTGAATTCCCGGCTGGACGTATCACAAGCGATGCAGGCGCTCTGTTCGAAAAACAAGCTCGATGCGATTTGCCAGATCGAGGATAACCTGACCAGCTCTGCATTCCCGTCCATCGTTCAGGTCGCGAATCAATTCAAACTCCCCGTTTTCTCTTTTGTCGATGGGCAGGCGCGCGCCGGCTCTGCGCTTGTCGTTGCACCGGATTATTATGAAGCGGCGCGTAGTGCAGCGTCAATCATCTCACGGATCATCAAGGGCGAAAGCCCGGCAACGATCCCATTCCAGAGAGTTTCGAAATTCTCAGTGATTGCGAATACGGCGAATGCCGCTGCGGTCGGGCTGACTATTCCTCAGGAAATACTGAATGCCGCTAACGAAGTAATCGAGTCAAACGTGGCTGCGAAATAGCCGATGGAAGTCGTTCACCGGCCCTTACAGGATAATACGGTAATCCTTGAGTTGGAAGGCCGACTCGACTCGTATTGGTCGAATCATCTGGCCGGTGAATTGGAATCCTGTTTACGAAAAGGCGAACACAACGTGACGCTTGATTTCTCGAAGGTCTCTTTCATGAGCAGTGCAGGGATCAGCGTCCTCTTGCAGTACTACAAGAAGTATATCGGTATCGGAGGTGTTCTCAGGATAGAGAATCCAATCCCGTTGGTGAAGACCGTCATGGATCTATCGGGACTATCGAATTTCCTTTTACAGAGTGCACCGGCTTCAAAGCATGTTCAGAGTGAGACGCGCATTGAGAAGCAAGTCAGCATTCACGAGAGCACGAATGGTTCCTTCGAAACATCGGCGCTCGATTCCAACGCCGCATATCGCTGTCGTGTAATCGGGGATACCGAGCCTCTGCTCACCGCATCATACACAGCGGATGACTGTACGGTCGAGCGTTTCCAGCCGTCGATGTTCGGTTTTGGCCTCGGTGCGTTAGGAACGAACTATTCCGATTGCAGAGACCGGTTCGGTGAGTTTCTCGCGGTAGCAGGTGCCGCTGTCTATCTGCCGTCGGACACGAACAGCGTGCCTGATTATTCCATAGCGGAAGGGACGTTTCTCCCTGAGATGCACGTCCTATATGGTATTACGTGCGAAGGATCGGCTCGTTTTTTCACACGCTTTCAAGCTCGGGATGCCGGAGAATCTTTAACACTTTCCGAAATAGAAGAATCCATCCTCGATATCTCATCTTCAATCTCTGTTGGTTTCGTTCTGATCGCCGAAACACTCGGACTGGTTGGCTGCGCATTGAAGAAATCTCCGGTCGAGGGATCGGTAGCAGGTTCATTACTCGATCACCCTGAAATAAAGAAGTGGATCTCCTTCTCGACAGAACCTGTGTTCGGAAGAAATCTTGCGCTCGTCGTCGGAGTGGTCGCTCGTGACCCACGACCTCCGTTGAGTCGAATGTTGAGACAAACGGACGGCACCGGAATGTATTCGCATTCCCATGCGGTCGCCTGCGGCTACCGCGCCATGAGGAAAGGAACCTTGGATCTGAAAGAAACGATTGCAGACATCTTTCAGGATCCCGCTCTGTTGGGTCTGCTGCATTTGGTCAATGACGACCGTGTACTCATCGGTCAGGGTCAAAGTCTGTTCCGACAAGGCGTCGCGTGGTTCGCACCGATCGAAGGAGTTGGATTGTAATGTATTTCCAAATTGCGAGTGAACCATGCCGGTAATCATCTCGGCGCTTTCCATCGGACTTATCCTTTCGCTGCTTGCGATCGGTGTATTCATCAGCTACCGCATATTCGATTTCCCCGACATCACTGCCGATGGCTCGCTCACGACCGGTGCCGCGATCGCGGCGCTTCTCATCGTTGAAGGCGTCGATCCATTGCTGGCAACCTTCGCTGCTGTGTTCGGTGGTTTTATTGCAGGCACACTGACCGGATTACTGCATGCGCGATTCGGTATCAACAAGCTGCTCTCAGGTATTCTCGTCATGATCGCGCTTTACTCCATCAACATCCGAATCATGGGAGCGAGTCATATCCCGCTGTTATACGAGACGACCATCATTACGCGATCAGAGACGGTCGGTCGCGAGACATTCTCACAGGATTTCATTGCAACATTGGAAGCTGCGCAGCTTTCGTTGCAAGAAATAATGGTCGTGGTCATGTCTCTCGTTTCCGTATCACTTTACGTTTTCATTACCCGTTACTTTTTCAACACGCGGATCGGACTTGCGATGCGTGCGGCGGGGAATAATCCACGAATGGTTCGCGCGATCGGAATGAATGACCACGTCATGCTGATAATAGGCCTGGCAATTTCAAACGGATTGATTGCCCTTTCAGGCGCGATGTATGCGCAATATCTCGGCTACGCGGATATTCAGCTTGGCATCGGGATGATCGTGTTCGGTTTAGCCAGCGTCATCATCGGTGAGACGGTTATGCCGAAAAAGAATTTCGGGTGGCTGCTCGTGAGTGCTGTAATCGGCTCGGTCTTGTTCAGGCTTGCCGTCGCCGGTGTACTCCAGGCAGGACTTCCGCAGCAGGATTTGAAACTTGTGACTGCCTTGTTTGTTTTTGCAGCGTTGATTCTCCCAAGGTTCGCTCGACGGTCGAGCAGGGAACATGTGAAAGCCGCCTGATGCTCGTCGCGAAAAACATCAGCATATCATTCAACAACGGCACGGATCGAACGACCAAGGCGCTGAACTCCGTCGACCTGACTATAGTTGACGGCGCATTCGTGATCGTTGCCGGTTCGAACGGCTCCGGCAAATCGACGCTGTTGAATGTGATTGCCGGAACGCTCAAACCCGACAGCGGTACCGTCGAACTGAACGGCAAGGACATCACGCACTGGACGGAATACGAGCGTGCTCGACGCGTCGCACGTGTGTTTCAGGACCCGTTTACCGGCACCGCACCGCAGCTTACCGTGGCTGAGAATATCGTTCTTGCCATCCATCGGGGATCGCCGTTTGGTTTGGGTCTTGCGCTGACCAAAGCGGTTCGGAACACGATTCGTGAACGCGTTTCACTTCTTCGCTCTGGTTTGGAAGACCGCCTCGATAGTCCGATGGGAACGCTCTCCGGCGGTCAGCGTCAGGCGTTGACCCTCCTGATGGCGACGTGGGTTCGGCCTGAGTTATTACTTCTCGATGAACACACCGCGGCACTCGATCCAAAAAGCGCGGAACAGATTCTTCGATTGACACAAGAACTGATCACCCGCGAAAAACTCACCACGCTTATGGTCACTCATTCGATGCAGCAAGCAGTTCATATGGGTGACCGTGTGATCATGATGCATCGCGGTGAAATCGTTCGGGAGTTTCACAATACACGCCAGCGGTTGCTGAGAACACAGGATCTCCTCAACGTCTTCGAAGAGCATCGCCGCGAAGACCAGTTGGATGAAACGGCATCCGAGTTAATTCAATCCCGCTACATCTGAATCCATCTTTCATGAAGACTCACACGCAAGAAATACGGAAAGGAAACTCACGATGAAGCTCATGGTGGTTGACGACGAATCCGACGTCCAGTACCTCTTCAAACAGCAATTTCGCCATGAGATTCGCTCCGGTGAAATCGAGTTCCGATTCGCGTTTTCCGGTGAAGAAGCTCTGCAATATCTCAGTACGAATGAAGGATTGGAACTCGTGCTGATTCTTTCCGACATCAACATGCCCGGAATGAGCGGTCTTGATCTCCTCCGTACCATCAAGCAACGTTTACCGCACCTTCGTGTATTTATGATCACTGCATACTCCGACGAGAAGAACTTCAACTCGGCGATCTCAGGAGGTGCAGACGGCTACCTCACAAAACCGATCGACTTTGCAGACCTCAAACAATCTCTCAGGCAATTCCAAAATCAAACTCCGTCGAAGAAAGGCTCCGAAGGGCAAGAGTAATCTGACCGACAATACAGATGGTATGACCAACCCGATTTCCATTCAACTTAGAAACGATCTTGCCGAGATTGAACGCGTTCACGAACTTCTGCAACGCATGGAAGAACAGAACGGTATTCCGTCCAGCATCGTGTTTGCTGTAACGCTTTCTTTAGACGAACTTCTCACGAACATCATTTCCTACGGCTACGATGATAATGACGAACACGTTATCGAAGTGGCGTTTACCTTGAATGAATCAGAATTGGAAACGGTGATAACCGATGACGGGACGGAATTCAATCCGCTCGAAAAGGAAACTCCGAATTTGGACGTGCCGCTCGATCAAAGAAAGATCGGCGGGCTTGGAATACATCTCGTTCGGAATTTCATGGATGACCTCGAGTACAGGCGGGAGAATGGGAAGAACGTTTTTATCATGCGAAAGAAAAGGAATCCGGAACACGAATAACCCGAGGCTATCACGATGCAGTTCACCATATCCGAACGCTCCATTGAATCAAAATGGATTCTCGCAATTGACGGAAGAGTGGACTCGTTCGTCGCACAGCATTTCGAAGAAGAACTCGTCCGTCATACTGCATCGATGCAAGGTTCGCTGATAATCGATCTGTCGGGATTGGATTTCATCAGCACAGCAGGGCTTTGGGCGATTATTAAAACGACGAAAGACCGCCAGAAATCCGGATGGGGCGTCACCATGTGCAATCCGAAAGGTCATGTACGAGAGCTGTTCGTGATAGCCGGGTTCACGAAGGTTTTCCCCATCTTCAACACTCTTGAAGAAGCCATAGACCAAGCCTGAAGAGAGTCATTTCATTACGAAGGATTGTGTGAGGGGAATGTGTTCTGCTTTATGTTTATGCTCAGGTGCACATGGACTTTGCAGATAAAATGGATGTACTGATCGTTGAAGATGAAGATGACATCCGGGCGTTGCTTGTCCATCATTTTCGGAAGGAGGGATTCACCGTTCGCGAGGCGGATAATGGAAGGTCGGCACTCGAGGAGGTGCGGAGAGAGCAACCGAATCTCGTTATTCTCGACCTCATGCTGCCGAAGTTGGATGGAAGCGAAGTCTGTCGGAGTATTAAGAGCAATCCCCTAACGAGATCTGTCCCTGTCGTCATGCTGACGGCAAAGGATAGAGATTCGGACGTCATCTCAGGTTTGGATATCGGTGCGGACGATTACGTTACGAAACCTTTCAGCCCTTCCGTTCTGATGGCGCGCGCACGTTCGCTGTTACGACGTCTGTCATCCGACATTACGAAGAAAGATCAGATGCTTGCAGTTGAACGCATCGTAATCGATCTCAAACGTCATATTGTGAAAGTAGATGATGAACCTATCGAGCTTACCTTCACGGAGTTCGCGATTCTTCACTTACTCGCATCACACCGGGGAAGAGTGTTTTCCCGGTCTCAGATCGTTGAGTCAATCCGTGGTGGCGATTATCCGGTGACGGATCGCGCCGTCGATGTACACATTGCGGGCTTGCGTAAAAAATTAGGATTCTCCGGAACGCTTATCGAGACTGTTCGAGGTGTTGGGTATCGGTTTTCAGAGGTGTATGACGTTTCTTAAGGAAAAACGCCGGAGTCTTCTCTGGCAACTCGCACTACCGGGCGTCATCATCGTTTTCATCGGCTTCATCCTCTTTTCATTTATCACTGCGGATAGAGCACAGACTCAACTCACAGAGGCGATGTTAGACGATCTTATCGTCAGAGCGCATCTCATCGGAAGAGAAGTTCAATCGATGACTCATTCGAAGGACAGAAAACTCTGGACGGATGTTTTGATAAACCTGAGCCGGTGGTCGGATTCCCGTATTACCTGCATCAGTCCCGACGGTACTGTTTTAGGGGATTCTGAAAGAGATCCGAAACTCATGGACAATCATCGAAATCGGCCGGAAATACGAACGGCGTTGGAGGGGAAGAACGGCACGGCTGTACGTTACAGCCCGACACTGGGATCAGAGATGGCTTATGGTGCGGTGCCATTGCTTCGGGATGGAGAGGTGATTCTCGTTGTCCGCGTTGCCTTTCCAATCAACGAGATAATAGAAACGGCTGAGTCTGTTCGAAATATATTGTTAGGCATCGGCGCGCTGGTGGCCTTCTTTTCGGTGGGCGTTCTTGTCATCATCATCAAGTCGCGGCTTCGTCCTTTGAACCACCTTCTCGCCGGAGCGAGAAGATTTTCTCGCGGGGATTTCCAGTATCTCATTCCTGGCATCAAGATCGCAGAATTCGATCATCTTGCCCACGCGCTCAATGATATGGCAAATCAATTGGATGAGCGGATACGAAGCGCAGTCAACGAACGAAATGAACGGGATGCGATTTTCGCCAGCATGACTGAAGGCGTGCTTGCAGTCGATCGCGATGAGAAGATCATCAGTCTGAATCGCTCGGCGATGCAACTGCTGAACCTGGAAGAACTGCCAGCGGTAGGAAGGGAATTCCGGGAAGTGTTCCGCTATGCAGAACTTCAGTTCTTCCTTGAGAGCGTCCTTCAGTCGGGTGGCGAACACGAAAGGATCGTGCATCTGCCGGATTCCAACCGCTGGTTGCATTTCCGTTGCGCACCACTCACGACGGTTGGCTCGAATGTGATGGGCGCCGTCGTCGTGTTCAACGATATCACGCGACTCAGAAAATTAGAATCGATTCGCCGCGACTTCGTTGCGAATGTTTCTCACGAATTGAAGACGCCTATTACCGCCATTCGTGGATTCGTCGAGACTTTGCTCGAAGGTGCATCGAGCAATGAAACGGACGTGCGGAATTTCCTTACGATCATAGAACGGCATACTGAGCGGCTTCAGGAACTGATCGATGATTTGCTTTTGCTTGCCAGGATCGAAGAGGATGAAGAGAAGAAACAGATTGCCTTTGCGGTAGTCGAGGTTTCCACTGCCGTTCAGAATGCCTTGCATGCCTGTCAGTTTTCTTCCATGCAATCCGGCGTTGAGTTGAAAACTTCCGGCCACTTGGATTCAGTGCTGCATTGCAATCAAAGACTCGTTGAAGAAGCGCTGATCAACCTGATGCAAAATGCCATTGCCTTCAGCGAGCCGGATTCGACGGTGGTCATCGACGTCCAACGCCATGATGCAACGCTGACCATATCCGTAATCGATTCTGGATCAGGTATCGCTCCAGAACATCTCTCCCGTATTTTCGAGCGATTCTATCGCGTCGATAAATCGAGAAGCCGCAAAGGCGGTGGCTCCGGTCTTGGGCTTTCGATCGTCAAACACATCATGCAAATCCACGACGGGGAAGTGCTCGTTGAGAGCACATTAGGCGTCGGGAGTCGGTTCCAACTCGTTTTCCCAATCAACTCTTAACAGAATCCTAACAATAAATCTTCGTCTTTGAGGAAGACTACGTCCTACATTTGTACGATGTTTTCATTAACAAAGGACAAGATGAACTCTAAGAATTGGGTTCTCATTTTTATTTGTCTGTCATTCATTGTCTATCGACGCGGCTGGCCAGGAAGACGCCACCAGCATCATTTGGAAGGATGGGCTTCAGATAACGAGTGGTTCAACCAAGATTCGATTCGGGTTGGTGCTTCAGAATGATTGGTCATTCCTTAAGGAAAGCGACGTGCTAAGAAATACCGTAGGCGTGTTGCATGATGGAACGCAGTTCCGAAGAGCGAGGCTCAGCGTTGCAGGCACCCTGTATGAAGCCGTTGAGTTTAAGATGCAGTATGATTTCGCAAAGGGTGATGTTGGCTTCAAGGACCTTTTTTTCGGACTCATCGGTCTTCCGATTGCCAATGTGCGTGTTGGGCAGTTTAAAGAGCCTTTCGGCATGGACCAACTTACGAGCGGCACAAACACAGTTTTTCTTGAACGTGCGTTGCCGGATGTATTCTTCCCTTCACGACAACCCGGGATTATGCTGTTCAATACAGTGCTCGATTCACGGGTCACCTGGGCGGTTGGGGCTTTCAAGGACGGCACCTCCGTTGCACGCAACATGAATGATGCGAATTATAACCTAACAGGAAGGCTTACAGCACTTCCGGTCGAGGATGAGAAACTTCTCGTTCATATCGGAGCGGCAGGCAGCAGGCGCAATCCATTGGGCGAAGTGCTTCGCGTCTCTGCAAATCCGGAAGCGAATCTGACCCCGAAGTTCATCGATACGGGACTTCTCTCGGCAGCATCAGCGAATCTGTTCGATATCGAATTCGCAGTTCAGTACAGTTCGCTTACCGTTCAGAGTGAGTACACTTCATCACGAGTGTCTTTGACGAACGGAGAAGCATTGAATCTCTTCGGGTGTTACGTCCAAGGAAGCTTCATGCTTACCGGCGAGAGAAAGCCGTACAGCAAGCGAAGCGGTGTTTTCTCCGGAATGAAGCCCGCAACGAACTTCACTCCGCGCAACGGTACCGGCGCAATCGAGATCGCTGGTCGTTATTCCGTGTTGGATCTTGAGGAAGCACCCAATCAGGGTGACGCCTTAGACAATATCACAGTCGCATTGAACTGGTATCTCAATCCGGTCAGCACGATCATGGTAAACTTCGTTCATTCGCGACTGAAATCCGGAGGGTCGGCCAATATCCTTCAAACATGATTTCAGGTCGCCTTTTAAATCACACCAGCGAGAAAGAAGAGCAGAGGACTCCATCCATTATGAGAATGATTCACCAATTACTTT
>CAYUWG010000057.1:19815-24413 GCA_964448285.1 uncultured Chromatiales bacterium
GAGAAAGAAGAGCAGAGGACTCCATCCATTATGAGAATGATTCACCAATTACTTTCCCTGAGCCTCGTGTTCGTTGGGCTTGTCATCTCGTCCTGCGGAAAGAGCGGCAAGCATGACACCGGCGATCTCTCCGGATCGATTTCGATCGACGGTTCAAGTACCGTCTATCCCTTGACCGAAGCAGTTGCCGAGGAGTTCAGGATGTTATACCCGAACGTGAAAGCCACGATCGGTGTATCCGGCACCGGAGGCGGTTTCAAGAAATTCTCACGTGGCGAAACGCATATAAGCAATGCGTCGCGTCCGATAAAAAAGAAAGAAGCTGAAGCTTGCGCCGCTGCGAATATTCAGTTCATAGAACTTCCGGTGGCTTACGATGGTCTCGCCGTCGTCGTCGGTAAGGAGAATACATGGGTCGATTACATGACCGTTGCTGAATTGAAGAAGCTCTGGGAACCGGCAGCTCAAGGAAAGATCAAGAAGTGGAATCAAATCCGTTCTTCGTGGCCTGATGAAGAAATACACTTGTTCGGAGCGGGGACTGCATCAGGAACGTTTGACTATTTCACAGAAGCAATCGTTGGCGAGGCAGGCGCCAGCCGAGGTGATTTTACGGCAAGCGAAGACGATAATGTCCTCGTCCAGGGGGTCTCGATGGATCGACTGGCACTCGGCTTTTTCGGACTTGCGTACTACGAAGAAAACACTGACAAATTGAAACTCGTCCCCATCAGCGTCGATGATTCGAAAAATGGGAGTGATGCTGTCGTTCCAACTCAGGAAACCGTTGCAAACGGAACCTACCAACCTCTTTCACGACCCGTGTTCATCTACGTCAATCTGAAAGAATGCGATAGGCCTGAAGTTCAGACGTTCGTGAGTTACTATCTCGAGCACATTGGATCATGGGCGAAAGACGTGGGTTATGTAGCGTTGCCGGAAGACGTGTACGCCGCGGCGAGAAAGCGATTCGAGAAAAGAACGACGGGTTCCATGTTAGAAGGAATAGAGAATCACGTTGGTGTTCGTTTGATCGAATTGATGAACAAGCGAACCGCGGACAAATAGAAGTTGAGCTTCGAACGCAGTGATTGGCGCCGCAAGGAATGGATCATTGAGAAGCTATTCTTTGGAAGCAGCTTCCTCACCGTTTTAGTAACGGTCGGCATCATTGTCATCCTCTTCTATGAAGCTCTATCGTTCTTTGAATCCGTCTCCCTCATTGATTTCTTCACGGATACGGAGTGGACGCCGCTTTTTACTCAAAAGCGATATGGCATTCTTCCACTCATAACGGCAACGTTACTCACATCGGCGATCGCGATCGCTGTAGCCGTTCCAATCGGATTGACCATAGCGATCTATCTCAACGAATACGCGCCTCCGAAATTCACGCGGATCGTCAAACCGACGCTCGAAGTTCTCGCAGCCATACCGACGGTAGTCTATGGCTTCTTTGCACTGATGTTCGTTACGCCGTTTCTCCAGCAGTTCTTTCCGGAGCTTGCAGGATTCAATGCAATCTCTCCGGGAATCGTCATGGGTATCATGATCATCCCGTACATTTCATCGCTCAGTGAAGATGCATTGCGAGCCGTCCCGCTGTCGCTGCGCGAAGCGGCATATGGTCTCGGATCGACGAGATTTCAAACCGCGCGGCATGTGTTGATTCCAGCCGCGTATTCCGGTATCGTCGTATCGGTCATTCTCGGGATTTCGCGCGCGATCGGTGAAACGATGATCGTCGCAATCGCTGCCGGTCAGCAACCGCGGTTGACTTTGAACCCGTTCGTCCCGATCGAAACGATCACGACATACATCGTGCAGGTTTCTTTGGGCGACGTCCCTCACGACTCATTGGAATATCGGTCGATCTTCGCGGCAGGCACAGCGCTTTTCGTACTGACGTTCACGTTGAACAATTTCAGTTTCTGGGTTAAACGCAAATATCAGGAACGCTATGAGTAATCTCCGCTCGAATCAATTGAAGGATCGTCTTTTTCAGTATCTGGGAATTGTAACGACCACCATCGGATTGTTTTTTCTCGCAATCCTTTTGATCGCGGTCTTTTATTTGGGATTCGAACGATTGAGTTGGGATTTCCTGACGGGGTCACCTTCACGCTTTGCCGAGAGAGCCGGCTTACTCACTCCGTTAGTAGGTTCACTCTGGATTCTCATTCTGACCGCAGTGCTCGCTGTTCCTATTGGAATCGCAGCAGCACTGTATCTCGAAGAGTATGGTGCGAAGACTCGATTCAGTCGTCTCATCGAGATCAACATCGCCAATCTTGCCGGCGTCCCTTCTATCATTTATGGTTTGCTGGGCATCACGGTGTTTGCACGGTGGTTCACGCTCGGCTCCAGCCTTCTTTCCGGTGCTTTGACGCTTGCGCTGCTCATACTTCCCATCATCATCGTTGCGGCTCGTGAAGCGATTCGGGCTGTGCCGAATTCAATCCGCGAAGCATCGTTTGCGATGGGAGCGACCAAATGGCAAACGATATGGATGCAAGTGCTCCCCGCGTCGATGGGAGGAATCATGACGGGAGTGATCATAGCTCTCTCTCGCGCAATAGGCGAGACAGCGCCGCTGATCGTTGTCGGAGCGCTCGCGTATGTCCCGTTCGTTCCCACTACACCAATGGATGAATTCTCCGTGCTGCCGATCCAAATATTCAACTGGACGAGCAGACCACAGGAAGCGTTTTTGATCAATGCGGCTGCCGGTATCATCATTCTCATCACGGCGACGCTACTTCTGAACGGTATTGCGATTTATCTTAGGAATCGGTGGCAGAGAAGAATCCAATGGTAATGACAACAAACACCCGATCCGTATGAATGTCCTCGAAGCCCGCAACGTTCACGTCTATTATGGTGATCATCACGTACTTGACGACGTGTCTCTCAGCATCGCTCCAAACTCCGTAACAGCACTTATCGGTCCGTCGGGTTGCGGGAAGTCCACGTTCTTACGATTGATCAATCGAATGAACGACTACATCGAATCCTTTCGCCATGAAGGAGAAATCCTTATCGATAGCACGGATATATATAACGGCTCGATCCGGGTTGAAGAACTCCGTCGCATGGTTGGAATGGTTTTTCAGAAACCGAATCCATTCCCAAAGACGATCTATGAGAACGTAGTGTATGGATTACGAATTCAAGGAGTGAAAGACCGAAACCAACTCGATGAGGTTGTTGAACACTCCCTGCGCCAAGCCGCACTTTGGGATGAAGTGAAGGATACACTGAAGAAATCTGCCTTGGCGCTTTCGGGCGGTCAACAGCAACGCCTTTGTATCGCGCGAGCGCTCGCGGTCCAACCTTCGATCATTCTGATGGATGAACCGGCTTCGGCTTTGGATCCGATTTCCACCGCCAAGATCGAAGAATTGATCTACGAACTTAAACAGCGCTACACGATCATCATCGTAACTCATAACATGCAGCAGGCTGCCCGTGTGAGCGACAAAACCGGATTTTTCTACCTTGGGAAGCTGATCGAGTTCGACGATACGAACACCGTATTTACGAATCCGAGGGAAAAGCAAACACAGAACTACATCACCGGAAGGTTTGGATAAGAGGCACTTCAATGTCGATACATCTTCAGAAAGAAATCAGTCATCTCAAGAAAAAAGTGCTGACTCTCAGTGCCATGGTCGAAGAGAATCTCCGCCAATCCATTCAAGCCATCGACAACAGAGACGCGGAGCTTGCCCGCCAAGTCATTACGTTCGATGAGCGCATCGACGCGATGGAACTGGAGATCGAGGAAGATTGCCTGAAAACGTTGGCTCTTTATCAACCGGTTGCCGTCGATCTTCGATTCATCATAGCCGTTCTCAAGATCAACAACGACCTCGAACGCATCGGTGATCTCACAACGAATATCGCAGAGCGTGCAGAGAAACTCTCTGAACTTACACCGATTGCCATTCCGGAGAGGATCGGTCTTCTTGCTGAAAGAACGATGGCTATGTTGAAGAAGAGCATCGATGCACTGATAGCGCTGGACGCACAACTCTCGCGAGCCGTTTGTGCCATGGACGATGAAGTTGACCAGATCAACAGCGAGATGTACCGATTCATCAAAGAAGAAATTCGAAAAACTCCTGACCAGGTCGATGCACTGGTTCATCTTCTATCCGTTTCTCGCCAGCTTGAACGGATAGCAGACCACACGACGAATATATCTGAAGACGTGATCTACATGATCGAAGGCGAGATCATTCGCCATCGAATCGGGTAAAGCAAGATCGCTTCACGAATGACGTGGGCTTAGTTCCGATCGGATGTCTGCGTTCGACTGTGTGAAAAAATAGCTTGCGTGGAAGATTTTCACGGTTTAGATTGCACTTGTGAGTAGAGGTAGCTTACAAGTATGTTCCATTGTAATCACCCACACTCAAAATGAATCACACGCATACTGTGGTTCTGAATGCAGGAAATCTCAAAACACACGTACCAATCATCTTAACGAAAGGCTTTTCTATGCAAACCTTCTACCAAGTTTCTAGGGTGGGTTTACTGAACTCCATCCTTTATGCGCTCCTACTCGGTTTGTTAACCGAGGGAAATCTCATGGC
>CAYUWG010000058.1:0-23651 GCA_964448285.1 uncultured Chromatiales bacterium
CCCTCGCCGCTGCTTCGCCGCAAAACCGCTTTCACGCGCGCGAGCAGTTCACGCACGGAAAACGGCTTCGTCACGTAGTCGTCCGCACCATACTCCAGTCCGAGCACGCGATCTATTTCATCGCTCTTGCTCGTGAGCATGATGATCGGCGTTGCGATGTTGCTTTTACGCAGATCCTGGCATATGCTTTCGCCGGATTTTCCCGGCAGCATGAGATCGAGAATGATGAGATCGATATCACCCTGCCGGGCGAGTTCGAAGCCTTCGATGCCGTCGGTTGCCGTTCGAACGTCGTATTGCTCCAGAGCAAAACTTTCGGTAAGGCCTTCGAGTATGGCGGCATCGTCTTCAATGATGAGGATTCGTTTCATGATCGCCTCCTTAATACGAGAGATGATAAACTTGAATCGGTCGGGGAATGTTTTTCAGATTCTTCAGGCCGAGCGAGTGCATGGTAATGTGCGATGCTTGAGCGGTCGCGTGATAGACGCTTTCTGAAACGATCACCGCGTCGGGGTCGGCTAACGTCTGCAAGCGCGCAGCCACGTTGATCGTATCGCCTTTGATGTCGTCGGCGCGTTCGAAGATATCGCCGAGGTGAATGCCGATACGCAGATGAATCCGTTCACTTATCGGCTTGAGACGGTTCGTACACCGGAAGTACCGCAACGTGTGCGCCGCGCATTCGACGGCGTGCAGCGCGCTTTCGAAAAGGACGAGGAACGCATCGCCGATGATCTCTACGACTCGACCGTTGTGGCGCATGATCAGCGCGTCCATCTTTTCATTGTGAAACGCGAGCACGTGCATCGCGCGCCGCTCGTTCTCGTGCATGGATTTCGAATAGCCGACGATATCGGTGAACATGATCACACGGAGATGGCGATCATAGCCGTCCGGTGCGTAGTTCCCGGCGTGCCGGGTATCGCCTGAGCGCGTGATCCTTCTCGCATGTGCATTGACGCGGGCGACGAGTTCCCGCGGGTCGAAAGGTTTCGTCACGTAATCGTCCGCTCCCGCTTCGAAGCCGATCACTTTGTCGAGCGATTCCACGCGCGCCGTCAGAAGCAGGATCGCTCCCATGAACGAAGACTCACGGAGACGTCTGCACACGGCGAAACCATTCATACCGGGAAGTCCGACGTCAAGGACCACGATTTCGGGTGCGCTCCGCTCGATGATGTGAATCGCTTCATTGCCGTTATCGACGTGTGTCACGTGAAAGCCCTCGCCGAGGAAAAGCTCCTGCAGTCCGAGTGCGATAGCCGGATCGTCCTCAACGATAAGGATGGATTTTTCCCGAACGTTCATGCGTGTACAACGGATTCATCAAGAGGAAAGTGAAGAGTGAACGTGCTCCCTTCGCCGGGTGTGCTTTCAATGTGGAGTTGGCCATCGTGGGCTTTCATGATATGCCGGACGATGCTCAGTCCCAATCCTGCGCCCGCGATGTTCTTGTGTTCGTTCAGCCGGAAGAACGGAGTCGATAACCGTGCAACGTCTTCCTTCCGAATGCCGCATCCGAAGTCGCGAACGGCGACGTATGCTTCACGATCGGTCGTCCCTGTCCTGAGTTCGACGACCTTCTTCTCGCCCGCGTATTTCATGGCGTTCGAGAGAAGATTGATCACGGCCTGTTCGACCGCATCGCGATCGACGGAGAGAGTGACGTTCTTCGCTTCGAAGGAAGTCGTCACGTGGAATTTCTTCATGAGGAGCTGATACTCCATCACGGAAAGAACGCTATCGAGAATGGATTGCAGGTCATGCGGTCTGCGCTGGTAAAGCATCTCGCCGCGTTCGATTCGTGCATAGTCCAACACGTCGCTGATCAATCTACTGAGCCGGTCGGATTCACCGACGATGACGCGGAGATATTTCCGCATATCGTCGGAGGTTGGCGGAAGTTTTTGGTCCAGCATCTCCGCGAACATGCGAATGGATGTCAATGGCGTTTTCAACTCGTGCGAAACGCTCGAAACGAAATACGACTTCAGATCGCTCAGCTCCTGAAGATGCTGCGACTCACTGCGTGCTACGACGAGTTTCTCGTGCAACTGAATGCGCTCGACGGTTAAGCCGGTTTGTAATGCGGCCGTTGCCAGCAAGTCCATGTCCTCCAATGAAAACCGCTGGCCGGATTTCTTTTTCCCGAGGACGAGAAAACCGATTGCCTGTCCTCGCTCGCCAAGCATCGCAAATACGACGGCCATTCGCCATCGAGTGAAGACGGACTCATCACCTTGTATAAAAACCGCAGGCGGCTCGACAAGGTGTTTCAACGCGACAGGTTTGCGCATATCGATACGCAATTCATCGAAGCGAAATTCGACGCCGAACCGTTCGAGAACGTCATAGCCTTTATGCGCCATAACGTGTAATCGCAAGCCGCTCGGCCCGATCAGAAACAATCCGATTCGATCCATCGGAATGACGGAATCGATCATGGATACGACGGTCTTTCCCAACGTCTCCAAATCGTACATCTGTTTGATCGTCTCTGCAAACGACTTTTGCGTGGCACGAAAATCATACGGAATGCGAAAGAATTTCTTGTTGACGAACATCTGGATCACGCCACGTTTCGATTCGAGGAGGAACATGTAAATCCCGATCGAGACGATGGAGACGAGAACGAGTCCGCCGTAACTCGGGCGTCCGAATAGGGTGATGACGATCCAGTCTAATCCGGCAAAGAGCAACGCCAGCCAGCCAAAGCCGATGAAGTAAACGGTGCTGCGCCGGATAAAGACATCGATGTTCATGAGATTGTACACGACGAACGATATCGCAAAGCTGATCGGAGCGGTTGTTGCGAGTACAGTGCTCCATTCTTCGGTGATAATCGGCGGGTCGCCGATCAACAGCGGAAAGAGATAAAGCAGCGCGAAGGCTAACACTCCGGACATACCGGCCATGACAAGTCTGAGCTTCCGGCGTTCCGACTCTTCCTTGGCCGTGAGTGCTGAGTGGATGAAATTACCGATTGCAAAAACGAGACCGACGTTGAGCAGGAGTCGTGAGCCACGATGAGATGGAAATATGAACAGATGCAGGGCAGACGTGCTGTCTGTGATCAAGAAGATCGCTTGGGTGATAAGTTGACTGAGGAACAGACATGTCGAAAGCGTATAAAGCACGACGAGTAGTTTTTTACGACGCGGAAATTTCTCTCGTGGAAAGAGGAAGGTGAAGTGAATGAATAGCGTACCGAGGTACGCATACGCGATAAAGTAAATCAGGCGAGGTGCGATACCGACAACGATTGGCAGCACGGTATATCGACCCCAACTACAGAGAATGATGATTGCCGCACTGATCGAGGTCAAATGAAAAAGATACGCCGCGATATCATCAGGACGTTTGACAAACACATATATCCCTAAAAAAAGAAATATCGCGCCCGATATGACTACCAGAATCCAGGCTTGCATTGAATGATGCGTAACGAGTGTGATTGCAACAGATTTTTGGCTTCCATTTCTGAGAACGTCGATTGTAACCGTTTCTCCAACAGCATATTTGTCGAGAATCTGTTCAAGCTCTTCGGCGAAATGGATCGGATGCTTCGACACATGCATGATCCTATCACCCGCCTGAAAACCTGTCTCGACGAGTTCCGATACGATGGTCAATCCGTCCGGCGTTTCATCCAGTGTGGCGCCGGTCGATGGCTTGAGGATTAACTGGTAAGCTCCGAGTCCGCAGAGTATCGCCACGATCCCATCGATGATGAGAATCTTCTTCCTATGAATTGTACTGAATGGAACCGGCATTCAAACACCTATTGGTAAACAGCCTTCATCAATTTAGACTTCATCGTCGAAATTCCCTACAAGTCCAAGGGATCGTCGTTGCCCCCTGAATCGAGTTTTGTAAATTGATTGCAATCAATGACTGAACAAATAGACCATTCAATGAACCAAGATATCTCATCCGCAACATTCGAAACAGGACCTTCGCACTTCATCCGCAACATCATCCTCGAGGACAACGCTTCCGGCAAGCACGACGGGCGAGTCCATACCCGTTTTCCTCCCGAGCCGAACGGCTATCTGCATATCGGTCATGCGAAATCGATCTGCCTGAATTTCGGCATCGCGAAAGAGTTTGGAGGCAAGTGCAACCTCCGCTTCGACGACACAAACCCGACGAAGGAAGAACAGGAGTACGTCGATAGCATAATCGAGGACATCCACTGGCTTGGCTTCGACTGGGACGGGATGTACTTCGCTTCCGATTACTTCGACCAGTTGTACGAGTGGGCTTTGAAGCTCATTGAAAAAAGCAAAGCGTACGTCTGTGACCTTACCGCTGAAGAGACCCGCGCATTTCGCGGAACGCTGACGGAGCCGGGAAAGGAAAGCCCGTACCGGAATCGCAGCGTCGAAGAGAATCTCGATTTATTCGAACGCATGAAGAACGGCGAATTCCCCGACGGTTCGCGAACACTCCGCGCAAAGATCGATATGGCGTCTCCGAACATGAACATGCGCGACCCGGTTATGTACCGCATCCTGCGCGCGACGCACCACCGCACGGGCGACAAGTGGTGCATCTATCCGATGTACGACTACGCGCACGGACAGAGCGACTCGATCGAGCGCATTACGCATTCCCTGTGCACGCTCGAATTCGAAGACCACCGCCCGCTTTACGACTGGTTCGTGAGGGAGCTTGAGATCTACGCTCCGCAGCAAATCGAATTCGCGCGCCTCAATCTCAACTACACGGTCATGAGCAAGCGCAAACTCCTTCAGCTCGTGAAAGAAGGACACGTGAACGGCTGGGACGATCCACGTATGCCGACGCTCTCCGGTATGAGACGCCGAGGCTATACGCCCGAATCCATTCGCGTTTTCTGCGACCGGGTCGGCGTGGCAAAGACGAACAGCGTCGTGGACGTCGCGATGTTGGAGTTTTGTCTTCGCGAAGACCTGAACAAACGCGCTTCGCGATACATGGCAGTGCTGAATCCGCTGAAGGTCGTCATCACGAATTATCCGGAAGGACAGACGGAGGAGCTTGAGGCGGTGAACAATCCGGAGGACGAGAGCGCGGGTACGCGATCGGTGCCTTTCTCCCGTGAACTCTTCATCGAGCAGGACGACTTCCGCGAAACGCCGCCGCCGAAGTACCATCGCCTCTATCCCGGCAACTCCGTGCGCTTGCGCTATGCGTACATCGTCACGTGCAGTGAAGTCGTGAAGGATGAGCAGGGCAACGTCGTCGAGAT
Organism: uncultured Chromatiales bacterium; assembly: GCA_964448285.1. Taxonomy (GTDB): domain Bacteria; phylum Bacteroidota; class Ignavibacteria; order SZUA-365; family SZUA-365; genus CAYUWG01. The sequence continues at coordinate 5,237 of CAYUWG010000058.1, forward strand.
TCGTTGCTCGTACGACCCAGAGACGAAGAGCGGGCACGACACGAGCGGACGAAAAGTGAAAGGGACGATTCACTGGGTATCTGCAGCGCATGCGAAGAAAGCGGAAGTGCGCCTGTACGATCGACTCTTCAATGTGTCCGACCCTGAGCGATCGGAAGAGGGAAAGACCTTCCTCGATTGCATCAATCCCGAATCGCTTCGCATTATCCCGGATGCGCTCATCGAACCGGCTTTGGAGTCGCTAAACGTCGGTACGCACGTACAATTCGAACGCCTTGCCTACTTCGTGGTCGATAAAGACTCCCAGCCGGCAAAGCCGGTTTTCAACCGCACCGTGACGCTGCGTGATACATGGGCGAAGATCGAAGGGAAAAGTTAGGTCCGATAGCTCAGCACTTAGGAAGGGCAGGCAGAATATGCGCTCACCCTTCGACTTCGATTCTGCTCACGACCTGTTTGTCTTTTATCTAAACTCGTCCGAGAGCAGAATCTGCGCTCTGGGTGAGGTGATTGTTCGTGTTACTTCGTACGCTGAGGATTGCTACTTCGCTTCGCTCGTCGCAATGACTGCTACGTCACTCTCTTTTTCTACCTTAACCGGCCCAAGATCGGCGTGCTCGAAATGACATTGGTTAGAACTCCTTTTTTGAAGCTCGTAAAACCATGTGCGAACGCACGCTGCCGTCAGAGGCCATCATTCGTAGGATAGTTTGAGCAGGGGGATTGGGTATGGTGACATGGTAACCGCTTGCGGTAGGTGTGTAGCTCAAAGCGATCTCCTTACCGAGAAGTGTATAGGCCTTTATGCTTTTGTAGCGTTCTCTCGTTTCGACAGTGAACTGGTCTTGAAACGGCATTGGATAGATTTGAAGTGAACTTTCTCGGGGAAAGGCAACGCTGAGTGTTGGATGCTTCACGCTGAACATGGCAATACCCCAGTCCGAGCAGAGGAACAGCGTGTCGCCGAACATGCGGAGTTTAGAGTACCAGTCCCTGCGCGGAGACCAAGCGAAGACCTGTTGGGAAAGATAGGTCGTATCGTGTTTCCACGCATATAAACCCATCTGCTGCTCAGTAAGGATATGATAATCGCCTATACGAAAACCGGATATCGTTTCTCTGAAAGGAGATGTAAGCTCTATTCTTCGATTGAAACGCACTTTGCCATCGATGATGCGGTATTCGTAGATGAACCTATCCAAACCGGCCGTATAGATATACTCATCGTATGCGTACAAACACCTTGTGTCAATAGACCTCTGTCCTGCAACAGTTTCAAGGAACTTGTAGGAATCTGTATGCCGAAATACAAGGACACTATCGTTGCTCCATGATCCTACAACGAGGAAATTCCTATAAGCAAGCAAAGCTCCTAATATCTCATACTTCCAAATATATATCGTGTCAACGAAAAGTTTATTGTCGCTGTACGATACACGCGCAATGGCATAGTCCTCGGTGGCAATGACCCCGTGTTCCCCGGACGTCATTAGAGAGTAGGTGCCAACCTTGCGTGACGCTTTCTTTATAATCCTGCCCAAGCTGTCTTGGAAGGCAAAGAGATAGCCGTCGTTCGTCGAAAGGTAAAATGTACTATCGAAGTATTCTAAACCAGATACGAAACCTCTCACATGTGAGTATAGCGGTGTTGAGTACTGAAGCTCATACCTGTTACCGATATGCTTATACACGGAAAGCGCATTACCAAACAAGTTTACATCAGCTACTAAAAGGAGATCTTTGTATTTCATAACATCCCACGCTATCGTTGAGTCAACGGCTTTTCCGATATACTCGATCTCGAGTTGGGCAAACGATTTATTGACGGAGATGAGCAACAGAGTTATCGCCGATATTGTGACGGACAGGGATTTTATGTATACAGACATGGTTCGAGTATCGATCATCTTCGTAGAATCTTTCCGTAGTGGAGAATGCCGGACTCACCCAATACGGAGATCATGTACAAACCACTCGGCAAGCCGTCAAGGGACAGAACCGCAGAATTGTTGCCCACCTCATTGAACACAACCCCGTCAAGCTCCACTGTCACGGTCGCAGTAGGTGGCCCGATCGTGTAGCCGTTGTTGAAATCGAATGCGATTTCACCGTCGATTGTTTTGGTTTGCGCTTCTACCATTGCTGATGCTACTGTAAGAAAGCAAACGATCAGAACAAAATCATTGACGCGCTTCATGGCTTTTTTCCTTCCGGCTAAGTGAAGAACAATCTGAACGTCGTAAAAATCACCATGAGGAATTTCAAAACCAAGAGCCAATTTTTCACTTTTCTTGAGAACCCTTGCCTGCGACCCCTTGGTTGGTTGAGATGGATACTTTTGAAATCCTTCGACTTCGATTCTGCTCACGACCTGTTTGTCTTTTGTTTAAACTCGTCCGATAGCAGAATCTACGCTCAGGGTCGTCGTTCGACAACGATTCAAAATCGTGGGTAGGAGATTGCTTCGATGCGCTCGTTACCACCTGTGGGATCGAACGAAAATCCCAAATCCGAAATCGCAAATCCCAAATCCCAAATCACAAATCCCACTCGTGACAATCGCTCTTGTCCCATCGCCTGCACTCCGCTAACTTGCTCTCGATGAATCCACAGCACAACGGGTACAACGAAGAAGGAGATTGAACATGCCCCAATCCATCACTGAACTTTCACCACAATCATTATGGAAACACTTCTACGGAATGACACAGGTCCCGCGGCCTTCGAAGAAGGAAGAGAAAATTCTCGCGCACCTCAAGGGCAAGCTTGAAGAGTTAGGCTATGCCTATCGACAGGATGCGACGGGGAATATCGTCGTGCGCAAGGACGCAACTCCCGGCCACGAGAATGCGCCGACGGTATGCATTCAAGGTCACGTCGATATGGTATGCGAGAAGAACAGGGGAACCGATCACGACTTCGACAACGATCCGATAAAGCCCTTTATCGACGGCGAGTGGGTGCGGGCTGAGGGCACGACTCTGGGCGCGGACAACGGGATCGGCGTCGCTGCGGGGCTTGCAGTTCTCGAATCGAAGGACCTCATCCATCCGCCGATGGAGTTTCTCTTCACCGTCGATGAGGAAACGGGACTGACCGGAGCGAAGCAGCTTCTACCGGACTTTCTCCAGTCCTCGATCCTTCTGAATCTCGACTCGGAGGAGGATGGAGATCTGTACGTCGGTTGTGCGGGAGGGATGGATACACAAGGCGTGCTACGGCTCACGCTCTCAGCGCCTCCGCCGGGAGCCGTCGCGCTGATGATCGCGGTCGGCGGACTGCGAGGCGGACATTCGGGATTGGATATCAACACGGGGCGGGGGAATGCGATCAAACTTCTCGCGCGCTCGCTTGCGACGCTCAGGAAGGATCATGCAATGCATCTCTCGACGATCAATGGGGGGAGTAAACGGAACGCCATTCCACGCGAAGCGGAATGCGTCGTGTACGTCGCGGAGAATGCTGTCGGGAAGATCCAAGATCGATTGGGTGAACTCACTACGCTCTTCCGCGATGAACTTGGCTCCGTTGAACCAAACGTGGCGGTTGAAGCGAAGCTCACCGAAGGAAACGGACAGGTGATCGAAGCATCGCAGTTCGACGTGCTTCTCCATGCGCTTCACGCATTGCCCCACGGTGTGATCAAGATGAGCCCGGATATCGATGGACTCGTTCAATCATCGACGAACTTAGCGACGCTCGTGCAAGACGACGGATCGCTCATCATCGGAACGAGCCAGCGCAGTTCGATCGAGTCGGAGAAGTACGACGTCGTTCAGCAGGTCACTTCCGTTATGCAGCTTGCGCAATTGGAAGTGACGCATGGAGACGGTTACCCGGGATGGAAACCGAACATGCAATCGAAAGCGCTCGCCGAGACGAAGGAAGCGTACAAGGAGTTGTTCGGCAGCTATCCGAACATCAAAGCCATCCATGCGGGATTGGAGTGCGGCCTGATCGGGAGCGTCTATCCGCAGATGGATATGATTTCCTTCGGCCCGACGATCGTCGGTGCGCATTCGCCGGACGAACGCGTGCACATCCCGGCAGTCGAACGCTTCTGGCAGCTTCTCGTGAAGGTGTTGGAGAGGTTAGCGTAGAACGAAGAGGGGCCGCAAGTTATTTCTGTTTCTTTTCCTTCCTCGGATTCCGCAGCGTGGCGCGTGCTGCAGCGAGCCGCGCGATCGGGACGCGGAACGGCGAGCATGAGACGTAATCCAGGCCGATGTCGTGACAGAACATGACCGATGACGGTTCGCCGCCGTTTTCGCCGCAAATACCGAGCTTGATTCCCTTGCGCGTTTTGCGTCCTTCGCTGACGGCGTGCTTCATCAGGAAACCGACACCGGCCTGATCGATCGCATCAAACGGGTCGCGATGATAGATGTCCATCTCGACGTAAGGTGCGAGGAAACGTCCCGCGTCGTCGCGGCTGACTCCGAGCGTCGTTTGCGTGAGGTCGTTCGTTCCGAATGAGAAGAACTCCGCGACCTCCGCTATCTCGCGTGCGGTGATCGCACCGCGCGGGACTTCGATCATCGTTCCGACGAGATAGTCGAAGATGACGCCCGTCTCGCGCATCACGTCGCTCGCAACGCGGCGTACGATTTCTTCCTGCAGCTTCAATTCCTTGACGTGCCCGACGAGAGGGATCATGATTTCAGGGAATGCTTTCCTCTTCTGCCTGATCACGTTCACAGCGGCTTCGAAGATCGCGCGTGCCTGCATCTCGGTGATTTCGGGATAGATGATTCCGAGCCTGCATCCCCGGAAGCCGAGCATCGGATTGAACTCGTGCAACGCTTCGATGCGTTCACGAACTTTCTCCACGGGAATGTTCAGCATGTTCGCGACTTCTTCCTGACCCTTCGCATCGTGCGGGAGGAACTCGTGAAGCGGCGGATCGATCGTACGGATGGTGACGGGTCGTCCATCCATCGCGAGGAAGATGCCTTCGAAGTCGGCGCGCTGGAGCGGGAGTAATTTCGCAAGCGCCTGGCGCCGTTCTTCCGCAGTGTCCGCGAGAATCATTTTGCGCATCGGCCCGATCTTTCCTTCGCCAAAGAACATGTGCTCGGTGCGGCAAAGCCCGATCCCTTCCGCACCGAATGCGACGGCGTTTTGTGCCTGGTCGGGTTGGTCGGCGTTCGTTCGAATGCGCAACTGGCGGAACTGGTCGGCCCACTTCATGAGCTTCTCGTACATCTGATATATGGGCGCGTCTTTCGGATCGAGCGTCTTGTCGATAAGCACTTCGACGACTTCACTCGGGCGCGTTGCGATATTGCCGAGAAGAACTTCGCCCGTCGAACCGTCGAGTGAGATGTAATCACCTTCACGCACGACGACGTCCTTGCCTTCGACGAGCATCTCGCGAGTCTTATAGTTGATACGGAGCGCTTCACAACCGGCAACGCACACCTTGCCCATCTGCCGAGCAACGAGCGCCGCGTGGGACGTCATTCCTCCGCGCGCGGTAAGGATTCCCTGCGAAGCATCCATGCCCTTGATGTCCTCGGGCGACGTTTCGATGCGCACGAGAATGACGGGTTCGCCCCGCCTCGCTACCGTGAGCGCATCTTCCGCATTGAAGACGACCTTGCCGGAGGCAGCGCCGGGGCCTGCGTTCAATCCTTTCGCTAACAACTTTCCGCCGTTGATCGCAGCTTGTTTTTCACGGAGATCGAACACGGGACGCAGCAGTTGGTTGAGCTGATCGGGGTCGATACGCTGAAGCGCTTCTTCCGGCGTGATGAGTTTTTCCTTCACCATATCGACGGCAATCTTGATGGCGGCGAACGCCGTCCTCTTGCCGACGCGGCATTGGAGCATGTACAGCGTTCCGTTCTGGATCGTGAACTCGATATCCATCATGTCGCGATAGTGCTTTTCGAGTGTCTTGCGAATCTTGTTCAGTTGCTTGAGCGCTTTCGCGTCGCGCTCTGCAAGCTGTTCGATCGGGAGCGGGGTGCGCGTTCCCGCGACGACGTCCTCGCCCTGCGCATTCATGAGGAACTCGCCGTAGAACATGTCTTCGCCCGTCGCGGCATCGCGCGTGAACGCAACGCCGGTGCCTGAGTCTTCTCCCATGTTGCCGAAGACCATAGACTGCACGTTGACGGCTGTTCCCCAGTCCTCCGGGATGATGTTCATCTTGCGGTAAGCGATCGCGCGCTCGTTCATCCAGGAGCCGAACACCGCACCGATAGCGCCCCACAACTGCTCCTGCGGATCGTCCGGAAACTCGTGTCCCGTTTCACGAAGGATCGCCGCTTTGAACTCTACGACAAGCTCCTCGAGGTCGTCAGCAGTCAGTTCATTGTCGAAACGGACTTTGCGCGCGTGTTTCTTCGCCTCGAGGATTTCTTCGAATGGATCGATGTCGTCTTTCGTTTTCGGTTTCAAGTCCAGCACGACGTCGCCGTACATCTGCACGAAGCGCCGATAAGAGTCATAGGCAAAACGCGGATTGCCCGAACGTTCGATGAGGCCTTGCACGGTGGCGTCGTTGAGTCCGAGGTTCAGGATCGTATCCATCATGCCGGGCATGGATGCGCGAGCGCCGGACCGCACGGAGACGAGGAGAGGATTACGCGCGTCGCCGAACTTTGCGCCCATTTCCTTCTCCATCTTCCCAAGCGCTTTCTCGACCTGCGCTTTCAATTCCTTCGGGTACTTTCTCCCATGTTTGTAATAGTGACTGCATACCTCGGTCGTGATCGTGAAGCCGGCGGGAACGGGTAATCCGATGTTCACCATCTCAGCGAGGTTAGCGCCTTTGCCGCCGAGAAGACTTTTCATTTCCGCTTTCCCTTCCGCTTTTCCACCGCCGAAGTAGTACGCGTACTTCGATTTCTTCGAGACCTTGTCTTTGACTTTTACCATGATGCGATTCCAATCGTGTTTGAGTGTGTGATGACAGGCACGTTTCCTTGACACAGGAGGGCGTGTCAGGCAAATCTACGGAAGCATGTCAGGGGGAAAAAAGACGAATGTCAGTTAGTGGAGATGTCGGATTATCGTTCGGATTCGAAAGCGGGGATAGGTGGTAGAGGAATCGAAGTTCGGAGTTTTCCTCATTGACAATAACCGCGTCTTTCGATACAATTGAATCAGCAAAAGACCGGCATCACACCACTGCAATGTCATGATCGGTTCGCTTTCGGGATAAGCATAGGAGTTTGTATGAAAAAGCGCGGCAACATCATCATCCTTATTCTTGGAGTGCTCATCTTTGAAAGGACACCATCGTTCAGTCAGAGTGGTTGGTATCTTCAGAATCCGTTTCCAAAACAGGACCTCTTCAAGATCGTTCACGGGAATGGAAACACATGCTACGCCGTGGGCGCAAAGGGAACGATCCGGCGGAGTGATAATGGCGGGAGCGACTGGTATCCACTCAACAGCGGAACGGACGCAACGCTCTATTCCGCTGCATTCATCGATGAACGAAACGGTTTCGTCGTCGGCGCGAACGGAACCATCCTTCGAACAACCGATGGAGGACTTACATGGACGGCGATGGCTATCGACATCAACGTTTCTTTTCGGGATATCGTGTTCTTCAATGCGAACGTTGGAGTGATCGTCGGCGGGTTTGGAAACGTGATTCGAACAACTGATGGAGGCGTCACATGGAATCTGCAGGCGAAAAGTGTTCAGCACGCTCTCCTCGCAGCGCAAGTGATCGACCAGGGTGCCGCCATTGCTGTTGGGGAGTACGGAACGATCGTACGCACGAGTGATGGTGGCGCAACGTGGTCCTCGCAGAAGTTAGACTCGATAGGGAGTTTGTTCGATGTTCATTTCTTGAATCGACATACCGGGTACGCATGCGGTGTCGAAGGGACGGTGATAAAAACGACTGATGGCGGAGGGACATGGGCGCGTCAGCCAACGAGTACGGATGGAGTCTTGCTCGGGATTTCGTTCGCGGGACAGGAGCGTGGAAATGTCGTCGGAAGCAACGGTGTATTCCTGCGCACAACGAACGGAGGATTGAAATGGGAAGACCTGAACCGGCGGCTTCCTGCGCCTCTTGCAAGCGTTTCCTTTTTCGATAGCACATCCGGTATAGCGGTCGGTTATTCCGGCATTATCCTTCGCACGACGGATCGAGGAGCGACGTGGCTCAATGAACAGATGTCCGATGATCTCCGTGGTGTTTCTTGTCCCGTAGCGAGTACGTGCATCGCTGTCGGTGACTATGGTGCGATACTCAAAACGACCGATGGGGGGATCGTCTGGAGACGCATCGTAAGCGGCGTCAGCGATGTGCTTATGGATACGGACTTCACCGATACGAGCGTGGGAATGGCGGTCGGAACTTCCGGAACCATCCTGCGGACTTCGAATGGCGGACTTTCCTGGATGAAGGAAGTCTCTTCAACGTCGAACAATCTGCATGCAGTAGCGATGGTGAACTCCGATATGGTATATGCGGTCGGGGATTCGGGAGTCATTCTGAAAACAGCCGATGGTGGACGCACGTGGGCGAAACAGGAAAGCTTCGTGAGTACACAACTTCTTCGCGCCGCTTTTCGCGATGAAGATAACGGCCTCATCGTCGGAGCCAGCGGCGTGATTCTTCGAACCACGAACGGCGGTGCGAACTGGTCGCTGATGCAAAGCGGCACGACGAACAGATTGAGCGGTCTCGCATACGCTACCGATAACGTTGCCTTTGCCGTCGGTGCGGCGAGTGCTGCGTATAAAACAACCGACGGCGGCGAAACATGGACAAGGCAAACCTCGACGCCCAATATCTGGATGAAGGGTATCGCATTTACCGATGAGCAAAACGGAATGCTTTTCGGTGAGCAAGGCCCGGTGTATCGAACGACGGATGGCGGAAAAACATGGTTCGATACGAAGAACTCGCCGGGTGGCTATCTCTACAGCCTTTCATACACAACGCCCGCTGTCGCGACGGTCGTCGGGTATCGCGGATTGATCTATCGAACAACAACCGGAGGATTGGTCTCAGCCATGGGTGCGATGACTGCGCCACTCGAAGCTCTGCGTCTCTCACAAAACTATCCCAATCCTGCCGGCTCGTCTTCAACGATCGAGTTTCAGTTTGCGAGACCATCGCCAACGACGCTCAAAGTCTATAACATGTACGGACAGGAAGTCGAGACCTTGGTCAATGAACATCGCCCAAGCGGTGAGCACAGCATCACGTTCGACACAAGTCATTATCCCCACGGTGTCTATTTCTACGTTCTCGAAGCAGGCACAATCCGCGAAACGAAAAAACTCATCATCAGGAAGTAGAAGCGCCACGGAATGAAGAACATCGGTGATTCCGATTCCAGACTTCCGACCCCCGACCACACTTTCTTCAGCATTTCCACTCAAAGCTGTAAGTTCGAAGCGACATGAATTACGCATCAGAGGAATGAGAAATCAATGAAGGAAATAACGTTTGGGACGGACGGCTGGCGTGGGATTATCGCGGATGATTACACGTTTGAAAACGTCGGCTACGTCGCGCAGGCATTCGCGGCATTCTACAAGAAGCACCCGAAGATCGCCAACGGGGTCGTTGTCGGCGGTGATGCGCGTTTCGGTTCGCAGGACTTTGCGGCGCACGCTGCACGCGTAATCGCAAGCGCCGGAATCAAAGTGTGGCTATGCGAGCGCGTCGTTTCAACGCCTATGGTGTCGCTCGGGATCATCCGGAAAAAAGCGGCGGCAGGCGTGATGATCACGGCGAGCCACAATCCGCCGAAGTGGAACGGCTTCAAGATAAAGGGCGACTTCGGCGGCTCGGAGCTTGTCGGAAATATCAGGAAGATCGAAGCGCTCGTAGCGAAATACCGAAGCGCCGGAAAGAACCCGAAACTCAAATCCATAGGTGAGCTGAAGAAATCCGGCATGGTGAAATCCATCGACGTGCATTCGCTGTACATCGCGGATATCAAAAAGAAAATCGATCTCGCGCTCATAGAACGGTCGGGCATGCGCATCGCTTACGACGTGATGTACGGTGCGGCCTACGGAGTGATGGCAGAAATTCTCCCAACGGTTCGCACGTTGCACGACGAACACAATCCCGGATTCAAAGGCATTCCGCCGGAGCCGCTCTCGCAGAACCTGCAAGAGTTCATCGCAATGATCCGCAACGATGGCTACGACGTCGGCATGGTGACCGACGGCGATGCAGACCGTCTCGGAGCCGTCGATGAAAATGGGAATTTCGTTTCAACACAACTCATCATTCCCATTCTCCTCAAGTACCTGTACGAAGACAAGAAACAGCGGGGCTGTGTCGTGAAGACGGTCTCCGTGACGGACATCGTGACGCGCATGTGTGAACGGTACGGATTGAAGCTTCATGAAAAGCCCGTCGGATTCAAATACGTCACCGAGATCATGATCAACGAGCGCGTGCTTATCGGCGGCGAGGAAAGCGGCGGCGTCGGAACGTCGGTCCACATTCCCGAGCGCGACGGCATTTACAACAATCTCTTACTCTGCGAATACCTCGCGAAGAAGAAGTTCACGCTCGGCCAGGCGGTCGAAGAAATCTATCGCGAATTCGGGCGCGTCTTTTACGACCGCATCGATTACCACACGACCGAATCCCGCAAGAGGGAAATCCTCGCGAAGAGTGCGAAAGGCATTTCCTCTCTTGGCAAGCATAAAGTCCTCAGCACCGAAACGCTCGACGGTTACAAATTTCGCATCGAAGGAGGATGGCTTCTCATCCGCGCGTCCGGCACCGAGCCGATACTCCGGTTCTATTCAGAAGCCGATACCGACCGAAAGGTTAAGGACCTCCTGTCCTCCGTGATGAAATTGTAAATCGCTCACAATGGACATGCTGCGCACACGATTAATGGAAGGCATGGTGATACCGGCTCACCCGCTTGCACTCACCGCGCAGCGTACGCTTGACGAGCGACGGCAGCGCGCATTGAGCCGGTATTATCTCGCATCAGGCGCAGGCGGACTCGCGGTCGGTGTTCACACGACGCAATTCGCAATTCATCACGAGTCGCTAAGCCTTTACAAGCCAGTGCTCGAAATCGCGAAAGAAGAGATCGAGCGGTTCGAACGAAACGCAGACAGACGCATCATTCGCATAGCAGGCGTCATCGGAAACACGGCACAAGCGATTACGGAAGCGACACTCGCGCGAGACACCGGTTACGACGCAGCACTGTTGAGTCTTGCAGCATTGAAGCATGAATCGAACGAAATGCTGCTCGACCATTGCAAGGAAGTCGGCGACGTTCTTCCGCTCTTCGGGTTTTACCTTCAGCCGGCAGTCGGAGGACGCGTTCTCGATTATCGTTTCTGGCGAGGGTTCGTGGAGATCGGATCGGTGCTCGCGATAAAGATCGCGCCGTTCAATCGGTATCAGACGCTCGATGTCGTTCGCGCGGTAGCGGATGCCGGACGCGAAAAGGACATCGCTCTTTACACAGGGAACGACGACGCGATCATTCACGACTTACTCTCCGATTTCACCTTCAACGGAAAAGGCATCCGCATCATGGGAGGATTGCTTGGGCAGTGGGCAGTGTGGACGAAACGCGCGGTAGAGTTGTTCGAGGGAATCGAACGGATTCGCCGGGAGAAGGGCGACGTGCCGCGTGAGTTCATGCAGCTTGCCCCACAGCTCACCGACGCAAATGCCGCGATCTTCGATGCGGCCAACAACTTTGCAGGATGCATTCCCGGCATTCACGAAGTTCTTCGGAGGCAAGGACTTTTCGAAGGCATTTGGTGCTTAGACGAGCCCGAGACGCTCAGCGCCGGACAGCGTGAACAGATCGAGAGAGTTTGCACGCTCTATCCACATCTCACGGACGATGCATTCGTTGCGGAACATCTCGATGAGTGGATGTCATGAAACGCAGCCGCGCAGAACAGCTCCTCGCACTCTACTCTTCGGAGTTGCTCGGGAACATCGTTCCCTTTTGGTCCCGCCACGCACCGGACCGAAAACATGGAGGCTACTTTTGCTATTTGGATCGGCGCGGCAACATCTACAGTCCCGACAAACCCGTCTGGCTGCAGGGCCGGGCAGTGTGGATGTATGCGAAACTCTATCGCACGATCGAGCAGCGGAGCGATTGGATCGAATTAGCGGGATTGGGTTACGAATTTCTGGCGAAGCATGCGTTCGATGCAGATGGCCGCATGTTCTTTCTGCTGTCGCGCGAAGGCAAACCGCTGAGAAAACGGCGGTATGTCTTCAGCGAAGCCTTTGCCGCAATCGCGTGCGCTGAATATGGAACCGCTGCGAACGAGAGCGAGGCATTATCGGAAGCGAAGGAGACGTTCGGCGTATTGCTCCATCACTACCGAACGCCCGGCGCTATCGAACCAAAAGAGAATCCGCACACACGCCCGATGAAAGCGCTCTCAATGCCGATGATCGTCCTTGCCACAGTGCAGGAACTGAGAGGCAAGATCGAGTTCGATGCATTGGATACAGTTGCAGATGATTGCGTTCGCGAGATCGTGACGCAGTTCTACAAGCCGAAGAGGAATGCGCTGCTTGAAAACGTCGGACTGCATGGCGAAGAGCTGATCGACATACCGGCGGGCCGGCTCGTCAATCCCGGACATGCGATCGAATCCGCATGGTTTCTTCTGCATGAAGCGCGCTATCGAAACGATGCATCGCTTTTCGCACGGGCATTAGCGATACTCGATTCTTCACTCGAACGCGGATGGGACTGGGAATACGGCGGCCTGTTCTCCTTCGTGGATATCGATGGGAAACCTGTCGAGCAACTGGAATGGGATACGAAAATGTGGTGGCCTCACACGGAGGCGCTCTACGCAACGTTGCTCGCTCATCACATCACGGGAGATGAGCGGTACCTGAAGTGGTTCGAGCGGATTCATGCATACACGTTTGAATACTTCCCGGACCGCATCGATGGCGAATGGTTCGGCTATCTCCACCGCGATGGCTCGGTTGCCAACGAGGCGAAGGGCGGTCTCTGGAAAGGCATGTTTCACATTCCGCGCGCGCTGTGGCTCTGCATGAACGTCTTTCAGGAAATACTTCACCCCTCAGGAGGTCGTTGATGGATTCTTGGATGTCACTTCCTTTGATCCGGACGATTGAACCATCCCTCGTGCTGAGCAATGGTTGTCAAACCTGCCAATACATACTTCATCGTGTGTTTGGTGAATCATCCGTTAGAGAAACGGTCTGGACTGCATTTCATTGGATTGAATCGCACGCGACATCATGAGGCTACAATACATGATCGCGGCAGAAATTGAGTGCGAACAGGATGATCTCGTAGAAAACTTGCAAAACCTACATGGTTATGGGATATTATTCCGCATCCCGAACAGTTACATTGCATTATGATAAGCATCGCAATAGTTGAAGACGACCCTGAGATCCGAGAGTACGTAAAGTCCTTTCTCCGCATCCAAGAATCCATGCTCCTTCTCCATGATGCAGGCTCAGTCGAGGAATTCATGGCTGTGCTCGATCCGACATTTCCTCCTGACATCCTTGTCCTCGATATCGGTTTGCCTGGAATGTCAGGACTAAGCGCAATAAGTTACATCAAGGATAAGATCCCTTCGACTGACATTATCATGTTCACAGTTCACAATGACGCACACCGCATCTTTGAGGCGTTAACCGCAGGCGCGAGCGGTTATTTATTGAAGAACACTCCTTTGCCCCAGATCAAAGATGCCTTAGAGCAGTGTTACAAAGGTGGCGCGCCGATGTCGCCGCAGATTGCTCGACAGGTGATTGATTTTTTCAATCCTCGTAAAAAGCAAGTGAAGGAAGACGTACTGACCCAACGAGAACACGAGATTGTCATCGCTTTAGTCGAAGGGCTTAGTTACAAGATGATTGCGGACCGACTGAAAATAAGCATCGAAACCGTGCGTCATCACATCAAAAACATTTACCGGAAATTGCAGGTCAATTCTAAGTCCGAGGTTGTTTCGAAATCCTTGCGGGGTGAAATATAGTCCATTATAGAATCCTAAGAACAAGCTCTTCCCCCTTAACAGTCCTCGCTTCGTTCGTCGATAATTCCATTATCAACGTTTGACGTATTTCGCTGCTGTTATGTTCGTTCCGACTCGAATTTCATCCGTTTTTAACAGGTTGCAAGCAGGAACGATCCTGACAGTCATCTTCCGTATTAGCATCTCAGATATGAAAGGACGATCTCAGTTTCTTAAAAACGCGGTGCTGTGCTGCTTTGTACTAAGTGTATCGACCCTCGTCGCGCAGAAACGACAACTAACCTTTGAGCGCTTCACACTCGCTGAGGGAATGTCACAGAGCAGCGTCGTTGCCATCGAACAAGATCACGATGGATACATGTGGTTCGGTACGTCAGACGGATTGAACCGATACGATGGATATTCGTTCAAGATTTACCTCAATGATCCGACAGACTCCACCACCCTGTCCGATAACCGTATCAGATCACTCTATTGCGATCGTTCTGGGAATTTGTGGGTTGGAACGCATCTCGGGCTGAATCTTCTCAAGCGTGGAGAACAGAAATTCCGAATCTTTGAAAACAAAAAAGATGATACAACCTCGCTCAGTTCGAATATCATCAACGCGGTGTGTGAAGATACAGATGGGTTGATATGGGTTGCGACTTCGTCTGAGTTGAATCGAATGGACCCTTGGACGGGTCGCTGTCGCCGATATAAATACAATCCAAGCGATCCGGGAAGTATAGGTTCCAACGCTGTCCGGTCGTTGTTGATCGACAGTAATGGCTCGCTGTGGTTAACGACTTATGGCGGAGGCTTGAATTTGTATGATCGATCGACGGATTCCTTTAAAAGGTTTTATTACAATAATCCAAAGGTACCATTGCGTGCACAACGTTCGTTCGAACTTATCCTTGAGGATAGTAAGGGGAAAATATGGTTCACGGGTTGGAATGGCATCTTCACCTTAGATAAGAATACAGCCAAAATTAATTCCTTTTCTTTCGAACCCGTGGATTCGACAGTCTCAGATAACAACCACTCGTTTGGGATTGCAGAAGACCCTTCAGGGATCTTATGGCTCGGAACTCTCACGAAAGGTTTGCTTGCCTTTGATCCCCTTGCTCAATCATTCACACAATATTCGAGTGAGCCACGAAATCCTCGCTCGCTGAGTGATAATTATCTCTTCAATATCTTCGTCGATCGTTCCGGTTCTTTGTGGATCGGCACCAGTCAAGGGGGTGTGAACAGAGTCGATCTACAACAGCAAAAATTTCCCAGTTACAAGATCGATCCGCTCGCACAGAACATTTCTCCGAACAATTATATCCTAACGATCTGGTCTATGCGAAACGGAGATATCTGGGTCGGTACACGTACAGGCATCGGTGTATTCGACAGTATGTTGACCATGAAAAGAACATATTTAGCAACGAAAGCAATTGCGCAAGGCTTGGATGGATCCGCTATTCGCGGGATTATTCAGGATTCCAAGGGCGCGATTTGGATCGGCACCGACAGACGAGGTGTCTATCGGTATGATGAAAGACGTGATCGTTTTTTGAATTTCCGTTTTTCCAAAACTCCAACAGCCGCCGATTTAGTTTTTGGATTGACAAAGGACAGACGAGGGCGAATCATGGTCATCACGCCTGGAGGCGTGATGAAAATCGATGAGTCATCACAATCGCTTCGTCACTATTTCGATTCATCGCGCCATGATAAATACCTGAAGAGACGGCCGTTGCTGTATGCGATCGAAGATCGACAAGGTAGGTATTGGCTCGGCTATTCGGAGCTTGGGTTGATGCTCTTCGATCCGAAACAGGATTCAGTGCGCTTTTTTCAACAGGATAGATACAATCGTAATTCTCTGTGCAGCAACTCAATATGGTCTATATATGAAGATTCGCGTGGGTGGATATGGATTTGTACGGTGAATGGTTTATGCAGGTACGAACCGAAGAACAACGGATTTATCGTGTACACAACTCGCCACGGTCTGCCGAATAATTGTATCTACGGCATGGTGGAGGATCAGCAAGGGAAATTGTGGATTTGTACGAACAATGGTCTTGCGCGTTTTAATCCGGCAAACTCGACGTTTCGGAATTACGATCTTGCGGATGGCCTGCAGGATAACGAGTTCAATCAAAACGCATTCTCGAAATCAGACGATGGAAGACTATTTTTTGGCGGTATCGATGGATTCAATGCGTTTTACCCGGCCGAGATCAAAGTTAATTCTTTTATTCCGCCGGTGCTTATCACCAATGTAAAAGTATTTGACAAGGAAATACCGCGCGAGCGTCTTGAGGCAAGCGATGGAGTTCTCGAATTGACATATCAGGAAAATACATTCTCTTTCGAGTTTGTTGCGTTGAATTTCATCGACCCGAAAAAAAATCAATACGCGTATATGCTTGAAGGATTAGATGAGAATTGGATCTATTGTGGGAGCAGACGCTATGCGAGCTATTCCAATTTGACGGCAGGTGAATATGTATTTCGTGTCAAAGGATCGAACAACGATGGAATCTGGAATAATGCAGGTACAACATTACGGATTCGCATAATCCCGCCACCTTGGAATACATGGTGGGCATACATACTGTACGGACTTGCAGTTATCGGAATCGTTTATTCCATTGTAAAGCTTCGCGAAAGAAGGCTGCGAGCAATCGAACTTCTCCGTTTGCGTATCGCTTCCGACCTTCACGACGATATTGGATCTACGCTTACGAAGATTACGATGCAAACCGAATTATTGAAAATCGAGCAGTCGCCGGACCGGCGAAGTTCGATGCTAAACGCGATCGCGAACAGTAGCCGACAAGTGATAAGCAGTATGAGTGATATCGTCTGGTCGATCGATGCACGAAATGACACCGTCGGCAATTTGCTCGATCGTATGCGCGAGTTCACGATGAGTGTGCTGAATAATGAACTCGTCAGCGTGCATTTTGTTACAGAAGATCTTGACCAGGTTTCCAAGCTCTCGCTCGATAAACGACAACACATGTATCTCGTTTTTAAAGAAGCGATAAACAACATCGCCAAGCACTCGAATGCAACGGAAGTTCATATCAAGCTCACCCGTGATGGATTAGGTCTGATCATGGAAGTCATGGACAACGGGCAGAACGGGAGCGAACCCAAAAGTAAAACAGGACACGGAATCCGCAACATGGCGATGCGCGCCGAACGCATCGGTGGAAATCTCGAAATAGATACATCCCAAGGCTACTGCATTCGATTGCACATTTATCCGTTCAGACAATTACGTACGCGGAAAAACCATTTATGAAAATGAATTTCAACTTCTCACTCTGCAAGTAATCGAAGGAGAGCCATTCGTTTCTTTATTTTGGGGTCCCGCTGAGTTTTCTTTTGCCGATTGAAGAAACCTGTAATGACTCTCGCAACCTCGGGCGACATCGGTGCATCTCCATCATAACATGGCTGCACACAATCACGGATAAATGATAACGGTTCCTTTTTCAGCACATAACCCCGAGCACCGGATGTGAGCGCTTCGAAAACGATTGCCGACTCCTTGTTCGATGAATACACGAGGATAGCTGAGGATTCGTACTTCGATGCAATTGAGCGCAGTACGATAAACGTGCGTTCAATACTTGAATCGATATCGAAAATGATGACATCAGGGATGTTTAAGTCACCTTTCAGGAGGAATGATGTTGCGTTTTCGTAAGCATGAACCTCGACCTCACGGTTTTCGGTGAAAGAATCAACAATCCTCGTACGATCTTCATAATCGCTGATGATTGCCGCAAGATTAATCATTATGCATCCAGTCCTTTCCGCGATGGATGATGAGTAGCAGGATATAATTATAGCGGGGAAGCACCCCTTAGGGAATCACTCGGTGTTAATACATCAACGCCGCGTCTTGAAATACTCCACTGTTTGAGCTTGGTTATGCAATTAGTGAATAAAAAAAACCGGAGCACGCAGTTACTCCGGTTGACTTATCGTCTAATCTTTTACACAACGCACGGAAAAGCCATTACTCTTCGTACCCTGCGCGCGGCGTGTTCTCGCTTCGTCCTTGTCCAGATCACGAAACCAGCTATTTCCTGCACTTGCCTCTGAGGCAGTCCAGAAGTAAAGCGCGTAATTGATGCTGCTGAAGTTTCCAGTATTTCCAAAACGGAAGCCACTACCAAGTGCTGTAAAGCCGCTGCTGTTTGTGGCGCCTTCATTCGGTGCAGCCCAATGTGCAGTACCTGCCTCTTTGAGCTTGCCACCTTCGTCTTTTCCCCTGTAATTCGCTGAATCAGCCGAGGCTTGGGACATACCGAGAGACATCTCAAGTGTTTTCCATTCGGCGTCTGTCGGCACGTGCCAACCGGCAGGAGCTAATCCGCGAGGATCGTTCACCGCGTACCAATTATAGAGTTTGCCATAGATCGCTCCCGTCGCTGAATCGTTA